>NZ_CAMCBS010000005.1 GCF_945873075.1 uncultured Moraxella sp. | reverse complement strand
TCAGCGCTGCCTATCGTGGCCGTGAAGAGTTCATTGGTCTGCGTGGCTAATTGATGGTGATTTCTGTGGCGAACACGACTTACACACCAAAGCGCAGAATCAGCACGAATGTTGGTTATTTGATCGCAATCGTGCTGGCTGTGATTGTATTGGCGCTACTGCAATACCAATATTGGCATGGTGAATACGGTCGTGCTGACTATGAAGCTTTGCAAGTGCGAAAAAAAGAACTCATTCGAATTCGTGATGAGCAGCTTTATGCCAATAGTATCTTGGTGGCAGATGTTCAGGATCTTAAATCTGGATTGTCTGCCATCGAAGAGCATGCACGCCTTGATCTGGGCTTAATTAAGCCTGGAGAGACTTTTATGCAGCTAAGTACCGCGCCGATTACTTACAGTCGTCAGATAGCACCACCTATGGATTCAACGGTCGAATCTGTGGACTCTGTGCCTGAAGTCGAAAAGCCGACAGCATCACAATAATTTTTTCTATCACAAAAAATCGTCAATTTATTTTGGCGATTTTTGCTTATGTATAAAATGATGAAAAATTCCCCCAAAATTCATGCGCTGATTGTCGCCGCTGGCAAAGGTACTCGCTTCGGTGCTGAGTGTCCCAAGCAGTATCTGCGCATCGCTGATCATACTGTACTTGAGCATAGTGTGATGAGTCTGTGCGATCAGCGTATTGGCGATTTGACTTTGGTGCATGCTGCTGATGATTCGTATCTTTCGCCGATATTATCAAGTCTGACCGCTACTTATCATGCACCCATTCATACAGCGATCGGCGGTGCTGAGCGGTGGCAGTCGGTACAATCAGGCTTACAAAGCATTCAAAACCTTGGTGCATCACTCGATGACTGGGTGCTGATCCATGATGCAGCAAGACCTTGCTTGCCCAAATCAGATCTGGCTGCACTCATCGATGTCATCGTTCGGATTGATGCAGGTGATGAGAAAGGCGATGCAGCGATTTTGGCAAGTCCTGTCGTGGATACGCTTAAATTTGCGATGAATGGCATGATCGATCACACTGTAAGTCGTGAGCATCTGTGGCAGGCGCTGACACCACAGGTATTTCGCCTAGGTGAGCTGATGGATGTGCTTGATCAAGTGGCTAAGCTGGATCTGATGATCACTGATGAAGCCAGTGCCTATGAGCGATTTGGTAAGCAGGTGCGGATCGTTAGTGCGTCTAAGATGAATATGAAATTGACTTATACGGATGATCTGCTACTACTTGAGATGATCATCCGCCATCAAAAAACCATCAGTGGCTGATAGACTGTGGCGATTTGGCTATTTGGTGTAGTAAGCCTGCTACTATTTGCTGTACTTGGTGTGATGGATGGCTTTGGGTTTGATGAGTCATCATCAAGCATCTTACTGTCACCGATGGCATTTTGGTTAATGACGGGGCTGCTGTTCGTCGCTGTCATCAGCTTAACGAGTGCAAGCATCATTAGCCAAAAGCGTGGCAGACGCCGTATTTTACAAGTCAGTTCACTCATTGTCATCATGGTGTTATTTGTACTGCGTGGTATTGTGGCACATCTTGAGTTTAATGAGCATACACCGCTGTCACGCCATCTGATTCAAGCCAAAGCATACATACCGACCGTCAGTGATGGTGTGTATGATGCGGTGCTAGGTAGTAGCTATCGCCAAGAAGCTATCTTGACACAAGTCACTGCCGCACCTGTGCAGACTGATGCACGCACACTGACGAGTGCCAATCCTTTTTTGGTAAACGATGCACCATCTCAATCTATCCTATCACGCCCATCTGATGATTTGGGCGGTGTTCGCACGCATGATGCAGGTCTGGATCGGCTTAATGGCGCAACCGTGATGATGTCTGCCAATCCTAATTTTAGCAAGCAAGATTTATCAGTGCTGAACACACTAAAGCCAGGCGATATCGCTGATGTGGTGCTATTGATTACGCCGATTGAGCGGACGGTCAGTGCCAGTGGCTTTGATGCCAATCAGTGGCTACGCACACGCCATATCCATGCCAATGCTCGCATTATCCAAGTGGGTGCAATCAGTACACACACGCCGCAGAGCTTTGGCGAAGGGCTAATCATCACGCTTGAGCAGTACCGCCATCGCTTGCGTATACATTTTTATCAAGATTGGCACAGGCTCACCACCCAGCAAGCGCAAGCACAGGCGGTCACTCTAAGCCTATTAACCGGTGATCGTGCGCTGATTGATAAATCCACCAAGACACTGTATCAGCTGGCAGGCATTTCGCATTTGCTCGCCATCTCGGGTGCTCATGTGCTGTTTTTGGCGATGATGTTGGCGACTGTACTGCTATGGGTGCTTGATCGCTTTGCGATGAGTGTTTATCAAGCCATACCCAGATGGCAAATTCGCATGGCGATTATGGTGGCGGCAAGCCTATTGTATGCGCTGTTTACAGGCTTTGATGTGCCGGCGGTGCGTACTGTGTATATGCTGATGGCGGTGTGGGCGGTGCGTTATTTTGCCCTGCCGATATCGGCGCTGTCGGTGCTATGCGTCGTGGCTTTGGTGATGGTGTGGCTTGACCCGTATGTGCTGTGGCAAGCAGGCTTTTGGCTGTCGTTCATCGCTGTGCTACTACTCATGCGCTATGAGATGGATGATGCTAAGTTGGTGCAAGGCGGGGCGATGGCACTTGGCTGGGTGCGCACCAAGCAAATCATCAAGCTGCAATGTTGGCTGTTTTTTGCGATGCTACCTTTGTCGGTGATGCTATTTGGTAAGGTATCGATATGGGGCTTGGTGGTCAATGTATTTGCCGTATCGCTGTTTGGTGCGGTGATTGTCCCGATCAATCTGATTGCAGGGGCGATATTTGTCATCACACCAAGCATCTCGGATATACTGTGGGGTGTGTCGGCGCAGATTTTGCAGATGTTGCACACGGGGCTTGAGTTTACGCTCGTGGAGCAATTGGGCGGTATCAGTGCTTGGCTGTATGCGCCGTTTGGCATGGCGGGCTTTGTGCTGTGCTTTATGATGGTGACATTATTACTACTGCCAAAGGTGCTACCAAAGACCGTGCTATGCGTGCCACTCGTGGCGTTATGCTTGATTGGTATGCCAAAGCATTCATCAGGTATTGAGCTGATTTGGCTAGATAGCGATAGCCCAACTCTTAGCCAATATTTGCTAAAAGTGCATGATGACAACGGTACACGGCATTGGCTACTGCTATCTGAGCAAGGGGCTAAGCTTAAGGATAATTATACAAATCAGCTCATAGATGCACTACATCGACAAGGCGTGGATACGCTCGATGGCGTCATCGTCCAAAGTCCAAGTGCCAAACTGATGCCTGTGGTGGCGCACATTCAACAAACCATCCCTATCCATCGCTACTGGCAAGCAGGGCGGCATGAGCCATTGCCATCACTGTATCATGAGCCATGCACCGCAGGGATGGTGTGGCAAGATGATACGCTCAGCATTCGTGCCTTGACAGGGTGGCAGATGATTGATGATGAGCGTGTCCAGCACTGTGAGCTTGAGATTGTCAGCGATTTGCCGATGCTTGCGGTTGATATGCCAAGTATGGATACTGATGCGACCGCTTTGGATGAGCTAGACCAAGATGATGCACAATTGCCACAACCAAGCCCATCAAATCCACCCAATCAGCAGGGCGTGCAGATGGTGACCATGACTGGTGGCGAGCCGCTGTTATGGCAGTTGTGGGCGATGCTGTGCGATAGTGAGCCATCTTTGGCAATCACACCAAAGCAAGGGCATCAGCCACTGATTTTGGGTGCACAAAACGCTACCGACACCAAACCCATCACAAGGCAACTCCCCGCAGCGACCATCTATCCAAGTGCTAAATAGATGGCATGGATTGTGGACTATCACCAAAGGGATTTTTGGGGTAGAATAGAGTGGTTTTAGTTATCAAATTTATCCATCAAAGGAATTTTTATGGCGTGGCCACCAAATCCCAATAAATCCAACGAATCCAACCAACCAAAGCTTGAGCAAACGCCAATGACAGCACCAAGACAGGGCGAAGAATGGCGTCTGCTCGAAAAAACCCTACTTGCTAGTATCGAAGAACAAAAGGCAAGCCGTCGCTGGGGGATTTTCTTTAAATTACTCACTTTTGCTTATATTGTGTTTATCATCATCGCCTTTGGCTATGGCTGTAGCTCGTCATCATCGACACTTGACACGGTGGGCATGGCTGAGCCGCACATTGCGGTGGTGGATGTCAATGGCGTGATTGCTAGCGACACCGACACTAATGCCCAAAATATCGGCGAATCACTGACCCAAGCCTTTGAAAATGACAACGCCCAAGCAGTGGTGCTAAACATCAACTCGCCCGGTGGCTCACCTGTACAGTCGGATGAGATTTGGCAAACGGCGATGGATCTACGCAAAGAATACCCTGATAAGAAACTCTATGCCATCATCGGCGATGTCGGCGCATCTGGTGCGTATTATATCGCAGCGGCGGCCGATGAGATTTGGGTTAATCCATCAAGTCTGGTTGGCTCAATCGGTGTCATCATGTCAGGCTACAACATCGAAGAGCTGATGAAAAAAGTCGGCGTCAAAGACCGTACCTTGACCGCAGGCGAGTACAAGGACATCTTGAGTATGAGCCGTGAGATGACCGCAGAAGAAGCCGCCCATGTCCAAAAAATGCTCGACACCACGCACCAAAATTTTATCAATGCTGTCAAACAAGGCCGTGGCGATAAGCTCAAAAATCCTGAACAAAATAAGCTATTTACAGGGCTTTTTTGGACGGGTAAAGATGCGGTGGCACTCGGGTTGGCGGACAAAACAGGCGGCATCACCCAGCTCAAAAAACAGCTTGAGCTAGATACGGTGGATTATACCTATGTCGATCCGATGAATCAGTTTTTTGATCGATTTGGTGTGCAAATTGGCAAAGGACTTGGCGATGGCGTCAAGTTAAGCTTTGACGAGCCTGCGACCAAATTGCAATAAACCTTGTAATCAACATTGTATCAATATCGCAATTAGCATTGCTATAAAACAGTCCAAATAAATGCACCATCTTGCTAGGTGGTGCATTTTTATGTGGCTTTGATTGGGTCAATCAGTGTTGATAAGTGTTTGGCGGTGTGAATTTAGCCCAAATCGCATTTTTGATTGACATCAGCTAGGGCTTCATCGATGATTTTTTGGCTGACGCCTTTTTTGCGTAGTTTTTCGATAAATAGCACATCATCAGCTAGAGTGTAGTTGGAATTATCACGGTCAAGCCCTTGACGGATATACAGGCGAATCAAGCCTTGAATACGATCAAAGCCATGATCTTGGGCGGTGACTTCAAGATGCTTGATAATCTCTTCGGATAGACGCAGATGTACAGGGCGCATGATAGTCTGCGGATGATCTGAGTAGCGATTTTTGATGTGTGGGGGTAGCATGGCAAATCCTTTGTATTATAAAATCTGAATGGCAGTCCATGATTATAGCATGATAGCTAGGCTTGTCAAATTGCATGGTTTGGTAAATTTATCAGGATACAAATAAAAAACCCTTGGTAATCACCAAGGGCTTCTTTGAATATGGCTCCCCAACCTGGGCTCGAACCAGGGACACACGGATTAACAGTCCGATGCTCTACCGACTGAGCTATTGGGGAATGATGGTGGGTCGTGCAGGATTCGAACCTGCGACCAATTGATTAAAAGTCAACTGCTCTACCAACTGAGCTAACGACCCGTTAGCGATACTAGGATAAATGGTGGGTCGTGCAGGATTCGAACCTGCGACCAATTGATTAAAAGTCAACTGCTCTACCAACTGAGCTAACGACCCATTTATCTAGTCGGATACGGTACTCCGTATCGCTAATGTGGTGCATATTATACGCATAATTTTTATGATTGCAAGCATTAATTTGCAAAAAATCCAAAAATTTTCAAAATTTTAGCAAAAAATCACGCCAAGCATTGATTTTATTGGATTTCGTCTGCTGTGCTTGGGCGTGAAATGCACCACAATTCTACATCGGAATGATTAATTACGACTCAAGGCATCCACAGGATTGAGCTGTGATGCAGAGCGGGCAGGCAAAAAGCCAAATACCACGCCAATTAAGGTCGAGCAAACAAAAGCAGCAACGATGGATAAAGGCGAATAGACCACGCTAAAATCCCCACCGCCAAACTTATTAATCAGCTCACCAATGGCAAAGGCAAACGCCACACCCAAAATCCCGCCAAGGATACACACAAGCACCGCTTCAATCAAAAACTGCTGCATGATGTCGCTTTGGCGAGCGCCGACCGCCATACGCACACCGATTTCGCTCGTGCGTTCGGTGACTGAGACAAGCATAATATTCATCACGCCGATACCGCCGACGATGAGCGAGATGATGGCGATGGATGAGACAAGTAGCGTCATCGTGCCTGTCGTGGATTCGATGGTCTGACGAATCGAATCGGTGTTCATGATATTAAAGTCATCCGTGCCGTGCCGTGATTTGATGAGCTCACTGATGGCGGTTTCGGCGACATTGGATGGCGTGTTCTCATCAATCAGCACCACAAAGCGGTCTAGATAGCTTGTGCCAAGCATCCGATGCATCACTGTTGTGTAGGGCATATACAGCTGTGGCGTGTTGTTTTGGCGACCAAAGCTTGTGTTTTTGCTTGACAGTACGCCCACCACTTGCCCCGGGACTTTACCCACTAGGATAATCTCGCCGATGGGATTGCCTTGACCATTAAAAAAAGTCTTATAAGCATTGTTATCAATGATGATATCTTGGGTGAGTTTATTGACACTGTCGGCACTAAAGCCTTGCCCCATAGCGAGCTTTTCGCCGGTGACGGTCAGATAATCCTTGCCCACGCCATTGACACTGGCGGATGCTTCGATGTTCTTGTAGCGAGCGGTGACACTGCTATCGACCTGCGGACTGACACTTTTGGCATATGGCTGAGCGGCGACGGCATCGGCATCGGCGGTGGTGAGATTGTCATGACCGTATTTACGCCGTGGGTCGCCAAAGGGGTAGCCATCGATGACGGTGATGGTATTTGTGCCCAGCTGATTGATGTCGGCTAGGATTTTTTGTTGTGAGCCTTGACCCAGACCTACTACCGATACCACTGATGCGATACCGATGATGATGCCAAGCATGGTCAGCAGGGTGCGCATCTTGTGGGCTTTCATGGCGTAGAGCGACATTTTGAACGCTTCTTTGAGACGGTCAAAAAAGCCCAGCAAGGCATTTTTGCTATCGGATTTTTGGCGTGAATGGTCGCTATGCGTGATGGCGGTGCGGTGCGTGGCGTGCTCGGTGTAGTAGTCGGCGATGATATGACCGTCTTTGAGCTCAATCACTCGCTCGGCTTGAGCGGCAAGCTTGGGGTCGTGCGTGACCATGATGATGGTATGGCCTTTGTCTTTGAGCTCGTGCAAGATTTTCATCACTTCGATACCCGAGTGGCTATCGAGTGCGCCTGTGGGCTCATCGGCTAGGATGATATCACCGCCATTCATCAAGGCACGAGCGATAGAGACACGCTGCTGCTGACCGCCTGAGAGCTGATTTGGGCGGTTTTGGGTCTTATCGCCAAGTCCAAGTGCGGTGAGTAGCTCGGCGGCTCGGGCACGGCGTTTGGCGGTGTCCATACCGGCATAGACGGCAGGCACGGTGACATTATCAAGCGCATTGATATCGCCAAGCAGATGATATCGCTGAAAAATAAAGCCAAAGTGTTCACGGCGTAGCTTGGCAAGCTCTTCGGTGTCCATATCATCGACCGAGCGACCAAAGATGGCATAGTGTCCGCCACTGGCTTTATCAAGACAGCCCAAGATATTCATCAAAGTGGACTTACCTGAGCCCGACTGACCGATGATGGCGACCATTTCGCCTTGATATAGCGTCAGATTAATACCGTGCAAGATGCGGATTTGGCTATCGCCTGCTGGAAAATCACGCACCAACTCACGCACTTCAATCAAGGGTGTCTTGCCCTGATGGGATGTCGTTGTTTGCATCATCATCACCTTACATCATCGGTGGGCGGTTGTTGTTTTTGTTACCGCTTGATGATTGCTCTTGGCTTTGTTCGCCGATGACGATGACATCGCCTTTGTTTAGCCCTGATTTGATTTCGGCATTGACTCGATTGTCGATACCAACGACGACTTCAACGGGCTTGGCAAAGCCGTCTTCGCCGATGATACGCACGGTGCTTTTACCGTCTTTGGTCTCAATGGCAGATGATGGCACGACAAGCACGCCACGAGCGGCATTGATGATGATATTGACCTGTGCAGTCATGTCGATGCGAAATTTACCTTCGCTATTATCCACATCCAAGTAGCCGATATAATACACCGCTGAGTCAGTGCTACTGGTGGTGCTAATGGTCTCGGGTGCAGGCTCGACGCCGCTTAAGATGGCGTCAAACTGCTGATTGGGATTGCCAATGATATTAAATCGTGCTGCCATATTTGGGGTGATGTTCACCACATCCGCTTCAGAGATTTGGGCGTTGATACGCACACGGCTTAGGTCAGCGAGCGTCACGATGGTTGGGGCGGATTGGTTGGCATTGACCGTCGTGCCTTGTTTTTGGCTGATGGCGACGACTGTGCCATCCATCGGTGCACGGATGGTGGTGTAGCTTAGGTCTTCTTGGGCGGTGATGACATCGTTTTTGGCTTTGGTGATGGCAGCTTGTTGGCTGTCGATGGCAAGCTTGGCATTATTGACCGCTGTCAGGGTGTTTTGATAATTGGCTTTGGCGGTGGCAAGTGCAGCTTTGGCGACTTCAAGGTTTGATTTGGCTGTGTCGTATTCTTCACGGCTGATGGCGTCAATATCAATGAGTCCTGCGAGTCGATTAAAGCTTTGCTGTGCTTTGTTGAGCTCGGCTTGGCGAGTGTCAATGGTGGCTTGGGCGCTTGCGACTTCACCTTGTTTGGTCGCCAAATCCCCCCGTGCTTGGTTCAGGCTCGCTTCAGCTTGTGATAGCGATGCTTGGGCGTTTGAGACGGTGTTTTTTTGTTCGACTTGGCTGATTTGCGCAATCAAATCGCCTTTTTTGACTTCATCGCCAATCTCAACATACAGCTTAGTAATCTCGCCTGAGACCTGTGCACCGACATCGACGGTTTGGATGGCTTTAATTTTGCCTGATGCCAGTACGGTGTTTTCGATGTCGCCTGTATCGACGGTGGTGGTGAGATATCGTGGGGCGACAGGGGTTGGGTTTAATTTTTTATACCCAAAAAAAGCAAGGGCAGCCAGCACTAAGGCAAGGATAATCCACTTAATATAACGGCTGAATTTAACAGAGCTGAACGATTTGGCAGTTGGTTTGGCGGATGACATGATAAATCCTAAAAAATGTCAAAAATAGTGATGATATTGTACCCATAAAATGATGATAATGATAACAGTTTTTATTTATAGTAGGATTTTGGCAAACGCAACTTATGTAGAGAATTGTTGTGTTTTTGTAATTTTTATCACAAATGGCGTTATGGACAGCTCTGGTCTTTGGGATTGATATAGAAATATAGGCTAATGATGGCGTGATTTGGATACAGTGATGATGGCTCAATGCTTAATTCTTGTTGATTACGGCAGTAGAATTTTAGCGTATTTGGCTTTTGGGTATTGACTGGTTGCCAATTGTGTTCGATGGCATTGGCGTGTACAAGCTGAATTAATTGTTCGTTATAGGGGTATGAGTAGCTGATACCTACAAAATCAATCCCTTGTTTATGCGTATGAGAAATATTGGTTGGTTCACCTAAGCCTTTGGTGAGCTTGGGCATTTCTTGTTGAAAATCTTGGAAAACCTTTGAGCGATTGGCGTAGGGCTTATCACGACCATATGGTCGCTCGCCACTGATGAGAAAGTGGGCAATAGCGATAATAAAGATGATGATTGGGAATACAATGCCGAGCGGATGAGTTTTCATACATCAGCCTGTAGCAACGCCACACCACACATGCCCAAAATCAGCCGTTCAAGCAGTCGCCAGACATCATCATCGCTAAGTCCTTTGATGGCTTTGTCGCAGTGATAGACTTGGGTGTGTAGCACGCCAAGTGCACTCGGTGCTAGTCGTCTTGATAGGCGATAGTAGCTGTTTTCTTTGTTGCGCCAAACGCCTAGACTTTGGGCGTCTTTACCTGCTTGCAAGCCTGCAATCAGTTGTAGGTCTTTATTAATCGCCCATAGGATGATGCTGGGTGCGGTGTCGGTTTGCTTGAGATGATGTAGGATTTTTTGGCAGGTAATGGCGTCTTGATGGATGAGCGCATCGGACAAATCAAACACGCTAAAGCTACCACCGTCGGACAGCGACTGCATCAGTGTCGGTATATCGATGGCTGTTGGCGTGCTTTGGTCGGGCGTGGTATAGCTATACGACAGTCGCCACAGGCACTGATAAGCGGTGAGTAAATCGTGCTCGGTATGACTCATCAGCATCCGCCAAGCGTCGGCATCCAGCATGAGATGTAGGCGTGTCGCCCAGTATTGTAGCAGCTCTTGGCGTTGATTTTCGTTAGAGATATTGCCGTCGATAATCGTGCCATGCGTGTCAAATAGTCGAAAGGCTTTGGTGGCTTGGGATTTTTTGTCCTGCTTGGGTAGTAGCCAAATCAGATGATTGGTGCTGTTGCCTGCTTTGACATCATCGGCAAAGCGTGTCAGCGCATCCATCGTGTCGTTATCGGGCTTATACTTACCTGTGACGATGATGGCGGTGGATTCGGCAAACAGCGATAGGGCGGATAGCTCATTGATGACTTCTTGCCACTGTTTGGGGCTATTGAGCTCAATGCGTTTGGGCAACTGGGCGTTTGCTTGCCAACTGGGACGACAAGCATCGATGAGCCACTGCAGTACTAATGGCTCATCAGAATGTACAAGCCACAATCCGCACAGGGTTTGTGGTGCTTGTAATAGGCTTTGGGCAAGTGCCAAAAAACGCTGCTGCATGGTTATTGGCTAGTCTGACTACCCATCGCATAGTACTGCTCGGCGATGCGCTCGGCTAAGTTGTCCTGTAGCCATGCTTGTGCTTGTTCACCTTGCTGGTCGCTAGTGGCGACACCTGCTTCATTGTACTGATAGCTACGCTCGACTTGGATTGGGTAGGTGACACTTTTACCATTGATTTGATAAGTCACATCCGCCATCATCAGCAGGCGTACTTCGGTCAGTACGCCAAGTAGCTCATAGCGACGATAACGCAGATTTTGCACCATGATGGTGTGGGTAGCGTCGCTACTGGTACTCACGCCAAGCTGAGCCAAACGGGTGGCAAGCTTATGCTTAAAGCCATAAGCCAACGCATTGTCTTCGGTGGTGATATTGACCTGACTATACGCCGGGGCAAGCTTTAGGCTATTTTCGCCCATGCCACGCAGCTGATAGCCACAGGCGGTCAGTGACAATGCACCGACTGCCATTAGGCTGATTGAAAGGGCTTTTAACATTGTCATCACGCACCTGCCACGACGAAGCTGATCAGTTTGTTCGGTACGACGATTTCTTTTTTGATGTCGCCGGTGATGAACTTAGCAACGCCTTCTAGTGCTTTGGCTTCACGGATTAGCGTGTCATTGTCAGTGCCGACAGCGACTTCCATTTTACCACGCACTTTACCATTGACCTGTACGACCATCGTGATGGTGTCATTGACTAGGGCAGTTTCATCAAGCGCAGGGAACGCGACCGTGCGTGTATCGATGCCGAGTGCATCTAGCAAATATTCGCCAACGTGCGGTGCATACAGTGATAGCATGGTCAGTAGCGCAAGGATGGCTTCATGGCGCACTGCCAGATCATTATCATTTGCCACTTCAAAGCTTGCAATCTCATTGCATAGCTCCATCAAGCTAGATACTGGTGTGTTCAGTGCCAAATGCTCGCCTAAGCTGACATCGATTTTGGCGATGGTTTCGTGCGTCTTACGGCGTAGGTCTTTGGCGGCTTTTGACAATGATGCTTTGTCGATGGCATTGACTGATTTGCCAACAATTGCACTTAGGTGCTCGCCAACGGTACGCCATACTTTTTTGACAAAATTGTGCGGACCTTTGAGTGCTGAGTCTGACCATTCTAGCGTCTGATCGGCAGGGGCGGTGAATAGCGTGTATAGACGCACGGTATCAGCACCGTATTGCTCGATGATTTCTTGGGGATCGACGCCGTTGTTTTTTGATTTACTCATTTTCTCGATTTTGCCAATGATGACAGGCTGTCCATCGGCTTTGAGCGTTGCGCCTGTGACTTCAGTACCCGTCATCACAAGGTCAATCTCATGTGGGAAATAGTACGATTTTGAGCCATCGGCATTTTCACGATAATAAGTACCTGCCAGCACCATGCCTTGGGCAAGTAGATTGGCAAATGGCTCATCACCGCTGACTAGCCCTTCATCACGCATCACTTTGTGGAAAAAGCGTGCGTATAGCAAGTGCAGTACAGCGTGCTCGACCCCGCCGACATATTGATCCACAGGTAGCCATTTATCAGCGGCAGCATGGTCAATCATCTGCGTGCTGTCATGCGGGCTAGCAAAACGCTGTGCATACCAACTCGACTCAACAAAGGTATCAAAAGTATCTGTCTCACGCTCGGCAGGCTGACCGCATTTTGGGCAGGTGCAGTTGATGAACTCTGGCATATTCTTCAGTGGATTGCCACGACCATCAGGGATGACATCGGTCGGTAGCACCACAGGCAAATCCGCTTCATCGACAGGCACAGTACCGCAGTAAGCACAGTTCACCATCGGAATCGGGCAGCCCCAATAACGCTGACGGCTCACGCCCCAGTCACGCAGACGGTATTGGATGGTGGCTTTGCCAAGATTTTTTGCGCCGACGATTTCTTCGACTTTGGCGATGGCATCAGCTGATGATAGGCCATCGAGCACGCCTGAATTGATGCAGTGTCCAGTTTCTTTGTCGCTGTACCATTCTTGCCACTGACTGCTGTCGTATTGACCTTGTTTGTCGCTCCAGTCGATGACTTGGGTGATTGGCAAGCCGTATTTATTAGCAAATTCAAAATCACGCTCATCATGCGCAGGCACGCCCATCACCGCACCTGAGCCATAGCTCATCAGTACATAGTTGGCGACCCAGACAGGCACATCTTCACCTGTGATTGGGTGAGTGGCAAATAGCCCTGTATCCATGCCGACTTTTTCGGCTTTGGCAAGGTCAGCTTCAGCCACAGAGCCTTGTTTGCATTCAGCGCAGAACTGTGCGATGGCTTCATTTTGCTTAGCGGCGTATTGTGCCAATGGATGCTCGGCAGCCACGGCTAGATAGCTGACACCCATCACCGTATCAGGGCGAGTGGTGAATACACGCAACACATCGCTTTGTTCACCGAGCGTATAAGTAAAATCAAGCTCCATGCCACGACTTTTGCCAATCCAGTTGTGCTGCATTGATAGCACTTGTTTTGGCCAATGACCTTCTAGGGTTTTTAGGTCATCGAGTAGCTCATCGGCATAGTCGGTGATTTTGAAATAATACATTGGGATGTCACGCTTTTCGACAATCGCACCCGAACGCCAGCCACGACCATCGACCACTTGTTCATTGGCAAGGACGGTATTGTCCACAGGGTCCCAGTTCACTGTGGCAAGTTTTTTATAAACCAACCCTTTTTTGTAGAGTTGTAAAAACAGCCACTGCTCCCAGCGATAATATTCAGGCGTACAGGTGGCAAATTCACGAGACCAGTCAATCGACAGACCCAGCGCCTTGAGCTGTGTACGCATATTGTCGATGTTTTGGAAAGTCCATTTGGCAGGGGCGACCGCATTGGCGATGGCGGCATTTTCGGCAGGCAGACCGAACGCATCCCAGCCCATCGGTTGCATGACATCATAGCCTTTTTGGCGATAATAACGGCTGAGCACATCGGTGATGGCATAGTTACGCACATGACCCATATGCAGTTTACCGCTTGGATAAGGGAACATCGACAGCATATAGCGAGTTGGCTTGTCGCTTGGCTCATTGGTGGTGTGATAGCGTTTGTCGCTGTCCCATTGTTGTTGCAATGTACGCTCAATCGTCGAAAAATCGTAATTGTCCAAGTGGCTGTCTGATGAAATCTTACTCATATCAAATCCAATGCGGTAAAAAAAGAAAAATATAAACAGGTTATTATACCTAAAATCCGTGCCAATTTGCTATAATTTGGCAAACTTTAACCAAAAAACTTTGGGGGATATGATGAGTATCACTGTCTATGGCATCAAAAATTGCAATACCATGAAAAAAGCCTTTGATAAGCTGACCGAACTTGGCGTAAGCTATGACTTTTTTGATTATAAAAAACAAGTGCTAAGCATGGATGACTTTAGTAATTTTGTCAGCCTGTTTGGCGAAAAAGTGATTAATAAACAAGGCACAACCTATCGCAAGCTCGATGACGATACCAAAGCGGTGCTTGCTGGTGTGGCGGACGGCAGTCGTGAGGCGGTGTATGAGATTGTCAAAAATAACCAAAGTATGCTCAAGCGTCCCATCATCATTGGCGAGTATCAAGGCAAGACGGTAGCGGTGATTGGCTTTGATGATGGTGAGTATCAAGCGGTGTTTGGCTAATTATCGTTTAAAATCTTAAAATACAAAAAAAGATGGACTTAATCAGTTAAGCCCATCTTTTTTTAATGATTTTTTTAATAAATTTGTTTAAATAGCAGCTTATTTCACCTGTGACTGATTTTCAGCATAGATAGCAGCTTGTAGCCAAATATTGGCTTGGATATAGTCATGCACAGCGATGGCATCGGTGGTGGCGGTTGTTGGCGTGGCGATACGCACCACAAATGGGTCGGCATCAGGTTCACGCAAAATCACCACATCAAACAAGGTAATGTCTTTGCCAAAAAATTCAGTTTGTGATTTGCCAAGTACTTGACCTTGACACCAAGCTTCATCTTCTTGACCAAACACTTCGCCAAATAGATAAGCACACATATGCCCAAGATTAATCTCAACAGGGGCAAGCGGTTCGTTGTCTTTTTGGTCGGCAGGTTGCCAATTGCGGATTTGTTCGTCGATGTCGTCAGGCACTTGACCGCCGTTACTAGCAATGATGTCATTGAACGCACGGTGATGGCGGATGGCTTCTTGGTCTTCGATTAGGATGGTTTCGTCTTGGCGGCTTGGCTCGATGTTGTACGCCCATGCGCTAAAATTGACATAGTATTTTTTTGGCGTGCGATAATCGGTGCGATTGACCGCATACAGCTGGTCAAAGGCATAGATGGTCGCACCATCAGGCGTGCTTAGGCACAAAATCGCATCCGATGTCGCATCACAGCGGATAATCCGCTCAATGGTGCAGGTCAGACCATAAGGGCTATGCACCGCAGGAAAGGCATTGATAAAGGCTTGGGGCTTGCCATCTGCCATCGATAGGATTTGCTTGATATGGCAAGTGTCATTCATGCCAAGTAATAGCTTGGCATTGGCGGCGCTGTTTTGACCGATACCTGTTGGCAAAGTCGCCTTATCCAGCATGGCTTGTAGCCAATTAGGGACATCTTCAGCGATATTATCGGTCAAAATCGCCCAATGGTCGCCATGACTGGCATTCTTATCACAAGGCAAATCAATCTTAATCGGTGCGGTTTCGTGGGTGTATTGATAGCGAAAAGTTTGGGTGGTCATGATTTATACTCATTAAAAACTGCTTTTTATATAGGGATAAGCCACAAAAATATCAAGCGATATGCATCAAATTCATCATAAGTTGGTAGGATAAATTATCAGGATAAATCGCTTAAGTAATCGCTGTTTGTATCGCTATCTTAATTGCTGTGAGTTATCCAAACGGTAAAATTTGGCAAAAATTGATGGCATAGCAATAGTTTGATGGTGATTTTGGTCAAAAAATGCTAAACTGTTAAGATTATTGTACTATGGAAAAAATCTATGTTTCGTCCTTTGGCGTTATTTATCGGGCTTAGGTACACCAAAGCCAAGCGTAAAAACGGCTTTATTTCCTTTATTTCGCTCATTTCTATGATTGGTTTGACGCTCGGCGTGGCGGTGCTCATCACCGTGCTGTCGGTGATGAATGGCTTTGACCGTGAACTCAAATCACGCATTTTAGGCATGGTGCCACAAGCGACCGTCATGTCATCAGATATCATGACCGATTGGCAGCCTTTGGCAGAAAAAATTCAGGCTGAAAATAAAGAAGTGCAAGCGGTTGCGCCATTTATTCAGCTACAAGGGATGCTGACTGCCGAAGGGCAAGTGGCAGGCATTATGGTGACAGGGATTGAGCCTGAATACGAAAAGCAAGTGTCTATCATTGGCAATCACATGATTGCAGGTGGGCTTGAGTCACTCAAAGCAGGTGAATTTGGTATCGTCTTGGGCGAGACGATGGTGCAGTCATTAGGCTTACAGCTTGGCGACCAAGTGACTTTGGTACTGCCCGAAGCGACACCATCGGCAGCAGGGGTGATTCCCCGCTTTAAGCGATTTACCTTAGTGGGCGTGTTTCGTATCAGTAGCGAGATTGACGGTGCGATGGGCTTTATTCAGATGCGTGATGCAGGCGTGATGCTCAGACTGCCCGAAGGTGCACAAGGGCTACGCATGAAGCTTGACGATATTTTTAAGGCGCAACAAGTCTCATACAATGCCGCCAATATCGACCCGATGCGCCTACATCCGAGCAACTGGACACAGACGCACGGCAATCTATTTAGCGCCATCCAGATGGAAAAAGCGATGATTGGTCTGCTGCTGTTTCTCATTGTCGTGGTTGCGGCATTTAATATCGTCTCAAGCCTTGTCATGCTAGTCACTGACAAAAAATCTGATATTGCTATCCTAAAGACCTTTGGTGCATCGCCTAAGCTCATCATGCAAGTATTTATGGTGCAAGGGATGATTATCGGTGTCATCGGCACGGTGGTCGGTACGGTGCTAGGGGTGACTTTGGCTTTGACGGTGAATGATATTTTGGTGTTTATCAGTCAAGTGTTTGGCATTAGCCTATTTGATGGTAGCGTGTATTTTGTGGATTATCTGCCATCACAAGTCAAGGCGTCTGATGTGGCACTGATTACTGTGGCGTCATTCTTGCTAAGCTTTTTGATGACGATTTATCCAGCACTACGAGCATCTCGTATCGAGCCTGCTCAGACTTTGCGATATGAATAAGGATATGTGATGAGTGTGATTTTAGAAGCCAAAAACATCAGCAAAGTCTATGACGAAGGCAAAATCAAAACCACCGTGCTGTCAGGATTGGATCTCACCGTCCAGGCGGGCGAGCGTATTGCCATCGTTGGTAGCAGTGGTTCAGGCAAGTCAACGCTACTACATCTACTTGGCGGACTGGATACCCCGACCACGGGCGAAGTATGGTTAAAAGGTGTCTGCCTAAATCAGCTCAATGAGACACGCCGTGGCGAGCTGCGCAATCAACATCTGGGCTTTGTGTATCAATTTCACCATCTATTGGCTGAATTTAGCGCCACCGAAAATGTCGCCATGCCACTACTGATGCGTGCTGATGTCAGCATCCAAGAAGCCGAACGCCGTGCCAATGCATTGCTTGAGCGTGTGGGGCTGGGTCATCGCCTGCATCATCGCCCAAGCGAGCTGTCAGGCGGTGAGCGTCAGCGTGTGGCAATCGCCCGAGCTTTGGTAACCGAGCCTGCACTGGTCTTGGCAGATGAGCCGACGGGTAATTTGGATGATGAAAATGCCACAGCGGTATTTGAGCTATTGACCGAGCTACAGTCATCTATCGGCATGGCGCTACTGATGGTGACGCATGACAGGCAGCTGGCTGCTCGTGCTGATAAGATTCTTGAGATGAAAAGCGGTCAATGGGCATCATACTAAGTTAAATGACCGATAATCAAAGCAGTCAGATAGCAAAAGGCAGAAATTGAGTTTCTGCCTTTTGTGTTTCTAAGCTTGGATTATTTGGATGCGGTACTGGGCGTCAGATAGCGACTGATGACCTGTTCATAGACATCAATAAATGCCAAATACTGCTCAAGCGGTACTCGCTCATCAACCTTATGATTGAGCATCGGAATACCTGGCCCATAGATGGCTAGGTCAATATCATTACGATGCCGTAAAAACTGCGCCGCATCGGTCGTGCCAGAGACAGCCATCGGTGCGATTTGTGTTTTGCCAAATCGCTGCTTGGCAGCGCTCAGATCTTGCTTGAGCACAGACTGCATCAGATCAAACTGTGCTGATACGCCGAGTGATGGCTGATCCTTGACTGTGTCGATGATGGCATCGATAAGCGGGGATGATGCTTTGGCTTGGACGGGCGGTAAATCGGCGGTAACTTCCAAAGATAGATTGAGTTTTTGCTCACTGTTCAGTTTGTTGATAATGCGCTGAATTTCAGCAATCACTGCTTGATTGTCAAACTCAGGCACGGTGCGTGCGTTAGCTTCAAATTCTGCATAATCTGGAATAGAGTTGATTTGATTGCCACCTTTGATGAGTGTGACATTGCTAAATCCCTTGCCAAGTATGGCATTATCAGCGGTATTGAATTTTTGTTGTAGTTCATCATTGATTGCTGTCATTGCTTGGGTGAGTGCATCGATGGCATTTTTGCCTGTGGCAGGCATGGATGAGTGAGCAGCGACCCCTTTGGCAGTGACTTTATAATTAAGTGAGCCTTTATGTGCATGAATAATACCAACGCTACTTGGCTCTGCAATCAATAATCCATCGACATCATCCATATAGCCAAGCGTAGTGAGCTGATTGGCTCCAAGCTCGCCAATCTCTTCGCCGACGGTGGCGATTAGGCGAACCGTACCGGTGAAGTTTTTGGTTTCGTTCAGTCGAATCATTGCCATCACCAGTGCAGCAAGTCCGGATTTCATATCTGTTGCACCCCGACCCCACATCACCCCGTCATCATCGATATGCGCCGAAAATGGTGGATGCGTCCATTCGTCATGGTTGCCAGCATCAACGACATCCAGATGTCCTGAGATGGCAAGTGTCTTGCCACTGCCATTATGAATTTCAGCGATCAAATTGCTACGACCTGGTGCATAGGGAATCAAAGTTGCTTGAATACCATGTGATTTGAGAACTTTTTGCAGGTACTCAGCGACTTGCGCTTCGTGATTATTTTCTGATGGGATTTGAATCATATCACGCAAAATGCGGATGGATTCATTGGTCGTGGGATTGTAAGTGGGCTTGGCGATCGCCAAAGTAGGTGCACTAAATAGCAATCCTGTTGCTAGTATTAATGACATTAAAGGTTTCATTGTGGACACTCCATTGTACGATATGACATACTTTACAGTCGTAATGATGAATTTTCAAGGTGAACGCTTGTCCAAACTTTGACCACAGGGTCAAAAAAGCCATGCACGATAAGCTATACATGTCAGCAGTAGTAAGATTAATCAGATAATGTACCATCAAGATAATTGGCGATAATTACTTGATATACATCAATAAAATCAAAATACTGCCCGATGTTGATCCGCTCGTCGATCTTATGATTGAGCATCGGAATGCCTGGCCCATAGATGGCTAGGTCAATGTCATCACGATGACGCAAAAACTGTGCCGCATCCGTCGTGCCTGATGCTGTGATGGGTGCTAGCCCCTTGGGGAACTTTTGGGAAAGTGTGCTTAGGTCTTGGTTTAGCACTCGACCCATGCTATCTAGCAGATAAGGCACTTGTAATCTTGGCAGATCTTTGGTGCTATTGATAATACTGTGAATCAATGGCGAATCTGGTGCAGCATACACAGGCGGCTGATCGGCAGTGACAATAAGGCTTAGCTCATAGCCATCTTGGGCGTTCAGCGTATCGATGATGGCTTGGATGTCTTGAATCACTGCTTGGTTATCATACTCAGGTACGGTGCGGGCATTGGCTTCAAATTCAGCATGATCAGGAATGGAATTTACCTGCGTGCCACCTTGGATAAGTGTGATATTGTGTAGAGTGTTGCCAAGCAGCGGATTGGTGATGGTAGCAGCCTTAGTGCGAATATCTGTGATGATCTGTGTCATGGCGGTATTCAGCTGCTCGATGGCGTTATTGCCAAGCTCAGGCATCGATGAGTGTGCAGCGACCCCTTTGGCGATGACTTTATAATTCAGCGAGCCTTTGTGGGCATGGATGATGCCGACATTGCACGGCTCAGCGATCAGTAGGCCATCGACATCATCCATATAGCCAAGCTTGGTCAGCTGCTGTGAACCGTATTCGCCGACTTCTTCACCGACGGTCGCCAACAGACGGATTGTGCCAGAGAAGTTTTTGGTTTCATTCAGATGGATCATCGCTATCACCAGTGCAGCAAGGCCTGATTTCATGTCCGATGCACCCCGACCCCACAGTACGCCATCGTCATCGATGTGCGCCGAAAATGGCGGATGTGTCCAAAGGTTGGCATCGCCTGCACTCACGACATCCAGATGTCCTGAGATGGCAAGCGTCTTGCCATCGCCGTTATGAATCTCGGCGACCAAGCTTGACCGACCTTCACAAAATTCTACCAACTCTGATGCGATGCCATAAGACGCCAAAAACTTCTGCAAACATAGAGCAACTTTAGCTTCATGATCGTTTTGGCTGTCAATCTTGATCAAATCACACAGCAGCGTCAAGGCCGTGCGCCGTTCATCATTGATCTGTGGTGCGGTGGGTTTGTTATTGTTGTGAGTACTAGAATCTGTAGTTAATTGGTCAAGTAAAGTTTCGCACATAAAATATCCTTTGTTGTTAAATTATTAATCTTATTATTACAAACAATGAAAGGGCAAAGCAACCAGCTCTGCCCTTAGGTGGATCAACCTGTATTTCTCAAGCCTTGCGCCACGCCATTGATGGTCAGGTGAATCAGCTGTAATAAGCGGTCATCATCAAAGCCATCGGTGCGGTCAAGCGACTGCTCGCCCCGACGCTCTTTGAGTAGGAGTACCTGTAGCCAGTTGAGTGCATTGAGATACGGTAGGCGTAGGGCTAATGAGCGAGCCAATGAGCGGTTGCCTGTCAGTACGGTGTCTTGCTCGGTCAATTGTAGTAGGGCATTTTTACTACGTGTGTATTCTGCTTCAATCATTGCATAGATGACATCGGCAGATGCTTTATCTTCGGCAAGCTCAACATAGGTCTTGGCGATGCTAAGGTCGGTTTTGGCAAGCACTTGTTCCATGTTTGAGAGCATCGCATAAAAGAATGCACTGTCTTTGGCATGGGCTTTTAGCTTAGCCAAATTACCATCATCTGCTTGAATCAGCGTCTCAATCGCCGTACCAAAGCCATACCAAGCCGGTAGCATTAGGCGGTTTTGCATCCATGAGAACACCCACGGAATCGCTCGCAAATCCTGAATGCGTGCCAAAGTCTTACGACTAGCAGGGCGAGAGCCGATGTTCAAGGTGGCAATCTCGGTGATTGGACTGGTTTGTAGGAAATAATCAATAAACGCAGGATGCTCAATCAGCGCACGATAATGAGTAAATGCTGATTCGGATAAATGTGACATCAGCTCAAAATCGGGAGTCATTGTCGCATTGGGTAGGATTGTTGCTTTGAGCGTCGCTGCGACGAGTACTTCTAGATTATGCTCAGCGTTATTGGCTTCGGCGTATTTGGCAGTGATGACTTCGCCTTGTTCGGTGATGCGGATTTGACCTGCCACCGAGCCTGCAGGCTGTGCCAAAATCGCTTCAAAAGACGGGCCGCCACCACGACCGACGCTACCGCCACGACCGTGGAACAGACGCATTTGCACTTGATGTTTGGCAAAGATTTGCACCAGTTTTTCTTCAGCTTGATATAGCGACCATTGGCTGGTGACATAGCCACCGTCTTTGTTGCTGTCGGAGTAGCCAAGCATGATTTCTTGGGTGTTATCACGGCTTTTGAGCAGGCTTTGATACCATGGCTTGCCAAGCAGTTCATCCATCACGCCGATGCAGTTTTGGAGTGCTTCGATGGTCTCAAATAGTGGCACGATATTTAGGCGTGATTTTGGACTGCCATTTTCGATATGTAGTAGCCCCGTTTCTTTCATAATCAGTGCTAGGGCAAGCATATCGCTGATGGTTTCGCAGTTTGAGATGATACTTTGGGAAATGGCAGTTTCGCCGTAGCGGTTTTTGATGTCCGCTGCCGCCAAAAAGATATTCAGCTCTTTGGTGGTCTGTGCATCATACTCGACATATTGGCTGTATAGCGGGCGAGCGGTGGCAAGCTCACGCAGTAGCACACGCTGACGAGCAGGCTCAGACAGACTTAGATAATCTTCCAAATCAGCGTGCTTAAACAAATCATGCACTGTCTCAGCGTGCACCTGTGCGTGCTGACGCAAATCCAGTGGCATCAGATAAAAGCCAAACACGCTCACCGCACGCATCAAATCCTGCAAGCGACCTTGTGCCAGATATTCACTGCCGTTTTGGGTCAATGAGCGGTGTAGCTTTTCCAAATCCGCCAAAAATTCAGCGCTGTCTTGGTAGGCATCCGCCACCCCAAAGCGACAGCCATAATCTAGGCCAAAGCGATGACTGGTCGCCACGATACGAGCAGAAATTAGCGCCACCGCCAAGCGATACGGCTCTTCGGCACGAGATAGCAGTTTTTCGGGAGAATTGGCAGCCATCTCAAGCACATCATCATTGACCTTGACACGGCGAATCGATAGCGGTAGTTCTTGGTACAGCTCGCCCAACTGGTCACGATAATAATAAAACAGTGCCGCACTTTGACGCTTAAAGGCATGGCGTAGGGTGTCAGCATCAACAAATGGGTTGCCGTCACGGTCGCCACCAATCCAGCCACCGATGCGAATCACATCAGGCAGTGTGGTGTGTGGATAGCGTTCGCCGAGCTGATGGCTTAGGCGGGCATATAGCTTGGGAATGGCTTGGAAAAAACTCAAATCAAAATACGCCACGCCATTGGTAATCTCATCACTGACATTGATTTTGAAATGGCGAGTTTCATTGGTCTGCCATAGTGACAGTAGCACGGTTTTGATTTGTTCGGTCAGGCGATGCTTTTGGTAGCCGATGGCGTGCTGATGCTCGGTGAGCAGGGCGCGGATTTGGCGATGTAGCTTGAGCACGCTTTGACGCTGTACTTCGGTCGGGTGAGCGGTCATCACCGCACTGATGGATAGCTTATCAAGCTGTTTTTGAAGTTGGGTTGGGTTGATGCCTTTTTCTTCAATTTCGCCAAGCACACCGGCAAAGCTTGATGGGCTTGGTGTGCTCTCAAGCTGTTCGTGGATTTGGCGGCGGCGTGCGTGGTGATGGTCTTCGGCGATGTTGAGCACTTGGGCGAATAGACTGCACGCACGGATGAGATTTTCGATTTGACGACTGTTCAGCTTTGGCAGAGCATCCTTGATGATATGCTCAGGATTGCCCCCTGCGATCAGCTGATCAATGGTATCAGCGACAATCGGTGAAGTTTGCTCTTTGAGCACATCCAGTAGAATACGACCAAGCAGTTCGGTATCAGCGATGAGCGGTAGGTCTTTTTCTTGATCCAAAAATTCGTTAGGTGCTTTTGGTGTGTTTTGTTTTGTCGTCACGATGCGCTCCCTATGCTAAACAAACAATTATATAAAAGAACAACATGATAATTATGTCATATCGGTATAATTATCGGATTTTGTGATGATATGATAAGATTAATCACTTATCAAGCCTTTTAGCAGTTTACACCACTTTTTTGGATTTTAAAAGCTAGAAAATATGCAGTTTGTGAATAAATATGTCAAATAAAAAAAAATTGCTTGATTTAAGATGTAAAATCAAGCAATAAAAAATTGACATCAATCTTATTGGGATTTAGCAAGATTGGTATATTTGTCGAAATTTTCGATATACTGGTCAAGGTTCTCTGACAGCATTTGTTGGTATTTTTCGGTGTAGAATTTGATGATGTCATCTTTTTCTTTTGCCAAATCGCTGCCCTTGACAAAGCCGATGGTCGCAGCCGACACCGCAAAGCGAGCAGCGGCGTAGTTTAGGCTAGCGGCGACTTGGCCTGCGTGCGATTGTGGACTTAGCTGACTGTTGGCAAGATTAATCACCGCATCTGCTCGCTCAAAAAACGCATTCATCTGCGCTTGAAATTCTTGTTCGTTAAATTCTGGTTTGTCGCTCATGATGATTTCCTAATAAAAAAAGCCTTAGAACACGAGTATTCTAAGGCTTTTGGATGTGCTAAGCAAGCGTTTGATTAAATTGCGTTGCGTAGTAGCTCGGCTTTGTCGGTACGCTCCCAAGTAAAGGCAGTATCCGAGCCTGTGCGACCAAAGTGACCGTAGCTTGCAGTGATTTCATACATCGGCTGCAATAGATCTAGCATACGAGTGATGCCGTATGGGCGTAGGTCAAAGTGCGCACGGATCAGTTTTACGATGTCGTTATCGCTGATTTTACCAGTATTAAAGGTATTCACCGAAATCGAAGTCGGCTCAGCGACACCGATGGCATAGCTCACCTGTACTTCACAGCGATCAGCTAGGCCTGCTGCGACGATGTTTTTGGCGACATAACGACCAGCATAGGCAGCTGAGCGATCCACTTTTGATGGGTCTTTGCCACTGAATGCACCACCGCCATGACGAGCCATACCGCCGTAGGTATCGACGATGATTTTACGACCGGTTAAGCCTGCATCACCGACAGGGCCGCCGATGACGAATTTGCCTGTTGGGTTGATGTGATATAGCGTGTCTTTGTGCAGTAGCTCAGCCGGGATGACTTTTTTGATGATTTCTTCCATCACAGCTTCGTGTAGGTCAGCTTGGCTGATTTCAGGGCTGTGCTGAGTTGATAGTACGACGGCATCGACAGCAAATGGCTTATGGTTGGCATCATAATGCATGGTCAGCTGAGCCTTAGCATCTGGGCGTAGCCATGGCAATGTACCATTTTTACGAAGTTCAGCTTGACGCTCCATTAAGCGGTGTGATAGCTGAATCGGTGCTGGCATCAGTACATCGGTTTCGTTGGTGGCATAGCCAAACATCAGACCTTGGTCGCCTGCGCCTTGATCTTCTGGGCGTGAGCGATCGACGCCTTGGGCGATTTCTGGAGATTGCTTACCAATCATATTGATGACGGCACAAGTTGAGCCATCAAAGCCAAGATCAGAATGGTTGTAGCCGATCTTATTGACGGTATCACGCACGATGCCTTCGACATCGATGTTAGCGTGTGTGCTGATTTCACCTGCCAATACCACTGCCCCTGTTTTTACCAAGGTTTCGCACGCCACACGAGCGTCTTTGTCTTGGGTCAAGATGGCATCAAGCAAGGCATCAGAGATTTGGTCAGCCATCTTATCTGGATGACCTTCACTCACTGATTCTGAAGTAAATACGGAGTAGTTCATAAGATTTCACTTAATAAAAAAATAAAAAAATGTGCGATTCTGGTGGCTTTTTTAGGCTTGACAGAATAAATACCCATCCGCACGGCAAATTTCATCAAACTTAATAGGTATTTGGCGGAAAATTATACGCCATTTATAAGCAAAAGACTAATGAAAAATTTTCATATCCTTAGGCAAGATATCGGATATAAGGTGCGATAAGGGATGGGATTAAATAGAAAAATCGTTATCCGATGACTGCTGTGTCTGCTGTGTGTGTTGATTACGCAGCTTGTCTCGCAGTTTATGCCCTTTTTGGCTGCTGAATTTGGGTGCTTTGGCGTTGTAGCCGTGTCGTGCTTGCCAATCTCGCACCGTGCGATAGTGCCAAAATAAGCGAAAGGCAATGCCGAGCACGATACTGGTAATGATAGCAGATAGGACAAGCCCAACCACCATCGCCTGCCACGAAAAAATCTTGTGATGAGTAAAAGGATTCACACCATCAGCTGTCGCCCATAGCGTCAAATCGGTCAAAATCATGCCAATGGCACGCAGTCCGATGAGCGGCTCACCAAGTAGCAGTGCACCCAATGAATACGCAAGCCAAAACACGGGAATACCTGTCAAAGGATTGGTAATCCAAGTCAAAGCAACCGCCATCGGGATATTGGCACGAGCAATCAATGCACCGATGATAGCAAGTGGCATCTGCCCGGGTAAAGGAAAAAATGCTGCCAAAACACCGACATACACCGCACGATTGAGTGAGTTGCGGTTCATCTGCCATAGACGCGGGTCTGCCAAAAACGGCGCAAACATCGCCACCAAGCGATTTTCACGCAATTTTTCAGGTGTGGGTAGCCAGGCTTTGATTTTATTCTTTGGCATGGGCTGTCGGCAACATGGATAAAGTGGAGATTATAACAAAATTTTTGCCACAAAACGACTGCTAAGCGTTGCTTTTTGGTAATTTATCCTGACGGCTCATGTATTGTGCAATGTATTGGTGATGCGTGCATGATGATGGCATTGTCTTTGATTGTCCGTCGGTAGTTATGGTGATTATGACTTGGCTGTGATACAATGCACGGATTGAATAAGGATAGTATATGACTGATAAAATCAAAATCGCCACCCCAAAGCCGTCTGCCAAAGCCAAAAAAGCACTGATTTGGATTGACCTTGAGATGACGGGGCTGGATACTCAAAACGATGAAATCATCGAGATTGCCACCATTGTCACCGATGATGACCTAAATATCCTAGCCGAAGGGCCGGTACTCGCCATCAAAGTCAGCGATGTGGTGCTAAACGGCATGGATGACTGGAACAAAACGCAGCATGGGCAGTCAGGGCTGATTGACCGTGTACGCCGTAGTAAGGTGACTTTGGCGGATGCTGAAGCGCAGACCATTGAATTTCTATCAAAATGGGTGGATGCAGGCATCTCACCGATGTGTGGTAATTCCATCTGCCAAGACCGTCGTTTTTTGGCTCGCCAAATGCCAACGCTTGAGCGGTATTTCCACTATCGTAACCTAGATGTTTCAAGCATCAAAGAGCTGTGCTATCGCTGGCGTCCTGATGTCGCCAATGGCTACCAAAAAGGCGGTACACATCTGGCGCTTGATGATATTCGTGATTCGATTCGTGAACTGCGCCATTATCGTGAGCATTTTTTTAAGTTGTTGGATTAAGCTTTTTAAATTGGAAAAATTAGAAAAATTAATATAAGCTACTTGATTGAATAATGCGTATCTTGCGAAAAAAAGCGAATGGCTGATGGCTGTTCGCTTTTTTTATGGATAAAGTGAGAAAATTGGCAAAATGCACCAAATCCATTTTACGAGCTAAAACTTGCCAACATAACTTCATCACCAATCAATAGCCCGATTTCTGCCGTGATGTGCTTGCCATCATCTCGCCAGTCACCAAGCACGATGCGGGTTTTGTTATCAGTATGATGTACGGCAGGGCGGTGCGTATGTCCGTGAATGAGTAGTGTGCAGTCGCTCATGGCATGGCGCACGGCATCATTATTAACATCCATGATGGTGTAGGATTTGGCTGCTTTGTCTTGGCTGGATTTGTGTTTGATGTCTTGACCGAGCTTTGAGCGGATGGATAAAGGCAGACGCAATAGTAGCCACAGCACCACAGGATGGCGGATGATGGCACGGTATTGCTGATATTTAGTGTCGTCGGTGCACAGTGCATCGCCATGCTCTAGGCGGATGCGTGCGTGAGCGGTGGTCAGATAATAGGGTTCGCTGATGATAGCACCGCCAAAGACTTTGGTTAGGCGATTGGACAGTGTAAAATCCCGATTGCCATGCATGACAAAGAGTTGCACCCGTTTATCTGCCAATTTTTTTAGGCTCATCAGCACAGGTGTTAGCCAGTGCTTGGCTCTGGCAGTCTCATCAAGTGATAAATACACATCATCGCCAATCCACGCATCCAGCCAATCACCCAAAATATAGACACTGCCAAGATTTGGTAAGACGCACAAATCATCAATCAGCCGAATAAACGCACGGCACAAGTGGGGCGTGCGTGCCGATAAGTGCAAATCGCTAATAAAAACCGCCTGAATTTCAGACGGCTTTGTGGTAAAAAAATAATCAGTCGAATGCATTATTTCTTAACGACTTTGGCGCTGTTGATGACGATTGGCTCGGTCGGTACATCCGCATGATAGCCAAAGCGACCTGTTGGCACGCCTTTGATTTGGTTCACAACATCCATACCTTCGATGACTTGACCGAATACCGCATAGCCCCAGCCTTGTGGCGTTGGGCTGGTGTAGTTTAGAAAATCGTTGTCACGCACATTAATAAAGAACTGCGCTGTCGCTGAATGTGGGTCAGAAGTACGAGCCATAGCGATAGTGCCGGTGTTGTTTTTTAGGCCGTTGTCCGCTTCGTTTTTAATTGGCGTGCCAGTGCGTTTTTCGTTCATATTGGCGTCCATACCGCCACCTTGAATCATAAAGCCGTCAATCACACGGTGAAAAATCAAGCCGTCATAATGGCCTGACTCAACATAATCGATGAAGTTGGCAACGGTTACAGGCGCTTTTTCGGCGTTTAGCTCGATGACGATGTTACCATAAGTGGTGTCAAATTCTACAATTGGCATATCCATGACAAATCCTTAAAGTGGGTGAAAATTTCGGCTATTATAGCACAGTTGTCCGATAAATATGGGGATGATTTTGATGATTTAAAGAATAAATCCGCCAAGAAATGATTCAGTAAAATTGCTGATTAAATTGCTGATTAAACAGATGAAAAATCATGCCAATTATGCTAAAGTATCAAGGTTTATTTTGTGTTTATTGATAATAATTTGGACAAACAGATGACAACTGCTAACGAGTTACCCGAAAAAAACGACTTTATCCGAGCCATCATCCGTGATGACCTACAATCAGGCAAGCACGAGAGCATTTTGACCCGTTTTCCGCCTGAGCCGAATGGCTATTTGCACATCGGTCATGTCAAATCCATCTGCCTAAATTTCGGCGTGGCAGGCGAGTTCGGTGGTGCGTGCAATCTACGCTTTGATGACACCAACCCAACTGCCGAAAAACAAGACTATGTCGATGGCATCAAAGAAGATGTCAAGTGGCTTGGCTTTGAATGGGCGGGCGATGTGCGTTATGCGTCAAGCTACTTTGAGCAGCTGCACGCTTGGGCGGTACAGCTGATTAAGCAAGGCGATGCCTATGTGGACTTACAAAGCATCGATGAAATTCGTGCCAATCGTGGCTCATTCACCGAAGTGGGTAAGCCATCGCCACAGCGTGATGAGAGCGTGGAAGTGAATTTGGCTCGTTTTGACGACATGAAAAACGGCAAATATCCTGATGGCGGTGCAGTACTGCGTGCCAAGATTGATATGGCGCACCCAAACATGAATATGCGTGACCCTGTCATCTATCGTGTGATGCACGCCCATCACCATCAGACAGGTGATGACTGGTGTATCTATCCGATGTATGACTTTGCTCATCCGCTGTCGGATGCGCTCGAAGGCATCACGCATTCGTTGTGTACGCTTGAGTTTGAAGACCATCGCCCATTTTATGATTGGGTGATTGAGAAAGTGGGCTTTGACAACCCGCCACATCAGTACGAATTTAGCCGTCTGAATATTGATCATACCTTGACCAGTAAGCGTAAACTTAAGCGTCTGGTGGATATGGGTGTGGTGTCAGGCTGGGATGATCCGCGTATGCCGACGGTGGCAGGTATGCGCCGTCGTGGTTATACGCCTGATGGCTTGCGTGATTTTTGTGAGCGTGTGGGTATCACTAAATCTGATGGCTTAGTGGATCATCGCATGCTTGAATTTAGCGTGCGTAAATCACTCGAAGACACTACCGCTCGTGGCATGGCAGTGTTGCGTCCGCTGAAGGTGACGATTACCAACTTTGATGAAGCGGTGGCAAAATTTGCTGAACTCAAAAACCCAAAAACCGTCGCCGACTTTGATGGCGAAGTGCTATGGCTAACACAGCCAAAGCATCCATCGCTTGACATGGGTGAACGCCGTATTCCATTCACCAAGACCATCTATATCGACCAGACTGACTTTGAAGTCGTGCCACCGGCAGGCTACAAGCGTCTATCGCCCGAAAATCCTGAAATCCGCCTGCGTAACAGCTATGTGCTCAAGGTCAATGAGCATAAGCTGGATGAAGCAGGTCAAGTGGTCGAATTAATTGCCACCATCGATGAAAATACACTGGGTAACAACCCAGAAGGTCGCAAGGTCAAAGGCGTCATCCACTGGGTGTCAGCCAGTCATGGCGTCGATGCGGTGGTGCGTCTGTATGAGTATCTGCTGCTCGAAGATGATGAAATCAGCGATGTCAGCCTACACGAAAAAGAAATTATCGATGCCGATACCGATGCTGATACGCTATGGATTAAACAACATCTAAACCCAAACTCACTCACCATCTGCCAAGCGGTGGTTGAGCCTGATTTGGCAAAAGCAGCGGCAGGCGAGCGTTTCCAATTCGAGCGTGAAAGCTACTTTATCGCTGATGCCATTGAGCACAATGCCGACTTGCCGGTATTTAACCAAATCGTCGGGTTAAAAGACAGCTTTAAGCCTGAATGATGTGATAGTTTATTTTACAGTTAAGTGAATACCCCAAAAGCCTTATTCGGATGGATAAGGCTTTTGTTTTTCTAGGTGAAAAAAATCAAGCCATCATCTGATAGCTTGATTTGTATTGATATCAATCAATTGGATAATTTACTCAACCTGACTGACATCACGCACTGCCCCTGTATCAGCAGATGTTGCCATCGCTGCATAGGCACGCAAAGCTTGTGAGACATAGCGTTCACGATTGGCGGGTTTCCACGCCATCTTGCCACGAGCTTCCATCGCTTCACGGCGTTTTGCCAATTCTTCATCTGATACATCCAAATGAATACTACGATTTGGGATATCAATATGAATGGTATCAAACTCTTCTACCAAGCCAATCGCACCGCCTTCGGCAGCTTCAGGGCTGGCATGGCCGATAGACAGACCTGATGTGCCCCCGCTGAAGCGACCATCGGTGAGTAGGGCGCAGGCTTTGCCTAAGCCTTTTGATTTGAGATATGAAGTTGGGTAGAGCATCTCTTGCATACCAGGGCCGCCTTTTGGACCTTCGTAGCGGATGATGACGATGTCACCAGCGACGATTTGGTCGTCCAAGATGGCAGCCACAGCAGAGTCTTGACTCTCAAAGACGCGGGCACGGCCAGTGAATTTTAGGATGCTTTCGTCCACGCCTGCGGTTTTGACCACACAGCCACGCTCGGCGATATTGCCAAATAGCACCGCAAGTCCGCCGTCTTGGGAATAGGCGTGCTCACGGCTACGGATACAGCCTGACTCACGATTGACATCGAGATTTGACCAGACTTTATTTTGGCTAAAGGCTTGGGTAGTGCGTACGCCACCTGGTGCTGCGATATACAGTTCACGAGCTTCGGTATTGTCAGGGTTCATGATGTCCCACTTGGCAAGAGCATCGGCAAGCGTCGCGCTGTGGACGGTTGGCACATCAGTCTGTAGTAGCCCTGCGCGGTCAAGCTCGGCTAGAATGCCCATCACGCCACCGGCACGGTGCACATCTTCCATGTGGTATTTTTGGGTAGCAGGGGCGACTTTTGATAGGCAAGGCACTTGACGAGATAGGCGGTCAATGTCTGCCATCTTAAAGTCCACGCCTGCTTCGTTGGCGGCGGCCAGTAGGTGCAAGATGGTATTGGTCGAGCCGCCCATAGCGATATCTAGGCTCATGGCGTTTTCATAAGCGGCTTTGGTGGCGATTGAGCGTGGTAGCACTGATGCGTCGTCTTGTTCATAATAACGCTTGGCAAGCTCAACGATACGGCGACCTGCTTCCAAGAACAAATCACGACGCTTGGCATGAGTAGCAAGCAGTGAGCCATTGCCCGGTAGTGACAGACCAAGCGCTTCGGTCAAGCAGTTCATTGAGTTGGCGGTGAACATCCCTGAGCACGAGCCACAAGTCGGGCATGCTGAGCGTTCGGTGGTGGCGACATCGCTATCACTGATTAAATCATCAGCAGCATCAATCATCGCATCGACTAGGTCAAGCTTACGCACCTTTTGACCATTATCATCGGTTACTGTCTCATGCACGGTATGACCATCACCAAGCGTGCTTGCTAGCACCTTGCCTGCTTCCATCGGGCCACCTGAGACAAAGATAGTCGGGATATTTAGGCGCATGGCAGCCATCAGCATACCCGGGGTGATTTTATCGCAGTTTGAGATACAGACCAGCGCATCAGCACAGTGAGCATTGACCATGTACTCAACACTATCAGCAATCAAATCACGACTTGGCAAGCTATATAGCATACCGCCATGACCCATCGCGATGCCATCATCGACAGCGATGGTGTTAAATTCTTTGGCGACACCGCCAGCCGCTTCGATTTCACGAGCGACTAGTTGACCTAAGTCTTTTAGGTGCACATGACCCGGGACGAACTGCGTGAATGAGTTGGCGATGGCGATGATTGGCTTGTTAAAATCATCATCCGTCATACCGGTGGCACGCCATAGCGCGCGAGCGCCTGCCATATTGCGACCAGCGGTAGAAGTCTTGGAGCGATAAACTGGCATAATCTGTCTTCCTATATTATTTGCCGATGAGGGCAGTGAGTAAATTATCACTTATTTTAGCATTTTTATTGACAAAATGATGCTTGATTTTGTTTGCAATTGTCATAAATTTTGGTTATCAATTGGCAGTGGTTGTCGGACGGATGGCAGATTATTTATAATTTTTATTGATAAATTACAAAATAAAAACAAACTTTTATATATCCAAAAATTACCCCAATTTTCAATCACTTATCGGATAGTACAATATCAAATGTGACTGATTAATCAGATATATTGTATCATAAAATTTGCAATCAGTTGATTTTATTGATAATCTGTATTTCTACTTAGCGAGATTTGCAGATAGATTTTTAGTTGTATTTTTTCGGCAGTGACGCTGATTGATAGATTTATTGGAAAGTATCAATAATACAACTAAAAGTCCATCATCATCCACCAACAGATTGATGGGATAGTTTTATGAATAACACAAAAAATCAGTCCACCGCACCCCCGACAGCACATCAAGCGGACGCAGTGCGACGTGGCGTGACGATATCTAAATTTGGTATCTTTCCTAAGGTAAGCGTGCCTGTATTTGCGATTTCAGCAGCGTTGATTGTAGTTTTTATGCTGTATGGGGCGGTATTTAGTGAGCACGCAGGGCAGTTGTTTGGGCAGGTGCAGTCGCTGATTAGCACGCATTTTGGCTTTGTGCTCATTATTTTGATGAATACGGCGCTCGTGTTTTGTGTGTATCTGGGCTTTAGTCATTATGGCGATATTCGCCTAGGGCATCAGACGGAGACACCGCAGTATAGCTTTGGTTCGTGGATTGGGATGTTGTTCTCGGCAGGGATTGGCATTGGGCTGTTGTACTGGGGTGTGGCTGAGCCTTTGTATCATTTTGTTGCGCCACCTGTGGCGGATGCGCAGACGGTAGAAGCCGCCAAGCAAGCGATGATGATTTCGTTTTTGCATTGGGGGCTACACGCTTGGGCGGTCTATGCGGTGGTGGCGTTGTCGCTTGCGTATTTCCATTATCGTCGTGGCTTGCCGCTATCCATCCGTTCGGTGCTGTTTCCCTTGATTGGTCAGCGCATCTATGGCGGCTGGGGTCATACGGTGGATATTTTGGCGGTGTTTGGTACGATTTTTGGGGTGGTGACAAGTCTGGGTCTTGGCGTGATGCAGCTTGAGACAGGGCTTGTGCAGATGCTTGGTATCACACCAAGTCTGACGCTCAAGGTAGCGCTGATTGCAGGGATTACCGCTTGTGCGGCGTTTTCTGTGATGGCAGGCTTGGACAAGGGTGTGAAGCGATTAAGCGACATCACCATCATTGTGACTTTGGCACTGCTTGCCTTTATCATCATCACAGGCCCGACGCAGTTTATTTTTGATAGTTTTGTTGAGAATATTGGCAATTATGCTGGCAATCTGATTACGCTTGGACTGTGGAATGAAGCTTATAGCGACAGCGACTGGCAGGCGAGTTGGACGGTGTTTTATTGGGCGTGGTGGGTGAGTTGGTCGCCATTTGTGGGCGTGTTTATTGCGCGTATTTCTCGTGGTCGTACCATTCGTGAGTTCTTGTTTGGTGTGCTGTTTGTGCCGATGTTACTGCTGTTCTTTTGGTTTACGGCATTTGGTGGCGTGGCGGTGCAGATGGCACTCGATGGCAACATAGGCTTGGTCGAAGCGGTACAAGCCGATTATGGCAGTGCGATTTTTAAGCTGATTGAACAGTATCCATTGACCAAAGGCTTGATGGTCGTGATTTTGATGATGATTGTGCTGTGGTTTGTGACATCGGCAGATAGTGCAAGCCTAGTCGTCGATATGCTGACCGCTGGTGGTGAGACCGACCCGCCGAAGGTTCAGCGACTGTTTTGGGTGACATCCGAAGGGGTGATGGCAGCGGTGCTACTGACGGCAGGTGGCTTGACAGCATTACAAGCGGCAGCGATTGTTGCAGGTGCACCGTTTGCCATCGTGGTGTTTGTGATGATGTACTGCCTATGGCGTGGCTTGGGTCGGGATAGATTGACCCTGTATCGCAATAGTCAATGGTACATCACCCAAGAGTCCGCCGAGCACAATTCAGCCAATGAACTGGCGGATGAGCATCTGCTCACAGGGCCATTGGCGCTACCTGATGATACGGACAATAAAGTATAACAAGTACGCAAACCCAATGGTAAATGGCTATTGGGTTTGTTCTTGATAAGTTGCCATCACTTTATCAACTATCGCATCATGCACAAAGCGAACCAGCTCTGGGGTATTGCTCTTGATGGTGTTGATGGCGTGCGTGGTGGCGAGCGCATGAGCATTGGGCAGTCTGACATAGCCATCATGTGGCTCGATGGTTAGCATCTCATCATCCATATCAATGCTGATTAGCTTGTGCTTGCTGCTTTTGTGCAGTAGATTGACCGTGCCTGTCAGTTGCCATTTTTGGGCTTCTTGTTCCACCAAAGTTGCAATGTCTTGACCATAGATGGCTTGTGATAATTTGGCAGTATTGGTGAATGATAAATGTAGTGCTAATGGCAAATCATCATTGACAATCACCACCGTGCCACTGATTTTGATATGATATGCTGCTCGTATCGTACCCGATGCCAAGCCAAGCAAGTGATTGGCTTCATCGGCGGTCATTAGGGTGTTAATCTGTCTTAATAATTCAGGACTTAGCGGTGTATCTGCTTTGATATCATCATCCAAGCTGTCATAATGTGCCAAGAACATCTGTGGCAAGTCACGATTGATAGTGAGCGTTGTCAGCTTGATGTTATGCACCCGAAATACAAAAGCATCATTTTTTAGAAGTTCTTGTAAAACAAATTCAGGCGTATCAGTGGTTTGTGTCATGTCAAAAACTTTTAAACAAAAATACTACTATAACACAAAGGCTATGCTAAAATATAGTTGTTTTATACGCTATTCGTGTGAGTTTAATTCAGTAAAAAAAGGAGCAAAAAATGACGATGGTCTATGATGAGAACAATATTTTTGCCAAGATTTTGCGTGGTGAAACCCCTTGCCATAAGGTCTATGAAGACGACAAAACGCTTGCCTTTATGGACATCATGCCAGTGGATACCGGCCATGTGCTTGTCATTCCAAAATGCCAAGCAGTTGAGCTGTCAGATTTGCCTTGTGAATACGCCTGTGCGGTGTTTAAGACCGCCCAAAAAGTGATGGCGGCACAGCGTGCGGTGTTTGGCGTACAAGGCATCGTACAAATGCAGCTTAATCACTCGGATGCAGGACAATCGGTGTTTCATTATCATATGCACCTTGTGCCGACGCATTTGAGCAACATTGCCAAGCACGAAAGCAAAATGGGTAATCAAGATGAGCTTGCTAAGTTGGCAGAAAAGCTACGCACCGCTATCGGTGAATAATCGCCAAATAGCTATTTGATAAAAAAATAAAAAGCCAACAAAATCAATGTATGAACCGCACTCCAAAGGTTGTCTAACTTTTGGGGCGCGGTTCAATTAGCACGCCTTTTGATATCATGACAAAAAAATGAGATGAACAGGTTAATTTGATAAATAAGCTGTATCGTATTCGATTAATTTACCCGCCTTATGGATTTCATCTTTGATGCCATGTTTGTTGGCATAAGCTTTAAAATAGCCGTATTTGCCATCAGTGCTGAATGTGTACAACACGCCAGCGGGAATGTTGGTGTATTGGCAGAAATAGTAGGTGCCTTTGGGGTGTGATTTGGTTTGGATTTGGCAATCATGCTGGCGATTGATTTGCTCATCGTGCAGGCGTGAATTTTTGAAATTTTCAAAATTCAAATTAGCACTGAGTGCTTGACGCTCAATGATTAAGCCTTGATCGCCATTTTGATATATATACTGAGTGCCAAGATTTGCTTGGATGAGATTATAAAGCTGACCATCAAAAGTTCGAGCGTTACCTGAAGTTGCCATCAAAAAGTTATCAATTGATTTGGCAGAACATCCTGCTAACCCCAAGCTTAGGGCAAGCATGCCATACATTGCTAAATTTTTCATCAATATATTCCTTTAGGTGAATCAAGCAAAATCACGTTGTTTAATGTAAGCAAAGTGATTTTGCTTAGGTTTATCTAAAAAAGTTTACCCCTCACGGCAAGCTTGGGTCAATCAACCCACAAACGCACGCTCAACCACATAATCGGCAGGCTCGCCCATGCGTGGTGAAATGGTTAGACCAAAGCCATCCAAGATAGCGCAAGTGTCGTTGTTCATCGCCATGCTACCGCAAATCATCACACGGTCGTCGTCTTTGTTCATCACAGGCAGACCGATGTCTTCAAATAGCTTGCCTGATTTCATCAAATCAGTCACACGACCGGTATTTTTGAACTCATCACGGGTGACGGTTGGGTAATAGATGAATTTTTCACGCACCCATTCGCCAAAGATTTCATCATTTGGCAATTCATTCTCAAAGAAATCACGATACGCCAAATCATCAACATGACGCACGCCATGCACTAGGATAACTTTTTCAAAGCGTTCATAGACTTCAGGGTCACGGCATAGTGACAAGAATGGTGCAAGACCTGTGCCTGTAGCGAGCATATACAGGTGTTTGCCTGGCAGTAGGTCATCTAGCACGAGCGTGCCGGTTGGTTTTTTGCTGATGAGTAGCTCATCACCGACTTTGATGTGCTGTAGGCGAGAAGTCAGCGGGCCATCAGGCACTTTGATTGAGAAAAATTCCAGCTCTTCTGCCCAGTTTGGACTAGCGATAGAGTACGCGCGAGCCAATGGCTTGCCATCGACCATGATACCAATCATCGCAAATTCGCCATTACGAAAACGAAGACTATCGCCACGGGTGGTCTTGATGGTGAATAGGCTATCATTCCAATGATGCACATAAGTGACGGTTTCTGTGATAAACTTTGACATAATAATCTCTTATTATTGGATACTTGGCAATGGATATGCCAATGATTGAAATTTTGGCTATGATAGCGAGTTTTTACCCAATGGTTTAGGGTAAATTTGGAATAAGCACCGTTTATTTTAGCATAAATAAGAAAAATTCTCTATGACTACTGTTCAATTGCCCATCATCGGATATCATCGCTCGCCATTGGTGCAAAAATTTGGCGCACCAAGACAGCCCAATCTTGTGGAAGTGGCAAGCGTGATTGAGTTTGTACCGCCGTATGATACGCCGTCTGCCTTTGTTGGGATTGAGAAATTCAGCCATCTGTGGGTGATGTGGCAGTTTCATCAGAACAAATCACAGGACAATTTTCGCCCGCAGGTACGCCCACCCCGTTATGGTGGTAATGATAAGGTGGGTGTGTTCGCCACTCGCAGTATGTATCGCCCGTCAGCGATTGGCTTGTCAGTGGTGCGACTGTCTCGAGTGGAGATTATCCAGCATCGGGTGCGACTGCATATCATCGGTGCGGATATGGTCGATGGCACGCCGATTGTCGATATCAAGCCGTATCTGCCCTTTGTTGATAGTGTACCTGATGCCATCAGTGGCGAGATCGATGTGCCGACGACCAAGACGGTAGCTATGACAACGCAGGCAAGTACAGACTTTGATACGCTATGCCAAGACGGTAGGCTTGCGATGATAGACAAAAGCATTATCCAACATCTCATCGCCCAAGACCCACGAGTGGCATATCGTCAAGCTGAAATCGAAGTGACTAGCACCATGCGTTATGGAGCGGTGGATGTGGATTTTTGGATGGATAAAATGGGTGTGATGGTTATCACAGGCTTGCGAGCGGTGGATGAATAATGATGGTGAATAAGCAAAATTAAGATAACAAAAAAGCCCTTATCGCTGATAAAGGCTTGATAATACGGTGGTGCCCGGGGCCGGACTTGAACCGGCACGCTCAAAAGAGCGAGGGATTTTAAATCCCTTGTGTCTACCAATTTCACCACCCGGGCAAATGTCGCTTGCTCAAATAATTGATGCGTCGTTACGCAAAATCATCAAAACAAACTGGTAAACCAAAAAATGGAGGCTGGAGTCGGAATCGAACCGGCGTACACGGAGTTGCAGTCCGCTGCATGACCACTCTGCCATCCAGCCATTAAGTGCTAGCTATATTACCAAAAATTTTCAAAAACACAAGCAAAATTTTCAAAAATTTTAGAAAATTCATCCAATGTCCGTGCTTTGCACACATTTTTTGGCAAATTGCAAGACACATTTTTGTCATTATCCACAAAAATAGTGCAAAAATTCTCATTTGCCAATGATGTAATAAGGTGTATAATACAAGGATTTAACTCAAGTGATTGACAATTTTAAATTCATAATGTGATATTATATCAATTTTATCATAATTATGAATACAAAATTCATAAACTTAATCGATTTTTTTAAAAGTTTTTTGAATTGAGTTAAAATTGTTCAATTTAAATTGGGTTGGTGGTTCTGTAGCCATTAAGTGGTTTTAAGGTTTTGTCTGTTTTGGGTAATTGCCTTGATAATGCCTTGATAATTAAGTAGACAAAGACCTTAAAATCATTATTAAAACAAGTTAAGACAACGTAAGATAGGTTTTTTATGAAGTTAAATGTTCAAACGGCGATGATTGTTGCAATCATGGCGGGTGCAACTGCACTGACCGCCTGTAGCAAATCTGAGCAAGCAGATGCAGCGGCGGCACAGCAGCAACAAATGCCAAAGACAACCGTTGATGTGCAGACCATCAGCTTGCAGGCTGTGCCGGTGATTCAGACCTTTTCGGGGCGTATTGCTGCCAGTGAGACATCCGAGGTGCGTCCACAGGTGACAGGTATTGTTGAAGAAGTGCTATTTCGTGAAGGTAGCACCGTGCAAGCAGGTCAGCCTTTGTATCGCATTAATCTAGACAGCTACCAAAGCTCGCTAGAGGCAGGGCAAGCAGCCGTCGCCAATGCTGAGGCAACCATGCAAAATGCACAAGCGGCTAGAGCATCAGCACAAGCGAATTTGGTCGCACAGCAGGCAAATCTTGCACAAGCGCAGGCGGATTTGAACCGTTATAAGGGGCTGCTTGAGATTGGTGCAATTTCAGAGCAGCTACATGACCAAGCAGTAACCGCAGTGCGTACCGCTGAGGCGAATGTCAAAGCATCTATGGAAGCAGTCAATCAAGCAGATGCATCCATCAACAGTGCCAAAGCATCTATCGCCAGTGCCAAAGCTAGCCTGAATGCTAGCCAGCTTGATGCATCACGCACCATTGTCAAAGCACCGATTAGCGGTGTGACAGGCATTTCGGCGGTGACGGCAGGTGCATTGGTGTCAGCTAACCAAACAACGGCACTGGTTACCATTAACCGTCTTGACCAAGTCTATGTCGATATCAGTCAATCCTCTGCTGAGATGCTTAAGATGCGTGAAGAAATCGCATCGGGCAAGATGGGTCAAGGTAGCCCAGAGGTGCAGTTGGTACTAGAAGACGGTACAACTTATCCTATCATTGGTCGCTTGCTACTTGCCAATGCTAAAGTCGATGAAAAAACAGGCGCAGTGACTTTGCGTGCCTTATTCCCAAATCCTAACGGGCAGCTATTGCCGGGTATGTTTGTCAATGCACGTCTGATTCAGACGGTTGTGCCAAATGCTGCCTTGTTGCCACAAAGCGCCATCACTCGCACCGCAAAAGGCGAAACCCAAGTCTATGTGGTCAACGCCCAAAACAAAATCGAAGTGCGTGATGTTACCACTGCAGGCACTTATAATGGTAACTGGATCGTGACAGGTGGCATCAATAATGGCGACCGTGTTGTCATCATCGGAGGCTCAAAAGTCAAAGCAGATCAAGAAGTTGATGTGCGTGAGCTGCCGCCGGCAGGTGTCAGCCAAGAACAAGCTCAGGGGCAAACTGCGCCAACATCCAATTCTACTGAGCAGGGTGTGCCTGCACAAAGCGCAACTCAAGCACCAACTCAAGCACCAGCTCAACCAGCTGTGCCAATGGCACGACCTGCTGAGCAAGTAGATGGCGAAACCACAAAACAAGCTCAATAACCCAACAAATAGGTAATTTATGTCTCGATTTTTTATTCAAAGACCGATTTTTGCATGGGTCATTGCATTATTGATTATGTTGGTGGGTATTTTGTCCATTCGTGGATTGCCTATTGAGCAGTATCCGCAGATTGCACCCCCAACTGTACAGGTGTCCGCTGTCTATCCAGGTGCTGATGCACAGACCATCGAAAACTCAGTGACGCAGGTGATTGAGCAACAGATGAAAGGCTTGGATGGCTTGATGTATATGTCATCTAGCTCATCTGCAAACGGTCAAGCAAGCGTTACGCTTACCTTTGAAAGTGGTACTGACCCTGATACAGCACAAGTCCAAGTACAAAACAAACTACAATCAGCGACCAGTTCATTACCAGAAAGTGTGCAGCGTCAAGGTGTCTCGGTCAATAAGTCATCCAGTGGCTTTTTGATGTTTTATGGCTTTGTCTCAGAAGATGATAGTATGGATGAGGCGGATATTGGTGATTATCTTAATACCAATATTGTTGATGGTCTAAGCCGTGTCGAGGGCGTGGGTTCAGTAGAGGTGTTTGGTTCATCTTATGCGATGCGCATTTGGCTAGACCCTGCCAAGCTACGTGCCTATAACCTAATGCCATCTGATGTCTCAGCGGCGATTCAGTCGCAGAATGTGCAAGTCTCAGCAGGTCAGTTGGCAAGCCTACCGACCAATAATGAGCGTGCTTTGATTAGTGCTAGTATTGGCGTTCAAAGCCTGATGCAGACTCCAGAAGAGTTTGAAAATATTCTGCTAAAAACTGATACCGCAGGGGCAAAGGTATATCTAAAAGATGTCGCTCGTGTGGAGCTGGGTTCACAAGATTATTCTTGGACGTCCAAAAATAACGGTCAGACCGCAGTAAGTATGGCAATCAGCCTAGCATCTGGTGCTAATGCGCTTGAAGTGCGTCAGGCGGTCGAAGATAAAATGACTCAAATGTCAGCCAACTTTCCAAAAGGCTTGACCTATGTTGTGCCATTTGATACCACGCCGTTTGTCCGCTTGTCGATTGAGCAAGTTGTGCGTACTCTACTTGAGGCGATTGCACTTGTATTTGTGGTGATGTTCTTATTCCTTCAAAACTGGCGTGCGACCATCATCCCGACTTTGGCGGTGCCTGTGGTAATTCTAGGTACATTTGCTGTGCTGTCGATGTTTGGTATGAGTATCAATATCTTGACGATGTTTGCAATGGTGCTTGCTATTGGTCTATTGGTCGATGATGCGATCGTCGTCGTGGAGAATGTTGAGCGTCTACTTGAAGAAAATCCTGAAATGTCAGTAATGACTGCCACCATTGAATCGATGCAAGAGATCAGTAAAGTGGTTATCGGTATTGCACTGATTTTGTCAGTGGTGTTTGTTCCGATGATTTTCTTTGGTGGTTCGACAGGGGTGATTTATCGTCAATTTGCTGTGACGCTGATTACCAGTATGGTGCTGTCGGCGATTGTGGCGTTGGTGTTTACGCCTGCGCTATGCGTGTCAATTCTTAAGCGTAAAAAACATCAAGACATCCAAACCCAAAAAGGCTTTTTTGGTTGGTTTAACCGTGCTTTTTATAAGGCAAGTAGCGGTTATGAAAAATTTGTTGGCAAAACCTTTAATGCCAAGCTGATTTATGTCGTTGTCTATGCGGCGATTATTGCTGTACTTGGCTTTTTCTTTGTGCGTCTGCCAAGCGCGTTTGTCCCTGAAGAGGACCAAGGCGTGCTATTTGCGATGGTGCAGATGCCAGCAGGCACAACCGAAGATAAGACTTCAGCAGTGATGGACAAGGTTCGTCAGTATTATCAAACCCAAGAAGAAAAGAATGTCGAAAGCGTATTTTCGATTACTGGCTTTAGCTTTATGGGTAGTGGTCAAAACATGGGTATGGCGTTCATCAAGCTCAAAGACTGGAGCGAGCGTACGGGCGATGAGAATGCCGCGGCAAATATCGCCAATCGTGCTATGATGATGAATATGACCATTCCTGAAGCAAGTATGGTAATTTCAATGGCACCGCCTGCGATTATGGGTTTTGGTAACTCAAATGGTTTTAACCTGCAGCTCAAAGATAATAGTGGTGTCGGACGAGAAAAGCTACTTGAAGCACGTAATATGCTACTTGGTATGGCATCACAAAGTCAGGTAGTGACTGGTGTCCGTCCAGGTGGTCAAGAAGATGCACCAAAGCTAAAACTCAATGTTGATTATGAAAAGGCAGCAGTGCTTGGCATCCCTGCAAGCAATATTAACTCAACACTTGCAATGGCATGGGGTAGTAGCTATGTCAATGACTTCATTGACCGTGGCCGTATCAAAAAAGTCTATATGCAAGGTGAGCCTGATAGTCGTGTGATACCAGAAGATATTGGCAAATGGTATGTGCGTAACAACGATGGTCAGATGGTGCCGTATAGTGCTTTTGCAACGAGCGAATGGGAGTACGCTAGCCCAAGTGTCGTCCGTTATAATGGCGTACCATCGATGGAGCTATCGGGTAATGCTATCCCTGGCAAGAGCTCGGGTGATGCGATGGCTGAGATGGAGAATTTTGCCAAGCAGTTGCCTGAAGGTGTTGGTATTGAGTGGAGTGGCTTGTCTTTAGAGGAGCAAAAATCTGGCGGTCAAGCACCACTCCTTTACGCACTAGCTGTCGTGGTGGTATTCTTGTGCTTGGCGGCATTGTACGAAAGCTGGTCAATCCCATTCTCGGTACTGCTGGTGATTCCATTGGGCGTGTTGGGTGCGATTTTATTAACCACCATACATGGGCTGAGTAATGATGTGTACTTGCAAGTTGGTCTATTGACCGTCGTGGGTTTGTCCGCCAAAAACGCCATTTTGATCATTGAATTTGCCAAAGAACTGCAAGAATCTGGTAAAACACTCAAAGAATCAGTGATGCAGGCGGCTCGTATGCGTCTGCGCCCAATCATCATGACATCACTTGCATTTGGTATTGGTGTTGTGCCATTATACATCGCAAGTGGCGCAGGCTCAGGCAGCCAAAATGCTGTCGGTACAAGCGTACTTGGTGGGGTGATCACAGCGACCTTCTTAGGTGTGTTCTTTATCCCGATGTTCTATGTGTGGGTGCGTACCGTGTTCCCATATAAGACAAAGCCTGCCCAGACGACACAAGATCACTAAGAGGTAATTATGAAAACAACACATACTGTACGCATCTTTGGGCTTACGGCACTGGCAGTCAGCATGGCTGCTTGTAGCACGATCCCAAAAAAGATCGATACAAGCAAACCTGTGCTTGCTGTGCCGAATGTCAAGCTTGATCAGTCTTATGAAGTGCTTGATAAGGACACTATCAGCACCGCTGAAGCACCAAGTGTTGCTTCAATGCGTTGGCAGGATTATTATACCGATGCCAAATTAAAAGCGTTGATTCAATTGGCACTAGATAATAACAAAGACCTACAAAAGTCTGTACTGGCAGTGCAATCAGCTCGAGCACAATATCAAATCACCGAAGCATCAGGTCTGCCGACCATCGGTGCTTCAGGTGGTGCGACTCGTTCGGCGAACAACCGTGTCGATGCCAACCCATCAACAGCTTATAATGTTAATCTTGCGATGAGTAGCTATGAGCTGGATTTGTGGGGCAAGGTCGCAAGCCAAAAAGAGCAAGCATTGCATGAGTATCTAGCAACCAATGCCGCAAAAGACGCAGCGCAAATCTCGATCATCTCAAGCGTGGCTCAAGGCTATGCCAACCTAGCTTATGCGGTCGCCCAGCGCAAGCTTGCTGCAGCGACGGTCAAGACGCGTGAGCACTCATTGATGATTAACCAAAAACGCTTCGGTGCAGGCGTGGATTCAAAGACGCCAAGCCTACAAGCAGAAGCGTCGCTTGAATCAGCAAAACTTGCGGTTTATCAAGCAGATACGGGCATCTTGCAAGCACGCAATGCCTTGCAGCTTCTGATCGGTATGCCTGTGCCAAATGAGCTGTTGCCGGATATTTTTGTGAATAACACCACAGAAGTATCGCCAATCACATCGCAGACTTTATTTAGTACAGGTCTGCCAAGTGAACTGTTGTATTATCGCCCTGATATTATCCAAGCTGAGCACAGCCTAAAAGCCGCTGGCGCGAATATCAATGTCGCTCGTGCTGCCTATTTCCCATCGATCTCATTGGCATCAAATATTGGATTTAGTAGCAGTAGCCTTGATAATCTATTAAAATCGAGTGCTTTTGGTTGGTCGTTTGGACCAAGCGTCAGCTTGCCGATTTTTGATGCAGGTGCTCGCCGTGCCAACTATGAAGTTGCGCAAATCGCCCAAAAATCTGCACTCGTCAGTTACGAAAAAGCCATCCAAACTGCCTTTAAGGAAGTTGGTGATGTGCTAGCGACTCGTGCGACACTTGGCAGTCAGCTTGAAGCGCAGTATCGATTGCAGCGCAACTATCAGCAGACTTATGATATTGCCCATGCTCGTTTCCGTTCGGGTTTGGATAATTATCTGACCGTGCTTGATGCCGAGCGTTCATTGTTCGCCAACCAACAAGGCATCTTGCAACTTGAACTACAAGATATGATCAGCCAAATCGAGCTGTATCAAGTGCTGGGTGGTGGAGCAAATCTGACCGCTGAACAGATCACTGAGTTTAATCGCCAAAAACAAGCGATGAAAACCGCTGAACTGGCTACAAATCAGCAAGTAGCACCGACAACCATCGAAACTGGCACAGGTACACAGATCATACAGCCTACACCAGAGACGATTCCTGTCGCCGAACCTAAATAAGCCTAAGTCTTAATTAGGTGACAAAAGCACTCATCAGCCGATGGGTGCTTTTTTGTTGCTTATAGCAAAGTGTGTTACAATGTTTTTATTTTAGGATTAAGTGATGACAGCGCTGAATCAACTGTTTGTCTATGGCACGCTCATGCCAAATCAACCCAATCATCATTGGCTTGCCAATATCGGTGGCCGCTTTGAGACGGCAAGCATGACGGGCGTGCTGATCCCACAAGGGTGGGGTGCAGCCGAAGGTTATCCTGCCATCATCCCATGCGAGCAGGGTCGGATGGTTGAGGGTTATTTATTCTGCTCTGATAATCTGCCTGAGCATTGGCAGGCGCTTGATGACTTTGAGGGCGAGGGCTATGTGCGTACGCAGGTGATGGTCACGATGGCGGACGGCTCACAGCAAATAGCATGGGTCTATGCGCTGGCGGTCGATGAACAGGAAAAAGTACACTTGATAGCAACTTATCAGCAAGCATAATACCGATGAATGACACTGGTTTTTTGGTGTCAGATTGGGTATTGTATGGATGGTATTTATTTTAAGGATTGGATCATGAACCGTAGAAATGTCTTAAAAGGCGGACTATCTTTGATGGCGATTGGTTTGGTAGGTTTGCCAAAAATCGCATCCGCTGTCGTACCAACTGTCGCCCTGCAAGTCCCAGAAACCTTGATGGGTAATCCACTGCTTGATTTTACTGGCTTGCCAAAATACTCCAAAATCAGCGCCGCCGATGTCGTGCCTGCGATGGATTTTTTGATCGTAGAATCCAAAAAAACCATCGATGACATCGCCGCCATCCCATCGATCTCGTGGGATCGCTATTATTTTTCGCTGCTGGATATTGATGATAAATTATCCAAAGCATGGTCGGCGGTGGCGAACCTGCATTCAGTGCGAAATGACGATGCGTTTAGAGCGGCTTTTAATGATGCCCAAAAAAGCTTGACCGAATACTCGACATGGCGTGGTATGCACAAGGGGCTGTATCAGCAGGTACAGGCGATCAAGAACTCAGCAGAATTTGCCACGCTTGATACACCTAAGCAAAAAGCCATCGAAGATACCTTGCGTGAGTTTCGCCTATCAGGTATCGATTTGTCAGACAGCGACCAAAAAACCCTTGCCCAAATCAACGCACGCTTATCAGAGTTATCAACGCAGTTTAGTAATAATGTGCTAGATGCGACCAACGGCTGGCATAAGACGGTCAGTGGCGATGCGCTCAAGGGGCTGAATGATTCAGCACTGGCAAGCGCCAAACAAAAAGCCGAAGAAAAAGGCGAAACAGGCTATCGCATTGGTCTTGACACCCCAAGCTACTTGGCAGTGATGAACTATGCTGATGATGGCGCACTTCGCCAAGAGATGTACGAAGCGTTTCTCACCCGAGCATCTGATGTCGGGCCAAATGCCGGCAAATGGAATAATAACCCTGTCATCGCCGAAATCCTAAAACTACGCCTACAGATGGCAAAACTGCTTGGCTTTAATAACTATGCCGAATATTCGCTAGCGACCAAGATGGCGGACTCGCCAAAGCAGGTGATGGATTTTCTGGATGGGCTTGCCAAGCGTAGCCGTGCTAAGGCACAGGCGCAGTACGATGAGCTTGCTGCCTTTGCCAAGCGTGAATATGGCGTGGAGACGCTAAACCCTTGGGACATCGCCTACTATACCGAGAAGCACAAGGCAGCATTGTATTCATTTGATAAAGAGACTTTGCGAGAATACTTCCCGGAAGATAAAGTCTTGGCGGGACTATTTGAGATTGCCAAGCGTATCTTTGGCATCACCATCCGACCTGCATCGGCGGATGTGTGGGATTCATCGGTGAAGTTCTTTGAAGTGTATGATGCGTCGGATAAGCACAAAGCGTCGTTTTATCTTGACCTATATGCCCGTGAGAATAAGCGGGGCGGCGCATGGATGAGTACCGCCATTGACCGTATCCGTCATGCTGATGGCAGTGTGCAGCTGCCTGTGGCGGTGCTGGTGGGGAATTTTCGCAAGCCTGCCGATGGCGAGCCGTCATTGCTACTGCATGATGAAGTGACGACCTTGTTCCATGAGTTCGGTCATGGCGTGCATCTGATGCTGACGCAGATGGATATTCAGGGTGTGACGGGGCTCAATGGCGTGCCGTGGGATGCGGTCGAAGTACCAAGTCAGCTGATGGAAGGCTTTACCTTTAACCGCACGAGTCTGCCGCTCATCTCATCGCATTATCAGACAGGCGAGCCACTACCGAGCGAGCTACTGGATAAACTACTCGAAGCCAAACACTATCAAGGGGCGTTCAATCTGATTCGTCAGCTGGAGTTTGGGATTTTTGATATGACGGTCAATACCCAATACACCGCCGATAAGCCAGAGAACTGGGCGCAAGAGCAGTTCTTGGCAGTTAGCCGTGATGTGGGCGTGCTGACACTGCCTGACTATGTGCGTCGCCCAAATTCATTTACGCATATTTTCTCTGGGGGCTATGCGGCAGGCTATTATAGCTATCTGTGGTCGGAGCTACTGGCCAATGACGGCTTTGCCAAGTTTGAAGAAGATGGCGTGCTAAATCCAGTCACCGGTAAGCGTCTAGAAGATACCATCCTAGCGCAAGGTGGCTCTCGTCCGCCGATGGAGCTGTATGTCGAGTATCGTGGTCGTGAACCAAAACTCGATGCACTGCTTGCTAACTATGGTATTCAATAAGTAAATTAAGCCAAACCACCTTGTCTGGATTATACAAGGTGGTTTTGCTGTGTGATTATTGATCATTATAGCCAATAAAGATGGGTTTACCCGTCCAGTTAAGGCGCTCACCTTGTTGATTAATATAAAACGCTTCGCCAGTGGAGTAATCTACAACACTCGCAACACCATTATCAAAAGAATAAGCTTCATCATATTGTAGTGGAATTACTACCTTGCCAGTTTTATCAATAAATCCGAATTTGTCATTATGCTTAACCATTGCCAATCCATCGCTAAAAGACTCAGCCGAATTATATTTAAATGGAATCACTATCTTACCAGTGTTATCAATAAATCCCCATTTACCATTACGCTCAACCGCTGCCAATCCTTCGCTAAAAGACCCGACCCAATCATAGTTTAGTGGAATCACCACCTTGCCAGTGTTATCAATAAATCCGTATTTGTTATTTTGCTTAACGCTTGCCAATCCTTCGCTAAAATACCAAGCCCAATCATAGTTTAGCGGAATCACCACCTTACCGGCTTTATCAATAAATCCGTATTTGCCATTTTGTGAAACACTTGCTAATCCTTCGCTAAAATTCCAAGCCCAATCATATTTTAGCGGAATTACTATCTGGCCGGTTTTATCAACAAACCCCCATTTGCCATTTTGCCGAACCTGTGCCAATCCTTCGCTAAAATACCAAGCATCATCATAGTTTAGCGGAATTACCACCTTGCTAGCTTTATCAATAAATCCCACTTTGCCATTTTGCTCAACCCTTGCCAATCCTTCGCTAAAAGACCAAGCCCAATCATAGTTTAGCGGAGCTACCACCTTGCCGGTTTGATCAATGAAGCCGTATTTGTCATTTTGCGAAACTTTTGCCAATCCCTCGCTAAAAGACCAAGCGTCATCATACTTCAGCGGAATCACCACCTTGCCGATTTGATCAATGAAGCCGTATTTACCATCACGCTTAACCACTGCCAATCCTTCAGATAGGCAATCCACATAATCATATCCGTATACCACTGGTCGCTCGCATGCCCATAGATTTTGGCTAAATAAGATACCGCCCGTCAGTAGCAGAGCGGATGATAAATGACGCATGGTATGAGTGATGGGGTGTTTCATAAATTTTCCATGATAAGAATTAGTTGATAAATAATGTATCAGAATTTGGTAAAATGGGCAATTAAATGATGCTGTTTAGCGGTCCTGTTTATTCTAGTGGCAACTGCACATCAACAATTTTCCAATCAAATAAGCCATCTCGTGCCATGATGACGGTGACAGGCTTGCCATTGTCTTTGGTCAGTGTGACGCCAAAGCGATCCAGCGACTGATAGCCCAAGTCATATTGCCAGTCATGGCTGGTGGCAGTATCTGCCGTGTCTGTCTGTGGCGTGGCGGCATCACCGAGCGCAAGCTGTTTGCCGATATCTTTGCCATCGAGTATCAGCTCGACAGCCTTTGGCGTGATGACGGCATCGACGACACCATCCACCATAGCAGTGGCGAACATTGCACCCAGTAGTGCGCCATCATCGGCAGTGTCGAGCGCAGGGATTTCTTGGGCGACTTTGGTTTTGAGTTGTTCTTTGACACTGCTTTTGACTTGGGGGAAATCCACCGCATCGATGAGCGTGGCGGTGTCTTTGGCATCGACGGCGGATTTGAGCTGATACAGCGTCAGATAGGGTGAAGCGAGATAATAGCCACCAAAGGCAAGTATGAATATGACAACAATGGCGCCGAGAAATTTTTTCATAATCAATCCTATGTCACGGCGGATCTTCAGATTTGACCGTGATGTTGATGAGTTTTTGAACCAAAGGTCGCACCATAATAACACAACAGCCAGCAATCGGCACCGAAATGACATAAGAATGCAGCACACGAGTCATAAACCCTGCATCAAACCCTGTATTGATCCACACCAAAATAATCGACATCAAAAACGCCATGATACTAGCCATATAAAAAGCAAAAGCAATGTGCGCAAATCGAGCAGGAATGAATGCAAAGTTTTGTTTTGATTTCATAATATGTCCTAAATATTCTGATGGATGATGACATTGTAAAACGGATACATCAGCTTGGTCATCATTTTAATTGATAAATGAAAACCAAAAGTTGATAAATGACCATCGGCGCTGTTTTGTAAATTTACAAAATTTCACTGCAAACTGATTGGGGATTCACAGTATAATGAGCCAATTTCATAGGTCTTTTTTAAGGAAAAATGATGATTTTAACACTCGCAAAAACCGTCTCAACAGGTGCTGATCTAGGTATCCATACCAAGATGGCGAACCGACACGGCTTGATCGCAGGGGCGACAGGTACAGGTAAGACCATCAGCCTGCGCAAGATGGCTGAGAGCTTTAGCCGACTGGGTGTGCCGGTATTTTTGGCGGATGTCAAAGGCGACTTATCAGGTATCGCCAAAGCTGGTACAGCCACCGGCAAAGTTGGCGAGCGTATGGCAGAATATGGGCTTGGTGATGAGTATTTGACAGGCTTTCCGGTGCGTTTTTGGGATGTGTATGGCGAGACGGGGATTCCTGTGCGTGTGACCATCTCACAGCTTGGCAGTACGCTATTGGCACGCCTATTGGGGCTTAATGACACCCAAGAAGGCCTATTGAACCTAGTGTTCAAAGTTGCTGATGATCGTGGCTGGCATTTGCTGGATCTCAAAGACTTACGCAGTATGCTGGTGTATGTGGCGGATAATGCCTCTGAGTTTCGTGTGCAGTATGGCAATGTCTCGGCAGCGAGTATCGGGGCGATTCAGCGTCAGCTGTTACAGCTTGAGAGCGAAGGGGCGAATGAGTTTTTTGGTGAGCCATCGTTGAACCTAGAAGACTGGGTGCAGACCGAAGGCGGCAAGGGCGTGATTAATATCCTAAATTCTGAGAAACTGATGCGTTCGCCACGCTTGTATGGGGCGTTTTTGCTGTGGTTTTTGGCAGAGATTTTTGAGACATTCCCCGAAGTAGGCGACTTGGATAAGCCAAAATTCGTGCTGTTCTTTGATGAAGCGCATCTATTGTTCGACGATATGCCACCTGCTTTGACCAAGCAAATCGAGCAAGTGGTACGCCTAATCCGCTCAAAAGGCGTGGGCGTGTATTTTGTCACCCAAAATCCACTGGATTTGCCTGATACCATCCTGGGTCAGCTTGGTAACCGTATCCAACACGCCTTGCGTGCCTTTACCCCACGAGACCAAAAAGCAGTCAAATCTGCCGCTGAGACTTTCCGCAGTAATGAGTCGCTCAATGTCGCCGAAGTCATCAGCGAGCTTGGTGTGGGTGAAGCACTTGTGTCGTTCTTGGACGAAAAAGGGATGCCGACGGTGGTTGAGCGTGCCTACATCCTACCGCCATCATCACAGCTGACACCGCTGTCAAGTGATGAGCGTGACCAAGATTATCAAGGCGATGTCTTGTATCGTTATTATAAAGATATGGTTGATAATTATTCTGCTTATGAAGCATTGAACGAGCAAGCAGTAGCCGAACAAGCACAAGCTGAACAAGTGCAAACTGCCCAAACTGCTCAAGCCGAACAAGCGAACAACCAATCCGCTGAAAAATCCGCAGGCAGTAGTGCGCTCGAAGGCTTTTTGGGTGGCTTAACCGGCGGTCGCAAAAAAACCGGTCAAGGCACAGCCTACAATGTCGCTGATGCGCTTGGCAGTCAGCTTAACAAACAAGCCACTCAAGCCATCAGTCGTGGTCTGATGGGCGTGATTAAGAATTTATTAAAATAATTGGTTTGGCTCACTGACCCAAATTATCCCAATAAGCCATCGCAAGTCGGTGGCTTATTGCTGAACAAACTTACCAAAACAAGCACATCTTTTGTCAAAGCTATATCAAAAAATTGGCAACTATGCTAAAATCTAGGCAATTTGTCTAGTTGTTATGGGCTTAAATCAGCCTAACGAAAGCTTTGGGGGCGATATGTCTGATAAAAATCCACAATTTTCTCGCATTCTACTAAAACTGTCGGGCGAAGCCTTGGCAGGTGGTCGTGGCATGGGTATTGATGCGTCTATCCTTGACCAAATGAGCCTTTCAATCGCTCATCTGTGTGGTCTGGGTGTACAAGTCGGTATCGTCGTCGGCGGTGGCAACTTGTATCGTGGTAGCCAACTACAAAAAGAAGGTCTGGTTGGCCGTGTTACAGGCGACCAAATGGGGATGCTTGCGACTGTGATGAATGGTCTAGCCATGCGTGATGCGCTGGTTCGCCGTAACATCAAGACTCGCCTGATGTCAGCCATTGCCATTGATACCGTGGTTGAGTCATATTCTAGCCGTGATGCGATTCGTCATCTCAATAACGGCGAAGTGTGTATCTTTGTTGCAGGTACAGGCAATCCATTTTTTACCACCGATACCGCAGCGTGCTTGCGTGGTATCGAAATCGAAGCAGGCCTAATCCTAAAAGCAACCAAAGTCGATGGCGTCTATGACAAAGACCCAACCACCAATGATGATGCGGTGAAATTCGACAGTCTAAGCTTTGATGAAGTGCTTGAAAAGAAACTTGGCGTGATGGATTTGACCGCCATTGCGCTATGCCGTGAGCATAATGTACCGCTACAAGTGTTCGATATGAATAAGCCAAATGCACTACTCAATGTCGTGATGGGCGAAGCTGAAGGCACTCGTGTTTATCATTGATAAATAAGCCATGATACTGATGATTTGGTATCATGGCGATGATTGATTGGTAGATTTTAAGAATTTGAAAGGAAATTGATATGATTAATGACATCAAAAAAGACGGCGAAGCTCGTATGAATAAGACGCTAGAAGCGCTTGAAGGGGCGTTTGCTAAATTGCGTACTGGTCGTGCTCATCCGGGTGTACTATCAGGCGTGATGGTCAGCTACTATGGCTCTGAGACACCACTTAACCAAGTAGCCAGCATCAATGTCGAAGACAGCCGTACGCTACTGGTGCAGCCATTTGACCGCTCGATGGTACAAGCGGTGGATAAGGCGATTCGTGAAGCGGATTTGGGTCTAAACCCGATGACTGCTGATGTCATCCGTGTGCCGATGCCTGCTTTGACCGAAGAGACTCGCCGTGATATGCAAAAAATCGCTCGTGGCGATGCTGAGCAAGCGCGTGTCTCTGTGCGTAATATCCGCCGTGATATGTTAGGCGACATCAAAGATTTGCTAAAAGAAAAAGAAATCTCTGAAGATGATGAACGCCGTGCAGCTGACGACATCCAAAAGCTGACCGATAAATTCATCGCTGCCATCGATACCCGTCTAGAGAAAAAAGAAAGCGAATTGATGGAAGTATAATTTACTTAAGTCATTCTACACTGACATGGGCGGAGCGATGCTCTTCCTGTGTCATAGTCATTTAACAAAAGTATAAACACCATGATCACACCCTTAGCACCGCTTGCCACCGTCCCACAGCACATCGCCATCATCATGGATGGTAATAACCGCTATGGTAAAGCCAATCAGCTTGCGACAGGTGCAGGTCATGTGGCGGGTAAAGATGCGCTTGACCCGATTGTCGAGCATTGCTTGGCTCGTGGCGTGCAGGTCTTGACGGTGTTTGCTTTTTCGAGCGAAAACTGGGCTAGACCTAAGGCAGAAGTTGAGCTGTTGATGCGTCTGCTTGAGCAGACCATTCATGAGCAGATGCCCCGTATGCATAAATATCGCATTCGCCTACGTTTCATCGGTGACCGTAGTTTGCTATCTGATGAGTTGGCACAGCTGATGGCGGATGCCGAAGCGACGACGGCGCAGTTTGATGCGATGACTTTGGTAATTGCCATCAGCTACGGCGGACAATGGGATATCGCCAATGCTGCCAAAATGCTTGCCCAAGAAGTCGCAGATGCTAAGCTTAGCGTTGATGACATCACGGTAGATGCGTTGGCAAGCAAGCTACAATTGGCGGATTTACCTGCTGTAGATATGCTGATTCGCACTGGTGGGGATTATCGTATCTCAAACTTCTTGCTATGGCAAATCGCTTATGCCGAGCTGTTTTTTACACCGACGCTGTGGCCAGAGTTTGGCGTGGATGAGCTTGATACGATGATGGCAAGCTTTGCCAATCGTGAAAGGCGATTTGGCAAAACCAGTGAGCAAGTGCAAGCTGACACAGCACGCTAAGCACTCATTTATAACCTAAGGACACCATAGGACACCTTATGTGGCAACGAATTAAAACCGCAATTGTATTGGTGATTATTGTTGGCTTTGCACTGTTTGCAAGTTCGATGCCGATTTTTGTTGTGCCACTACTTGCCATCGGTGTGCTGATTGCAGCCCATGAATGGACGAAGCTCATGCCAAAGGTCAAGTACCCAGCGCGCTTTGTCTTAGCGGTGCTGCTTTTGACGATGATTGCCATCTTTGTGCCGTGGACTTGGGCGTTTTGGTGGGCGGCGTCGATTGCGATTTGGGCGATGGCGACAGCTTGGGTGCTACAATATCCTGCTAAGGAAAAATGGTACGGCAAGCGATTGGCGTATATGGGCGTGGTGATTTTGACCGCTGCCATCACTGCCATGTATGGACTGTGGCAGATGTCACCGTGGTGGCTGATGTATGTGTTTTTGCTTGTGTGGTGTGCTGATAGTGGGGCATATTTTGTCGGTCGTAAATTTGGCAAACGCAAGCTTGCGCCGAATGTCTCACCAAACAAAAGCATCGAAGGTCTGATTGGTGGTCTTGCGACCGCAGGCGTGGTCGCCATCATTGTCGGCAATTATCTACAGCTGTCAGGCACGGCATTATTCTTATTTCTTATCCTATCTGCCATCACAGTGGCGGCAAGTGTCTTGGGTGATTTGTTTGAATCCATGCTCAAACGCCGTGCCGGTATCAAGGACTCTGGCAGCATCCTACCGGGTCATGGCGGTGTGCTTGATCGTATTGATTCGCTATTGTCAGCGACACCGATTTTTGCGTTTGGCTTTTGGATGCTACTCAGACTTGGCGTATTCACCGAAGTGTGGGTTAAGATGCACTTTGCCGCCATGCGGATTCCTTTTTAATCCTTGATTTTATTGATATTTATAAAGATTTGACACACTGATGAACATTCACAGCAACTTTACTGCACAACGCTTAGCCATCCTAGGTGCGACAGGCTCAATCGGTGATAGTACTTTGGCACTGGTTCGCCAGCATCCTGATCGCTATCGTATCCATGCCTTATCAGGCTATGGGCGAGCGGATAAGCTGTTTGAGTTGGCGTGTGAATTTCGTCCTGTGCGGGTCTGTACATCAGTGGATAATCAGCAGAGTTTACAAGACAAATTACACAGTGCAAATCTTGACATCGAAGTGCTAGCAGGCGATGATGGCTTGATAGCTTTGGCAAGTGATCCTGCGGTGGATACGGTGGTGGCGGCTATCGTGGGTGCGGCGGGGTTGTCATCGACTTTAGCAGCTGCCAAAGCAGGCAAGCGAATTTTACTTGCCAATAAAGAATCGCTCGTGATGGCAGGCGAGCTTGTGATGAATACCGCTCGTCAGCATGGGGCGGTGATTTTACCGATTGATTCTGAGCATAATGCGATTTTTCAGTGCCTGCCACAATCTGTACAAGCGGATAATACCGCCATTCATGACGATCAGCATGGCATCAGACAGCTGTGGCTGACGGCATCGGGCGGTGGATTTTTGTACAAATCGATTGAACAAATGCAAAATGCCAGTGTCGCCGACGCCATCACTCATCCCAACTGGTCAATGGGACAAAAAATCTCTATCGATTCGGCGACGATGATGAATAAGGGGCTTGAGTTGATTGAAGCGTGTCATTTGTTCAATCTGCCTGAGTCTCGTATCAGCGTCGTGATTCATCCAAATAGCGTGGTGCATTCGCTGGTCGAATATGTCGATGGCAGTTTTTTGGCGCAGCTTGGCAGTCCAGATATGAAAACGCCGATTGCTCATGCACTCGCTTATCCTGAGCGGATAGATGCGGGGGTGAGTCGTTTGGATTTGTACCAATTGGCGGATTTGAAATTTTTAGCGCCGGATTTGGATAAATTTGCCTGCCTTAAGCTTGCTCGCATGGCGGCACAGCGTGGCACGGGGGCGTGTATTACGCTCAATGCTGCCAATGAAGTGGCGGTGGCAGCATTTTTGGCAGGGCAGATTCGCTTGACTGACATTGCCAAGATTGTCGAAGCGTGCCTGATGGATGATACGCTGATTGCTGATTTTGACCAAGAATTTGCTGACGAAGCACAGGGCTTGGCACGGATTTTGGCAATGGATGATAAGGTACGCCAAGTCGCCAAAGCCAAGCTTGAGACACTTGTGCGGACGGTGGCGGACGCATGAATGCGCTGTATATGATATTGGCAGCCATCTGTGTGCTTGGGCCACTGGTGGCATTGCATGAGTTTGGGCATTATATCGTCGCTCGCCTGTGTGGGGTCAAGGTGCTGACCTATTCGATTGGTTTTGGGCCACGATTATTCGGCTGGACAAGTCGCCGTTCGGGGATTGAGTATCAAATCGCTGCCATTCCCTTAGGTGGCTATGTCAAGATGCTCGATGAGCGTGCCGAGCCTGTACCTGATGCGCTCAAATCGGTGGCGTTCAATACTCAACATCCCCTAAAGAAAATCGCTATCGTCGCAGCAGGGCCTGTGATGAATTTTATCATTGCCATTGTGCTGTTTTGGGTGCTGTTCTTATTCCCAAGTGAACAGCTTTTGACCAAAATCGGTCGCATCATCCCTGAGTCGCCTGCTGCGCACAGTGCGCTGATTGTTGGCGATCGAATTGTCAGTATTGATGGCAAGGCAGTGGAGACATGGCAACAGACTGCTTATGCACTGGCTGATAAGATGGGTGAGAGCACAAATATCACTGTAGGCATCGATCGTGATGGACAGCACTTGAGTGCTGATGTAGCGGTCAAGAACTTTATGCAAAGTGGCATGACACAAAGTGATACGGCGGATAATAGCCAAAAAGATCCGCTGACGAGTCTTGGGGTGATGCCGTATCAGCCTGTCATTGAGCCTGTGGTGGGTGAGATGGTGGCAGATGGTGCAGGTGCGCTGATGGGGCTCAAGGTCAATGATCGATTTGTCGCCATCAATGGCACAGCGGTCAATGACTGGCAGTCAGTTGCCGAGCAAATTCGCAAGCATCCAGAAATCATGCTAAACGCCACCATCGTGCGTGATGGTCAAGAGCAGTCCATTAGGCTGATGCCCCGTGGCATCAAGACTCGTGATGGTGTCATCGGTCAGCTTGGTATCAAGCCAAAAATCGACAGCGAGACACTGATACCGCCCGAATATCGCACAACCATCCAATATACGCCGATACAAGCACTACAAAAGTCTTTGACCAAGACTTATGATTTGTCAGTGATGACCGTCAATTCAATCGCCAAGATGATTACAGGGATGATTGGGCTTGAGAATCTATCAGGGCCGATTACCATTGCTGAAGTGTCCAAGACCAGCTTTGAAATCGGCTGGCAACAGGTGCTATCGACAGCGGCGCTGATTAGCCTAAGTCTTGCCGTGCTCAATTTATTGCCGATACCGATGCTTGATGGCGGTCATTTGTTGTTTTATTTTTATGAGCTGATTCGTGGCAAAGCGGTTGCCGAATCGGTGCAAGCGATGGCATTTCGTGTGGGTGCGATATTGCTTTTATGTTTCATGGTGCTAGCGATTAGTAACGACATCATGCGTATTTTTGGCTAAATCCTGCTTTTGTGCTAAAGTATGTGAAATTTTCACCCAAATTGCGTTTTTATACTTGCCAAAATCTCATTTTTGGCTTACCTTTAGCAGGATAAATATGTGGCATGAGTGGATTTTTGTATCAAATTATGCCATATTAAACAGATTAATTTAAAATTAAGTTTGGATAGACTTATGCGTATTTCAACTTTTCAAGGTTTTAAGGCAACAGCCATTGCATTGGCAGTGACGATGGCGATGAGCACAGCTCATGCAGAGTTTGTTGCCAATGACATTTCCATCTCGGGTCTGCAGCGAGTGACTATTGAGAGCCTGCAGACGACATTGCCGATTCGCATGGGTCAGACGGTCAGCGATGAACAGCTTGCCGAGAGTATCCGTGCATTGTATGCCACAGGTAATTTTTCGGATGTGCAAGCCGATGTCAATGGCGACCGTGTTGTCTTTAGAGTGACAGAACGCCCAACCATTGCCGAGCTGAATTTTGAAGGCAATCGTCTGATTCCAAAAGATGCGCTTGAGCAAGGCTTAAAAGCGAGTGGTTTGGTTGTCGGCGGTGTGCTAAAGCAATCAACCATCCATGCGCTTGAGAGCGAATTGACCAACCAGTACGCATCGCAAGGCTACTACAATACCGATATCACTGTCAAACAAACTGACCTTGAAGGTAACCGCGTCAAGCTAGACATTGAGTTTGCCGAAGGTAAGCGTGCTCGTGTGGCGGATATTAATATCATCGGCAATAATCACTTTAGCGATGATGAGCTACGCCAAACCTTCGTCGTCAAAGATGATGTCATCAATCCACTATCTCGTGCTGATCGCTACACCCAAGAAAAGCTAGCCGCTAGCGTCGAACGACTGCGTGCAAAATATCTAAATTCTGGTTTTGTAAAATTTAATATCGATGATGCGACATTAAATATCGATGAAGAAAAACAAAAAGTCTTTATTGAAGTGGCTATCAGCGAAGGCGAGCAGTATCAATTTGGCAAAGCTAGCTTTGCAGGTGATGTGACTTATCCAATGGATGAGCTAAATAAATTGATTGCCTTTAAAGAAGGTGAAACCTATTCTCAAGCCAAAATGGATGAAACCAGTAGCGCTGTCGCTAACAAATTCGGTGATGATGGCTATTATTATGCCCAAATCCGCCCTGTCACTCGCATCAATGATGCTACTCGTACCGTTGATATCGATTATTACATTGACCCTGTGCGTCCTGTCTATGTACGCCGTATCAATTTTAATGGTAACCACAAGACCAAAGATGAAGTGCTACGCCGTGAGATGCGTCAGCTAGAAGGAGCGTTGGCATCGAACCAAAAAATTCAGCTGTCTCGTGCACGCCTAATGCGTACTGGCTTTTTTAAGAATGTCGTGGTTGATACACAACCAGTACCAAATTCACCAGACCAAATCGATGTAAACTTCGTAGTTGAAGAACAACCATCAGGCTCGTCATCGATTGCTGCAGGTTATTCTCAAAGCGGTGGTGTGACTTTCCAATTTGATGTGTCACAAAATAACTTTATGGGTACAGGTAATCGTGTCGCTGCAGGTTTTTCTCGTTCAGAGACTCGTGACTCGTACAATCTATCGATGACCAATCCATTCTTTACGGTCAATGGCGTATCACAGACCATTGGTGCTTATTATCGCCGTACCAAATACGATCCAAAAAACCTGAGCAACTATGTCATCGATGCCTATGGCGGTAACCTAACTTACAGCTATCCGATTGATGAAAATCAGCGCATCAGTGGCGGTATCAACTTAGATAGTGTCAAGGTGCAAGGTAGTAGCAGAATGGGACTAAGTAATGTCAATGACTTGGTCAAAGATGGTGGTACGCGTTTTTATAATGGCGGTAATATTGAAAGCTTTGAAAATAAATACAATACTTATAATGGATTGATTGGTTGGAACTATTCAAGTCTGGATCGTCCTGTATTTCCAACCGAAGGTCAAAGCCACTCGGTGGATTTGACACTTGGTTTTGGTGATAAGAATTATCAAAAAGTCGTCTATAATGGTAACTATTATCACCCATTTATCAAAGGCTCAATCCTGCGTGGCTATGCCAAGCTTGGCTATGGTCACAACCTACCATTTTATGAAAACTTCTATGCCGGTGGCTATGGCTCGGTGCGTGGCTTTGATCAATCAACACTTGGCCCATTGTCGCAGCCATATAATGCAATTGAATGGGCGGCAGGCAACTTAAAAGCTGTAGCAGATGGCGCTACAGCCACTGAAGAAGGTAAGGCGTATTGGCAATCCATTCTAGATGGTACAGCTTCTACCACTACTAATCGTGGCCAAGAAGTGGGTGGTAATGCTTTGGCAACCTTTGGCGCTGAGCTGATTTTGCCGATGCCGTTTAAGGGGGATTGGACAAGTCAAGTACGCCCAGTACTATTTGTCGAAGGCGGCCAAGTCTTTGATACCACAGGTCGTGCTGATGAGACGGTAGATCTATCGACCATCAACCCGAATCTGACAGGTACTGCTAAGCTAATGAATGCGGATAACGAGCTTCGTTATAGCGCAGGTGTTGGTGTGACTTGGTACACGGCGATTGGTCCGATTTCTCTAAGCTATGCTAAGCCACTCAATGCCAAAGAATATGACGAGACAGATAACATTCAGTTCCAAATCGGTAGCGTGTTCTAATGGTGGATTTGGTAAAAATTATCACCACCATCGAGCGACGACAGCCTGTCCTGAACAAGGCAGAGCTTGACGATGCACACAGCATCAGTATCGATGGCGTGGCAAATCTAGCGGATGCGACAGCGACCAAGCTTGCTTTTTTGGCTCAGCCAAAGTATCTGCCAGAGCTTGCTGGCTCAAAAGCAGGCGTGGTGCTGATCTCTAAGAAATTCGCCGATAAGCTGACAGACTATCCAATCGAAGGTATCGTGCTACTGGTCAATGATGCCTATTTGGCTTATGCGTGCGTAAGTGTCTTATTTGCACCTGCGAGCCTACCATCGATTCATCCGACAGCGCAGATCGATGAGCGTGCGACGATCGGTGAATGTGTGTCAATCGGTGCCTATGCCGTCGTCGGTCGTGATGCTATCATCGCTGATGGTGTGTCCATCGGCGCACATTGTATCATTGCTGATGGCGCATCCATCGGTGCTGATAGCGTCATCATGCCACAGGTGACGATTGGTCATTCATGCGTGATCGGTCAGCGAGTGCGTATCCATAGCCATGCCAGTATCGGCTCAGAAGGCTTTGGCTTTGCGCCACTGATGGGTGAACAAAGTGTTGAGTGGCAACGCATCGCACAGCTTGGACGAGTCGTCATCGGTGATGATGTGCGCATCGGTAGCAATACTTGTATTGATCGTGGCGCTGTCGAAGATACCGTCATCGAAGATCATGTCATCATCGATAACTTGGTGCAGATTGCGCATAATGTGCGTATCGGTCGTGGCACAGCGATCGCTGCCAAGGCAGGTATCGCAGGCAGTACCACCATCGGCAAAAACTGCATCATCGGCGGTGCTGTCGGTATCAATGGCCATCTGACGATCACTGATGGCGTCACCTTTACTGGTATGGCGATGGTGATCAGTGATGTCACCGAGTCTGGTACTTATTCATCAGGGACGGTTGCTATGCCACAAGCCAAATGGCGCCGTGCTGCGGTCAAATTCCGCCAAATGGGCGAAAAATAATCTATTATTGGAATACAATCATGTCAGTATCATTATTTGATGAAGAATTACTCAGCGAAGCCGATGTACAATCGCTTAAAGAGCGTGGCGTCACACTACCGCTAAAATATGACCAAATCAAGCACTATTTGCCACATCGCTATCCGTTTATGCTGATTGACCGTGTGACTGCGTGTCGTGTCGATGAATGGATTACAGGCTATAAAAATATCAGTATCAATGAAGAGTTATTTAACGGTCATTTCCCTGATAATCCGATTATGCCAGGGGTTCTGATGGTCGAAGCGATGGCGCAGCTGTCTGGTATGCTTGGCTTTATCAGTGCAGGGCAGACATCCGAAGATGGCTATCTGTATCTGTTCGCCGGTGTGGATAAGGTGCGCTTTAAGAAGCTTGTAGTCCCAGGTGATCAGCTTGTTATCCGCTCAAAAACGATTATGAATAAGCGAGATATTTATAAATTTGAATGTACGGCGCATGTTGATGGCCAGCTTGCGTGTAGCGCAGAGATTATGATTGCTCGCCAAAAGTTGGATGCGATAAAAAATTGATTCATGCTATTTGACAATTTTTTATTGATTTTTTATTAAGGTAAACTATGAATATCCATCCAACCGCCATCATTGACCCAACTGCCGAAATCGACGAAACAGCGGTCATCGGCCCGTATTGTATCATTGGCAAAAATGCCAAAATCGGCGCTCATACCGTACTGCGTCGCCATGTCGTCATCGGTGAAAATACGACCATCGGTAAGCATAACGACATTTATCAATTTGCAAGCGTCGGCGAAAATCCACAAGATCTCAAATATGCAGGCGAACAGACTTATCTAGAAGTTGGTGATTATAACCGTATCCGTGAAGCGTGTACCATCCATCGTGGCACGGCGCAAGATCAAGCCATGACCAAGATCGGTAGCCATAATCTACTGATGGTTAATGTGCATATTGCCCATGACTGCGTGCTTGGTGATTACAATGTACTGGCTAATAATGTGGGCGTGGCAGGGCATAGTCATATCGGTAATCATGTCATCATCGGTGGTCAGTCTGGCATCCATCAGTTCTGCCGTATCGATGACTACAGCATGATCGGTGGTGCTAGCCTAATCCTAAAAGATGTCGCCGCTTTTGTCACCGTATCAGGTAATCCTGCCAAAACTCATGGTCTGAACAAAGAAGGAATGCGCCGCAAAGGCTGGTCAGCCGAGACGATCAAAGCCATCGATGAAGCTTATCGTGTGGTATTTCGCTCAGGGCTACTGCGTGATGAAGCGGTAGCACAGCTTGAGCAGATGGTCGAAAAAGAACCGAAAGTACAGTTATTGATCAACTCAATCAAAAACAGTGAGCGAGGTCTGATCCGCTAAACACCCAAATCAACCATAAAACACCCACAAGTACATAAATTTGTGGGTGTTTTTTACATTTAGGATTTGACTTTTTTTGTTTCTTAATTCAAACTATTATTCTAGGTTTTGTAAACTCTATGATTTATAAACATTTTTTATATTTATAAAAACTTCATGGAATAAATCAAGGGTCTAAAACGCTATGTATTAGGGCGTCGCATTTCTTGGAGGAATACAAGAAACGAACGCAGGATGTGTATTTGCACGAGTTGAATTGAATTGGAGGGCTTATGTCGGCGCAACGAGAAAGTTGGTCAGCACGCTCTGGCTTTATTTTGGCAGCCATCGGATCGGCTGTCGGTTTGGGCAACATTTGGCGTTTTCCGTATGTATCGTACGAAAACGGCGGTGGTGCATTTTTTATTCCATATTTGGTCGCATTGGCGACTGCAGGTTTTCCACTGCTGTTTTTGGATTATGTAGTTGGTCAAAAGTACAAAGGCGCACCACCGACTGCATACCGCCGTATGGTCAAATCCGCCGAAGGCATCGGCTGGTGGCAGGTGGCTGTGTGTACCATCATCGGTATCTACTATGCGTCGGTACTGAGCTGGGCAGGTAGCTATACGCTGTTTGCTTTCGGGCAAAAATGGGGCGAGGATACCGAAGGTTTCTTCTTTAATACTTACCTTCAAAATGCCAGTGAGATGACGCTTAGCTACTCACCTGAGCTATTGATTGGCTTGGTGGTGGTATGGGCGATTGTCCTGTTCATCATGTACGGCGGTATCAAAAAAGGCGTTGAGCTATCGAACAAAATCTTCATTCCGCTACTTGTGGTGATGTTTGCGATTTTGGTTGGCCGTGCGGTGACATTGCCAGGTGCGACTTTGGGTCTGGACACTTTCTTTGCCCCAAACTGGGAGAAAATGGCTGATCCAAAAGTCTGGCTCGCCGCTTATGGCCATGTATTTTTCTCAATGTCGATCGGCTTTGGTATTATGGTGACCTATGCCTCATACCTAAAGCGCAATGCCAACTTGACAGGTTCTGGTTTGGTGGTCGGTTTTGCCAACTCAAGCTTTGAGTTGTTGGCAGGTATTGGTATTTTCTCAGTGCTTGGCTTTATGGCGCAGGCATCGGGCGTACCAGTTGCTGATGTGGTCAAAGGCGGTATCGGTCTTGCGTTTATCGCATTCCCAAAAATCATCTCAACCATGGGTGATGCAGGCCACATCGTCGGTATCTTGTTCTTTGCGTCATTGACAGTAGCAGGTATCACATCGATGGTATCGATCCTACAAGTGCCAATTTCAGCAGTACAAGACAAATTCGGCTGGTCAAAAAACAAGTCAGTGACCATCGTTGGTCTAGGCTCTGCGATCATCTCGATTGCGATGTTTGGCACCAAAAACGCCATCACTTTCGTGGATATCATCGACAACTTCGCCAACAACATCGGCATCGTACTGGGTGCAATCTTGTCAATCATCTGGGTAACTTGGCTAAATCGTGGCCTATTGCCTAAGCTTATCAACCACATCAACGCCATCTCAAGCGTGAAAGTCGGCTTTGTGTGGACATTTATGCTGACTGTGGTGACACCAGTGGTGCTGATCGTTACACTGGCATTGTCATTGCAATCACTGTTTAAAGAAGGCTATGGCGGCTATCCAACTGATGTGCTGTTTACTTATGGTTGGAGCGTGGTGATTATCTGTGCGATTGTCGCTTTGCTATTGCCAAACATCAAAGGACATAAGTCGCACGAAGAATAAGGAGTGATTATGAGTACGACAGCATTAATCGTCATGTTGGTTGCAATGATTGCAATTTGGGGTGGATTGATTTTATCATCCGTCCATCTGATCAAGCACCCTGACATTGATATGGATAAAGTCCCTGCAGATCATTAATCTGATGATTTGCCAAAAACACGCCAAGCACTCGTTTGGCGTGTTTTTCTATTTTATAAATTAGACTACTTAATTTTAATAAAAAATACCAAAAAATAGAACACTGACTATTTATTTCACTGTCATCTAGTGGTAAAATCATGCTAATTTACAAGTGTAAATTCATTTGCGTTTTACCGCATTGTTGGGATACATAACTCAAGAGGAAAATATTATGTCTATCGATCGTATTCGCCACGCAGGTCTGCGTGATAAAGTGATGAGCGCTGAGCAAGCTGCTGAGTTCGTCCAAAATGGTATGAACCTTGCCATCACAGGCTTTACAGGTGCAGGCTATCCAAAAGCACTACCAACTGCAATTGCAAATAAAGCCAAAGCAGCGCATGAGCGTGGCGAGCAGTTCAGCATCGGTATGGTGACAGGTGCATCAACCGCTCCTGAGTGTGATGGTGTACTAGCCGAAGCCAATGCGGTACATTTCCGCTCACCATTCCAATCAGATCCAACACTTCGTAACAACATCAACGCAGGCCGTACCGCTTATCAAGATATGCACCTATCGCACGTTGAGCAACAAATGCGTCAAGGTTTCTACGGTCAGTTTGACATCGCTATCATCGAAGCATCAGGCATCACCGAAGAAGGTCATATCATCCCTGCAATGGGTATCGGTCATGCGGTCGAAGCCATCAAATGCGCTAAGCATGTTATCATCGAAGTGAACGCTGCCCAAAATGCTGGCCTAGAAGGTATGCATGATATCTATGGCGAAGTCGGTCTGCCACCACATCGTAAGCCAATCCCATTGGTTGGTGCATTTGACCGTATCGGTACGCCATATATCGAGTGCGCTGCTGACAAAGTAATCGCTATCGTATTGACCAATGGCGGTGACCGTAACTCAAAATTCGCTGATCCTGATGATGTCTCAATGCGTATCGCAGCGCAAATCATCGATTTCCTTGATCATGAAGTCAAGGCAGGTCGCCTACCAAAGAGCCTATTGCCGCTACAATCAGGCGTGGGTAACGTCGCCAATGCTGTGATGGCAGGTCTATTGGATGCGCCATTTGAAGATCTAACCGGCTACACTGAAGTACTACAAGATGGTATGCTGGATCTGATCTTGGCAGGCAAGATGAAGCACGCTTCGGCGACTGCATTGTCATTTAGCCCAGATGCGCTACAACGCTTCAATGACAACATTGAGTTTTTGCGTGACAAGCTAATCCTACGCCCAATGGAAATCAGCAACAACCCAGAAATCATCCGCCGTCTAGGTATCATCGGTATGAATGCGATGATCGAAGCGGACATCTACGGTAATGTGAACTCAACTCATGTCATGGGTACTAAGATGATGAACGGTATCGGTGGTTCGGGCGACTTTACCCGTAACGGTTTCTTCTCGTTCTATGTCAGCCCATCAACTGCCAAAGGCGGTGCAATCTCATCAATCGTACCAATGGTCAGCCACCACGACCACACCGAGCATGATGTGATGTTCATCGTGACCGAACAAGGTATGGCAGATTTGCGTGGTAAGTCACCAAAACAGCGTGCTAAGCTAATCATCGAGAACTGCTCACACCCTGACTATCGTGATATGCTGCGTGACTACTATGATCGTGCATTGGCAGTGAGTGAGAAAGCAGGTGGTATCCACACGCCACACATCTTGCTTGAAGCGCTATCATGGCACCAACGCTTCGTTGAAACTGGTGATATGCGTATCAAATAATCAATTTGATGGCTTAAGCCAAAACCGCTCGATTGTTCGGGCGGTTTTTTTGTATCACAACAAAAAAAACAGGGCAAGTGGATTGCTCGCCCTGTCTGCGTTGCTTAAGTTGTAAGATTTACACTTTTTCAAGTGCTTGCGTTAAATCAGCAATCAAATCATCAATATGCTCAATACCTACTGATAGACGCACCATGTCTTCGCTGACACCGGCGGATTTGAGCTCATCGGCATTGAGCTGACGATGGGTGGTGGTCGCAGGGTGGCAAGCAAGGCTTTTGGCATCGCCGATATTGACTAGGCGGGTGAATAATTGCAAGGCATCAATAAAGCGTGTACCACCTTCACGACCATCTTTAACCCCAAAGGATAAGATACCTGATGGTTTACCGCCAAGATACTTGACCGCTAGCTCATGCTGTGGATGGCTTGGCAGTCCTGCATAATTGACCCAGTTTACTTTAGGATGATTTTGTAAAAATTCAGCGACTTTTTGGGCATTATAGGTGTGTCGCTCCATGCGTAGATTTAAGGTTTCTAAGCCTTGCAAAATCAAAAATGCATTCATCGGGCTAATCGCTGCCCCTGTGTTGCGAAGTGGCACGACGCGGGCACGAGCGATATAGGCAGCTTCGCCTAAGGCTTCAACATAATTGACACCGTGATAGCTTGGGTCAGGGGTGTTTAAGGATTTAAAGCGTTCTGGATAATCGCCCCAAGGGAATTTACCGCTATCCACAATAATACCGCCAATGCTCGTGCCATGACCGCCGATATATTTGGTTAAAGAATGCACCACAATATCCGCCCCATGCTCAAAGGGCTTGAGTAGGGCAGGCGTGGCAACGGTATTATCGACGATGACAGGCACGCCAAATTCATGAGCGATGGCACTCACCGCTTGTAAATCAATGATATTGCCCAGTGGATTGCCGATAGATTCTACAAAGACCAGCTTGGTTTTGTCATCAATCTTGTGGCGTAGTTCATCAGGATTGTTGCCATCAAAGAATTTAACTTCAATACCTTGTTTTGGTAGGGTATGGGCAAATAGATTGTAAGTCCCACCATACAGCTGAGAGACTGAGACGATATTATCATCTGCTTCGGCGATGGTCTGAATGGCATAAGTAATCGCCGCCATGCCCGATGCCAATGCCAAGCCACCAATACCACCTTCGAGTGCCGCCACTCGTGCTTCTAGCACTGCGGTGGTCGGGTTCATGATGCGGGTATAGATATTGCCTTGCACCTTTAAATCAAACAAATCCGCCCCGTGCTGAGTGTCATCAAAGGAATACGAAGTGGTCTGATAAATCGGCACGGCAACTGCCTTGGTGGTGGGCTCTGGGCTGTAGCCTGCGTGAATGGCTAGGGTTTCGTCTTTGTAGCTCATGAGTGTTACTCCATAACATTGAATAAATTTAAGCAATTATAATAAAAATTTTAGTCATGCTCAATTCAGATTGCACCACATACTTATGATGAATTTTCATAAACCGCTGGGCTGTTATCAGTAATCTTATCTTTATCAGTCAAACTAAGCCCTAAGTGCAACGGTAGGATTTGCTGATGTGGCGTGATGAATATCATTGCATTTTGGGTGTCTTTGGGCTAATATGGATGAGTTTATAGGCTTTGATAATAAGGGTAGTAGAGATGACTATGAATGAGAAAATCCGTGTCGGTATCGTCGGTGGTACGGGCTATACAGGGGTTGAACTATTGCGTATTTTGAGCCGTCACCCGTCTGTGGCGGTGAAGTTTTTGACTTCTCGCAGTGAAGCGGGTAAGGCAGTGAGTGAGATTTTCCCAAGTCTGCGTGGCGTGTGCGATGTGGCATTTAGCGATATGACGGATGAGACGATGGCACAGATGGCAGATGGCTGTGATGTGGTGTTTTTTGCGACACCGCATGGTGTGGCGATGGCACATACGCCTGCACTGGTGGCAAAGGGCGTGAAGGTGATTGATTTGGGCGCAGATTTTCGCTTGCAGTCGCTTGATGACTTTGAACAGTGGTACGGTATGGTGCATACTTGCACAGATGTGCTCAAAGACAGCGTCTATGGCTTACCTGAAGTGAGCCGTGATAAGATTGCGGCTGCATCTGTGATTGCCAATCCGGGCTGTTATCCGACGACGGCGATTTTGGGGCTAAAACCTGTGATTGATGCGGAGAATCAAGCAGGGACAAGCCTAGTCGATGGGCGTATCATCATTGATGCCAAATCGGGCATCTCGGGCGCAGGTCGCCAAGGCAAGCTGGGTATCAGCTATGCTGAAACGGCGGATAACTTTAGTGCGTATGGCGTGGCAGGGCATCGCCATAGCCCTGAGATTACCCAAGGGGTGAATGAGATTTTGTCCGCCAAATTCCCGCACAAGCTACGCTTTGTACCGCATCTGGTGCCGATGATTCGTGGGATGTTTAGCACCATTCATGTGCCACTGTCTGAGGCAGGCGAGGCGCAGGATTGGCAAAGTGTGTTTGAGGCGTGTTATGCCGATGAGTATTTTGTGGATGTGTTGCCAAAAGGCGTGCTACCTGATACTCGCTCGGTGCGTGCGTCGAACAAACTACGCATCGCCATCCATCAAGACGGCGATATGCTAACGATTCTGGTGGTGCAGGATAATCTGGTCAAAGGTGCAGCAGGTCAAGCGGTACAAAATATGAATATCCTATGCGGACTACCCGAAACAACAGGGCTTGAGCTGGTGCCTGTCGTGCCGTGATGGAATAAAAAGCTGATTTATCATAATAAAAAACCACTCATTTGTAGTAGATGAGTGGTTTTGATTATAGAAGTCTTAGAGATTACAGCGTATTTGATAAGCTGTATGTTGACTTTACTTATTGCACAGCTTGTAGAAACTCTTGGATGTGCTTAATTTGTTCAGATTTTGCAAGCTGTTCACTATCGACATTGTTGCGTTTCGCTGCACGAATTTCGATATTGACATATCGATAACCTTGATTTGCAGCGTAGATTGATAATGAGCCATCACCATCAGCGACAGCAGGCACATTTTCTAGCACGACATTGTAAATTCCTTTTGCACAAAGTTTGTCGCCAAGCTCTTTAATATCAGGTGTGGTGGCTGAATATGGCAACCAAAACAGATTTTTATCATCAGAATGTTGATGGCAAAGAATGTCTGTCGCACCATATTTTTTGATATTTTTCATCCCAAATCCGCCGTCGGGATTGTTATTGTGCAACGAGATAATGTATGCATCAGGCGTGATGTGAAGTTGTTGTAAAATAAACTCACCCAATGGGAAAAACTCATCCGATGGTGTAAAAATACGATTAGGGTCTTTTTTGGTGACGGCTTGACGAGCTTGGTCATAAAAATAGCGTTGCTCATTATTTTCAAGTACCACCATCAATCCACCATCTTTGATGGCATCAAGTCCGCCATCAAATGCTGCATCTTCGCTATCGTGCAGGGCTAAGTATCGCACATTGCCAATCGGTTCTTTTTTATAAATATCAATTTTAAAAGATTGGTTATTTAGCATCACTTGGCATTGAGAAACTTGAATACCATGTTTTTCAAGCAGTTGTAAATTACCACGACTTAGCAAATCTTTATCATCGTTCGGCACTTGTACAGGGCAAGGCGAATTTTCGTTGTTTGCAGTAGTTGTTTCGGTGGGTGTCGCCTTGTCGTCATTACTCCCTGTATTTTGGCTTGCAGTGTCTGTGCTGACGGCTTGAGTTTGCGGGTTGGATGTCGATGCTTGGCTTTGCTCGCTAGAATTGTTAGAGCAGGCAGTATTCATCGTTGCCAAACCAAGCAGAGCGGTGAAAAGAAACTTAGATGTGTGCATGATAATTTCTTGTTTCATTGATTAAAAAATACCACCCAAACGAATTTTGGGTGGTGTATGATGAGAAAGTTTTATTATAGCGGACTAAGGTAGGCATCAAATACATAGCCGGTAGTGCCTTTTTGAGTGCTAACTTGACACCATCTGCCATGCTCATTTTGGTCTGGTCTATATTCCATATCATTGCAATAAATTTGTCGAACTTTGGTGCCTCTAGGTAGTTTGGTGATTTTTTTTGCCTCCGTATATGGTTCAGCACGCATAAAGATATGCGGATCATTTGATGTTACCACAATGTGTGTTGGGTTGAAGTTTGATTTCTTTTCTTGTTTAACCACAACGGTCTTTTGTGGTTGTGGCTGTTCAGCTTGCACGATAATGGTTGTTGGTTGCTGTTGTGCAGGCACGGTTTGTACTTGAACAGTTGTAGGTTGTTGAGCTGGCTGTGCAGGCACTACTGCAACAGGTTGCTGTACGGGCTGTTGCACTGGTTGTTGTTGTGCTTGAGTGGTTGGCTGTGCAGGTGCAGTGGTTACAGGCTGAACAGGTTGTAGCTGTGCATTTGGGTCGGTTGCTACAGGTTGTTGGGCTTGTTGTTGTGGTGCTTGTTGCTGATTTTGATTGATTTCGTCAGCCAATACAGCACGAGCCATACTCTTGATGACATCACCGTCACAGCCTGTCATGGCTAGGCTTAATGATGCTGCGATTAAAACACGTTTCATAACTACTCCTAAATTATGAGATAAACTATAACCATCATAGAATTTTACCAAATTATTACTGATGTATCAATCAAATTAACACTTTATGAAACTGTTGTGTCATTCATGTGTCTAGCGGTAGCTATCATCTTGATATTTGGCTTGACATTAACCATGGGTCAAGGTTTATCATAAGGCTTATCATAAGGTTGGGCATGATGGCGATGAGCGATTATGCTGATAACCATGAGTTAATTATGATAAAACCATTAAGAAAAGGAGAATTATCATGCCAATCATTCACCAAAATTTCGCCATCACCGGCATGACCTGCCAAGCGTGCGCCAATCGCATCGAAAAAGTGCTGAATAAAAAACCTGCCATTGAGACGGCGACGGTGAACTTTGCTACAGAGACACTGCAAGTCAGCTATGATAATACCAAGACCAGTCCAGATGAGATAGTGGCTTGGGTTGCCAAGACGGGCTTTGGTGCGACGCTTGATAAGTCTATGATGGATACGCAGATGCCGTGGCAGTTGTGGGTGTTATGGGGCTTAAGCTTGCCGTTTTGGGTGGGGATGATTGGCATGATGGTCGGCAGTCATGCGCTGATGATGCCTGTGTGGGTGCAGTTTATGCTGGCGACCGTTGTGCAGGTGGCATATGGGGCGAAGTTTTATCAAGGGGCGTGGGCGAGTATCAAGGGCGGACTTGCCAATATGGATGTGCTGGTGGCGATTGGTACGACGGCGATTTGGGCGTATTCGACTTATGTCTGGCTGACTCATCCTGATGCGATGCATGGGGTGTATTTTGAAGCATCGGTGATGGTGATTGCTTTTGTACGACTGGGCAAATACCTTGAGCATCGTACCAAGACCCAGAGCCTTGATAGTCTTGAGCTATTGACCAAGCTTGTACCATCGATGGTGCATAAGCAGGTGGGTGATGGCTTTGTGCAGGTGGCGATTGATGAGATTGGGGTGGGTGATGTACTTCTTGCCAATACAGGGGATAAAATCGCAGTCGATGGTGTCGTCATCAGTGGTCAAGCATGGGCAAATGAAGCACATCTGACGGGCGAGAGTGCACCCGTGCACAAGGCGGTGGGACAGATGGTCTATGCAGGCAGTGTACTAAGTGACGGCAGTGTAACTTATAAGGCTTGTGCAACCGGCGCACAGACCAAGCTTGGCGATATGATGACGGCACTGGCAGATGCACAAGGGTCTAAGGCGAATATTGCACGCTTTGCCGATACGGTGTCGGCGGTCTTTGTGCCTGTGGTGGTGGCGATAGCCCTGCTGACCTTTGGGGTGAATCTATGGTTTGGCACGGGATTTGATACGGCATTGATGCGAGCGGTGGCGGTGCTGGTGATTGCTTGTCCGTGTGCTCTAGGACTAGCGACGCCTGCTGCTATCATGGCGGGTATGGGCGTGGCAGCACGGCATGGCGTGTGGTTTCGTGATGCGCCAAGCCTTGAGATGGCAGGGCGGATTGATACGATTGTCTTTGACAAGACAGGTACGCTGACCAAAGGCGAGCCTGTGGTGGCAAAGTGGCAATCTCTAAGTTCGGCATGGTCGGAGCAGACGCTGATTGCGGTGACTGCGAGTGTCGAGCAGTATGCCACGCACCCGTTGGCAGTGGCGTTGGTGCAGTTTGCCAAAGAGCGTGCCATAACCTTATACACTGTGCAGGATGTACGCACACATACAGGTCAGGGGATGGATGCCATGATTGATGGTGTGGGTCATATCAAGGTGGGTGCGCCATCATTTGTCGGACTTGATAACTGGCAAGGTGATAGTCGGCAAAGTGATGACTGGGACGCAATGAGTGTGGTGGCGGTGGCGATTAATGATGAGCCTGTGGCGATAGTTGGGCTAGCAGATGCCATTAAGCCTGATGCCAAAGCCATCATCGAGCGCCTACATCAGCAGGGTATCACCACGATGCTGATGAGTGGCGACCGAGTGTCGGCGGTCGATGCTGTTGCAAAGGGGCTTGGCATTGAACACGCACAAGCCCAGATGTCACCACGAGATAAGCTATCCGCCGTCGAAACACAGGTCAAGGCAGGTCATCAGGTGGCGATGGTCGGAGACGGCGTCAATGATGCACCAGCGATGGCAGCAGCGCAAGCAAGCTTTGCAGTCGGTGGTGCGACCGATGTGGCACGGCATACGGCATCAGCGACATTGCTTGGTGAGTCACTCAGCCATGTCTATTATGCTTACCACATTGCCAAGCGTACGCTTGATACCATCAAACAAAACTTATTCTTTGCGCTGATTTATAACTGTATTGGTATTGTGCTAGCAGCAATGGGGCTACTTAGCCCTGTGATGGCAGCGGCAGCAATGGCACTAAGTTCAATATCGGTGCTGATGAATGCACTTCGACTCAAGCGACTGAATTTGATGACAGAATAAATTGTCATATTTTGTTACAAATATCGCTGAAATGGTGAATTATTGCCAAAAATTACAGTAAATGCTCAAAAATTAACCAACTGTGTAACAATTCGGTGTCATCATTAGCATTTTTGCAGTAGATTGCAACATATAAACTTGGCAAAATACCCACATAGCGAAATAAAACACGAATCTTTTGTGCTTTAGATTGTGTTTTGATTTATAATATTTTCAATTTTGGAGAATATAATGACTAAAACTTTATCTTTGATTCAGGCGGCAGTGGTTAAAGCTGCTTTGGCAGTGACCACAGTTGGCGTTGTTGCAGTGCCTTTAATGACGACAAGTGCACACGCTGCCGCCGTCAGCCAAGCGGATGCCACAAAAAGCCTAAACCGCTTACTTGGCAATGTCAAATCTATGTCGGCGAATTTTAGCCAAAAGACACGAGCAGGTAATAAAACTAGTAATTTTTCTGGTACGATGAGTGTGCAGCGTCCAAATCAGTTCCGTTGGGAAACTAAATCACCTGCTGAACAGTTGATTGTCGCAAACGGTAGCACGCTATGGATCTATGACAAAGATTTGCAGCAAGTGACCAAGCAGTCGGTAAATAATCAAGTCGGTGAAACACCTGCGCTACTTTTATCTGGTGATGTTAATCAGATTAACCGTAGCTTTAGCGTCAGTCAGCCATACAGCAATAAAAACTACTTTGTGCTGACACCAAAGTCTGCCAATGCAAACTTCAAAAATGTCTCTATCAGCTTCAATGGCGGCCGTCCTGTGATGATGGTGCTAAATGATAACTTAGGTCAGGAGACATCGATTCGCTTTAGCAATATTACAATGAACAAAAAAATCGCCGCATCGCAGTTTGATTTTAAGCCACCTGCAGGCGTAGATGTGATTAGCCAATAATCCCAATCCAATGATTGTCATGTGACTTGTGCGCATGACAATCTCAACCATCATCGATATAGACCAAAGCCTATGAATAGTGACAGTCCAAAAGCGATGTATAAGATTGTGGCACCTGCGATACTTGGGGTGCTTTGCTTGGTGGGATGCAGCCAAAACGCATCAACTTCTGAGCAGTCTGCACCTATATCGCCATCGGTGGCGCAGTCGGTAGCACAAAGTGAAATTTCACCAGTGCAAAGCCAGTCAACACAAGCACAAGCGACCGCAGTCACGCAAGAGAGCACCGAGCATACCCAAAAATACCATGCCATCATCCAAGACATCAAAGAGCAACTATCGGATGCCATCAAGGCTCGAGATGTAGATATGGCTTTTATAAAAAGTATGATCGCGCATCACCAAGCGGCGGTATCGATGGCGTATGTGGAGCTCAAACACGGCAAAAATCCACAAGTTCGTGAGATGGCGCAGGCAGTTATTGATACACAGCAGGCTGAAATCGGATGGATGAAAGATTGGCTGATTGCACAGCCAAAACAAAAAGACATCTCTGATGATTTGTCAGATGTGCAACAACAAATTGCAAAAATCGATCAACAAGCCTTTGATCACATGATCGATGACAGCAACGATCCAGATGCTGATACAGCGTTTGCCAAGGTGATGATTGGTCATCACAAGCTGGCAGTCAATATGGCAAAAATTTACCAAAAACAGTCACTTGCATCTGAGATTGATGACTTTGTCAATCAAATGATGATGGAGCAGCAGCATCACATCGATACGATGAAAGCATGGCTAAAATCTGATAAAAAACGCTAAGTCAAGCCCAATGTGCAGTCACATTGGGTTTTTGCTTTTTTTGGTCAAAAAGAGTAAAATTAGCCAAAAATCAGCTGACAAGGGTTTTTGATTATGACAACCAAAACTTTTAATATCTCAGGCATGACCTGTGGTGGCTGTACAGCCAGTGTCCAAAAGGCGTTGCAGGCAGTCGATGGCGTACAGTCGATCTCGGTCAGTCTTGAGAATCAGCAAGCTGTCATCAGCTTTGATGAAGCGATAGTGAGCGTACAGGCGCTGAGTGAGACGATCGAGGACGCAGGATTTGATGTGTCAGCGGTAAATTAATTATTTGTTACATATATAACAGATATAAATTTAAAAAATGCCATTTTTATCTGAATTTATTGCTAAAATGATGTAATTTTGTTATCTATGCTATAATACATCAGTTTTATTCCAAAAAAATCACACAGAGGTGATTATGTTAGCCAATTGGTCAGCGATTGCATTTTTGTTAGCCGCCGCAGGGCTTGTGGTATTTATGTTGGTAGTACCACGATTATTGGGTGGTCGTTCATCAGGTTCTCAAAAACAAGAAACCTTCGAAGCGGGTGTTGTGTCAGCAGGTTCGGCACGCATTCGACTGTCTGCCAAGTTCTATTTGGTTGCGATTTTCTTTGTTATTTTCGATTTAGAAGCATTATTTTTGTACGCTTACGCAGTCAGTGTGCGTGAAGTCAATTGGCTTGGCTTTACGGCGGCTGCGATTTTTATTGCCATCTTATTCGTCGGTTTGGTCTATGAGATGCGACTGGGTGCGATGAACTGGGCACCGGCTGATAAGCGTCGCAAAAAACCACGCATTTTAACTCGCCCTGAAAACTTTGATTTGGCTGCCATTACAGCATTCAACGGCATCGATGAGTTACACACTGACCCAACGGGCAAAGTGCCTGCGCAGTCATCAGGTCGCATCAATGTCTCTAACGATATCGAAAAAAACCGTGCACATATGGCAAATATTGACCATATCAACACCACAGGACGCGTCACCACGCACGATTTTCGTCAGGATGACTAACCACAAAAAACGTTACGGCTTTGGCTGTGGCGTTTTTTGCCTTATGCAAATTGCACACATCGCACTGCAAAGGAATGCAAAACGCTTAAGCCAGATTTTATCCAGCAATTCATCTATTCTATACAGACCAAATAAAGTGTACCGCTATGAAATACACACTAACCCGTGCCAATCAATCGGCAGAACAATACCCAAAACAATCACGAGAGTTGATTGACGACATCACCCAAGCAGAGATTGATAAGAATGTCTTTATGGCAAAATTATCAGACCTAACCCATGCTGCTGCCAACTGGGGTCGCAAAAACTCACTTTGGCCGTTTAACTTCGGTACTAGCTGCTGCTATGTTGAGTATGCCACCACCTTGACAGGCGTGCATGACTTATCACGCTTTGGTGCTGAAGTGATTCGTGCATCTCCCCGTCAGGCGGATGTGATGATTGTGGCAGGGACTTGTTTTGTCAAGATGGCGCCGGTTATCCTGCGTCTATACGAGCAGATGCTTGAGCCAAAATGGGTCATCTCAATGGGTGCGTGTGCCAACTCGGGCGGTATGTATGACATCTATTCTGTCGTACAAGGTGTGGACAAAATCCTACCTGTCGATGTCTATATCCCGGGTTGTCCGCCACGCCCAGAAGCGGTCATCCAAGCGCTGATGCTCCTACAAAATTCCATCACGCACGAACGCCGTCCGCTTGGTATTCACCTAGATGAGCAGGGCATTATCCAGCCTGTGATGACACCAGAGCGTGACCGCAAAAATGCCGACCGTATTGCGACGGTCAATTTGCGTAGCCAAGATGATGCTTGGTAATTCGATTATTTAATTTCAAGTTTTAGCTTTTGTCCATATCGATGAATATGGCGATATAAGGAAAATAACAATGAGCATCATTGACAACGCATTATCAAAGCATGCGGTTTTTGATGAACTAAATGCCAAGCATCAAGGTCAGTACACCATCCAAGAAACTGCCGATGGTATCCCAACGATTTGGGTAAGTACTGAGCATGTGCTTGATGTGCTGATGACCCTGCGTACCTTGCCAAAGCCGTATGTGATGCTGGTGGACTTATCTGCCATTGATGAGCGCCTGCGTACGCATCGTCATGGTCTGCCGCCAAGTGATTTTACGGTGTTTTATCATCTGATGAGCCTTGAGCGTAACAGCGACATCCGTGTCAAGGTTGCCCTAAAAGAAGGTCAAAGCACGCCAAGCGCCACCAAGATTTATCCAAATGCCAACTGGTATGAGCGTGAAGCTTATGATATGTTTGGCATCATCTTTGATGGTCATCCACATCTGACTCGTATCCTACTACCAAAATACTGGGAAGGTCATCCACTGCGTAAAGAATACCACGCGCGTGCGACCGAATTTACCCCATATTTCCTAAACACTGCCAAACAGCAGTTTGAACAAGAAAATCTACGCTTTGTCCCTGAAGAGTGGGGTATGAAGCGTAGCGGCCGTGACGAAGACTTTATGTTCCTAAACATCGGCCCAAACCATCCATCAGCGCACGGTGCGTTCCGTCTGGTGCTACAGTTAGATGGTGAAGAGATTGTGGATTGTATCCCTGACATCGGCTATCACCATCGTGGTGCGGAGAAGATGGCAGAGCGTCAGACTTGGCATTCGTTCATCCCTTATACCGACCGTATCGACTATCTGGGCGGTGTGATGAATGAGCTACCGTACATCATGGCGGTCGAAAAATTGGCAGGCATCACCGTGCCTGAGCGTGCGCAGACCATCCGTGTGATGATGAGCGAATTTTTCCGTATCACCAATAACCTGCTATATTGGGGTACATTCATCCAAGACGCAGGCGGTATGACGCCAGTATTTTATATGTTTGCCGACCGTCAAAAAGCCTATGATGTCATCGAAGCGGTGACAGGCTACCGTATGCACCCTGCATGGTTCCGTATCGGCGGTACGGCGCACGATTTGCCAAATGGCTGGCAAAAACTGGTACGAGATTTCCTTGACTGGATGCCAAAGCGTATCGATGAATATGTCAAAGCCACCATGACCAACACCGTGCTAAAAGGCCGTACCCAAGCGGTCGCCCAATATGATGCCAAGCAAGCTTTGGCATGGGGTGTAACCGGTGCCGGTCTGCGTGCGACAGGTATTGATTTTGACTTGCGTAAGGCGCGTCCGTATATGGGCTATGAGAACTTCGACTTTGAAGTGCCTGTATTCTACAATGGTGATGCCTATGATAGATGCTTGGTAAAAATCGAAGAAATTCGCCAATCGCTACGCATCATTGAGCAGTGTCTAAACAATATGCCAAGCGGTGCTTATAAAGCCGAGCACCCACTGGCTGTACCACCGCCAAAAGACCGCACGCTCCAAGACATCGAAACCTTGATTAACCACTTCGTCTCTGTGTCATGGGGTCCTGTGATGCCAGCGGGCGAAAGCTGTGCGATGGTCGAAGGTGTCAAGGGTCTAAACAGCTACTATGTCACTTCAGATAACTCAACCATGAGCTATCGTACTCGTATCCGTACGCCGACCTTTGCCCACCTTCAGCAGATGCCAAGCGTAATCAATGGCTCGCTGGTCTCTGATGCGATTATTTATTTGGCAAGTATTGACATTGTCATGGCTGACTGTGATCGATAAGGGGCTAAAATGAAAGGTCAATGTTTGTGTCAGGCGGTGACTATAGAAGTGGCAAGCAATGATGCACTTCATGCCTGTCATTGCAATCACTGCCGTAAATGGGGTGGTTCAGCAGGATTTACCGTACAAGCACAAAGTATAACCACCGATAATGCCCAAGAAATTGGTACTTATCAGTCATCAGATTGGGGTACTCGCAATTTCTGTAAAATCTGTGGTACGCATTTGTATTTTCATCAGCTAGGCACGGACAATTATTATTTGTCAGCAGGGCTGTTTGATGATGTGAATTTTAAACTGACTTCACAAATTTTTATTGATAAAAAAGCGTGTTATTACGAACTTGCTAATGACACACCCAAATTGACCGAAGCCGAATTCTTGGAGATGGTGACAAATAGTTAATTTGGTAAATTGCCTAACTCTTTAAAAGAATTGGCATGAATAAAGAAGTATCATTATTGTTCATAATGTCTAATATCAGTAGTTTTACGCAATTGACATGAATGACTGTGGACGATAGATTGATTGATAATAACAACAAGGGTTTCTATGAAAATTGTAACTGATAAAACCCCCAAAGTGGATGTGGCATCCATTTTGACCAGTGAAGAGATTGTAGGCATTGATGAATACATTCATCACTACCCACAAGCTCGTGCTGCGGTGCTTGATGCCCTAAAATTGGTTCAAAAGCGAAACGGCTGGGTGGATGATGCCCAAGTCGCTGCCATTGCCAATATGCTAGACATTGCCACCACGGATGTGGAAGGTGTGGCGACATTTTTTAACCGCATTTATCGCAGTCCTGTGGGTCGCCATGTGATTTTGATTTGTGATTCGATTGCGTGTTATTTGACAGGTTATGAAGCTTTGGCAGACGCATTCAAGCGTGAGCTTGGCATTGAATTTGGTCAGACGACAGCGGATGGTCGCTTTACACTATTGCCAATTTGCTGTTTGGGTAACTGTGACAAAGGCCCAAGCGTGCTAATCGATGAAGATACTTATGGCCCTGTCCTGCCAAGCGAAGTATCGATGTTGCTGGAGCAATACGCATGAAAACCGTAGCAGAACAAATACAAGCTCGCCAAAATGGTCTTGCACCAAGTCAGCTGAACAATCAGCGTGTGCCGATTTATGGCGTGGGCTTGGCAGAAGGCGAAGAGCCAACTTCTTTGACACACCCATTGACTTGGCGACTGTTTCACCAAGATGCCGTGCTAAAGCTGGCTGATTATTTGGCACTAAAAGGCTTTGAAGGCTTAAAAATCGCTTTATCAAAAACCCCAAAAGAAGTCGGCGAGATGATTAAGACCGCCAATGTGCGTGGTCGTGGGGGCGCAGGCTTTAACGCAGGTCTAAAATGGACCTTTATGACACCGCCTGATGGGGGCGTGCGTTACTTGATTTGTAATGCTGACGAGATGGAGCCGGGCACATTCAAAGACCGCCTATTGATGGAGCGTCTGCCGTTTCAGCTGATTGAAGGGATGCTGATTACCGCTTATGCCATCGGCGCAAGCGTGGGCTATATCTTTATCCGTGGTGAATATATCCTAGCTGCCGAGCGTCTAGAAGCCGCCATCAAAGAGCTGCATGAAGCGGGTCTGATGGGTGATGGCATCTTGGGTACGGCGTTTAATTTTGATTTGCACGTACATACAGGTGCAGGTCGCTATATCTGTGGCGAAGAGACGGCGTTGATTAACTGCCTAGAAGGTCGCCGTGCCAACCCACGCACCAAACCGCCTTTCCCACAAGTCTCAGGCGCATGGGGTCGTCCGACCGTTGTCAATAATGTTGAGACGCTGAACAATATGTCAGCTATTATGCTCAATGGCGTTGAATGGTATCTAGATTTGCCAAAGAAAAAAGGCAAATCAGAAACCCCGGGCACCAAAATCATGGGCTGCTCAGGTCGTGTCAAGGATGCAGGTCTGTGGGAAGTGCCATTTGGTTATACCGCTCGTGAGCTGATTGAGCTGGCTGGTGGCATGCAAGATGGACTTAAGCTCAAAGCTTGGCTACCGGGCGGGGCGAGTACCGACTTTTTGACTGCAAGCGATGAGCATCTGGATTTGGTGATGGACTTTGACCCGATTATGAAAGCAGGCAGCCGTCTGGGTACTTGCTTGATGATGGTCGTGGATGAGACCCAAGATATGGTGAGCCTGTCCAAGAACTTACAACAATTTTTCCAACGAGAAAGCTGTGGCTGGTGTACGCCGTGCCGTGATGGTCTGCCTTGGGGTGTCAAGATGCTTGATGCGATTGATAATGGTCAAGGTAAGCCTGAAGACATTGAAAAGCTGTCTGAATTGACACGAGATTTGTGGATTGGTAAGACATTTTGTGCGCACGCACCGGGGGCGATGGAGCCGTTGATGAGTGCACTCAAGTATTTCCGCCATGAATTTGACAATAAAATCCAAAACAGCGACACCGCTTCAAGCGATGCCACTCAACAAGGGGGTGCGTGATGGCAGTCATTCATATTGATGGCAAGACAGTAGAAGTCGATAGCGCCGATAACTTATTGCAAGCCTGCTTGTCGCTTGGTATTGATATTCCGTATTTTTGTTATCATCCTGCGCTTGGCTCAGTGGGCTCATGCCGTCAGTGTGCGGTCAAGCAGTACAACAATGCCGAAGACTATGAAGCAGGTCGTGGCCGCCTAGTGATGAGCTGCATGGTCGCACCGACTAATGATATGTATATCTCAGTCGATGACGAAGAAGCAAAGGGTTTTCGTAAGCGTATCGTTGAGTATATCATGACCAATCATCCGCACGATTGCCCAACCTGCGAAGAAGGCGGTCATTGCCATCTACAAGACATGACTTATATGTCAGGGCATCGCCAAAGACGCTATCGCTTTACCAAGCGTACGCACCACAACCAAGACTTAGGCCCGTTCATCAATCATGAGATGAACCGCTGTATCGCTTGCTACCGCTGTGTGCGTTTTTATAAAGACTATGCCGGTGGCGAAGACATGGGCGTCTATGCGTCGAATAACCGTGTGTATTTCGGCCGTGAAGCAGATGGTCAGTTTGAGAGCGAATTTAGCGGCAACTTGACCGAAGTGTGCCCAACCGGTGTATTCACCGATGCGACGCATTCAGACCGCTACAACCGCAAATGGGATATGCAGTACGCACCGAGCGTCTGTCATGGCTGTTCAAGTGGCTGTAATATCTCAGCAGGCGAGCGTTATGGTGAAATCCGCCGTATCGAGAACCGCTACAACCATGATGTCAATGGCTATTTCCTATGCGACCGTGGTCGTTTCGGTTATGGTTATGTCAATCGTGCCGACCGTCCTGTACGCCCATACGCCAATGGCGCATCAGGCAAACAGCTGATGGATGCCAACCAAGCCCTTGATAGTGCTATTGAATTATTAAAAGGCAAAAAAACCATCGGTATCGGCACTGATGCGACCAGCCTAGAAAATAACTATGCGCTCAAAAAACTGGTCGGTGCGGACAATTACAGCACAGGTCAATCCATGGCAACCAAAGCTTTGGTAGAAAAGTCCGTTGAAATCCTGCGTAATGACAGCGTGTATAATGTCTCGCTTGCCCAAATCGAACAAGCTGATGCGGTGTTCGTGCTAGGCGAAGACATCACGCAGACTGCCGCTCGTGTGGCACTGTCAGTCCGCCAAGCCGCCAAAAACGAAGCCAAAAAAATGGCAACCGCACTACGCACCGATCATTGGCTGGCTGAACCTGTCAAGCGTATCGGTCAGTCGGCTTATAGTCCGATTTATGTGGTGGATGTGGTCGATACCAAGCTTGATGACATTGCCAAAGTGTCAGCGGTGGCGAGTATAGAAGAGATTGCCCGTCTTGGCTATTTGGTCGGTGAAGTGATCGAAAGCTTTGATGCGCACCTTGAGAACCTAAGCAAACCTGCGCTCAATGCCGATGCCGATATGCTGGATTTGGCATATCAAATCGCTGTCGATTTGGTTACTGCCAATCAACCGCTTGTGGTATCAGGTACATCATTGGCATCAGCTCAAGTTATCGAAGCGGCAGGCTATATCGCTCAAGCGCTTAGCAATAAACGCCGTGCGATTAAGTCTGTCAATGATGCAGAACTTGCCGCCTATCAAGCACTCGAAGATGCTGCACAAACTGTGCCTGAGCACGATCCACAGCTTGTCGCCAAGCCTGAACATGACGGCACAGGGACGGATAAAGATGTACAAGCTCAGCTTGTGCGTACACCAAAGCCAAAAGCACTTGATGCTAAGTTTGTGACGATGGCGGGTATCTATCTGTGCCTACCATCAGCGAACAGCGCAGGTCTAAGCTTACTCGGTGGTCAGTCGATCGAAGAAGTCTTGGCAAAAGACTTTGATGCGGTGGTAGTGCTCGAAAACGATCTAAGTCAGCTAAATAGCATCAATGTGCTTGATAAGATTGATGGCAAAACTGTGATTGTCATCGATCATCAGTACTATGCATGGCATGACAAGGCGAATTTGGTACTATCGGCATCAAGCTTTGCAGAAAGTGATGGTACGCTCGTGTCCGCAGAAGGCCGTGCACAGCGTTTCTTCCAAGCTTATGACAAAAAATACTACGACCCAACAAGCGACATCAAAGATGCATGGCGTTGGCTCTATGCGTTGGCACATGATGCAGGACAAGTAGCATCAGCAGCACACCTAGATGAAGTGATTGCGGATATTGCCGCTGATTATCCGCAGCTTGCAGGTATCAAAGATGCCGCCCCTGAAGCGGACTATCGTATCACGGGCCTAAAAATCGCTCGTGAACCACGCCGTTATTCAGGTCGTACAGCGATGCGTGCACCGCTATCAATCCATGAGCCAATGCAACCAAAAGATGTAGATACCGCACTGACTTTCTCAATGGAAGGTTATGTGGGTAACCAAACTAATCCTGCCAGCATCCCATTTGCATGGGCGGCAGGTTGGAACTCGCCACAAGCTTGGAACAAATACCAAGACAAAGTTGGCGGTAAGCTCAAAGGCGGTGATGTCGGCGTGCGTCTATTTGACAGCTTGCCACGCCTAGAGGTGGTCTATGCGTCAAATCGTATGATGGTACAAGACCCAGCCAGCACTAGCGTGTTCAATGGCGTGGTACGCTTAATCCCTGTGCATACGCTATTTGGCTCAAGCCCAATGGCATCAAGAAGCCCTGTGGTCGCAAGCCAAAACCAAGACATCGGTTGGTACATGACCCAAGAAGATGCCGATCATTGGCAAGTGCGTGAAGGGGATTTGTTATCCATCCAAAGCGTGCAAGGTGAGATTGTCCTACCGGTGAAACTGGTCGAATTTATCCCTGATGGTTGTATCGGCTATGCAGCAGGTCAAGTGCCGCTGTCACCAAAAGTCCCAACCACCATTAAGCGTGCCGATACGGTCGATCCGATTTATCGTCCCGCTTATGCGGTGAGCTTGGATCACTTGCCTAGCCATCACCGTAATCCGCTGTTTAAGGTGAGTGATACACCGATCAAAGTCGCACCATCTGTGGAGGCTGTGTAATGAGTACGCGTATTATTCCAGAAATGCCGACATTTTTGGCAAATATGATGAGCTTTGATGCTTGGTCGGTGCTGTTTTTGGTGGTACAAGCATTGGTGATTTTCTTGGGGCTTGTGATTGTTGCTGCCTTGATGATTGTCTATGAACGCCGTATGCTTGCGCTGTGGCAAGACCGCTATGGTCCAAACCGTGTGGGCTGGCAAGGCTCGTTACAACTTGTGGCAGATATGCTAAAAATCTTCTTTAAAGAAGACTGGACGCCAGAATTTGCTGACAAAAAAATCTTCACACTAGCACCGGCGATTGCGATGTTCACCGCTTTGGCAAGCTTTGCCATTATTCCGCTAAGTCCAACTTTGGGTGCGGCTGATTGGAACATCGGTCTGTTGTTCTTCTTTGCGATGGCAGGTCTTGCGGTATATGCCGTGATGTTTGGTGGCTGGGCATCAGCGAACAAATTCTCGCTACTAGGTGGTCTGCGTTCATCAGCCCAAACCATCAGCTATGAAGTATTCTTGGGTCTATCCCTAATGGGTGTGGTGGCGATGGCAGGCTCATTCAACCTGCGTGACATTGTCGAAGCCCAAACAACCGTATGGAATGTCGTGCCACAGTTCTTTGGCTTTTTGACCTTTGTGGTGGCAGGCGTGGCTGTGACGCACCGTCATCCATTTGACCAACCAGAAGCCGAACAAGAATTAGCCGAAGGTTATCATGTGGAATATTCAGGCATGAAATTTGGTATGTTCTTTATCGGTGAATATGTCAATGTGGTGCTGATTTCAGCGCTGATGACTTGCTTGTTCTTTGGCGGTTGGTTGCCACCGTTTGGCATTGATATTCCATTTATTCCACCTGTGGTATGGTTTATGCTAAAGACTTTGTTCTTTATGACCTTGTTTGTTCTAGCTCGTGGCTCGCTCATGCGTCCACGCTATGATCAGGTGATGAACTTTGGTTGGAAAGTCTGCCTGCCGGTGACCTTGATTAACTTATTGGTGACTGCCGCAGTCATTCTACTGGCACAATAAGGATGATGAAATTATGCTAACAACTCTAAAAAATACAGCAGTTGGTATCGCAAGTATCGTCCGCTCAATGTGGATGGTCAATAGCCATGCCTTGCGTCCCCGTGACACCATTTTGTACCCAGAGCAACCTGTGCCAGTGCCGCCACGCTTTCGTGGTCGCATTGTCCTGACCCGTGACCCTGATGGCGATGAACGCTGTGTGGCGTGTAACCTATGTGCGGTGGCGTGTCCTGTTGGCTGTATCAGCCTACAAAAAGCCGAACGAGAAGATGGTCGTTGGTATCCAGAATTTTTCCGTATCAACTTCTCTCGCTGTGTGTTCTGTGGGATGTGCGAAGAAGCGTGTCCAACCACCGCCATTCAGCTGACGCCAGATTTTGAAATTGGTGAATACAACCGCCAAAACCTAGTCTATGAAAAAGAGCATCTGCTCATCTCAGGGCCGGGTAAATATCCTGATTATAACTACTATCGTGTGACTGGCATGGCGACCGAAAATCAACCAAAAGGCTCGCACCAAAACGAAGCTGCACCGATTGATGTGCGGAGTTTATTACCATGATGACGATTTTATCCGACATTTTAAGCAATGCCAATTTGGTCGGCTTTTATGCCTTGGCAGCTGTGGCAGTTTTTGCTAGTTTTCGAGTGGTGACGCACGCCAATCCTGTGCACGCCATCTTATCGATGATTGTGTCATTATTGGCAGTGGCAGGTATTTTCTTTATTCTAGGTGCGCCATTTGCCGGCGTGCTTGAAGTGATTGTGTATGCTGGTGCGATTTTGGTGCTGTTTGTCTTTGTGATTATGATGCTAAATCTTGGCACGGATGTCAGCGAAGAAAAATCATGGCTGACATCGAGTGCTTGGGCGACGCCTGTTTGCTTGATGCTGATTATCGCCACCGTGCTTGTGGGTCTGATTTTATCATCATCTGATGCCAATCAAATGCTAAATGCCCAAACCATCGATGCCAAAGCCGTCGGCACAAGCTTATTTACCCAATATGTGCTACTCGTTGAAGTGGCGGCATTTTTGCTATTGGGCGCACTGGTTGCAGCTTATCATCTTGGCAAAAAAGCACTCGATGATGAGAACTTTAGTCATTACCAAGATACCGAAGATGGGGCAAATGCACCAAACCATCAGCCTGATGGTCCTGTCTTTACCGATCATAACAAACGCCAAGGGGGTCTGTGATGGCGACAAATTTGCAGACAGCTGTCAGCGATGTGGCAGTACAAGCAGGGCAACAAGTGGCGAATTTGGGTATTCCATCATCGCACGCACTGATTTTGGCAGCGATTTTATTTGCCATTGGCTTGGTGGGTGTGATGGCACGCCGTAATGTGCTATTTATGCTGATGAGCCTTGAGATTATGATGAACTCGACCGCTTTGGCTTTTGTGGTTGCAGGTAATATGTGGGGCAGCCCAGATGGTCAAATCATGTTCATTTTTGTGCTGACATTGGCAGCAGCAGAAGCGGCGATTGGTTTGGCAATTTTGCTTCAGTTCTACCATCGATTCCGCAATCTTGATGTAAATCAAGCCAGTCGATTAAAGGGGTAAGACATGAGTATGCTAGCGTGGACTTTTATTTGCCCACTGATTGGTTTTTTGATCTTAGCAAGCTTGCGTGATCGCCTATCTGAAACAATGGCTACCATTGTGGGCGTGGGTAGTATGGCATTGTCGGCAATCTTTGCCTTGATGACATCGCTCGATTATTTCCAAAATTATAACGGACAAGCGGTGAATGTACCGCTATGGACTTGGCTAAAAGTGGGGGATTTTGCACCTGCTTTTGGGTTGTATTTTGATGGTCTGACTTTGACCATGACCGCCATCATTACGGGCGTGGGCTTTTTGATTCACCTATTTGCTTCATGGTATATGAAGGGTGAAGATGGCTTTGCTCGCTTTTTTAGCTACCTGAACCTATTCGTCGCCAGTATGCTACTACTGGTACAAGGCGATAACCTATTGCTACTATATCTAGGTTGGGAAGGGGTTGGTATCTGCTCGTACCTGTTGATTGGTTTTTATTATACTGAGCGTGCCAATGGTCGTGCTGCAATCAAGGCATTTACTGTCACTCGTGTGGGTGATGTGTTCTTGGCGATTGGTCTGTTCTTATTGTTCCGTGAATTTGGTACATTGACCATCACAGAGATTATCGCCAAAGCACCTGAAGTATTCAGCGTCAATAACCCAACGATGATTTTGACTACAATGATGCTCGTGGGTGGTGCTTGGGGTAAATCAGCGCAGATTCCACTACATACATGGCTGGCTGATGCGATGGCAGGCCCGACACCGGTATCGGCACTGATTCACGCAGCGACGATGGTTACCGCAGGTGTGTATCTGATTGCTCGTATGCATCCGCTATTTGTCCTGACCCCTGAAGTGCTACTGTACTGGGTAGGCGGCGTCGGTGCAATCTCAATGCTCGTTGCAGGTTTTTGTGCCTTGGCGCAGACAGACATCAAGCGTATCTTGGCGTACTCAACCATGAGTCAGCTTGGCTATATGTTCATCGCTCTGGGTGTGGGTGCATGGCAAGTGGCGATTTTCCACTTGATGACGCACGCATTCTTTAAGGCGCTCTTATTCTTGGCATCGGGTGCGGTGATTTTGTCAGTGCATCACGAACAAAACATCTTTAAGATGGGTGGTCTGTATAAGAAAATTCCACTGGTGTTCGCTTGCTTTGTCGTCGGTGGCGGTGCGCTCGTTGCACTACCTTGGGTGACTGTCGGTTTCTACTCAAAAGAAGCGATTCTTTGGGAAGCTTATGCAGGCGGTTATCAAACCCTGTTTTGGGCGGGCGTTGCTGGTGCATTCTTGACATCGGTTTATACTTTCCGCTTGATTTGGATTACCTTCTTTGGCGAAGAAAAAACTCATGCGCATAAGCTATCAGGCATCTCATACTGGCTACCTTTGACCGTGCTACTGGTACTATCAACGGGTGTGGGTGCACTGCTTGTACCGCCTTTGACAGGCGTACTACCACTAGGCCCGGGCGCGCTACTTGAGCAAGCAGGTAATGCTGATGCCAAGCACACAGCCGAATACATCGCTGTTGGCTTTATGGCGGCAGGCTTACTACTGGCGGTGATTTTGTATGTGTTTAACAAAGGTCGTCTGCTTGAGTGCTTTAAAAAGACTGCCATCGGTGGTGCATTGTATCACTGGTGCTATCATGGGCTTGGCTTTGATGCGTTGTATGACATTATCTTTGTTAAGCCATTTTTGGCAATCACCAAAGCGCTACGCAATGACCCAGTTGATAAGCTGATTAATATTTTCCCTGCGCTTGCGTCAGTGGGTAATAAATTGACCACAAAAACCCAAACTGGACTACTGCGCACCCATGCGATTAGCTTTGGCTTTGGTTTGGTCATTCTTCTAATCTTGGCAATGATGATGGTGGTGTAAGATGGCATTAGAACAAAATTGGATACTGCCAGCATTGATTGCAATTCCGTTTATTGCAGGCTTGCTTTGCTGGCTGATTGAGAAAGTGGATGATCGCTTGCCACGGTGGATTGCACTGATTGGTATGGTGATTACCTTTGGTTTGACTTTGGTGCTATGGCAACAAGGTGGTATGAATACCTTGCTTGCCACCGAAGGGGCGGTGGATAAGAACAACCTACCTTGGGCAGCGCAGTTTATCCTACCGTGGATTCCAACCTTTGGCATCAAATTCCACTTGGCGATGGATGGACTATCGCTACTGATGATTGCTTTGACAGCATTTTTGGGCATCATGGCAGTCGGCTGTTCGTGGGGTGAGATTCAGCGCCGAGTTGGTTTTTTCCACCTAAATCTACTGTGGAGCTTGGGTGGTGTTATCGGTGTCTTTTTGGCAATTGACTTATTCTTATTCTTCTTCTTTTGGGAATTGATGCTGTTGCCAATTTATTTCTTGATTGCGTTGTGGGGTCATAATGCCACAGGCGGTCGCACCAAAGAATACGCCGCTACCAAATTCTTCATCTACACCCAAGCATCAGGCTTGATTATGCTGATTGGTATTTTGCTACTGGTCATCATTCACTTTAGCCAAACAGGGGTGCTCAGCTTTGATTATCATGACTTATTGGGTCTAAATCTTGGCGGTTGGGAATACATCATCATGCTGTGCTTCTTTATCGGTTTTGCAGTAAAGTTGCCAATTTTTCCACTGCATGGCTGGCTACCTGAAGCACACGCCCAAGCACCGACCGCAGGTTCTGTGGACTTGGCAGGTATCTTGATTAAGACAGCGGCATTTGGCTTATTGCGTTTTGTATTGCCATTGTTCCCTGCTGCATCGGCTGAATTTGCTCCGATTGCGATTGTGCTTGGTATGATTGGCGTATTTTATGGGGCGTTCTTGGCATTTGCCCAAACCGATGTCAAGCGACTGCTTGCTTATACCAGTATCTCGCACATGGGCTTTGTGGTGCTTGCAATTTATGCCGGTACTTTGGTGTCGCTACAGGGCTTGATGGTGCAGATGATTGCACATGGTCTATCAAGTGCGGCACTGTTCATCATGGCAGGTCAGTTGTATGAGCGTCTGCACACCCGTGATTTGACCTTGATGGGTGGTATGTGGGGTCAGTTCCGCTACTTTGCACCGCTATTGATGTTCTTTAGTGCGGCACTGCTTGGTATTCCGGGTACGGGTAACTTTATCGGTGAGATTTTGATTTTGCTTGGCGCATTTGAGCTGCATCCGATTGCAACGGTGCTTGCAACCGTGAGCCTTGTACTGGCAGGTCTGTACTCGCTGATTATGATTTATCAAGCTCTCTTTGGCAAAAATACCACTGTAGAATTAGTTAAACAAAACGGCGGTAAGCTCAAAGATCTTGGTAAGCGTGAATTGCTACTACTAGTGACTTTGGGTGCTGGTTTGGTATGGCTTGGTCTATATCCACAGCCTGTACTGGATAAATCACAAAGCTCAATGCAGTGGATTTCACAAGCTTATACCTATGATGTCAAAGCAGGTAGCCCTGAACACGGTGTACGCTTGATTGATGGTCATATGGGTGATTTTATGCATGAGCACGCCGATCATCTGCATGGCGTAGGTCATGATGCCAAGCCTGAACACGGGCATCATGGTCATCACGGTCACAACCACACACACGGAGAGTAATTATGGATCATATGATTTTCGCATCTGTTTCGTCATTACTGCCGATGGTTGTGGTGGCGGTGACTGCTTTGGTGGTGATGTTCGCCATCGCCATGAAGCGTTCGCACTTTTGGACGGCGACCATCAGCGTCGTCGGTCTAAACATTGCTTTACTTGCTTTATTGGCGCAGGCGATGGGCTTGATACTATCAGGCGGTACACTTGGTGGTCTGTTTATGTTTGACGGCTTTGCCAAGTTTAATATGGGCGTGATTTTGATTGCGTCATTGGCGTGCTGTACGCTGTCTTATGGCTATTTTGAGACGCTCAAAGACAATAAAGATGAACTGTATTTGTTGATGCTAATTTCAACATTAGGTGCAATGCTGATGACAGGTGCTGAGCACTTGGCAGCATTCTTCATGAGCCTTGAGCTGTTGTCTGTGCCGATGTATGGGATGCTCGCTTATACTTTCTTGCGGTCGCGTTCGCTCGAAGCGGGTCTCAAATACCTAGTGCTATCAGCAGCTGCATCAGCGACACTATTGATGGGTATGGCGCTCATCTTTGCGGATGCAGGTACATTGGTATTCAAAGAACTGGCAAAACTGCTACTTGCCCAAGAAGTCTCTAGCTTGTTCGTCGTCGGTGCGGTGATGATGCTTGCGTCGATTGCCTTTAAGCTATCAGCAGCGCCGTTTCATGCGTGGGTGTCAGATGTCTATGAAGGCGCACCTGCGCCGGTGGCGGCATTTTTGGCAAGCGTCAGCAAGGTTGCGATGATGGCATTGGCACTGCGTTTCTTTGCCGGTAGCCTTGCACAGACAGTACCTGCATTTGATACAGCATTGGTTGTGGTCGTGGCATTGTCGATTTTGATTGGTAACTTGCTTGCCATCCGCCAAGACAATCTCAAGCGTATGTTGGCGTATTCATCGATTGCCCATATTGGCTATGCGCTGATTGCACTGTTGGCAGTACAAGGTGGTGGCGCAGGCTTGGTAAGTATGTACATGGGTATCTATGCGCTGACATCGATTGGTGCTTTTGGCGTGATTGCACTGATGTCTAGCCCATACCGTGAGCGTGGACATACATCAATCAGTGGCGAAGCTGATGAGATGCGATTCTATCAAGGTCTGTTCTGGCGTCGTCCTGTCCTGACTGCGGTGCTGACGGTGATGCTATTGTCATTGGCAGGTATTCCATTGACAGCAGGCTTTATCACCAAGTTCACCATCTTCTTTGCAGCAGTACAAGGGATGCGTTTTTGGGCGGCAGGTATGATTATCCTTGGCAGTGCCATCGGTTTGTATTACTATCTGCGAGTACTCGTTAATCTATACCAAAAACCAAAAACCAACCTTGAGTTTGATGCGCACCAACATTGGGGCGTCAAAGCAGGTGGCGTGATGGTGATGATTGTCACTGCAATTGTGCTTATCTTTGGTGTCCTACCAGAAGGTATGATGCAATTGGCAGGACTTGCGATGATTCGCTAATCGTTTGCCATTGACTTAAAACAAGCACCATCATTGGTGCTTGTTTTGTTTTGATGGCTTTGGTATATTGTATTTTTTAAATGATGAATGATGACTTATGAGCGACGACAAAGCCACCGCACTCACCGTGCTTTCAAAGACCGTCTGGTCGGATACTTTATTTAGCTTTACCACCACTCGCCCTGATGGCTTTCGCTTTGAAGCGGGGCAGTTTGTACGATTGGGTGTCAATCCCAGCGAACTTCATGCCAATCAAGGCAACGATGTACCCGATGAGCGGATTTTTCGGGCGTATTCGGTGGCATCATCACCATATGATGAAGTGCTTGAATTTTTTTCGGTGGTTGTGCCTGATGGGGCGTTTACCTCACAGCTACAGCATCTACAAGTCGGTGATACGCTGTGGCTTAATCCCATGCCGTTTGGCTTTTTGACCTTATCACGCTATCAAGAACCTGCACCAAAGACGCTGTGGCTACTGTCCACAGGCACAGGGCTTGCACCATTTTTATCGATGCTGCAAGATTTATATACTTGGGAAAATTATCAAAATATCATCTTGGTATATAGTGCTCGCACGAGTGCGGAACTTGCCTTTCAAGACAAAATCCATGAACTTGCCAAAACATTCTCCGAGATGAGCGAGCAGGCGGTGAATTTTCGCTACATCCCGATTGTGACTCGTGAAGCGGTTGAAGGTTGCCTACAAGCTCGTATCCCGACATTGATTGAGCGTGGTGAGCTTGAGCAGGCGGCGGGATTGGCTTTTGATGCTGATAGCCATGTGATGCTCTGTGGCAATCCGCAGATGGTCGATGACACCAAAGAAGCGCTGAAGGCAAAGGGGCTGACCATGAACCGTCGTGGCGTGGGCAATATCGCTGTTGAGAATTATTGGTAACGATTTATAAACTGTTGGGAAATTATGAAAAATATCAATCAAGCAACCACGGCGCTCATCGTGGTCGATGTCCAAAATGGCTTTATCACAGGCAATCTGGCGGTTCAGGGGGCGCAGCGTGTCGTGCCTATCATTAACGAGCTTGCCAAGCAGTTTGAGCATGTGGTGCTGACCCAAGATTATCATCCTGCCAATCATATCTCATTTGCATCCAATCATGCGGACAAACAGCCATTTGACACCATCGTGCTAAACTATGGCGAGCAGGTGCTGTGGCCTGACCACTGTGTACAAGGCACGGACGATGCCAATTTTCATCCCGACTTAGACATTCCGCACGCACAGCTGATTATCCGCAAGGGCCATCATTGGCGGGTGGATAGTTATTCTGGCTTTATGGAAGCGGATGGCACGATGACGGGGCTGGATGGCTATCTCAAACAGCGTGGCATTGATACCGTCTATGTGGTGGGGATTGCCACAGATTTTTGTGTGGCGTGGACGGCGATGGATGCTGCCAATCTGGGCTATCACTGCACCGTGCTGATGGATGCGACCGCTGCCATCGACCAAGATGGCTCACTACAAGCTGCCATCGATGATATGCAGGCGATGGATGTGGTGCTGGATTTTGGGAAATTTAGCTAAATCAAGTAGAATGATTTACTTAATCTAAAAGCCAATGAGATGATGCGGTATTAATATCTCATTGGCTTATTTTTAATCATGTGATAAATATCCATCCTAATGGTCATTTATGACGATTGCTTTTTGGTACTTATCATAAACACCCCAATCGCACCCATCAAAATCAGTGCACCGACATAACCAATCATACCAATGCCAAGCCCTGCAATCACAAGACTGCCCACCATCGCGCCACCACCAATACCAACATTAAAAATCCCCGAGAATATCGACATGGCGACATCGGTGGCTTTTGGGGCGAGTTTTAGCACACGGATTTGTAGCGAGAGTGCCAACGCAGTCAGCGACACACCCCAAACAAATACCAAAACCGTCCAGACGGTTTGAAATCTACTCATCGGTGTAAGCGCCATCAAGCCAATAAGCATACCGCCAAAAGCCAGTCCAATAAAGCGATTGCCAGGTTTTTCATAATACCGCCCAAATAAGATACTCGCCACGATACCTGCCACCCCAAAAATCAGCAGTACCATCGTCGCAAAATCCGCACCAAAATCCGTCGCCGTCAGCACAAATGGCTCAATATAGCTATACGCCCCAAAATGCGCCGTAATCGCAAGCACAATCATCAGATACACGCCAAGCAGTGGCTTGTTGTGTAAAATATCAGGTAGGCTAGATAAATTCCCCGAGTTCTGTGCAGGCAAGCGTGGCAACAGATAGGTGAGTAGTAGCATGATGATAAGCCCAATCAAGCCAATCACCCCAAAGCTTGTCCGCCAATCAAGCAATTGCCCAAGCACTCGCCCTAAGGGTAAGCCAAGCACCGTCGCTAATGCACCGCCTGTGGAGAGTAGCCCTAGTGCTTGTGTTTGCTTGCCATCGGGTGCTAGGCGTACGACTAGGCTTGCCGTGATTGACCAAAACACCGCATGGGTCAGCGCCACCATCGCACGGCTGATGAGTAGCATGGTAAAGCTTGTTGCCAGATAAGATACGCCGTGACTGATGACAAAGAGTGCAAAGAGCGCCAGTAGTAACTTTTTACGCTCAATGGTGGCAGTCAGTAGCATCATCGGCAGTGACAGCAGGGCGACAATCCATGCATACACCGTCATCATGATACCTGTTTGGCTTGCTGTCATGCCAAAGCTTGCACCGATGTCGGTCAGCAGCGCAATGGGGATAAACTCTGTGGTATTAAACACAAACGCCGATAGCGCAAGGATAATGACAGGGACAAAGCTTTGCTGGGCGTGGGTCATGGTGATTTATCGTTATTTTATAAAAAAAGCCATTCAGCGGAATGGCTTGGGTGAATGCTTGTCATGATGCCAAATCAATCACGAACCAAAACTTGCAAACAAATCATAGTCGCTCGCTTCATCAATCGTCACCGTCAGCATATCACCTGCTTTGACAGTGGCGTCGATATTGTCCACATAGACATGACCGTCAATCTCAGGTGCATCGGCATAGCTACGGCAGATGGCGATATTTTCTTCGGTATCAATCTCATCGACGAGCACGACTAGGCGTTTGCCGACTTTTTCGGCAAGCTTATCACTGCTGATTTGTTGTTGAAGTGCCATCAGTCGCTCATAGCGTTCTTGCTTGATATGATCAGGTACAGGATTTGGCAAATCGTTCGCCACCGCACCTTCGACTTCTGAATAAGTAAAACAGCCGACACGGTCAAGGCGCGCCTGTTTTAGCCAGTCAAGCAGGTATTCAAAGTCGGCTTCGGTTTCGCCCGGAAAGCCCACCACAAAAGTCGAGCGGATGACAATATCCGGGCAAATCGCACGCCACGCACGGATACGCTCAAGGGTGTCTTCGCTCATCGCAGGGCGTTTCATGGCTTTTAGCACGGTTGGGCTTGCGTGCTGAAATGGGATGTCAAGATAGGGGAGTAGTCCGCCTGTACCGCCTGACTTTGCCATACTGTCCGCCATGATTTGCACCACTTGATCCACGTGTGGATAAGGATAGACATAGTGTAGGCGTACCCAGATGCCAAGCTTCGCCATCTGCTCACACAGATCAAAAAACTTCGTCTTAATCGGCTGACCATCCCAAAAGACCGTCTTGTATTTGGTGTCTACGCCATACGCAGAAGTGTCTTGGGAGATGATGAGTAGCTCTTTGACACCGCTATTTTTGAGTGCGACCGCTTCTTTCATCACGCCATCGATGGTACGACTGACCAAATCCCCACGCAGTGATGGGATGATGCAGAATGTACAGCGATGATTACAGCCTTCAGAGATTTTTAGATAGGCATAATGCTTAGGTGTTAGCTTGATGCCTGCATCATTGATGAGATCGATTTTTGGGTCATAAGTCTTTGATTTAACAGGCTTCGGCACATGATGGGTGACGGCTGATACCACTTCATCATAAGCGTGCGCCCCAGTCACGGCAAGCACAGATGGGTGCATGGTGCGGATTTTTTCGGCATCTTTGCCTAGACAGCCTGTGACGATGACTTTACCGTTTTGGTTGATGGCTTCGCCAATGGCATCGAGCGATTCTTGGACAGCAGATTCAATAAAACCGCAAGTATTGACGACCACCAAATCCGCACCGTCATAATCTTTGGCGACTTGATAACCTTCACGGCTAAGCTCAGTGATGATGCGTTCGCTATCGACGAGTGCTTTTGGACAGCCTAGCGATACAAAGCCGATTTTTGGCGCGCCATTTGCTGTGGATGTCGCAACCATACCACTTTGGTCGATACTGCGGTTTTGGTTGTGATTGGCTTTGTGGTGATAAGGTTCAGAACTTTGCGTGGTGGTTGGATTTTTTGGGTCAAATACGGTTGGCGTGCTTGTCATGGCTGGCTCTTGGCTGACTGATTTTGAATAAAATTTTCAATGAAAAATTGGGTGTATTTTAGCATAAATTGGTGGCAACTTATACATCTGAAATTATATGCAGAAAACATGGTTTTGGAATTATTTGTATTGGTGATATCGATCACTTTCGGATTGGTTCCAATATACATCCTTTTCGTTTTGATGAATAATGTCATCATAATAGCGAGTGATAACACTTGATGGATAATAAGTTAATTTCATAAATATATTAGGATGTTCGTTTGGTTCAGATTTTGGAATTTTCCAAACAAATAGACTGATAATACAAAGCAAAAAACCGCATGTCTCAATTGCGCCGATAAAAGTTCCACTGAAACGAGTTAAGAAACCATAAAACAATATTAATATATTTAGACTGAGGACAATGAATGATACCCAAAACCCAATCATGGGCATTATGATTGCCTTATATGCCTGTCTTCCATGTTCATCTATGATATGCTGATCGGCTGTCATATTGCGCTTGCCATTCAAGTGTTGGTAGTAGGGCAAAACTTTATTTGAGATTAATGTATTGTATTGTTGCTTATGAATAATATCGTAATTTTTATCAAACGGATATTGAGCTTTTTTATCTCCAGCCTCATTCAAATAATATCTGCGGACATCTGGGTGGTTGACAAATTGCTTAAAATTCAAGCCTGGTTTGATAGTTGTTGAAAATCTAAATTTGTTATCCATCTGAGTACGCCATTCTCGATGAGCACGGTCGAGTCTCCAACTTACGAGATAGCGTGTGGATTTTTGAAATTTCTGACTAGCGCTTTGATACTCTTTAAACGCATCTTTGAGCATCTGTTTGCCACTTTTCCCTTGCTTGCTGTGATATTGCAAATATTCTTCAGAATTTAACAGGCAATAGTAAAATGCATGAATATGATCAATATGCAATTTCTCATTTTTACGAAAATCAGACTGCTTTGATAATTGGATAAACGGTTGAAATGCCCGTTGAATACCTGGAGTGGCATAGTAATTCGACTTATCACATGATACTGCACCTTTTTTATAAGCAGAGGCATTTTGGCTAAAGTTTTGGTATGAAAAATCATCATTGCCAATATCCACAAAAGGAAAAAAGGTTTTTTGTAACAATGATGGTTTGATTTCTGAATGGACATTGATAGCATTGTCACCAGTGTAGTGTGGCACAAATGTGGAATGTACCGCCGTAATTAGCATTGCTGTATTTTTGTTTTCAGGAGTTGCTTGATTTATGATATAGTTGATAACTTGGTTTTGTACAAAAAAACTGATTGGAATGCAAACACAAAGTAATTTCAAAAAAGGAGTCTTTGCATTAATTGTGGACTGAGCAATATGCCTTGCTTGTAAATTTTTTATGCGAAAAGCAATGTACATTCGTGTTAATAACAGTGCTAGACCTATGCCAGCAATGATTTTACCTTGATGTTCTAATATTTCTAAATGTACAGGAGTGCTTAAAAACGACATTTGCTGGTATATACTAAAATTAAGATAAATTTCAGCAATAAAATAAAGTATAGATAGTGTAAATAGTCCTCGAACTTGCACATTGATTCCTTATTGATGGCATTGCACTAATTGCGTAACTAAGTCTCTGCTGGCATGTTAATATCTATTCAATAAGATGTATGTTCATCGTATTGAGGATTGGGATATGGTTGTATTTAGGATAATTTATACTTATTTGCGATATCCATCCTGATGACAATTATGCAAATAGTTCGCAAAGTTTAGTATCCTGGCAATATATAAGTTTAGCATAGAATGACGAGAAGTTTAATAGAGTTATAATATAAAATTTTATCTTGTTGTATGAGCTAAAAGTAAATCAAAGCATTTTCGTTATATAAAATTGTCAATATTGTTAAAATAAGTTTAATGTTAAAGCGAGGAGGTGTTAGTTTGTTTTTTTTGACAATGGTTGTCTAAGAAGTGAGAAGGCTTTAAATATAAACCAGATGATGAATCAGAGCAGGGGTGCGACCACTTCTGACCTATGCACGACCAATCCTATACTTTCTCGTACTGGCGTGGGAGCATCTGATAAAACATATTTAAAGATGGAACTGGCAAGGATGATGGCAAAACCAGTCCTATGCATATCAGTCCTATTCCGTGCGTACTGATATGGGAGCCTCAAACAAAACTTAATGTATCACAAAGTAATTCAGAGCACAACCCAGCAACGGTAGGTTACTAAAGCATGAGCCAATTCGCTTATAGAGCGACTAAAACAGGTATTTCGGCAGGCGTGTTATCTGCACCAGCCCCAAATTTTCAATTAAAAATTGGGTGTATTTTAGCATAAATTTGAAACAACTTTACCAACTAAAACTCAATTAATAAGTAAGATAGCAAAATTGAAAATTATTTTAAAGATATCAACAGCCTTGAGAGAAAAACAAGGTGACTTGATTGTATTTATCTTTTCTAAATTCTGCTTGATGGCCACCATCGCACCAGTCATCATGTCTGTGCTTAAGTTTAATCTTTTTTAAACTTCTATATTGAGCGTTTGACATTTTATCAAAATAGATTGTCGTATGCATTTCCTCACCTTCAGCACCATAATCAACGATTTTGGTGATGGGCAGTCCATAAAGGGTGGCGTTCTGAAGGTATATAGTGTCTTTCATATTGCCTATATGTGTATCATAAACGGATTCATATTCTATTAAAATGATGTCACTGTGATAAGGTTCAGGAATATGCAAAAGTTGGCTTGTATCAAATTTCTTAATTAAAACCAAGTCATTTGAATCGGGGTTTGGTCGTCCCGCAGTAGTCCAGCCATGCAAATCATCCCAACCAACATTAGGGTTGTAAGTAACAGATCTTAAAATATCTGAATCTTCCGCATGGGTTTCCCATGTTTTAAAAACAGGCGTCCAATCTGCTGCAAAGCTAACATTTGCAAATAAACATAGTGTGATGCCAAATAAAGCTAATACCAAATGAACAATAAATTGATAAATCTATTATATGATAATTGATGCAAAAAATCCTATCGGCTTTATGTGCATCCCAACTGAATGATTATTGCGACAAATTAAGAAGGTAGTTTGAGCATTTAAAGTCTTAAAACAAAAAACTGTCAAAAAGAAAAAATCCCCAAGCCAGGGGAGACTTGGGGAGAAAGTGAAAAGCTTATAAAAGCTACACTAAAAGTGGCGCAGCGGACGGGGCTCGAACCCGCGACCCCCGGCGTGACAGGCCGGTATTCTAACCAACTGAACTACCGCTGCATAGTGGTGGGTGGTAACGGGATCGAACCGCTGACCCTCTGCTTGTAAGGCAGATGCTCTACCAACTGAGCTAACCACCCTAAAATGTCTTTTCCATCATTTGGAAAACTGATACTGTGTCAAGGTATCACATTTTAAGTTTTGAACCGTACACGCTAGATTATGTTGCTGTGTTCGTTCGTTGTGGTGCGTATTATATAGAAATTTACACAGGTGTCAAACATTTTTTGGCAAAAATTTGATAATTTTGTGATAAAGTTTATAACTTATTGAAAATTAACAACTTATTATCAAACGCAACACGGAATTTATCAAGATTATCACGCAAACGCAATCACATAAAGACAATCACGCAGATTATGCCAAAGCTGTCTTGATATCAGCAGTCAGGCTCTCAGGCTTGGTCATTGGGGTGTAGCGATCGATGACTTTGCCATCACGAGCGATGAGAAATTTGGTGAAATTCCACTTGATGCCATCGGTCAGCAGGCCGCCTTGTTGCTCTTTTAGCCAAGTATAAATCGGGTGGGCGTGCTCGCCATTGACATCGATTTTTTGCATCATCAAAAATTCTACGCCATAATTTCTTTGACAAAATTCACCGATGGCAGAGCCGTCATTGGGTTCTTGTTTGCCAAATTGATTGCACGGAAAGCCAATCACCACAAGCCCTTCGGTATGATAGCGTTCGTGCAAGGCTTGTAAGCCTGCAAACTGCGGGGTAAAGCCACATTCGCTTGCGGTATTGACAATGAGTAGCACTTTGCCACGAAACTGAGTAAAATCCACAGTATTACCCATCAAGTCTTGGGCGGTAAAATCATAAATCGTCGTCATATCAGTATCCAGTGTGGGGTATGGGTGTTATTTAAGGGCTTTAAGAATTTTTATCCGTATCAAGTACGATAGCCGCCGAATTGATACAATATCTTAGCCCTGTATCGGTGACATAATTATCATCAAACACATGACCCAGATGCCCACCGCAGTGATGGCAAGTGACTTCGATACGGCGCATCCCATGCGACAGATCCAGCGTCTCATCGACAGCGTTGTCAGCGATGACTTGATCAAAGCTTGGCCAGCCGCAGCCCGAATGAAACTTGGCAGTACTGGCAAACAATGGTGCATGACAGCCCTTGCAATGATAAGTGCCTGCCGTCTCGGTATCGGTATAGATACCCGTAAATGCGCGTTCTGTGCCTTTTTGGCGTAGGACATAGTAGGATAACTCATCAAGTCGCTCTCGCCAGTCGGCATCTGTCATGGTGCGTAAGGTGTCTTGGTCGATGATTTTCATGGGTGTCCTTGAATATATACTGTAAAATGGTGTGAAATGATGGGTTGCTATGGGATGATTGTAACACAAGATGGATGGATAAGCCCAATAATTAGCCAAAATAAGCACAAAATCGGTGCGTATCCAAGATTTTTGCAAGTAAATCTTGCAAAATTGCCATGCTTATCCGATGAATCTTGCAAAGTGTGCGAATTTTGTAAAGCATAACTTGCAAAATGTGTATGATGGGCGTAAAATAGTGCCATTCATTCACAAGCGATCGTTGCCATGAGCCAAATTTTGCAAGACAATGACATCCTAACCACAGCCCAAGCACAAGGCATCCGCCTAAAACAGCGTCGCAAGGCACTTGGCTTATCCGCCGAGAGTCTAGCAGCTAAGCTTGGCGAGCTCGGTGCGCCAGTCAGCCGTGGGGCGATTGCCAATTGGGAATGTGGCAAAAATGGCATCGCCAGTGCCAAATTACCCATTCTTGCCCAAGTGCTGGGCGTCAGCGAAAGCTATCTGTTGCGTGGTGATGATGCCATCGCATCGGCGACTACAGCGACGACTGCACCGACTTTATCTGTATCTACAGGAACGACGACCATGTCTCATGACACCCAAAAACCCCTAAAAAAATCCAACAAACTTGCCAATGTCTGCTATGACATCCGTGGTGAGCTACTACAGACCGCTGTGCGTATGGAAGCTGAAGGTCAGCGTATCATCAAGCTGAACATCGGCAACCCTGCGCCATTTGGGCTACTTGCACCGGATGAGATTATCCGTGATGTGGCGATGAATCTGAATGAAGCGTCGGGCTATTCGGATTCTCAAGGGATTTTTGCGGCTCGTAAGGCGATTTTGCAATATTATCAAGCCAAAGGCTTATTGACAGCGACCGATGTGGCGGATGTCTATATCGGCAATGGCGTGAGCGAGCTGATCGTGATGACCATGCAGGCGCTACTCGATGATGGCGATGAAGTGCTGATTCCGATGCCTGATTATCCGTTGTGGACGGCAGCGGCAAATCTGGCCGGTGGTAAGGCGGTACATTATCGCTGTAACGAAGATGACAACTGGCAGCCTGATTTGGCAGATATCGAAAGCAAAATCACGCCACGCACCAAAGGCATCGTCATCATCAACCCAAACAACCCAACTGGCGCTGTGTACTCTGATGAGATGCTACAAAAACTTGCAGCGCTGGCTGCCAAATATGGGCTAGTCATCATGGCAGATGAGATTTATGATCGTATCTTGTACGATGGTGTTACCCATACGCCGATGTGTACCATCACCGATGAGTGCTTGGTGCTTACCTTTAATGGCTTATCCAAATCACATCGTATCGCAGGCTATCGCTCAGGCTGGCTGATGCTCTCGGGCAAAAAAGACCACGCCACCGACTTTATCGAAGGCTTGACCATGCTCGCTAGTATGCGTCTGTGTGCCAATGTGCCTGCGCAGTACGCCATTCAGACGGCGATGGGTGGCTACCAGTCCATGCAGGCGCTGACCGCACCGACAGGCAGACTGTGCAAACAGCGTGATCTGGCGGTACAGCGACTTAACGCCATCAAGGGCATCAGCTGTACCTTACCACAAGGGGCGTTTTATTGCTTTGCCAAGATTGATCGTGACATCTATCCGATTGATAATGATATGAAATTTATGATGGATTTATTGATCGAAGAAAAGGTGCTGATGGTACAAGGTACGGGCTTTAACTGGGATCAGCCAGATCATTTCCGTGTGGTATTTTTGCCAAATCTGATTGATCTTGAAGATGCGATGGATCGCTTGGATCGATTCTTTGCCAAAAAACGCCGTGAGTTTGGGACGGAGTGATATCAAGATAAGTTTCAAATCAGCTGACAAACCGCTCATTATGGGCGGTTCTTGTCTTTTTGGTATGCCAAATCAGAATATCCCCAAACCATCTACCGATATTCCATTTTTGAATTTTAAATTTTGACAGC
>NZ_CAMCBS010000004.1 GCF_945873075.1 uncultured Moraxella sp. | reverse complement strand
TGTGAGAGTAGGTCATCGTCAGCACCTTATTTGAAGCCCCCTGCATCGAGAGATGAAGGGGGTTTTGTTTTGTGTTGAGGAGGAGGTGTGGTGAAAAGGGGTTGTATAAAGTTGGAATAAAAAAAGTGAGCTGGAGCTCACTTTGGTTTGGGAGGGTGTTGATTATTGACCAGCTGGTGCGGGCGCTACAGCGGTAGAAGTTGCACAACCCTTCACTGCAAAATCTTCACCAACATCGCTGGTACAGCTCCAGCCATTGGCTTGAGTATAGCCCCAGGTGACCTTTTTGCCCTGAATACTTGTTGATGCATTATTGGCAAAAGTTGCTTCAATTTTAATATCGTTTCCAAGCGTGATGGTTGGCTTGTTGTCTTTCATCAAATCGCTGTTAAAGGCGCCGATATCGCATTTGGCAGCATCGGTAATGCCTTGCATTAAGCACATATCAACAGCGGTTCTGAGCTGGCTAGTTTCCATCACCACGCGGCTGACTTGGGATGATGCAGTGTAATTTTGGTATTGCGGGATGGCAAACATTGCTAGCACACCGATAATCACGATGACGATGAGTAATTCAATGAGCGTAAATCCTTGCTGAGCTTTCATAATGACTCCTATTATAAAGGCAATGTAATAACTTTTCGGAACATGAAAAAGTGAGCCGAAGCTCACTGAGTGACGATGGATGTCATCATCATTGGTTTTGGAACCAAGCATTGGCACTGCGCTTGGCAGATTCGATCTCACTGGATGATAGGTTTAATGCCAATTGGCTAACCTTTGCTTTGGCACGGTTGCGCACACTTTCATCCAGCATGCCATCACGAGTCGATAGATCATACCATTTATAGGCATCGACTAGGCGTTGCTGCTGTTCATCAATCATTGCAAGCGCATAGCTGGCACGGTTATCGCCCAGATTGGCGGCACGCTCAAGCCATGCTCGACCAGTTGCCAAATCCGCCTTGACTCCTTCACCGCGGAGATACATGATTCCCAGATTCAGCTGTGCTGGTGCGATGTTTTGTTCGGCAGCGCGAGTGTACCAATACACGGCTTTATTGGCATCTTTGGCGACGCCTTCACCTTTTTGTAGTCGCTTGGCAAGAAAAAACTGCGCATGGTGATTGCCACTCGCAGCTTGATTGGTTAGGCTTGCGATGTCCATGGTTTCGTAGCGAGCAGAAGTATTTTGATGAATCTGCGCTTGAGTGATGCTGGCACTACCAAGAACTGTTGATAATAAGGCGATTTTTAGAATTTTCATGATGGCTCCAGGGCGTGAGATATGGGCAAATGATTGCGCCTAGAATATTAATCAGTAAATTAAGACCAACTAAGAAAAAATAGCTCTTTGAGTGTTGGTTATTTTATATCTAGCTTAGCATTTTATGACAAAAAACTCAATAACAAAACCGTAATGACAATGTACATAAATTGTCAAAACGGTCAGGTTTGCTAATGTTTTGCGATACGATAAATCGCCACATCAGCCAGCAAATTCGGTGCACGCTTCACAAAATGATTCATAATCGATGCAGGGATTTTTGGGCTGGGCTTATCACTGATGGCAACGGCATCTAGAATGCGGATGTTATTGTCATCGCACAGTCGCTCAAAGTCCTTGAATGTGCATAGATGAATGTTGGGCGTGTTATACCATTCGTGCGGCAGGGTTTCGCTCATTGGCATGATGCCTTTGATGCCTAGATATACACGGTTTTGCCAATAGGCGAAGTTTGGAAAAGTGACGATGCCTTCTTTGGCAACTCGTAGCATATCCACGAGCAGTTTGTCAGGGGATTTGACCGCTTGCAAGGCTCGTGCCATCACCACAGTATCAAAGCTTTGGTCGCCAAATCGTGCCAAGCCATCGTTCAGGTCTTGTTCGATGATATTTAGACCTTTTGCCACTGCTTCATTGATTTTGGCTTCATCAATCTCAAGCCCATAACCACTTACACCAAGACTGTCTTGTAGGTGTGCTAAGAGCGTGCCATCACCGCAGCCTAAGTCCAGTACTCGTGAATTTGGCTTAATCCATTTTTCAGCAAGTTGATGGTCGATATTGTTCATACTTGCTCCTTAGTTGATTTATGGTTGGTTGGCTTATCGGTTGTATTTTTGCGAAGTGGTGCGCTCAAAAAGCCTTTGACTGCTTGAGTATAGCGGGGAATGTCAAACAAAAACGAATCATGCCCATGCGGTGCATCGACATTCAAAAAACTCACCGGCTTTTGATTGGCAATCAGGGCATCGACAAGCTCAATCGAGCGTTCGGGGGAGAATCGCCAATCGGTCGTGAATGAAATCACCAAAAACTGACATTTGGTGCGAGCTAGAGCGATTTTTAATGCTTCTTCTTCGCTAAGCTTGTCATCGGCATAATCACGAGTCGGGTCAAAATAATCTAGTGCTTTGGTCATGAGCAAATAAGTGTTGGCATCGAAATTTTGGCTAAAGCGTTCGCCTTGATAGCGTAAATAGCTTTCGACCTGAAATTCCACATCGTAGCCGTACATGAATTTGCCTGATTTTAAATCACGGCCAAATTTGGCTTTCATCGCTTCTTCGGTGATGTAGGTGATGTGCCCAACCATGCGTGCCAAAATTAAGCCACGACGGGGATAAGTGCCATGCTCCAGATACCAGCCATCATGAAAATCAGGGTCGGATAAGATGGATTGGCGTGCCACTTCGTTAAAGGCGATGTTCTGGGCGGACAGCTTTGGCGTGCTTGCGATAATCACGGCTCGTGCCAAGCGGTCGGGATAATCCACCGACCATTGTAGCGCCTGCATTCCGCCCATTGAGCCGCCGATGATGGCGTGCCATTTGTCGATGCCTAGTCGGTCTGAGAGCATGACTTGGGTTTTGACCCAGTCTTTGATGGTGATGAGTGGAAAATCCGCCCCATAAATTTTGCCTGTCTCAGGATTGATGGTCGTTGGGCCTGTCGAGCCATGACACGAGCCGATGTTGTTAAGACACACGACATAAAACTGATTGGTATCAATGGCTTTGTTTGGGCCGATTAGAGCATCCCACCAGCCGGGCTTGGTGTCATCTGCACTGTGGTAGCCTGCTGCATGATGACTGCCAGATAAGGCATGGCAGATTAAGATGGCGTTTGATTTATCGGTATTGAGTGTGCCATAGGTTTCGATGACGAGCTCAAATGATGGCAAAATTCGCTGACATTCTAATAATAAAGGCGTGTCAAAATGCAATGTCTGTGGTGTGACAATGCCAACGGATGATGGGTCAAGGTGTGGTGCAGTAGAATCGGTTGATTGCACAAATTTCCCCTAATTTATTTAAAAATAATTAGTATAAAATTAACAAATTCCTAACGGTAAAATCGCAAAACTTTGGTGATGATATTGTAGAGCGAAATGATGACAATGGCAATGTTTTTGGGAGATTTTATACATCTTTATGTGCCATAGGTGCAAATTGTTTAAGTAGTTAAAGTCAATCATTAGGCAAATTTAGCGGATTTTTTGGTCAAAAAATGCTACACTAAGCATCATTTTAATTAATCCATTAAGTCGTTGTATGATGTCAAAAAAAACAGCCATTTTATTGGTGAATTTGGGCACGCCAGATGAGCCGATGCCATCGGCGGTGCGTGCGTACTTGCGAGAGTTTTTGAGCGATACTCGGGTGATTGAAATCCCCAAGCTGATTTGGCAAATTATCCTAAATGCCTTTGTGCTGACCACTCGCCCAAAGCGTGTCGCCCATGCCTATCAAAGCGTGTGGACGGCTGATGGCTCGCCACTACTTGCGATTTTAAAAAGTCAGGCAAATGAGCTGCAAGCGCATCTATCGCATCAGGGCATCGATACGCCCGTGTATCCTGCGACCACCTATGGCAATCCATCCATCAAAGATACGATGGCGCGCCTAAGTGCCGAAGGCGTTGAGCGGTTTGTGATTTTGCCACTGTATCCGCAGTATTCGGCGACATCGACAGCAGCGGCTTTTGATAAGGTGGCAGAATTTGCGATGGCAAGTCGCAATATGCCTGAGATTCATTTTATCAAAGATTATCACGACCATCCGCTGTATATCGATGCGCTGGTGGCGAGCGTGCGTCGTTTTTGGGATGAGCATGGTCAAGCTGATAAGCTGTTGTTCAGCTTTCATGGTATCCCCAAGCCCTATGCGGACAAGGGCGACCCGTATCCAGAGCAATGCCGTAAAACCGCCGTTTTGGTTGCTGATAAGCTTGGCTTAACTGCCAATCAATGGGCGGTGAGCTTTCAGTCACGCTTTGGGGCGCAAGAGTGGCTCAAGCCCTATACCGATGAGCTGCTAGAGAGCTGGGGTGCGCAAGGGGTGTCGGTGCAAGTGGCAAGCCCTGCGTTTTCGGCGGATTGTCTTGAGACGCTCGAAGAGCTGGCGGTAGAAAATCGGGATAATTTTATGGCGGCAGGGGGTAAGTCCTATGCCTATATCCCTGCGCTCAATACCGATGAATTGCACATACAGATGATGGCGGATATTCTTAAGCGGTATCTATAAGTATTTGATTGTAAGTGTTTGATTATGCGAGATTTTTCATAACTTGCTTGATTTTTAAAGTTATCAGAAATTTGCAAATCGATACTAAAAGTGTCAACAATAAAAAGTGCCTTAACGAGCTGTTAAGGCACTTTTTCATCATCGATGGATGGTTAGTTCAGCAGTTCAAGTGCTTGGTTTAGTGTTGCACTTGGGCGCATGGCTGCTGATGCTTTGGCAAAGTCAGGGCTGTAGTAGCCACCAATATCGGTTGCTACGCCTTGAACTTGGTTTAGTTCTTCAACGATTTTTGCTTCGTTTGCAGTCAGTGCTTGGGCCACTGGCGCAAACTTGGCAGCGATGTCAGCATCTTTGGTTTGTGCTGCCAACGCTTGAGCCCACCACATCGCTAGATAGAAGTGGCTACCACGGTTGTCAAGCTCACCCACTTTGCGTTTTGGTGATTTGTCTTCGAGTAGTAGTTTCTCGGTGGCGCTGTCTAGCGTCTCGGCTAGGACTTGTGCTTTGGTGTTGCCAGTGGTTTGGGCTAGGTGCTCAAACGATACTGCCAATGCCAAGAACTCGCCTAGGCTGTCCCAACGCAGATGGTTCTCTTCGTTGAACTGCTGTACATGCTTCGGTGCAGAACCGCCCGCGCCTGTTTCGAACATACCGCCACCGTTCATCAATGGAACAATCGATAGCATCTTGGCAGAAGTGCCTAGCTCTAGGATTGGGAATAGGTCAGTTAGGTAGTCACGCAGTACGTTACCAGTCACAGAGATGGTGTTTTCGCCATTTTTTAGGCGTACCAATGAGAACTTGGTCGCTTCTTCTGGTGATAGGATACGGATGTCTAGACCGTCGGTGTCAAGCTCGTTTAGATACACTTTGACTTTGGCAATCAAGCTTGCGTCGTGTGGACGGCGTTCATCTAGCCAGAATACCGCAGGGGTGTTGCTTAGGCGTGCACGATTGACAGCAAGTTTTACCCAGTCTTTGATTGGTGCATCTTTGGTTTGGCACATACGCCAGATGTCACCTGCTTCGACATCGTGGCTCATCAGTAGCTGACCTGCTTGGTTGAATACTTCAACTTTACCATCAGCTTTGATTTCAAAGGTCTTGTCGTGTGAGCCGTATTCTTCGGCTTTTTGAGCCATCAAGCCGACGTTTGGCACGCTACCCATCGTGGTTGGGTCAAATGCACCATTTTCACGGCAAAAATCAATCACGGCTTGATATACGCCAGCATAGCTGCTGTCAGGGATAACTGCTTTGGTATCAACAGCTTTGCCTTCTTTATCCCACATACAGCCTGAGTTACGAATCATCGCAGGCATTGATGCATCGACGATGACATCGCTTGGTACGTGTAGGTTGGTGATGCCTTTGTCGCTATCCACCATCGCTAGGCTTGGATTGGCTGCATACGCATCAGCGATAGCTTTTTCGACGCCTGCACGGGTGTCCGCATCTAGCTTGTCTAGGTTGGCTAGTAGATTGCCAAAGCCATTATTGACATCAACGCCCGCTGCCGCTAGTGCATCGCCATATTGCTCAAACACAGGGGCAAAGAATGCCTTGACCGCATGACCAAAGATGATTGGGTCAGAGACTTTCATCATGGTAGCTTTCATATGTAGTGAGAATAGCACGCCTTGCTCTTTGGCATCTTTGATTTGTGCTTCTAGGAATGACACTAGCGCTTTTTTGCTCATGACGGTTGCGTCAATGATTTCGCCTGCTTTTAGAGTAACTGGCTTACGCAGTTCAGTTTTGTTACCTGCGGTGTCAGTAAAGACGATAGAAACATTGTCCGCGTTTTCAGTAGTATAAGACTGCTCATTGTGGAAAAAGTCGCCATGTGTCATGGTTGCCACGTGTGACTTAGAATCTTTGCCCCAAGCGCCCATGCTGTGTGGGTATTTTTTGGCGAAGTTTTTTACGGCATTTGGTGCACGGCGGTCTGAGTTACCTTCACGCAGTACAGGGTTTACCGCTGAGCCTTTGATTTTGTCGTAGCGAGACTGGATGTCTTTTTCTTCGTCAGTTTGTGGGTTGGTTGGATAGTCAGGCAGTGCATAGCCATGAGCTTGTAGCTCTTTGATAGCGGCTAGTAGCTGTGGTACTGATGCTGAGATGTTTGGTAGTTTGATGATGTTCGCTTCAGGCTTGGTCACTAGCACCGCAAGCTCAGCTAGGGCATCAGGAATACGCTGTTCTTCGGTCAGATACTCTGGGAAAGTCGCTAGGATACGGCCGGCAAGTGAGATGTCACTGGTTACAAATTCGATGTCGGCGGTCTTGCCAAAGGCTTGAATGATGGGAAGTAGAGAGTAAGTTGCGAGTGCTGGGGCTTCGTCGGTGTGCGTATAGACGATTGTAGATTTACTCATACGAGCTCCTTTTTAATGTCGTTTGATTGTTATCACTGAAATAAACGCGGCGTATTATGCCACATTTTCCCTGTTTTGCCTACTTATTTAGCTGTCAGCAGCATAGGATCATCACAAAAAGTTATAAAACAATACTGCGTCAATCGCTGTCATTACAAAATGACTGCACAGTACACATTACAATTTACTATGTTTCAACACCAAAAACAAGCGTTTACTGAGCATATCACCGTTGCTTTTGGTGATGATTTTTCATTTATCATTTATTTAATAAATAATGGTCAAAAACCACTCAAGCATTGACTAAGATGCGGCGAATTGTCATCAAATTATGCTATAATCAAAGGATTTATGTGAATGAATTGAAGAAATTGACCAACAATGAAAATTTTAGGCCTAGAAACTTCCTGTGATGAAACAGGGCTTGCCATTTATGATGATACGCTCAACGACGGCAAAGGCGGTGTGCTTGCCCAAGTGCTGTACTCGCAAATTGAGCTACACGCCACTTATGGCGGTGTCGTGCCCGAGCTTGCCAGTCGTGACCATATCCGCAAGCTTGTCCCGCTGTTTCATGAATTATTAAATAAAGCCAATATTGATAAATCAGACATCGATGCCGTCGCCTATACCAAAGGGCCGGGGCTGATTGGGGCGCTGATGACCGGTGCGCTGTTTGGGCGGACGCTTGCCTTTGGGCTGGGTGTGCCTGCCATCGGTGTGCATCATATGGAAGGGCATTTGCTTGCGCCTGTGATGACGGGCGATGGCGTGGAGTTTCCTTTTGTGTGCTTACTCGTGTCGGGTGGTCATACCATGCTTGTGCGGGCCGATGGCGTGGGGCAATACACCGTGCTTGGCGAGTCGATTGATGATGCGGCCGGTGAGTGCTTTGATAAAGCTGCCAAGATGCTGAGCCTGCCGTATCCGGGCGGCCCAAATGTGGCAAAGCTTGCCGAAACGGGCAATCGCCATGCCTATGAACTGCCACGCCCGATGCTACATAAGGGGCTGGATTTTTCGTTCAGTGGCATGAAAACAGCCGTGCATAATCTTATTAAAGACACGCCAAATGCCGACAGCGACCCTGTGGTGCGAGCCGATATTGCCGCAAGCTTTGAATATGCGGTGGTGGATACGCTAGTCAAAAAATGCGTCAAAGCACTCAAACAAACGGGTCTAAAACACCTAGTCATCGCAGGCGGCGTATCCGCCAACCGCTCACTGCGCCACAGCTTAGAGCATGAACTGAACAAAATCAATGCCGTCGTGCACTACGCACCGCCTGAGCTGTGCACCGATAATGGGGCGATGATTGCTTATGCAGGCTACTGCCGTCTAAAAGCAGGGCAGGCTGATGGCTTGTCGGTGGCGTGCGTACCACGATGGGATATGCAAAGCCTAAAAATCGCCTAAGCCTATCATTATTTAATAAATATACACAATAATCCCATGACCACGCCAACAGCCGTCTCACCGCTCACCACTGCTGATTATCAAAAGTGGCATAAGGGGCGACAGCATTATGGCGTGTGGTATATCCCGATTGATGATGATAAGGTGGTGGCATATTGTCAAAGCTTGCGTGATGAGCTTGGCGAGTTGTTTGCAGATAATTATCGCCGTCAGTGGCATATCACGCTGTTTGTCAATGGCTTTTATGTGGATAACTGCCAGTATGATGATGACTTTGATGAGTGTATTTTAACCAAGCAAATTAATGAGTTACAAAAGTTGCAGTTATCTAGATTTCATCTGACGACGCAGGGTTTGGGCAGTTTTATCAACTGTGCCTATGTGGGTGTCAAGATGCATCCTGCCTTGATGCAGATTCGCCAACATCTTGGCAGTCATCATCAAGAAATCGCACCGCTGACTTATACACCGCATATTACTTTGGGATTGTATCGCGAAGATTTTGATTATGATGCTGTGATAAACCGCTTAAACAGCGTGGCAGCGACAGTGCTAGACATCCCTGTCAATCGTTTGATGTTTGCAACCTTTGATGCGACAGATTTACAAGGAAAACTATATAATCAGCATGAAATCAGATTAAAATAAAAGGGATATTGCATGATTTATTTTATCTTAGGTGGCGCACGCTCGGGCAAATCCCGCCACGCCGAACAGCTTGCCAAAGACTATGAACAGCAAGGCAAACGCATCATCTATGTAGCAACCGCAGGGCGATATGATGATGAAATGATACAACGCATTGAACATCATCAACAAAGCCGACCAAAGCATTGGCAAACGATAGAAGAGCAATATGATTTAGCCAAAATTTTCGCTCAATATAACGATGAGCAAAGCGTGATTTTGCTGGATTGCTTGACGCTTTGGCTGTCCAATTTATTATGCCAAGATGATGGGCGATTTCAAATGTATAAAAATGAATTTTTAAACGAGCTTCAAGTGACCCGTGCCACCGTGATTTTGGTGAGTAATGAAACAGGGCTTGGCGTTGTGCCTATGGGTGAACTAACACGGCGATTTGTTGATGAGAGTGGTTGGTTACATCAAACCATCGCTCAAATGGCGGATAAAGTGGTGTTTTGTGTGGCGGGGTTGCCGATGGTGTTAAAACCTTCAACAAATCCATTAACCTAAAAAATCATGATTTGACAAAGACTTACAAGGAGTGGCTATGTGGTATTTAAACCCGATTAAACCAATCAACCAAACCGCACGCAAAGGGGCTTACGACCGCCAAAACCAATTAACCAAGCCAACAGGGGCATTAGGGCAAATGGAAGAGGTGGTGACAGAGTTGGCAGGTATGCAAGGCAAGGTGTGTCCAACAGCAAAACAGCTTTATATTTGTACCTTTGCAGGCGACCACGGTATCGCTAATGCTGGGGTATCTGCCTATCCACAGGCGGTAACTCGGCAAATGCTTTATAATTTTGCGACAGGCGGTGCGTGTATTAGTGTGATGGCACGCCATTATGGTGCGATAAGTCAAGTGATTGATTGTGGTTCGGTGGGAGAGCCTTATGCGGTGGACGGTGTGGAACAATTTCACATTGCTCCACAAACTCAAAACTTTTTGGATGGGCCTGCCATGAGTGCCGAGCAATGCCAAAAAGCCCTAGAAATTGGTAAATATAGCGTTGAAAAAGCGGTAGAACAGGGGGCAGATATTTATATCGCAGGGGAAATGGGCATTGGCAATACCACGGCAAGTTCGGCTTTGGCAGGATTATTATTAGATGAAAATGCACAAAGTCTAACAGGCTTGGGAACAGGAATTGATGAAAAAACCTTTGTGCATAAAACTCAAGTAATTCAGCAAGCAATTAATAAATATAAAGAAATTTGCCAAAACAATCCACTACTTGCCCTACAAAGTGTCGGTGGCTTTGAGATGGTGGCGATGGTGGGCGCTTATCTGCGTGCGGGGCAATTAGGTTTACCTGTGATTATTGGTGGATTTATTTCCGCCGTGTGTGCCTTATGTGCAGTACACATCAATCCTGATGTTCGTGAGTATATGCTGTTTTCACATACATCTGCTGAATATGGCAATCAAAAAGTATTAAACGCTTTAAATGCCAAACCTTTATTGGATTTGAGGTTGAGACTTGGCGAAGGGACAGGAGCGACAACTGCCTTTGGAGTGATTCAGCTTGCGTGTGTGGTACACGCGCAAATGGCGACGTTTGGAGAAGCGGGCGTGAGTAATCGTGATGAGTGATGGGCAAAGTAAAAGCGCAAGTGAAAGCGGGCTTATGCTGTCGTTGTTGCGACATGGCGAAACTCGGCTACTTGCCAAAGGTCATATCCTGCGTGGACAGCTCGATGACCCTTTGACTGACAAGGGGTGTGAGCAGATGACGACGGCTTTTGATAATTATCTGCCTGTGCATCAGTGGCAAGCCATCATCTCATCACCACTGTCTCGCTGTGCGGACATCGCCCACCAAAAATCAGCAGAATATCAGCTGCCACTTTGTATCATGGATGCGCTGGGTGAGATGGATTTTGGGGAGTGGGAAGGGCGAGCGACGGCTGAGTTATTTGAGCAATTTCCCGATGAGATGGCGATGTGGTGGCAGACACCGACCCAATTCACACCGCCTGATGGCGAGAGTGTGGATGCGTTTGCAGGGCGGATTGATGATGCGCTTGTCCAGATGGTACAGTTTGCCAATACGCACCGCTATGACAGACTGTGTGTCATCACGCATGGCGGGGTGATTAAATATCTGTATTGCAAAGCTCAAGGTTTGTCGCTTGATGAGATTTTAAAACAACCTGCCGAATTGGGCGAATTTCATACCTTTATCCTGCAAAATAATCGCTTGTTATTGCCATGATTTATCATAAAATCATCATTCCACTGTTAATCGCTGTGCAATTTATGACCACAGTGTCAGTGCGTCTGCCCTATCTACCTAGCCGAGAGCAAAATGCCTTATCCATGCTGTTTTATCCTGTGATTGGTTTGATGCTTGGTGGCGTATTGTGGCTGATGGCAAGTTTTATTCATCTGCCTATCATGCTCTTATCCTGCCTAATCGTCGCAGTGTGGGTGGGCTTGACAGGTGGGCTGCATTTGGATGGCTTGGCGGATACGGCGGATGCGTGGGTGGGCGGTTTTGGTGACCGAGAGCGAACACTTGCCATCATGAAAGACCCGAACGCAGGGGCGATGGGGGTGATAGCCATTGTGCTGTGCCTGATGCTAAAGTGGGCGAGCGTGTATGGCCTATTGATGCTTGATGATGAGTACGATGCGTCGCTTGTGTGGCTGATGATACCGATGCTTGGGCGACTTGGAGTGCTTGTGCTGTTTGCGACTACGCCTTATGTCAGACAGCAAGGGCTTGGTTCTGCCTTGCAAGATGTGCCAAAATCACTGCTATGGCTTGTGGTGGCAGGCTTTGGGGCAGTGCTGGGTGTGCTATCGTGGCAGTTGGCTGTGGTGATGCTTGGGGCGTGGGTAGTGATGCTATCTTGGCTAAGATGGCGATTCGTTGGGCGACTTGGCGGTATCACAGGCGATACAGTGGGCGCAAGCATTGAAATGGTGGAAGTGGCGATGCTGGTGAGTGTGGTGGCGGTGTTATACGGCGGATGGATGGCGTGATAAGCTGTGATTATTGGCTAAATTCACTCATCCAATCGTAAACGCTCTTTGTCAAACTTACGCTTTAAGCCGTCATCCAGTGTCAATAGCTCAAGATTGTGCGCCAAAGCGGTGACAAGCACCAAGCAATCAGGCAGTTTGATTTTGTGGCGTTGTCTTAATTGAATGGTTAATTGAGCGATTCTCGTATCAATTGGTAACTGAACAAAATGGCTGGTAATTTGCTCAAGCTGCTTTGCTGTCTCATCATCCACGCCATAAAACCCCACAAATTCCATATAGGTGATTAGGCTGATGGCGCATTCATTCATCAATGCATTGTGTGCGCTAACCAAAGCTAGGCTATCAGCAGTTTGTTTTTGTAGCCCAATCAGCGTACAAGTATCAAGCAAATATCTAATCCCATTCATCACGCACAGCCTTTTGATATTCTAATGGGTCAATATTCTTGAATGATGTCAAGGGTTTGGCTTGTGCAAAATATTCAGCCACCGTCATGGACTCGGTGTGCGTACTGACGATTTTGGTAATCCACTCTTCTGCACTGACGCCTTGTTCTTGGGCGCGTGCGATGATGATTTGTTCGATATTTGGGGGTAGGTCTAGTATCATGATTTATCCTTTTTATTGTTATTTGTATTGCTTGTAGTCTAGCATTGAACTTGTTTTTGTTCAATAATTAAGTTTGGCGTGATTTTGCCAATCTTCACGGCTTTTTAATCCCATCAAGCAATCCCAAAAACCCTTTCATATAATCCATCTGACGGTCATCCGTGCGAATGGCTGCATACAGCTGACAATACACGCCACTGCCCAGTGGACGGGAGACTACCCAGCCCTTACGTTCGTATTCTGCCACCACCCAATCAGGCAGGGCTGCCACACCACGCTCAGATGCCACCAGCTGAATCAGCATGGCGGTGAGCTCTGTGGTGCGGATATGCGCAGGCGTGATACCTGCAGGGGCAAGGAATTTGGCGATGATATCAAGGCGGCTTTCTTCGACTGGATAAGCAATCAAAGTCTGGTCGCTCAAGGTATCAGCGCTGATGGTATCTCGGCTTGCCAAGCGATGCGCAGGCGAGAGCACCAAGCGACTCTCATAAGTGAATAACGGCTGATAACTAATCCCATCAATCGGCAAATCACTGGCGGTAATCAACAAATCAATCTCATTATCCATCAGCATCTGATGCGGTTCAGGCTCAAAACCGGTCGCAAAATCAAGCTCCACATCGCTGTACTGCTTACGATACACATTCAAAATCGGCATCAACCAATCAAAACAGCTATGGCACTCGCTCGCCAAACGCAATCGTCCTGCCTGACCGTGAGCAAGCCTGCGGATATCGGATTTGGTGCGTGCCACCTGCGGTAGGATATTATCCGCCAGCTGTAGCATCAACAGCCCTGCCGGTGTGAAGCTGACGGGACGTGTGCGACGATTGACAAGGCTGATGTCATAATAGCTTTCAAGCTCTTTGAGCTGATGACTGATGGCGGATGCGGTCAGGTTCATCTCTTCGGCGGTGGTGGCAAGCGAGCCGTGACGCTTGAGTGCGCTGAGCATTTGTAGATGGCGGATTTCGAGCATGGGTATAATTCGCTGAAAATTTGTACAATTATAGCACAACTTGCCATAGAATGAATAATTTTCAGTATAACTATAATACAGTGAGATTTATTCAGCTTTTTCAATTTTGAATGACGATACAAATTATCTCATAATACAATAATTTTTTTTAAAGAATAACTATATAAAAAACGGTCATCAAAATTTTGATGACCGCTTGGTTGTTGGCAAAAAGATGCCCAATTAGCGTTTTTTGGCTTGCTCATAAATCGGCATTACTTCAGGAAGTTGTTTCGTGATTGCTTCGATGCGCGCTTCATGACCAGGATGGGTGGACATAAATGACAAGAGTTTATTGCCTTTACCAGACTGAGCTTTCATTTTTTCCCAAACGGTTACTGCACTTTGCGGATTGTATCCTGCTTGTGCCATCAATAAAACGCCAAGGCGATCAGCTTCCGTTTCATGACTGCGTGAATATGGCTTATCCAATCCATATTCACTCAGCAAATCTGCACCAAGATCAATATGGCTTGCATTAATGTTGGTTTTGGCTTGTAGTAACTGTGTGCCATATTTTTTAGCAAGACCAGTTAGAACCTGCTGACCGGCTTGTTTTTTGCTATGCTCTTTAAGTGCATGCGCCATTTCATGACCAATGATGGCTGCTAGCTCATCATCAGTTAATTTTAGTTTTTCGACAATGCCAGTGTAAACTGCCATTTTACCACCAGGCATCGCCCATGCATTTAATTTGTCGGAGCGAATAGTAACAATTTCCCAATTAAATTTCATGCCAGTTTCATTGGCGGCATCTGCAAAAGGGCGCATGCGGTTAAAGATTGCCTGTACGCGACGAGCAGTTGCTGTATTGGTTTCAATCTGCTCAACCGCTTTAATTTGCGAATAGCTGCTTTCTGCATCAGCATTGAGTTGCATGCTGCTAGAGCCAGTAATGTCCGCAACAGTTGAACAGCCAGTTAGTGTCAATGCAGCGCTGAACGCAAAAATAGTACTTTTCAGTTTCATGTAATGCTCCTTATTAAATAATTAATTTTTGACGAAACTGATTGTATTTTTATGTAAAAAATTGGAAAAGTAAAGTAAAAAAATGTAACTTTTATTATCTCTTTGATAATTAAATGAATTTTATATAAAATAAGTTACATTAAACAAAAGTGTCATAATAGGTACATTTTAAGGTTTGGTTTGGTGTTTTTTTTGATTGCAAGCATAATACAGTGAGATTTATTCAACTTTGGATATTTGCCAAGATATCATTGCAAAATCGCTTAAATTATGATGAAATTTGGCTGATTGACTTATGATAAGGATAGAAAAATGAAACAGTGGTTATTGTGCCTAAGTTTGGGGCTGTCGATGTCTGCTTTTGCAAATTCAGTATTTATAGAAGATCATGGTACTAGAGCTCAGCAAGAAAACATGGCTGGTTGTGCCAAACGCTCCATTGTTGGATATAATCATGTGAATTCTTGTGGTGGGTGGGCTAATCGGGAGCTTGGTCTTGCTAGCGTGTCTATGGATGGCAAGACTTGGGGTGTGGCAAAGCTTGATGGTCAGCTTATCATTCCCCTTGCGTATCAGTCCATTTATTTTTGTGGAGAATATATTGAAGTTAAACAAAATGATAAATTTGGATTGATTGATATCAATAATAAACAGTTTATTGAACCAAAATACGAATCGCTGTCTTGCCCAACCAAGCAATACGCCATCGCTCAACAAAATGGCAAATATGGATTGATTAATTTGTCAGACAAGCCAATGACTGAATTTCGCTACCAACAAATGCGTTTTTTGAATGATGAGCTGATTAAAGTGCGTGAAAATCACCAATATGGGGCGATTAATACAGATGGCAAAATCATTGCCAATATCAAATATCAAGATATTCGTGAAGATGATGGATATTTAAGAGTATCTTATCAAGATAAGGGCGGTGTGATTGACCGTACGGGCAAAATTGTTTTGCCATTTGATTATGAGTTGATTGGGTGGATTAACGAGCACAAAATCATCATCGCCAAAAAAGAGCAAGAGCAGATTAAATATGGATTTGCGGATTTAAAAACGGGCAAGACGCTTGTCAAACCCATGTATGACAAAGTAAGTGCTTTTCATGACGGCATGGCTGCGGTGCGTGTGGATGACCGCTGGGGGATTTGTCAATGAGCAGGGCAAAATGGTGATTGAGCTACAGTTTGCCTATGTAGATGATTTTTCCGAAGGCATTGCCAAAATTGGTGAAAAAACTGGGGAGCATACCATCAAATATGCGTATATTAATAAAAAAGGTTTGTGGATTAGTTTGGATCGCTATGATGATGCCGAGAAATTCAAGAACGGCTTGGCAGGGGTGGTAAAAATTAACAACGGTATTCGTCAGCGGGCATACATTGATCAAACAGGCAAGCCAATTGGCGGGCGATGGTATCATATGATGGGTCATTTTTATGATGGCGTTACTACCGTTACGCTAAATGGCAAAATGAATTTGATAGACAGACAGGGTAATATCCTGTCTGATGTATGGTTTGATGATATTTTGCCTTTTGGCGGGGAATTGCGAGTGGTAAAACTTGATGGTAAATATGGCTATATCAATACAAAAGGCGAAATGGTCATACCGTTACAATTTGACAATGCACATCCTTTCTTTGATAACCAAAAAGCAAAAGTGCGATTAAATGATAAATGGTACTATATCAACCATCAGGGCGTGATTATTGATACGGCGGAGTAGGGATAAAAGTTATTTAATTTCACCAAAATAACAAATGGGGCGTGATAGATGTCACGGGCAAAGTTGTGGCGGATTTTATTTATGATGATATTGAGTATATCACCGAGTTGCAAGTGGGTGCGATTAAGGATGGCGAAGAAGTTGTGATACCACTCATCGACTGATGGCCTGTAAAAAATTACCTGCATCAATGTGCAGGTAATTTTTTTTGGTGCAGATGATTATGATGCTACTTCAATCTTTGGTTCGACAACCAGTGCATCAGGGTCGCCTGCCACTTGCTCACGCTTGACAAAGAAGAAAAATGCCAAAGTGGTCACGACAGTCGCTGTGATGCCAAGATAAATCGATAGCTGATAATCCATGCCAAAGCCGATTTTGTTGTACATCAAGAAGGTGAAGCACACACAAGTCATGAACGCCGCAGGAATGGTGCAGACCCAATGGAACTTGCGATAGCGATACAGATAGCCTGCTGCCGTCCAGAGCATCACTGCTGCGACGGTTTGGTTCGCCCAGCTGAAATAACGCCATAGAATTTGGAAATCCACTTTTGACACCAAAAAGCCGATGGCAAATAGCGGAATGGCAATCCATAGACGCTTGAGCAGGGTGCGTTGTTCCATATTAAAGAACTCAGCGATGATTAGGCGAGCTGCACGAAATGCCGTGTCGCCTGATGTGATTGGCAATACGACGACGCCAAGCACCGCAAAGATACCGCCGACAGCGCCTAGATAGTAGATTGAGCTGTCATAGACGACTTTTGATGGTGAGCCTGCTGCGATGGCATCTTGAAGTGCTGTCAAATCAGGGTAGAACGACATACCGACCGCACACCAAATCAAAGCAATGATACCTTCGGCAATCATCGCGCCATAGAAAATAAAGCGACCTTCAGACTCATTCATTGCACAGCGAGCCATCAATGGCGTCTGTGTGGCGTGGAAGCCTGACAATGCACCACAGGTGATGGTCAAGAAAATCAATGGCCAAATTGGTAAATCGCCCTTAGGCTGAAGGTTGGTGAAAAATTTCTCAACGCTCAGTCCATCAATCGTGCCAAAGAAGCTGATTGGGTTGGTGGTGCTCAGATGGCTTGATACCAAACCATACATCATGCCGACAGACATGAATAGCAATAGACCACCAAAGAATGGGTAAATACGACCGATAATCTTATCAATCGGTAGCAAGGTTGCGATGATATAATAAATAAAGATAATCGCTGTCCAAGCAATCAGTACAGTCTCTTTGGTCATGCCAAATACCGTTGCGCCATCGGTTGTCGCAGCGGCAGCCGCAGAGATGTCTTCGGCATTATTCAAAGAAATCGCACCGCTGGCTGTCGTGCCAAACACATCCATCGTGATGGTGCTCATCAGCTGTGCAGGGCTTGATACAAAGACCACACCGACAAGTAGCAGTAGCACGACCGCTAGGATATTGACGAATGCCTTGACTGGAGCGCCCAGATATTTACCGGTCAAATACGGCATCGACGCACCGCCATTTCGCACCGAGAGCATACCGCACATATAGTCATGTACCGCACCGGCAAAGATACAACCAATGACAATCCACAGCATCGCCACAGGACCGTACAAAGCACCTAGGATTGGACCAAAAATCGGGCCAGTGCCTGCGATGTTGAGTAATTGGATGAGCCAAATTTTCTTTTTGGACATTGGCACATAGTCCACGCCATCAGCCATCGTGTAGGCAGGCGTGTTTTTGTTAGGATTGATGACAAAGATGCGTTCAATCACCTTGCCATAAATCACATAGCCGACCAGCAGTACGGCGATACAAAAAAAGAACCATAACATAAATTAGTCTTCCTAACTTTGGCAAGGGAATCTTGCCTAGATATAAACCTGCCATCAGAACCAATGGCGGATAAAAAAATAAACACTGCCATCGCGGTGCGCCCCTATACCATACTGAATTATCGCTTATTTGTAAAGTTATTTTACGCAGTATTGATGGGCGGGATGTATCAGCGCAAGCGGTGTGATTGATTGGTTGTTTAGCAAACTTTCAAATATCTTTAGTAATAAAAAATTACTCAATTTATCCAGTTTTTCTGATAGGATATGCACAATTTTTCAGCAATTTATTTTGAGCGTCTTTATGGACATAGTGTTACAACTGATTGATTTTATCCTGCATATCGATTTGCATTTGGCGGAGTTTTTCCAAAACTACGGCATGTGGATTTATGTGATTTTGTTTTTGATTGTCTTTGTTGAGACAGGGCTTGTGGTGATGCCATTTTTGCCGGGTGATAGTATGCTGTTTGCGGCAGGGGCGTTGGCGGCGTTTACTGGTGCGCTCAATCCTGCGCTATTGATTGGGCTGTTGTTCCTTGCGGCAGTGCTTGGCGATACGCTTAATTATCATATCGGCAAATACATCGGCCCAAAGGTATTTGAAATTGATTCTAAATGGATTAATAAACAACACTTGATTAATACGCAGAAGTTTTTTGCCAAGCATGGCGGTAAGACGATTATTTTGGCACGATTTTTGCCATTTGCACGTACCTTTGCGCCCTTTGTGGCAGGTGCAGGCAGTATGAATTATAAGTATTTTATCAGCTATAATATCATCGGCGGCTTTTGTTGGGTGGCGTCGTTTACACTGCTTGGCTACTTTTTTGGCAATCAGCCAGTGATTAAAGAGAATTTTACCTATGTGATTTTTGGGATTATTATCTTTAGTGTATTGCCGATAGTGGTTGGCTTTGTGCGTGAGAAGTTGAAAAAGTCTTGATAATCAACTGTTTATTGATATAAATCTTTTAACCCTGTCAAGATGGCAGGGTTTTTCTATGGCTATAAAAAAGTGATGGCGTGACACCACCTGTCAAATCGCTTTGTTAAACTAGCGACCTAAGACAGGGATTGTGCTTGATGAATCAAGTCGATACCGTCTTGTGGGTTTAGCCCTAAGGCTTGGCAATACCACACAAATTCCACCACATCAAGGCGACGATCACCTTCTTCGATGCGTTGGACGAATGAGTGGGGGCGATCAAGCCTGTGGGCAAGCTCACGCATGGTGAGACCTAGTCGTAGGCGTTCACTGCGTAGCCAAGTGCGCACGGCGATCATTTCGGGGCTGTAGATACTTTTGGTCATAGGTCTATTTACAACAACTTGACCGAATTACTCAAATTGAGTACAATCTGCCTAAATAATGCCGATCATCGCTAAGTCCCATATCAGTCGGTCAGGCGCTGTCTGCTGTGCTATGATAGGGGTGGTGCTGGGTTTGCCAGTATGATTAATGACATAACAAGGAACATTCTTGTATGAGTGATTCTCCACACGAAAAACTGGCGTATCGGTTATCCGACATGATCACCATGCTCAATACTGGTGAGATGCTCAATATCACTGATTTGACCGAAAAATATCAGGTCAGTCGCCGTACCATGCTTCGAGATATCGAAGATCGCTTGGGATTTTTACCACTCCAAAAAACCGCTCAGGGCTATAAGCTTGAGCCAAGCTATCTAGGACAGCTCAGTTACAAAGATATCCGCACTTTTGCTCAGATTTCGGGCATTGCAGGGCTATATCCCAATCTTGATACTTCTTTTTTGCGTGAGATTCTTGATCATCGTGCCAGCCAAGTGTATTCGGTTAAGGGCTATACCTTTGAAGATGCCAAGCAGTTTGAGCCGATGATGGCTCAGCTAAAAACTGCCATCAAGGCCTGTCAGATGGTGGCGTTCATTTATAAGGATAAATCCCGACTGGTTGCGCCGTATAAGATTATCCATCATCGGGGCTGTTGGTATTTGGCAGGTGTGCAAGATGGCGAGCTCAAGGCGTATCGCATGAGTCGCATCAGTGAGTTTCGCTATGATGAGAGCTTGCCTAGTTTTGTGATGGATAAAGGTGTTGTTGAGCGTATCAATCAAGACGAGAGCATTTGGTATGGTCAGGATAAGGTAGAAGTGGTGCTCAAAGTCAGTCATGATGTGGCATCGCACTTTATGCAGCGACAGCTACTGCCCGAGCAGCAGCTCATCAAAGAGCTTGATGATGGCGGACTGCTACTATCAAGCCATGTGGTGAGTGCCAAGCAGATTTTGCCACTTGTGCGCTACTGGATACCGCATCTGAAGATTGTTAGTCCTGAAGGGTGGCAGGCGCAGATGATGGCGGAGTTAAGAGAATATTTGGGCGAAGAGTAAGGAGAGAGTTATGTCAAGTTTTGTGCAAAATCAGAAACGCATGGCAAAATGTCCAAAGTGTAAAAAGATGCACTTGACTGCCAAAGCATCATCGCTGTCATTTGGTAGTGTGGTGTGTGATGAGTGTTCCAAAGTGTCAGTCGCTTGTCGTGAGTGCGGCAAAGAGTTTCGTGTGGCTTCGGATGCTTTGGTAAAACCAACAAAGTGTTGGTCATGCTCAAGCACATTGGAGAAGTTGAAACATTTTTCACCCAAGCAGTCAGATATCATTGTCAAATAAGCAGAGATTAAGGCTTTTTGGAAACTTTATGTCAAAGAAAATTTCAAAAGAAATGAAGCAATTGCTCAAAAAAAGTCAGGCAATGCGTGATGAGCTAGCAGATGTTTTATCCATCAAAGATAAGGGTGGCAAGCCTATCGTGGCGACATGGGGACTGATGAATGCGGGCAAAAGCTATCTACTCAATATGCTGACTGAGCATATTGATGATGAGTATTTCAAGGTCAATGACATTCGCGAAACCGCCACATTAAAAGAATGTGAGATGGGTGAATGTATTTTTCTTGACACGCCAGGGTTGGATGCTAATCATGCGGACAATATGCAAGCACTCAAGGGTGCTGCCAAGGCAGATGTTGTGCTGTTCGTACATCAGCTACAAGGTGAGCTTGAAGCTGTTGAGATTGAGTTTTTGCAAGAGCTGCGAGCGTCATTTGGTGAATATGCTAGTGAAAATATCATTATGATCTTTAGCAAGATTGATAAAGAATCTCAAGATAAAGTGGATCAAATCCAAAGCCGAGTACTTGAGCAGTGCCAAGAGTATTTGGGATTTTCACCCGTATGTTTTCAAGTGTCAAATACTCGATATAAAAAAGGCGTGCAAGAGCACAAAGATGGGATGGTACGAGCAAGCCACATCGATGAGCTTAAGCAGCACTTGTACCAGAATGCGCTATCCAATGTCAAAAAAGTTCGCATGACTAGACAGGTGTCTATGATCCGAGCAATAACCGAAGAATTGGCGGTAATGGATCAGGAGATACGAAAATATCAAGCGCAGATTGCAGAACCGACTATCGAAGCTTTTCGACAAGCTGGTAAGCTGATGAAAAAAGAAATCATGCCTGCGCTTCAAAAATATCAAGAGCGTTATGAAGAGATTTGATTAGGAGAAAATTATGGCACTTCCCTGGTTGATTGGTGGCGCAGCATTATTAATTGGTGGTGCTGTGGCAGCAGCTATGAGCGATGATGAAAAAGAAGAGTCAAGTTCGGCTTATGATGACGATGATGACTATGAAGATGAATTAAGAGAAGAAATTCAGTCTGAGACCAACTCTTTTTTAAGAACTCAAGGCGAGCTATTAAATGACATCTTAAAAGGCGTGACAGATGAGTTTGATCCAACATCGTATTGGGATTTGGATAGCGATGATGTTTCTGAGCTAAAAAATATCATGGACGAAGGTCGTGAGCAGTGCATCTATGAAAATGTCCGAGTGATGGATCGCATGACTAAAACAAGCTTGGCAGATGCTACGGGTCAGCTTTCTTATCGAGTCTGGAAGATTTATCTTAGTAGACTGTATGTCACATCTGATTTTGACAAAATGATAAGCCAGCTAGAAGAGCTGCAAAATGAGCGAGATGATATCGCCCAAATATTGCGTAGTGCTAATAAGACATTAAAATCACTTGACAAATGATTGGGAAAGTAACATGACAAAAGTTGTATTTAGACAGGATTTGATGAAGACCTTTGAATCGGTTCGTCAAAACTTTGATCAAGCACTCCAAGATGCCAAAATGCAAGAACGAGAGTTTGAGCAGGCTTGCCGTACATTTCAGACCAATATGGCAAAACACATTCATGTATCTAGAGATAAAATGTCGGCGAAAAACCCGATGGTGCAGTCACTTGATGCTATCAAAGTCGCATTAGAGAAAACCAACCAAAAGTGGGATCAAGACATTAAGAATCGTGACAAAGGCGTGGGCTTTCGTGCGAAATTCAATGATTCATTGTTGGTTTTTATTTATGGCAAAGTCAAGTCGGGTAAAAGTTCATTGGGTAATTATATGGCTTGGGGCAATACCGATCCGACTGATGTACTAAAATCTAATGTGCCAGTTGAGTTGCATCCTGTATATTTTTCGGAAGAACGCACGGATGTCAAAAGTGGTGATGCCCACAAAGAAGCCGAGAAAAATAAGCAGTTTCGTGTGGGCGCGACAGAAGCAACAAGCTCAATTCAAGGATTTCAGCTATCGGGCTTGACTTGGGTGGATTCGCCAGGGCTACATTCCATCAATGAAGCCAATGGTGATTTGGCTCGTCAATATGTAGAGCATTCGGATTTGATTTTATATACGATGAAATCTGACTCGCCAGGACGAGAGAGCGATATTCGTGAAATTCTTGATTTATACCGTGCGGATAAAAAAATCTTATTATTAATCACCGGTAGTGATGACACCGAAGAAGACTGGGACGATGAAAAGGATGAGATGATTCAAAAAATCGTCATGAAAGATGAAGAGCGCCGAGCGAAACAGGTTGCTCATGTGAGAGAAACACTCGAAAAACTACCAGAGCTAGCAGGTAAAAGTGGCAATATTGAAATTATTTCTTTTTCGGCACGCTATGCACAGTTGCACGAAGAGCAGGCGCAAGAATTCAATGACAGTGGCATGGGTCAGCTGTTCACCAAGCTACAACAAGTCGCATCTGAAGAAGGTGTGAAGCTTAAGCAGCAGGTGCCAATGCGTAATTTTAGCAACTTCATGCAGGATTTTGCTAAAGACATGGTTGAGTATAAAAAAGCACTCACAGCTTTTCAAGAACCGATTGCTGATATCCAAAAAAAGATGCCAATCACAATCAATGCTGAGATGCGTAATATACAACGCAATATGGATCGCTTGATTGATGAAAAATTTGATGCAATTAGCGAAGATTACCAGCAGGATGTGGAGCTAATGCGCCAAATTTTACGAGAAATCAACAAGCAGCTTGGTGATGCTTATCGAATGCAGCTAGAGACGGCGCAGGTCAATATTATTCAAGAGATCTTGAGTGATATTGAAAATGAAATGCTTGTTGGTATTGAAGATAGCGACTATTTGGAAATGCCCGATTTTGATCAACGCACACGAATGAGTGAGATAGCGAAGGATATGAAAGCTGGTAATAAGGGTAAATATGCTGCAGTTGGCTCAGCTGTGGGCGGTGCAGTTGGGATGGTATTTGGTCCCGTTGGTGCCATAGTTGGTAGCGTTGCTGGTGGTCTAGTGGGTAATGCTTTGGGCAGTGATGATAAGATTATTACAGAGCAAGTCGAAACTGTCATCGGCAATAATTTAGCTAGCATCAAAAATCAATGCCGCCAAAACATTCAGAAGCTTAGTAAAGCGCACTTGGATGAATTTAAGCAAAAGCTGATTGATTCGGCGATTGATAACTTTACACAGCTTAACCAAAATATTATGCAAGAAGTGGATAGCTTTGAAAAATCTCTACAAGGCATCCAGTCAAATATTAATAATCATCTAAAATAATAGGAGAATGGTCATGATGATGATTACTAGTGCTCAGCAGGAGCTATTTCATGCGTATGAGCAAACCAAATCTTTGGTGTCTGAATACGCCTTTAGAAAGCCAAACTTTGAAGAGATTGAGAAACGCTTTGAAGATAAAAAGCAAAACCCTGATTTGTCCATCATGGTGTACGGGGTGTACAATGCTGGTAAGAGCACTTTTATCAATGCATTGATTGGTGAAGAGCTTGCAGCAATGGATGATGTGCCATTAACGGCGTCAGTGACAGCTTACCCTTATAAAAATTATCAAATCCTAGATACGCCAGGTATTGATGCGCCGATTGAGCATGAAGAGATTGCTGATGAGCAGTTATTAAAATCGGATGTAGTGCTATTTGTGGTCAATCCATCGGGCATTGTTGAAGAACAAGCAACGCTAGAAAAGTTGATGGATTTATTTGAAAATCGAAAGAAAGTATTTTTGATTTTTAATGAAAAAAATGAGTTAAGCGAATCTGATTTTGCCTTACTTAAAGAGCAGACTCGTACTACTTTGCAGAATTTGGCTGCTAAAAGGGGCTTAACCCAAGAAATCTTGGGGGATATTCCAATTTTTAAGGTTAATGCAAAGCGAGCATTGCTTGGTAAAATAAAGCAAAAAGAAGGTTTGGTCAACGCCAGTGGATTGAATGAATTGGAGCTAAATCTAAATCGCTTTATTGATGAAGTGATTGCTAAGAATGAGATTTATCATGCACTAAAAGAGAATTTATTATCATTTATTAATGATGGTATCAGTGATCTTAGTGCAAATGATGCTGGCGAGTTGAAAAAATTGTATGATCGCTTGGCCCGAGAAATTGCTGCAGGCAAAATTGATCTTAGAAAAGATGTTAAGCGTGATATCAAAGGCGCTGCAGATGAACTTAAACAAAATGTTCAAACTTGGCTGTTTGAAGGCGCAGAAGATTTTGAGCAAAGATTTCAGAATTGGAGTGGTCAAAAACTAGAGAGCCTATCAAGAGACCTAGAAGATTATTTGGTGCAGATTGCTCTAAAAATCCAACAAGATATTGATGAGCTACAAGTGAAGCTACCGCAACTTGGCTTGGTGGATGCCAAGACATCAATCCAACCTACTCAGTTTGACAGTGCAACGCCTGATGTTGCTGTATCAGGCGTGGAAACTGTTGATGTGGATGCGTTTGGCAAAGTGCTGAACATGGCAACAAAAGTGCAGGCTGAGCAATTGGTCTATGTGATGCAGATTGCCAAACAGCTGGCGCCAAAATTAATGGAAGGTATTGGTCAAAAAACTATGGAGCGTATCGCCAAAGATATTATTGGAAAGTCCGCACCAGTCATCTCTGCAATTGTTGTGCTTTATGAATGGTTTAAGGCGCATCAAAATCAGCGTCGTAGAGAGCAAGAATTCCGTGAGCAGCAAGAGGAGCAAAGAAGAGCCATCGAGCGTTATAACGAACAAGTTAAAGATGCTGCACGCCAAGCTTCTGACGGCTTTTACATGGAAGTTGAGCGCGAATTTATGCGTGTCATTGATGAATATTTTGTGCAGTTTGAAGATTTTCTGAGCGAAGGTCTAAAAGCATTCTCTGAGACTGAGCAAAGAAGTAGTTTGTTACTTGCGCAATTTAGTGAATTAAAGCAGCGATTGGCGTGACACCTTTCCCTTGCACATCCTGCGGTAAATGCTGTCGTCGTGTCAATCTAAGTGAAGCTACTGTGTACTTGGATCGCGGCGATGGCATTTGTCGCCATTTTGATAGTGATACGAATCTTTGTACGATTTATCATGATAGACCGCTTGTGTGTCGAGTGGAAGATTATTACAAAGTGTATTTGTCAGACAAAATGGATTGGGATGATTTTGTTCAGCTTAATCTTAGTATTTGCGATAGGTTACAAAAGGAATAGCTATGGCCGTGCCATCAAACCAATTCTTGATCTGCACTGTTTGCCGATATCGAGTTTTTCGTATACATTCATCCGATGTTCGCACGCCGGGGGATAGACAATGCCCGCAATGTGGTGCTAATATGATACCGTATTCGCCGAGATCGGTTTTTGATCGGTTGCGACAAATATTTCGTAAATCATGAATTAGGATACTTATGCACGCACTCCATCACCGCTACCAAACCCTAAAACCCACCATACCTGACGCAGTGCGATTGCGTGTGCATCGTGCACTCAGCTGGCTTGGGCGGGCGGAGCAGACGACGGATTTGGATACACGATTTATCTTTTTGTGGATTGCGTTTAACGCCATTTATGCCAAAGATTTTTCGAACGTGCGTGGTGCGGACAAGGGCTTATTTACTGAATTTTTGCACCGCATCAGTCAGCTAGATAGCGAGCAGAGATTGTATGACTTGGTTTGGCAGACTTATTCGGGCAGTATCCGTATCTTACTGGACAATCGCTATACTTTTCAGCCGTTCTGGGACTATCATAATGGCGTGATTGGCGAAGCAGAATGGCAGGCGAGCTTTGAGCAGAATAAACAAAAGGCACTTTCTGCCCTAGCGGATAAAAATACCGTTGCCATCTTAAATGCAGTCTTTGCACATCTATACACACTACGCAACCAAATCGTACACGGTGGGGCGACACATGGTAGCTCGGTGAATCGAGCACAGCTCAAAGATGCCTGCCATATCTTGGCAGATGTATTGCCTGTGATTATCGAAATCTTACTAGACCATGCCGATCACGATTGGGGCAAACCATTCTACCCCGTTGTAGATTAATCAGCACCAACAAAAAAATCTCATCAGCAAAAACTGATGAGATTTTTTTATGGTCAGTAGTACGGATTAGCGTACAACTTGGCAAGTAGTGCGTGCGTGCTTCACACCTTCTTGTGGGAAGTGTAGTGTACCAACTTCGCCATTGTCGCTCCAGCCGAAACCGTTAGCATTGCTATAAGTTGCTTTTAGGTAGTTGTTTGCTGGGTTGTGACCCCATAGGTGCCATGAAGTACGCTTGTTACGCTCTAGGATTTCAGTTTGACCATCAACAGTCACACGCATATCTTGGTATGGCGCAAGTTGAGTGGTAACAGTTTTGCCGTCTTCACATTGGAAAGTAGTTTCAACATGCTGAACTACTGGTGCATTGTAAGCGCCGGCTTTTTCGTTTGCCATTGCAGTGGCTGAAGTTGCTAGTACAGCAGCGGCTAGGATAACTTTGCTAAGTTTCATAATAAAATCCTAAAATTTAAGTACGATAAAATACAGTCTATATCAAGCTGATATATTTTAAATTATAGCATTTTATTTCATAAAGTGTAAGTCAAAATCACAAAATTGTACAATCATTTACGAAATAAAACATTTTAACTAAATTTACCACCAATATGGCGAACGATAAGGGCTAAATGGACCATACCAACCAAAGGGATAAGGATACATCCAGTCTTGATTTAGACGGCTTCTTTGGTAGTATTGCTGATAGCCTAGAGCGTGCGACTGTTGAATCTCAAGCAGCCCTTCTTCTGGACAGACTTGATTCATCGAATAGCCACGCTGACCGAGCTCATAGGCGTGTGCCTTAGTGCAGTAGCTTTTTAACCCTTCTTGGCGACCAGCTTCCCATGCGGCAAGAGCTGTTTGGTCAATGTTCAGTGAAGGACAGGCTTTTTGATAGCGAGATATTTCATAGGCGTAGCGACCAGCTTTGCCATCTTGCTCGCCGAGTGCTTGCCAATTTGGTGCTTGGCAGTCAATGCTAGGCTTGGCCGTATGGTTGCCTGTGGTGGCGCAGGCGGTCAAGATTAATGGCGCGAAGAATATCGGACTAAATCGCTTCATATTAATGCTCAAAAAAGCCAACAGATGCCTTTATTATAAGCCGATGCAACAATCTGTGCTAGTGATTTTTGAGCGCTTTGGTTGGTATTATGTTATCTGCCAAAACAAAGGGCATGCCCATGTAGTATGCCCTTTGTGTTTATTGGCTTTAGCTAGGCTAATATCTTATGATGCTTGAGTGCCAACAGCTTGTGATGCTGGTGGCGGTGTCATATCGGCAGGTTTGCCAGTACAAGTTAGGCTATGTTCTTTGCCATTGACGGTGACAGTTAGGATGCCGTCACGACCGTTGCTGTGCCATTCATATAGGCTTTGTGGGTTGGTTTCGTTCACAAAGCGCATACCCGAGCCTGATACCGCTGATGTCAGGGTAATGTCCTGATTGGCCAGTTTCCAAGTCGGTGCATTGACGGTCAATAGAGCATTGTCGTCTTTTGGATTGTATTTGGCGGTGATGGTTGCGCCATCAGTACAGGTGTAGTTGGCGACTAGGTTGTTTTTGTCGCGCTTACCTTTGCCATCACGACCTTCGTGCTTGCCGTGTTTTTCGTGTTTACCATGCTCACCGTGACGACCTTCGTGCTTACCATCACGGCCTTCATGTTTGCCTTGCATCATGCGACCTTCTTCGTGCGCAGGTTTGGTTTGGTTGCTGGCACAGCCTGTGATGGCGACAGCGATAGCAGCAGATGCGATTAGTAATTTTTTCATAGGACACTCCCAAATAATAGGTGATTAAAAACAGGTGATAAATCACAATGGCAATAGTATAAGCCAAATCCCGATGGCATGTGTAACAGCAGTCATCGCAATTTGTGGTAATGATGTGAGAGATGTTGATGCATTTCTCGCAAGTTTTGCTTAATGATGCTATGTGTGAAAAATTTGCTACTTTGGCGATAACTTTGCGTAAAATTGGGCATGTTTGGGGTTTTGATAATCTGCTTTATCGGATGCTTGAGCGTGAGATAATGAGCGTGTGATATGATGACGATTAAGCAATATCATTGGCGATTGGACTTGTGCTGATAGCTATCTCAAATCAGCAATAATAGCTCTAGCATATCGACCCGTTTTTTGTGTATCCATATTGCCAAATAATAAGTTATCCACAGTTTTATCCACAAAATCTGTGGAAAAATTGTGAAACGTAGACAAGGGTGAATTTTTGGATTATAACTGCTAAAATTTGTCAATATCTTGACGATGTCAGTACAAAATATTTTCTAACTATTTGATAATTAACAAGTTAATTTGAAATCAGAAAATTGGTTAAATTTTAACCAATTACGACAGAACCATGACAAACTATAGGGTTTCGCCCAAGATTTGTGCCAATTTTCAAAAGTTATCCACAATTTTTGGGGAAAAGTGGATGAGCCTTTGTAGGATAAGGCTTGGCGATAGTGGATAATAATTTTGATAAGTATTATGTCTTTGTATTATTAATTATATTAATTAAACTGATGGCATAATTTTGCTATTATCTCACAATGTTTCACATCAACAGATGACAGCCGTGTGAAACCATCAGCACAAATACGTGTAAGCCAACCCGTCAAATACATCAATAAATGTAATTGTGCTTAATCAAGCTCATCAAGCGTGTCGGGCGTGTGCTTGAGCGCATCTAGGCAGATACCCATTTCAAAGCCCCGATATTGCAAAAATCGCAGTTGACGGGCTTTTTCTTTGGGGGTGGTGGGGATGCTGTTGCCATATTTGCGGGTGCGTGCTTCGACGGCAAGTCTGAGCCAATCCACTTCATCACCAGTATCAGCCAGCACTGTGCCATCGGTGAGACTGGCAAGGTCGGCTTGGGCGATGAGTGTGTCGAGTGACTCGGCAAGGGTGATGCGAGCGTCTTTGAAGGCTTGGCGGATGTGCTGTTTGCCACGACCTTTGCGGATATTTTCACGAATCAGCATATAAGCACAGCGTTCATCGGACTGATAGCCTTTGTCGGCGAACTCTTCGATGAGCGCATCGACGGCTGTAGGGTTGCAGTCTTTGGCGAGTAGCTTTTGGCGTAGCTCGTGGCGAGACAGCTCACGGTGCGACAGATAATAAAACGCCAGCCAGCGCATATAGTTGGTGGCTCGGTCGGTGATGGCTAGTGGCTCGATGGTGACATCGGCAAGCGCAGCGGCTAGCTTATCGCTGATGACGGCATTGGTCTGACCGAGCTTGGCATCATCAAGCAGGGCTTTGATTTTGGGTGTGTCGTCACGGACCTGATTGAGATGACGGTTGCGAGTTTGGCGAGCCTTGTGGGTGGTTTGGGCTTGCTTTGTGTCATTGGTTAAGCTTTGCTCATCTGATAACGTATTTGGCTTGGGTTGTGTTTGAAGGCTGTTAAGTTCATTACGCTCAAGCGTTTGATTGGGTGTGGATTGTGTTGGCTGTTTGCTGACTGTCTTTTTTGGCGTGCGTTTGGTAGAAATGGAATTTTTTGGACGCAGGGTTTGTTTTTGCTTAAAGGCAGGCTCGGTGGTGGTCAAGGCATAAAAATTGGACGCATCAAGCACGATCGGCTGATACGACTCGGCAGAAACAGGCGACTCGCCCATTTCTGCCAAGATTTCGGATAAGGTCTTGATTGTCATGGAGTTTTGTACAGCAATGACAAATCCTGATTAAAAGGCATCGCCATCTTCCATGCCTTCGACATATTCAGGCACTTCATCAGGCTCATCCGCTGATGCGGCAGGCTTGGTAGCAAGCTTGGCTTCACGGATTTTGGTTTCGATTTCGGCGGCGATGGCAGGATTTTCTTGTAGGTATTTGACCGTATTGGCTTTGCCTTGACCGATTTTGCCGTCGCCATAGCTGTACCAAGCACCTGATTTGCCGACAGCGCCAATGTCCACGCCCAAATCAATCACTTCGCCTAGGCGATTGATGCCTTCGCCGTACATGATTTGGAACTCGGTTTGGCGAAACGGTGGTGCCATCTTGTTTTTGATGACTTTGACACGGGTGTCTGAGCCGACGATTTCTTCGCCTTCTTTGACACTACCGATACGGCGGATGTCTAGGCGTACTGATGCGTAGAATTTGAGCGCATTACCGCCAGTGGTGGTTTCAGGCGAGCCGAACATGACACCGATTTTCATACGGATTTGGTTAATAAAAATCACCATACAGTTTGAACGCTTGGCATTACCGGTGATTTTACGCAGTGCTTGGCTCATTAGGCGCGCTTGCAGACCCATGTGGCTGTCGCCCATTTCGCCTTCGATTTCAGCTTTTGGGGTCAATGCTGCGACCGAGTCCACGACAATCATATCAATCGCCCCTGAACGCACCAGCATATCAGCGATTTCGAGCGCTTGTTCGCCGTTGTCAGGCTGTGAGACCAGTAGCGCATCGATGTCCACGCCCAACTTTTTGGCGTAAATCGGGTCAAGTGCGTGCTCGGCATCGATAAATGCACAAGTGCCGCCTTGTTTTTGGCATTCGGCGATGGTCTGAAGTGTCAGGGTGGTTTTACCCGAGCTTTCAGGGCCGAAGATTTCGATGATACGACCCTTTGGCAGACCACCGATGCCCAGAGCAATGTCCAAGCCTAGTGAGCCTGTTGAGACCACATCAACATCCAGCTTGGCGGACTCGTCGCCTAGATGCATGATGGTGTTTTTGCCAAATTGTTTCTCAATCTGCGCTAGGGCAGCTTTGAGCGCTTTTTCTTTATTTTCGTCCACAGTGGATTCCTTGATATTCTGGGCAATGCTTGCCAAACTAAAGATTGGCTAATTATAGCATAAAAAGCCAAAGCGGTTGTGATTTTTGCGTAAGTGCGTTTGGCAGTCAATTTTACTTTGTGCTGTCGTGCTATCAACATAATGCAGAGATGGCTATAAATGGTAAAATTGGCTGATGACACACAAGATTTGAGAAGTTATCCACAGTCTTATCCACAAAATCTGTGGAAAAATTGTGAAACGATAAGCCTGCATCATCAATGAATAATATCAGCCAAAATTTGTCAATATCTTGACGCTGTCAGTACAAAATATTTTATAACTAGTTGATAATTAATAAGTTAATTTGAAATCAGAAAATTGGTTAAATTTTAACCAATTACGACAGAACCATGACAAACTATAGGGTTGCACCTAAGATTTGTGCCAATTTTTAAAAGTTATCCACAATTTTTGGGGAAAAGTGAACAAGCCTTTGTGGGACAAGGCTTTGACGCTATGGATAACTTTTGGATGGATTTTTTGATTAATTTTATGATATTAATTATTTATAAAATAACCATAAAAATTTTTGGATGTTTCACAATCAAGGATAATCAAGCGGTGAAACATCTTGCTATGATAGGTAGCAAGTGGCAGGCGGTAAAATGGGGCTTGGCGCAGGCGTGTTTGGGCGTTTTATTGATAAATTGCATAACAATTTGTGCTACAATAAATGATATAGTCTTTCATTTTTGCCGATGTTGGCAGTGTTGATACCCCAATTGCAATCAAAAATTAGGAATTATGATGAGTCAAACCACACGATTTGCCGATGCCATCGATACGCTGAGTGCACGATTTGGCAAGCAGTTATCCACCAATCTAACAACGAGACAACAGCACGCACACACGACGACTTGGCTTGACAATCAGCCTGCCGATGCTGTCTTGATGGCACAGGATAAATACGATGTCGCCGATGCGGTGAAGATCTGTCATGAGTATGCGATGCCTGTGATTGCTTTTGGGATTGGCTCATCGCTTGAGGGTCATGTCAATGCACCGATGGGCGGGCTGTGTATCGATATGTCGCAGATGAACCAAGTGGTGGCGGTTAATGAAGAAGATTTGACTGCGACGGTGCAAGCAGGCGTGACTCGTGAATCGCTCAATCAATATCTGCGTGCCACAGGGCTATTTTTCCCGCTAGACCCCGGGGCGAATGCGACCATCGGCGGTATGGTGGCGACACGAGCATCAGGCACGAATGCGGTGCGCTATGGTACGATGAAAGATGTCACGCTGTCGCTTGAAGTAGTGCTACCCACAGGTGATATCATCCATACAGGTACCCGTGCCAAAAAATCATCAGCAGGCTATGATTTGACTCGTCTGATGGTCGGCTCTGAAGGGACGCTTGGGATTGTTACCGAAGTGACGGTGCGACTGTTTGGCATACCTGAATGTATCGGCAGTGGCGTGTGTCATTTTCCAAGCATCGACATGGCGTGCCAAGCGACGATTGCTACCATTCAGATGTGCTTGCCGATTGCTCGTATTGAGCTACTCGATGCGGTGCAAATCCGTGCGTGTAATCAATATTCTGGCCTAAGCTTACCTGAGCAGGCGACTTTGTTCGTTGAATTTCATGGTACACAGCAAGGCGTGGCAGAGCAAGCGGTGCTGTTTGAGCAGATTATCGAAGAGTTTGGCGGTCATGATTTTTGTTGGGATAGTGATGAAGCTGAGCGCAAAAAACTGTGGACGGCACGGCACAATGCCTACTTTGCCAGCTGCGCACTCAGACCTGATGCCAAAGCGTTATCGACTGATGCCTGTGTGCCGATTTCACAACTGGCGGAGTGCGTGACGCAGACGCAGGCGGATATCGAAGCATCAGGGATGCTTGCGCCGATTGTGGGTCATGTGGGCGATGGTAATTTTCATGTGCTACTGCTCGTCGATATCAATGATGAACACGAAAAACAAACGGCCGAAGATATCATCGGACGCCTAGCACAGCGTGCGATACAGATGGGCGGGACTTGCACCGGCGAGCATGGCGTGGGGCAGGGCAAGCGCAAATATATGGCGGATGAGCACGGTGATGCATTGGCAGTAATGCAAGCCATCAAACACGCCATCGACCCAAAGGGCATTATGAATCCGGGTAAGATTTGGTTTGATGAATTGCCGTGATTTGGACAAGCTAGAGTCATCTTTGGCGTAAACATGGCGTAAATCCTGATGGTTTACGCCATTTTTTTGGCTGATTTCTTGGAAAAATACCAAAATCCAGCACGGATATTGGGTGTGGATGGGGTGATTGGTACAAGCAAAAACCCCTTGAAAATCAATCATTTCAAGGGGTTTTGGATATGGTAGGCGTAAACGGACTCGAACCATCGACCCCCACCATGTCAAGGTGGTGCTCTAACCAACTGAGCTATACGCCTAAGATGTGCGTTATTCTAGCAGAGTTTTTGGATAATGCAAGCAGTTTTTTTCAAAAAATGCGAAATTTCAGTGATTTTGATGGCGATAAATATCAATCGGCGTCTTAAACGGGCGATTAGGCAACTCTTGCACAAGCTTTGGCACTAGATATCCGGGCAAAGTTTCGAGCAGTTGCCAATAAATAGTCACCGCCTGCTCAATCGGCAAATCAAAATGCGCCGCACCTTGCACCTTATCCAGTATGTGCAGATAATAGGGCAAAATCCCTGCATCAAACAGACGATGGCTAAGTGCTGATAGCGTGTCTGCGTCATCATTAATGCCTTTTAAGAGTACAGTTTGGTTCAGTAGGGTGACGCCAGCTGATTTGAGCTGTCGGCATTTGTCAATCAATATCTCATCGATTTCATTGGGGTGATTGATGTGTAGCACCATCACCAGTTTTTTTGGAGAATTGGCGAATAGGGCAAGTAGCTCATCATCGACACGATTGGGCAGAACCACAGGCAGGCGAGTGTGTAGGCGGATGGTGTGAACATTTGGCAAAGCAGCAATCGCATCAAACCACAGCGACAGCTTACGCTGATTGAGATTGAGCGGGTCACCACCGCTTAGTAGCACTTCATTGACATCGGCGTGCTGTTTGATATAGTCCATCACCGCACTCATCTGCGATTGGCTTGGCAGGTTCGCCCCATAGTCAAAATGCTGACGAAAACAGTACCGACAATGCACCGCACACGCCCCTGTCACAGTCAGTAGCACTCGTGAGCGGTATTTGTGCAATAATCCCTTGATAGGATTGTGGTTATTCTCATCAAGTGGGTCAGTGCCATAACCTGCAACCGCTAGCGTTTCTTGATGGCTTGGCAATACTTGTAATAACAGTGGGTCTTGGGCATTACCTTTTTGCATTTTGGCGACAAAGGCTTTTGGCACACGCAGGGGGAATTTTTTGGGCGTATGACTATCACCGTTTGGCAAATCTAGCAAGGATAATAGCTCATCAACATCGCTGATGCCATCAGCAAGCTCGCTTTGCCATGAGTCTTGATTGCTTTGTGATGGGCTTTTTGAGTCTGCGTGCAAAATTTTTGATAATTTCATGGTTTATTTTTTGACAAAAATCAGTAAAACTTTATATAATGCAATGTTTGAAAGTCATGATTGCGTTTGCTTGTCATTATAACGCATTTTTTGACGGCAAATTGATTTTTTAAAAAGTATCTTTTTGTGCTTTTCTTGTTTTTGCTAATGATTAAGGTATTATTATGGCAAGTTTTTCTACCAACGATTTTAAAGCCGGTCTAAAAGTTATGCTAGACGGCAACCCATGCTCAATCATCGAAAATGAGTATGTCAAACCAGGTAAAGGTCAAGCCTTTAACCGTGTTAAGCTACGCAACCTACGCACTGGCAAAGTGCTGGAGCAAACCTTCAAATCAGGTGACAGCCTAGAAGGCGCTGATGTGATGGATGTCGAGATGAACTATCTATATAATGATGGCGAGTTTTGGCACTTTATGCACCCAGAGACTTTTGACCAGCTACAAGCGGACAAAACAGCGATGGGCGATGCAGCACAATGGCTAAAAGAAAACTCAAACGCACTATGCACCATCACCCTGTTCAATGGTGCACCATTGTCAGTAACACCACCGAACTTCGTTGAGCTTGAAATCGTCGAAACCGATCCAGGTGTGCGTGGCGATACTTCAGGCGGTGGCGGTAAGCCTGCGCGCCTAGAAACTGGCGCAACCGTGCGTGTACCGCTATTCGTCCAACAAAACGAAATCGTGCGTGTCGATACCCGTACTGGCGAATACCAAACTCGCGTATCTGCTTAATAATCCATTTAAGCAAAGAACAGATGTCAGCGATGGCATCTGTTTTTTTTTGTGCTTTTTTATGCAGTCATTTGGCGATTATCCATGTATTTTGCCAAAATAAGTCGGATAATTGATTAAAATTACAAATCATAAAACAAATCAAACACAATTATTGATAAAGCCGAGTGTGCGACTGATGACAAAATTCGTGTCAGGTGTTAAACTACTACAATGACACATTTTGAAATATTTTGACCAATTAACCGAGTATCACCATGACACAGCTATTTCAACGCACGCTTGCCAAGCCCATCACCGCCACAGGGATTGGGCTACACAGTGGCAAAAAAGTGACGCTGACTTTGATGCCTGCCGAGCCAAATACCGGCATCGTCTTTGAGCGTACGGACTTGGGCGCAAGTGTACCGATGGATGCCACGCTGGTGGTGGATACCATGATGTCATCAAATCTGGTGCAGGGTGAAGCACGAGTTGGCACGGTGGAGCATCTGCTATCTGCGGTGGCGGCGTGCGGATTGGATAATCTGGTTATCCAAGTGGATGCTGCCGAGATTCCGATTATGGACGGTAGTGCAGCGCCATTTTTGTTCTTGATTGACCAAGCGGGCATCTGCGAGCAAACCGAGCTCAAAAAATTCATCAAAATCATCAAGCCTGTTGAAGTCAATGACGGCGATAAATGGGCGCGCCTTGAGCCTTATGATGATGGCTTTTTGATGGATTTTGAGATTGATTTTAATCATGCTGCCATCGCTGCGACCGAGCAGACTACACAGCTTGATTTTAATACCGCCAATTTCGCCGTTGAAGTCGGTCAAGCGCGCACCTTTGGATTTTTGAAGGACTTAGAATACCTACAAAAGCACAATTTGGCATTGGGCGGTAGCCTTGATAATGCGGTGGTGCTCGATGATAATTCTGTGGTCAATGAAGGTGGTCTGCGTTACCCAAATGAGTTCGTCCGCCACAAGATGCTAGATGCGGTGGGTGACTTGTATGTCATTGGTCATGCGTTGTTGGGTAAGTTTTCGGCATATAAATCAGGTCATGCGGTGAATAATGCGCTGATTCGTGCGGTGCTCGCTGACCCTAGTAGCTATGAAATTGTAACATTTTATGACAAAGATGCTTGCCCGATTGCTTATGTCGAGCCAAGTTGCTAACAGATTATTGAGTTTACAGTTGTATTTTTATTCTGTCTTAACAAAAATCGCTTAGCAAAATAGCAGAAATATCGCCAAATCGTGCAAAATCTGTATAAAATTTATACAAACCAATCCGATCCGATGTCAGTCGTGGTCGGATTTTTGTTTGTGTGGCGTCTATAAGCTTGATAAATCAAGCGATTGGACAGGGTGATATGGCAGGCGGGTCAATCATGCAAAAGTTGGGGAATTTGCTGGATTGATGGCTTGCGTGATGATGTCCAAAGTTTGTTTACAAAACTTTACAAAAATAAGATACGATATAACAAATAAAATCCCTTGATTTGTTCAAGGGATTGAGTGCGACATTATTAATAATTACCACAAAGTTAGTGTATCTGATTAGTCATCATTGCCTGCTAATTTAAGTAAAGCTGCACGCAGGCGTTCATTTTTGATGACAGATTGGGCAGATTGTGTTATGATTTGTCTTGTGTTTTCGCTTAGGGTTCTTTTTGGATCGTCTTGGCGAGCGTCTGATTGAGTCGGTTTTGGTGATAAAATCACTTGAATTGACATCAATTGACAAAACCGTTGGTCATAGCTGCGCAAAGCTTGAACACAATTCACCATCATATAGCGCAAGTGATTGACCGCAGTCGGCGAGCCTAATGACAAGGTAATCTCGACTGGCGATGCTTCTACGACATAGCAATCATCAAGCATTTGCTCGGGTAATAACTCAGCGAGCGCTTGGCGAACAAGCTGTGTAAGCTGTTGTAGCTGCTGATAATGCGCTAACAAGGGCTTTGGGAGCGTTGCGCCTGCTGCTGCCTGTTTTTCGGTGGTGCTGGCCAAATGATTTGGTCGTTTGGTTTTTACCGACAAATCATCAATGGTTTTGAAAATTGGGTGTTTAGACATAGCTCACCTTGAATACCAAAATACCTATGGACATGGTGTCCGCAGAGCAAGTGTATCACGCCTAAAGAGAAAAGGGTATCTTTGACACGCTTTTCTAGTACGCAAAGGATGTGTGCTGCGTCCACGAGCTTTAAACAAAACCAATCAACAACACGAATAAGGTAAGCAAAGGGGCGGTATCGCTCAGCGATACGATTGGCACTCACCATTTTAGCCAATATGCCAAGCAAACTTTAGGCGTGGGAGAAATCTGAATGAAACGAGTATTTTGGCTAATGTCGGCCGTTGGTCTGACGATGGCGCAGTCAAGTGCAGCTCAGAGTACCTATACATACAGTGATGATGCGTATGTGGCAAGCGTACCTGATGTGGATATTGATAGCGCTATCAATAGTCTTATCGCAAGCAGCAACCAAAATCCACGCGGTAATTTTGCAACTCAAGCTGGTCTGGCATCAGCATCAAATTACAGCTCAAACTTCTCAACTTTTGGTAACAGTTCTGTCGCAGCACAGCTGACCGCCAATAGCGCACCAAGCATCGCAGCAGCACAAGCATCTCGTGCAGCACTAGGTCGCAGTATCGGTCGCTGTGCTTTGTATGTGCGCCGTGCACTACAAGCAGCAGGCTACAGCTTTACACCACAGCCATCAGCGTATCAATATGCACACGGCACACTTGCTAGCGCAGGCTTTATCAAAATCAAGAATGAAGGCTATCAGCCACAAGTGGGTGATGTTGTGGTCTTTAACCGCACTGCCAAAAACCCACATGGTCATATCCAAATCTATGATGGCGCACAGTGGGTATCAGATTTTCGCCAGCCGAAATTCAGCCCATACAGCCAGCATAATGGCTATACCGTATGGCGTGACGCTCGCTATATCGACGCATCTGCTAATACAGGCACAGTCCTAGCGATGAATGGTCAATAATCTGACCCAAAGAATAAGCCCAGTTGATGATGACTGGGCTTTTTTGTGTTTAGGTATTTTATAAACCGTATTGTTGACACTTTGCCATGCCTTGCATAAAAGATGTTTGATAGCCAGTGCCCCAAATATCAGCAATCAAGTATTTTCCATTGACTTTTTGAAGTTGAAAATCGTTATATTCTGTCTTGCCGTAGTTTTTAAAAGTGGCTCGAACCTTACCATTTTTGAGTACAGTATATTTTACTTGTCTAATTTTGGGATCTACACCACCAACCATGTCCCAAGCTTGACAATTCATCTCACCATCAGGTGTGATCGCATCATCATATCGAATGGCTTGTTTAAAATCTGGTGTCGCATTATTGATAATGATAGTGTGGCGTTTGTTAATATTTTGATAAACCTTCTTCACAACCGTAATTTTCTTTTGGTTTTCGGCTTGATTGGCATTGGCTAAATTGGGTGTGATGGCTATGGCTAATACTGTGAGTGATGTGATTGCTTGTTTCATCATAAGTCCTTTTGGTTGCGGTGATTGAATTTATCATATTTAATCATACCATATTTAAACTGTCTTTCAAATAAAAATGCACCGTAAAAAAACGGTGCATTTTGCTAAACAGGGCTAATTAAATAGCTTGGCAAGATTATTGTCTTACGCCTGTTTGAGTGCCAGTGATACTCTTGATGGTTAGGTTGTTACCGCTTACCGTGATGTTCACTGTGCCTTTGATGCGTAGTGTTGGGTGCTCGCCTTTGCCTTTATACTTGCCGCCACCTTGTGACTGGATATCAGTTAGAATGGTGCGACCTTCGGTTTTTTTGGCTTTTTCGGTTAGACCTTTGGTCATCACGCCAACGAATTTATCACCTGATTGGCTGATGGTGATGATGGCTTTGGCTTCACCTTTTTCGGTCATCTTCCATTTACCGACGATTGGGTCAGCTGCCATTGCTGATGCTGATAGTAGAACGCCAACACCGATTGCCATTAGTTTGGTTGCAAATTTCATAATTCACTCCTTGTGGTTTGTCATGGATAATCAATAAATCCACTTGTGTTTACAAGCTTAATGGCATTATAACCAAGCTATACGATAAATGCAAACCGGTATAGACAGATTTTTGTAGTGATTTGCCATGCTTTTGTTACAGTCGGTGAACGCTTGTATCTTATTGACTTTGATGGAGAAATGCTTTGGTTAAATTTTAGGCAAATGGATTGTCAATCTCTTCAACTGGGGCAGTCGCTACGCTCATCTCATCGGGCAAATCCGCCATCTGTTCAAGCACTGTCACAAGCTGGCTGCTGATGGCTTGTAGTGCTTTGGCTTGGACAAGTCCGTCTTTGCTTTTGGCAATCGTCAATTCCCCAAATAGCACCACAGTATCCAAGCCATTTTCGATGGTCAAACCGCCGATGGTCAGCACTTCATGGTCATTATCAAATGGTGTCATCGTTGTTATGTCATTCATTAGAGTATTCATTTAGCTTGTATCATTTAACTTCTTAAAAATGTCACCACATAGCGCACCATCGCATCACCAAAGGCAAGCCAGCTGTGGGGTGTGTTAAGCATGATGGCTTCGGCTTGCTTGTCGGTCATTGGACTTGGCAGGGCGTAGGCGTGGCTTTGGACGGCAGGTGCTAGGCTTGGCATGGCAAGGATGCCTGTACGCTCGGCAAGTGCTTGTAGGCTAATCACTTCATAATTGCCCGTACTGTCATTGGGTGAATAATATACGCCAGCTTGATTGAGTTTTGGGATATATACTGCCTTAAAAAAGTGGCTTGGCACCATCACACGGCCGCCGATACGCTGTACGCTTTGCCCATCAAAGACCACGCCAGTCACCACATACACTTCGCCATAGCGTACTGCAAGCGTGCGAGTGGCGTTTTCGATATGACGCCAAAGATTGCGGTTGTGCTCGCCGTGTTGGGGTGCGATATTGGCAAGGCTAAAGCTAGCATACTGCTCATCGACGGTCGCCATATCGCCATTGGGGGCGATGTGCCCACGGTCAAACCCCGAACGGCGATAGTCGGCAAGCTCGGCACGCACATCGCTTGGCAATCGGCGCTCGGCACGAAAGCTGTCATTACGCACTAAGGTGCGAGCCTGCTGTACTCGCTGATGGGTCAAGTGCGATGCTGACCAAAATGGCGTGCGAGAGATGCCCGAATACAGCGTGGCAAAGCCATCAAAGCACAGCGCATACAGCTGACGGTTGAGTTTATCGCCTTTTGCGCCAACCAGTGCAGGTGCACTTTGATAAAATTGATGTTGGCAAGCTTGATAACTGTCAAATCCTGACTCAAAGCGATAGCTAAGTGGCGAAACCGCAGGCGTGGTATCGCTTGGCGTCGGTACTGTGTTTGGCGTTGGGCTTGGTGTAGGCTCAAGGCTGATGGTACAACTGCTAAGCAGGACGGTCATCGCCACACAAGCGGTGCGGAATAAAAATCGGCTCATCATCGGTGCGTGCAAAACAAAGATTGTAATTGGTGTCATAGCTTTTTATAATGAACGAATTTTAGCAGTTAATCATCATGACAACAACCAATTTGACAGCGGATTTGACAATCAGCACCTGTGATACTACCGAGATGGTATTGCCAAGCGAGTTTGCCACACGGCTTTTGGCGTGGTTTGAGCAATCGGGACGACATGATTTGCCGTGGCAGTTTCATCATCAAGACCATGCTGATATCTATGCGGTATGGCTGTCTGAAGTTATGCTACAGCAGACGCAGGTGGCGACAGTGATGGGGTATTTTGAGCGATTTTTGGCAAAATTCCCCACCGTGCAGGATTTGGCGGTGGCATCATGGGATGATGTTGCAAGCTTGTGGGCGGGGCTTGGCTACTATGCTCGGGCACGCAATCTGCACGCAGGGTCGGCTCAAGTGGCTGATTTTATTGATAAAACTGGTCATTTTCCGCAGACGGTAGATGAGTGGCAAGCCATCAAAGGTGTTGGTCGCTCCACCGCAGGGGCGATTGTGGCGATGGGCGTGCGTGATTTTGGGGTGATTTGTGATGGCAATGTCAAGCGAGTGCTGACGCGCCACCGTGCCATCGATGGCGATATCACCAAGTCTGCTACCGATAAGGCGTTATGGCAACTAGCCACCGCTTTGACGCCCAAGACTGATAGCGGTAAATACGCACAAGCGATGATGGATTTGGGGGCGACCATCTGCACTCGCACCAAGCCTAAGTGCGATATCTGCCCTGTGGCAATCGACTGCCAAGCACGGCTTATGGGCAAACAAGCCACTTATCCTGTCAAGAAAAAATCTGCACCCAAACCACACCGCCATAGCCTAGCAGTCGCACTCACGTACCAAGATGATACGCTATGGCTGCAACGACATAATGATGGCGGTATCTGGGATGGGCTGTGGTGCTTGCCAATGATGACACTGACATCGGATGCGGACAAGTTGCTTAGCCAAGAGATACTCAATCAGCTGATGGATAATGTGACCGAGATGTCATCACTAGCCGAGCAGGTGCTATTTGATGCGCTTGGTACGCTACCACATCCGCCTGTAGAGCATCACATCAAGCATACGCTGACGCATTTTCATTGGCATATCTATCTTGTGACGCTCAAGGTGTATGAAGGGTTGTATCAACTGCTAAACCACTCGCTACAATCGGCTCATGCGGATTTTGTGTGGGCTGATGGTGAGAATTTGGCAAAGCCTGTGGCGATGGATAAGCTGTTAAAAAAGGCTTGACGGGTTTATCGTCAAGCCTACTGCTCAAAACGCACGCACCTGTAGCCAGCGTACAATCTGCGACAATAAATTGTCATCGCCAAACATTGCCACGGCTTGTTCGGCATCATCAAATAACTGGTTGGCATAACGGCGTGCGCCATCGACGCCGAGCAGTTTGACATAGGTGGATTTTTCAAGTTTTTCATCACTGCCGGCAGGCTTGCCGAGCGTGGCGGTATCGGCGGTGACATCCAGCACATCATCTTGCACCTGAAAGGCAAGCCCCACCGAGCGAGCATATTGACCGAGCTTTTGCATCATCGCATCATCAGCATGAGCGCAGATGCCACCCATCATCACTGATGCTTCGATGAGCGCGCCTGTCTTATCACGGTGGATGGCTTCGAGTTCATCTTGGCTCAGTGTTTTTTGTTCACCTTCGATATCAAGCATCTGACCTGTCACCATGCGCCGTGCTCGTGGGATAAGCGTTTGTAATAGCTTTAGGCTGATATCAGACGGCTCATCTGATGACCCAGCCAACACTTCAAAGGCAATCGACTGCAAGGCATCACCTGCCAGTAGTGCCACACCTTCACCATAGACCACATGACAAGTCGGCTTGCCACGGCGTAGCTCATCATCATCCATACAGGGCAAATCATCATGCACGAGCGAATAGCCGTGTATCATCTCAACTGCTGTCATCGCACGCAGTACCCATGCCATCTGCGCTGTGGTGATAGGGCGAGATGTATGTGCTGATACCGTCAAAAAAGTCGCCAAGACAAGCAGTGGGCGCACTCGCTTACCGCCATTACTCATCGCATAGCGACAAGCATCATCAAGCGGACTGGGTAGGGCAGCCTGTGTCAGTGCTTGGTCGATGGTATCGCTAAGGTGCGTCATCTGCCATGTCTGTAATTCGCCAAGCGTCTGAATCTGTTGGATGGATTGTGTCATATTATTTCTTAAGTTTATTTTGATAATATCGTACAGTCAAGATGGCTTGGGTCAGCCCAAGTACAATCATCAGCACCCACGGTACACTCAAGGATGGATTGCCTGTGGCGATGATTTGGCTGATTAGATAAGCGGTATAAACCGCCAAGCCAAAGGCATAAATTTTGAATTTGGTCTTGGGAAAATTTACCGAAAATGCCAAAACCGCCATCAAAAACACCGCCGAGCCAATCAGTAGCCACAGACCGCCCACGCCAAGAATGCCGACCAACACACCGCCAAGCATATAGGCGGTGAGCCAGTCTGTGATACCTTCCAAGAATGGATAGCGTGCTTTGGGTTTATTGTCACTCATCTCATATCCTTATGATGTTATGTTTAAGCTTTGGTCTTGCGACGGCTTTTGCTTGATTTGCCAGTCTTATTTGCTTTGGCGGATGAATTGGCGTTGGTGGCTGTCTTTTTGGCGGCTTTGGCGACACCATCACTGCCCAATTGACTCAGCTGTTCGATGAGTTTAAAGTCAATTTGCAATAAATCCATATTCACACCTGCCACTTGAATTAGCAGGCTATCGCCAAGTCCAAAGCGTGTACCTTTGTCGCCGATAAGTTTTTGTTCTCGTTCGTCGTAGTCAAAGTACTCATTGCCAAGCCCTGAAATATGAATCAAGCCTTCGATAAATAGCTCATTGAGCGTGACAAATAGGCCAAAGCTTGTCACGGTGGCGACGGTTGCGGTAAATTCATCACCGATATGACGCTGCATATAGTGGCATTTTAGCCATGTTTCGACATCACGGGATGCTTCTTCGGCACGGCGTTCGGTAAGGCTTGTCTGCTCACCGGCTTCATCGAGCGAGCCATATAGGGCGTCGGCAGGTTTTTGGCCGGTGACTTTGTCTTTGATGGCACGATGTAGCATCAAATCAGGATAGCGACGGATTGGGCTGGTAAAATGGCTGTATTCATCATACGCCAAGCCAAAATGTCCAATATTATCAGGACTATAATTCGCCTGCATCATCGAGCGTAGTAGCATACTATGGATGCTTACCGCATCAGGGCGGTCGGCAGTGGCCTTGATGATACGCTGATAATCTTCGTGCGTCGGTGATTCGCTTGGGAATGACAGACCAAAGCTTTTGACATACTCATGCAGGCGTGCTGATTTTTCGTCATTGGGCTTGTCATGGTTGCGATACAGCACAGGCAATTTGTGCTTGAGCGCAAAATTCGCCGCACAGGTATTGGCAAGTAACATCATCTCTTCGATAAGCTTATGTGCATCGCCACGAGTGCGGGCGACGATATCGACGATGTCGCCATCTTTGCCAAATTTGATATAAGTCTCAGCCGTCTCAAACGCCATCGCACCCCGTTCTTCACGGCGGACATCTAGGATTTGGTACAGCTGATGCAGGGTGTCGATGGATTTGAGCACATCGCCATTGCGCACCAAATCATCAGGCAAAGTTTCGTTGGTCGGGTCATTAAAATAGGCATTGACTTGATTATAAGTCAAGCGTGCCTGCGAGTGCATCACCGCAGGGTAGAACTCATAGCCAGTCACCTTACCACCCCGTGAGACCTTGATATCGGCGACCATACACAGACGGTCAACCTTCGGATTGAGCGAGCATAAGCCATTGGATAGGGCTTCAGGCAGCATTGGTATCACCCGATGTGGGAAATACACCGAAGTCCCACGCTCATAGGCATCGACATCAAGCGGTGAGCGTGGCGTGACATAATGGCTGACATCAGCGATGGCGACGACGACACGATAGTTACCGCCGGCACGCTTTTCGGCATAGACAGCATCGTCAAAGTCACGAGAATCTTCACCGTCGATGGTCACCAGTGGCAAATGGCGCAAATCCACACGCCCTGCAAAGTCCTTATCAGATGGCTCATTAAAGCTTGATGCCTGCTTGAGCGTCTCTTTGCTAAATTCATGCGGAATGCCATAGTTATACAGCGTGGTCTCGATGATTAATTCACGGTCATTCAGTCCGCTAAGTAGCTCGGTGATTTTGCCTGTGGCGAACTCTTGATAAGTTGGCAAATCAATCAGTGCCACCTTGACATCATCACCGATACCGGCATTCATCGCCATCACATTATCATCGCTGACGGTGATGGGCTGATGGGCGTTCGCGCCAGATAACTGCACAAAAAACCCTTCGCCATCATAAGCAAGCTTACCAATAAACTCAAGCTGATGGCGGTGCGTGACGGCGGTGATGCGTGCTTCTGCCTTGCCCCGATATTCACTTGCCACCACTTCGACGCTATCGCCATCAAAGACCAGCCGCATTTGTTTTTCATGCAAAAATAGGTCAGGCATATCAGGCAATACCACAAAGCCAAAGCCCTTGGGATTGGCAGACACTGTACCGCTCAAGATGGTCGGCAAAGGGGCGACACTAAAATGAATACCATCACTGCGCTCAAGCTGTGAATCTCGGAGCATGGCTTTTAGGCGATTGGTCAGGGCAAAAAACTTATCTTCATCGTCCAAAATGCCAAAATGCATGGCAAGCGACTCTTGGGTGGCAGGATTGCCTTGATTGGTGATGTCTGCCACCGTCTGCAAAATCAGCAGGCGTGATGGGATGGGGTTTTGGTATTTTGATGCTTCTACCGCTGCGTTTGGGTCATTCCATTTGGTTTTTTTTGTTTTGTTGGTCATAATTTACCTTAAAAATTTCTCTTCTGTGTTTTATCTATTGTAACATAAAGCTTGAAAAATTGTGCTTTATGGTCTATAAAATTCAGTAGGATATCGCACTTGTCCACAAGCGTGATGCTGTGTTTTGTGGGTGTTTGTCGGCGATTGTTAAGTTGTTGTGTTGGTTTATTGTGGTTTGTTGTGGGTGAATGGGGTAAAAATGTCGATTATGATTATAAACTTGGCAAAGGGCAATATCGATGCCGATACCGATGCTGATAAGCAGGCTTACCAAACTCGGTGGCTGGATGAAGTTGCCAAGCTTGAGCGTGTCTTATTGCCTGATGATGCGTGGGGGGTGGATGAGATTTGTTCAAGTCTTGAGCAGTTTGGGATGGGGCTAATGCTTGCTGTAGATGGGGCTGATACTCAAGCAGTCAAGGGCTATTGCATTTATCAAATCGTCTTTGAGACTGCCGAAATCCATCGTATCGGCACGCATCCAAGCCATGCTAGGCAAGGGGTGGCGGCATCACTCATCACGGCACTCGTGGATGAAATGCAACATCAGCACAGCGACAATCTACTGCTAGAAGTCCGAGCGGACAATACGCCTGCCATCAGCCTGTATCAAAAAATGGGCTTTACAGCCATTGATGTGCGAAAAGGCTACTACCAAACTGCGACAGGTCGCTGTGATGCCATCATCATGCAAAAGCAGGTTGCACCAAGCCATGCTAATTCTATGCCAATTCAGAATGATTGGGCTAATTGCCAAGAATGCTTGGTAAAATAGTCAAATCAATCAAAGCACAAAAGGTGATTGCCAATCATTAGCAATCACCACAGAATGTGTCTGATAATCGTGGGCGATTATTTTTTCTTGGCAGGGCCAAGTAGCATACCCATTTGGCGACCTTCGACCTTTGGCGCTTGCTCGACGCTGGCAATCTCGGCAGTGTCGGCGATGATACGCTCAAGCTGTGCTTTGCCGATTTCTTGGTGCGCCATCTCACGACCACGGAAGCGAATGCTGACTTTGACCTTATCCTTGTCTTCGATAAACTCAACAATCTTACGAAGTTTGACCTGATAGTCAGCTTCTTCGGTACCTGGGCGTAGCTTGATTTCACGCACTTGGGTTTGTTTTTGGTTCTTTTTGGCTTCTTTGGCTTTTTGTTTTTGTTCGTACAAATAGCGCTTATAATCCATCACCTTGCACACAGGTGGCTTGGCATCAGGGACAATCTCAACCAAGTCCAAGCCGTCATCAGCAGCGGCTTTTAGTGCAGTTTGGATATCCACCACGCCCATCTGCTCGCCGTCTTCTTTGACTAGGCGGACTTCTTTGGCACGGATTTCTTCGTTAATATTTAAACGGTTTGACGGTTTAATGGGTCTTACTCCAATCTAATTGCTCTTTTGTCGGCGATGGATGATTAACCAAATCGCTGACCGTGTCTGCCAATACTTTGGCATTAAAGTGTCTATTATTAACCATTTGATAAATTTTTGTCAAATGGTTTTACCTGTTTTTAAATAAATTTGCCCAATATACGAGATATTGGGCAAATTTATTATAAGATTAGTAACAGCTTAAGTAATTGTAATATACCCAACCAAGATAACGATTCGTTGAGTGACTGTAAGCCCGCACCCAAGGTTTGCCATTTTTATCATATTTCCAATCATTGATATAAATATGAGTGCCATTTGGCAATGAACCTAGTACTTTTCCATAAGGGGCGGAGCGGTATTTGAGCGGTGTATTGGTCGGGTCAGCAACCAAGCAAGATTCTGCATGGGCTGATACACAAAAAGCTAAGGTAGCAAAAGTTGCTAATACGAGTTTTTTCACATCAATTCTCCTTAAAAGTGTGTTTGATTTATTCTATACCAAATGATGCTCAAATAAAAGGCTTATTTTGAATTGGTAAATGGCAAAAAAGCCAAGATTATTACAATCTTGGCTTTGGCATATCAAAAGGGAAGTTTACGCCTTATCAGCACCTTTTGCCACATAATTGCCTTTTTGGGCGACGGCGTCATTCAGTAGCGTGATAAACGCATCAACAGGCATACTACCAAGGTTTGCACCTTCACGAGTACGCACATTGACTGTGCCTTCTTCGACTTCTTTGTCGCCGAGCACCAGCATAAACGGAATGCGTTCAAGGGTGCGTTCACGAATCTTAAAGCCGATTTTTTCGTTGCGCAAATCGCTGATGGCACGCAGACCAGCGGCTTTTAGCTTGGCGACGACTGCATCACAGGCTTGGGCTTGCTTGTCGGTGATGTTCATCACCACCGCTTGGGTTGGGGCAAGCCAAGGCGGCATCAGACCTGCATATTCTTCAATCAAGATACCGATAAAGCGTTCGAATGAACCTAGAATCGCACGGTGTAGCATCACAGGACGCTCTTTATCGCCATTTTCGTTGATAAAGTCGGCATCTAGACGCTCTGGTAGGTTGAAGTCTAGCTGTAGTGTACCACATTGCCACATACGACCTAGACAGTCTTTTAGGCTAAATTCAATCTTCGGACCATAGAATGCGCCTTCGCCTTCTTGTAGCTCCCAAGCCAGACCTGCGGTATCTAGGGCATCTGCTAGGGCTTTTTCGGCATCATCCCATAGGTGGTCAGCGCCGACACGCTTTTCTGGGCGGGTTGATAGCTTCATCACGATGTCACTAAAGCCAAAATCTTTATAAACATCCAAAGTTAGCTTAATAAAGGCTTGGGCTTCGTCACGGATTTGGGCGTGCGTACAGAAAATATGCGCATCATCTTGGGTAAAGCCACGCACGCGCATGATACCATGCAAAGCACCCGATGGCTCGTTGCGATGGCATGAGCCAAATTCTGCTAGGCGTAGTGGCAAATCACGGTATGATTTTAGCCCTTGATTGAACACCTGCACATGGCAAGGGCAGTTCATCGGCTTGATGGCATAATCACGGTTTTCAGAACTGGTGGTAAACATATTTTCGGCATAGTTTTCCCAGTGACCTGATTTTTCCCATAGACTTCTATCGACGATTTGCGGGGTTTTGATTTCAAGATAGCCGTTGTCTTGTTGTACTTTACGCATATATTGCTCAAGCACTTGATAAATCGTCCAGCCATTTGGATGCCAAAACACCATGCCCGGTGCTTGCTCTTGTAGGTGGAATAGACCTAATGCTTTACCAATCTTACGATGGTCACGCTTTTCGGCTTCTTCGATACGCTGAATGTAGGCTTTGAGCTCTTTTTTGTCCGCCCAAGCTGTGCCATAGATACGCTGAAGTTGCTCATTTTTGGCATCGCCACGCCAGTAAGCACCGCTCATTTTGGTCAGCTGGAACGCCTTTAGAAAACGAGTATTTGGCACGTGTGGGCCACGACACATATCGATGTATTCTTGGTGATAATACAAGCCCATCGCTGTCTCATCAGGCATATCGTCGATTAGGCGTAGCTTGTAATCTTCGCCACGAGATTTAAAGATTTCGATGACTTCATCTCTTGGTGTCATTTTTTTGATGACATCATAGTCTTGGTCGATGAGCTTTTTCATACGCTCTTCGATGGCTTTCATGTCTTCGGGGGTGAATGGGCGTGGGCTGTAGATGTCATAATAAAAGCCGTCTTCGATGACAGGGCCGATGACCATTTTGACATCAGGGTATAGCTGTTTGACCGCATGACCGAGCAAGTGGGCACATGAATGGCGGATGATTTCGACACCTTCTTGGTCTTTGGCGGTGATGATAGACACGCTAGCATCAGTGGTAATCGGGTCGCAAGCATCCACCAATTTGCCATCGACACGACCTGCGATGGTGGCTTTGGCAAGTCCGGGACCGATGTCTTGGGCGATTTGCATGACGGTGGTTTGTCCGTCGAATTGACGAACACTGCCATCTGGTAAGGTGATTGCAACCATAATAACTCCTAATGTTGGCGTTGGTAGTGATGTTTGCTACTTTCAAACATATAACCGCTACCGAGTAGAAAAAAATGAACGCAAAATTGCGCAAATTATCAATTATAACAAATTTTTTAAATTTTGGCGAATGATACTAGGTTTATACCTTGATATAAATCAAATCCCATACGCCATGACCATGCGTGATGCCACGCTGTTCAAATTTGGTCAAGGGGCGATATTCAGGGCGTGGCGCAAAATTCCCCACACCATGCGGATTGCTAAATTCAGGCATGGTATCAAGCACTTCTAGCATCCAAAAAGCATAATGCTCCCAGTCGGTCGCTGCGTGGAATTTACCCCCTGTAGTCAGCACTCGCACGACCTTTGCCATACGGTCATGGGTGACAAAGCGGCGCTTATAATGACGCTTTTTTTGCCACGGGTCGGGGAAGTATAACTGCACGGTATCCAGATGATTGTCAGGCAGATTATCAAGTAGGGCGATGGCATCACCGTTGATGACTTTTAGGTTCGTTAGATCCATCTCATCAGCCAAGAGTGCCAAGCGGCCGATGCCTGGCTCATGTACTTCGATGCCGACAAAGTTGGTGCTTGGCGCGTTTTTTGCCATCTCAAGCAGGCTATCACCCATCCCAAAGCCAATCTCAAGGGTAATCGGCGCATCTGCCCCATTGGGCGTATCGGCGAATAACGCACGCAAATCGGTGATACCACTGACATCACCCAGCTTACCCAGCTCGCCTGTGCTATTGACATAAATATGCCCAAGACTGCCATCCACAAGCACCTGTTCGACCTGCTGGCTCATGTGGGTACGGCGTTTCATAAAAGTGTTGATTTTGCGAAATTGCTCGGGCGTCTGCGCAAGCTTGGCAAGGCGTGTGCTGATTTCGTCGGTATCGATGACGGCGGTGTCGGCTTGGGTGGTTGAATTTGTCATAAAAGGGCGTAAAATGTTAGCTTAAAAATAGCCGTCATTATAATGCGTTTTGTGATTTTGAACAAGCGGACAAACCTGCCTGCCATGCCGTCTGCTGTCAAGTTGTGCCGTTGTCCGTCGCTTTTTGATTTAGTTAAATTGTTTTAGTCAAATTTTGCCAAGCTAAGCCAAGTTATGTTTCGTTTACCATTTTTAGAAGATACCACGCCGCCGCCATTTTATCAGGCAAATATCAGCGATGCCAAGCGCCGTCAGCTTGACCAGTGGTTTATCGGTCATCGCTCGCAGGCGTATTATCTGAGACGCTTTGAAGAATTTGACAAGGCGGGTAAATTGCACGCACGCTGGCATTGGGCGGCGTTTTTTATGACTTTTGGGTGGCTATTGTACCGTAAGCGTTATCTGGACTGCGTGGTGTATTGTGTCGCTGGTTGGTCGTTTATTAAGGTGAATATTGCCATCATCTTGGCGGTGAGTGAGTTTGTGCTGATTGGCCATCTGCCCGAAGCATGGCAGGTGATGACCCGTGTGGGGATTGGCCTTGTGGTGTGGCTGTTTTGGGCGGGGATGGTTGCTCGGTGGTCGGATGCGTATTATTATCGCATGGCGCGGCGTGAGATTGCCGATGTGCTGGAGCTGTATCCAGATGATGACGAAGCTCAAAAAGCACATCTACGCCACGAAGGTGGGGTGAGCCTTGTGGGGCTGTCGGTGGCGTTTGCGATTTTTGGGATATTGTTGTCGATTATCGTCACGCAGTTTGTGCCGATTTATGCCAAGTCAAAAGAACAAGAACTGCTGTACGACACCTATCGCAGTGCCAATGCGGTTGCTCGGCGAGTGGATGTCTTGATGGCAAGTACAGGGGCGTGTCCGACACATCTGCCTGTGATGACCCAATACCCAAGAATTCGCATCCACATCACCGATACACCTGCTGGCATACGCACCGACTGTGCGGTGGTGGCGACCATCATAGGGGCGCATTATCCGATTCGCTATCTCAATGAACGCACGATGACCATCTATCGCACCCATGCCGATGATGGGCAGGCGCTGTGGCGGTGTCAGACATCACTGTCCAAGAAACACTCGCCAAAGCACTGCTTGGATTGATGGTTTAAAGTGATGACTATCAAGCGGTTAAGCTTATTTGACCTAAAGCTCATCATGCTAGTGGCGATGGTCATCGACCATGTGGCGTGGGCGTTTGTGGCGACTGATAGTATCGCAGGCGAGCTGATGCATACTATTGGGCGGATGGTTGCGCCGATGATGGCGTATTTTTTGGCGATGGGGTTTGTGAGTAGTCGTGACGTGATGCGCTATCTTGGGCGGCTGTTTGGCTTTGCGGTAATTTCGCAGCCTGTGTTTATGTGGTTTCAGTATCAAATCGGTATGGCAGATAGCATTGGTGATGTCATTTGGGGTAATGTGCTGTTCTCGCTTGGGTTTGCACTGTCAGCATTGATGCTGTGGCGGTCACGACTTGATAAGTGGCTGAAATTAGTCGCTATGCTACCGCTGATATTGTTGGCGACTTATAGCGAGTATGGGCTGGCGATGATGCTGTGGGCGGTGATTTTTTGGTATTGGATGGATAATCCTAAGTATCAGCTGATGATGTATCTACTGAGCCTGCCTGTAGCATATGTGCTGATTTATGGGCTGAATGCTACAGTGGGGCTTGGCTTTATGCACATTGGCATGGTGCTGACTGCGGTGCTGATTGCACTGTACAATGGACAAAAAGGGCGGGCGATACCGTCATGGCTTGGCGGTCGCTATTTGTTTTATGGATTTTATCCTGTGCATTTGGCACTGATTGCAGGGATGGTGTCGTGCCTATAATGTTTGTGGTGTATTAATCCATGGGGTATTGCTCTGGTGATTTGCCGACGTAATTTGTCACCATTGCAAAATATTCACCTGCGTTCGGTACTTCTTCGATTTCAAAAATCTTTTCAATGCGTATCCGATGCAGCCAGTCATCACCAAAATCAAACCAATAGTACAGATAGTCTTTTTCGTTTAAATTCAACTCATCCAGCGTCGTTGTGCTGGCAGGGTGCAACAGCATATCTTGATTGGATAAAGGATTATGATCATCCATAAATGCATCAATCATGACAATTTCTTTGCAGTCTTGGAATAGTTTATGAAAACTCTCCATTTTGCTGCGGCTGATAAAAAACTGAAAAGCGTGTTCATTCCAACGGTCAAATGCTTCAAAAATCCGCTCGTGCAGATTATAAAAACTGGCATTGCCTGAAATTTCCAAAACTCGATGCAATTTGGTTGCTGGATAATGTGGCTGAATCAAGCTGATTTTAAGGCGATAAATGGTGGTCATGATTTGTTATTGGATTGATTGCTGGTATGATGAATCATTATGACAAGATTTGTGATAAAAAGCAAATAGCGTCTATATCACCACCCCACAGGATCAACATCAATACTCATCCGCACCGCCTTTGTGCTTGGTAGTGTCTGCACCTGCCCCCACCAAGTATCCAAAAACTGATGCAAGCCTGGTCTATGTTTGGATAAAATCAGCATCTGCACCTGATAGCGGTTATTTTTCTTTGCCATTGGCGCATCGGCGACATTGATGGCAAAGGGGTGATCAGCAGGGATAAGTTGTCTTGCCTGTACGATGGCATCTTTGGCACGAGCATACTGACCGCTCTCAGCACGGATCAGCACCGCATGGCTATAGGGTGGCAGTCCTAGTGCTTGACGTTCGGTGAGTAGCTGATGGGCAAAGGCATGATAGCCATCACGCATGAGCGACATCAGTAGCGGGCTGTTCGGCTGCAGTGTCTGAATGAGTACAAGCCCCTGTTTCTGCGCTCGTCCTGCTCGTCCTGCCACCTGGATGATACGCTGTGCGGTATGCTCAGGCGAGCGAAAATCAGGGGACAAAAAACCCAAATCCGCATTGGCAATCACCACCAACGTGACATTGGGGAAGTGATGCCCCTTAGCAATCATCTGCGTACCGACGAGTATCGCAGGCGTGCCTGTGTTGATTTGTCTTGTGATGGTATCCCATGCGTCTTTTTTTCGCATGGTGTCACGGTCGATTTGGATAATTGGATAAGTCTGCTGACTCACCTGCGGATTGGCAAACAAAGCGTGTAGATGCTCGACCAGTCGTGTCGTCCCCGTGCCGACACTGTCGAGATTGGCGCTATGACACTCAGGGCAGTGGCTCGGCATCGGCGCGATATAGCCACAGTGATGACAGCGTAGGGTGCTGTACATCGGCTGTAGGGCGTTCTTGTGCACGGTCAGATGTGCATCACAGTTTGGGCAGTCTGCCTGATGACCGCAGGCAGAGCAGATGAGTATCGGTGCATAGCCACGACGATTGAGAAACACGAGCACCTGCTCACCCCTCTCAAGCCGTGTCCGTATCGCACGCACCGTCACAGGCGAGAGTGTGCTGTCGCTACTTTTGCCATCGGTGTGCATGGCGTGCTGTGTGCCGAGTCGCATATCGACGAGCTCATATCTGACCGCTGTCGCACCCCCTGCTCGCTGGGTGAGCATCAGGCGGTGCAGTTTGCCATCTTGGACGAGCTTGATTTGCTCAAGGCTAGGCGTCGCTGTGCCGAGCACCACCACAATCTTGGCAAACATCGCTCGCACCATCGCCACATCACAGGCATGATAGCGTAGATGGTCTTGTTGCTTATAGGATGTGTCATGTGCTTCATCAATGATGATCAGCCCAAGATTATCAAAGGGATACAGCACGCTTGAGCGTGTGCCGATGATGATTTGGGTGACACCTGTTTGGCAGTCATGCCAGCCTGATAGTCGTTCGCTGTCGGTGAGATTGGAGTGTAGTACGCAGATATTGGCATCAAATCGATCGCCAAAGCGTGAGCGAGTCTGCGGAGTCAGCCCAATCTCAGGCACGAGTATCAGCACCTGCTTACCCTGTGCCAGCGTATGCGCCATCGCCTGTAGATAGACTTCGGTCTTGCCCGAGCCTGTCACACCATCGAGTAAGAATGCCTGATAGCATCCGTCATCGCAGGCATGAGTGATGGCGTCGAGTGCCTGTGCCTGCTCAATATTGAGCGTGAGTGCAGGGTGCTTGAGTGTAGCAGGGCGTGGCACAGATGGCTGTATCAGGGTGTCAAATGGCTCAATCAGCCCCTTATCCTGTAGTGTCGTCAGCACCTGCCGAGTCGCCCCAAGACTCATCAGCATCGTCTGGCTGATACCATCAGGATGTGATATGAGTGTCTGCAATATCGCTCGCTGTTTCTTGGCGGTCTTTGGCAGGCGAGCGATAAGATTATCGGCTGTGTCATCAGCTGTGCCATCAGTCATAGTATCAGATACGCCATCAGGCAGGATGGCTCGATAATGGCGTATCGGCTGGGTGATAGGCTTACCTTGATTGATGAGTGTCGGTAGCATCACTGAATACACATCACCGAGTGGATGATGATAGTAGTGCGATAGCCACTTGGCAAGTCTGATAAGCCCATCATCAATGATTGGTGTGTTGTCAAGAATTTGCTCAATGGGCTTAAGCTTATCCATCGGCACTTGGCTGTCGGTGCGGTCAATTAGCCCGACCACCACGCCTATGAGTAGGCGACGACCAAAGGGTGCAACCACACGCATCCCCACCTGTGGTAGGGGCAGATGCCCTGGGCATAGATAATCAAAAAAATCCCCCACAGGCACCGCCAATGCGACTTGGGCTAAGCGATCATGGTGCGAGTGGGGCATACGATATTCCGTGCTTTTGATGGCTAATGGTCAATCACAGTGCCGACAGACGCTCAACCGATGGCGCATAATAATACGCCCCCGATACTGCTGTGGTGACATTCTTGAGCAGTAGGTCGGTCTTGCCATCAGTCTCGCCGAACATCGATAGTAGCTGTGCTTCGATATTCCACAGGCGTGCACTATAGGCGATGAACATCAGCCCATGCTCGCCACTGACAGTACCGTATGGCAGACTGCGACGGACGATTTCGAGCGTTTTGCCGTCTTCTTTGAGATTGGTGCGTCCTAGATGTGAGTCAGGCAGGCGAACCGCTTTGTCAAACTCGATATTATCCACCTTTGAACGACCGATACAGTGCTCTTGTTCGGCGACAGGCAGGGCATCCCATTTTGGCAAATCATGGCGATATTTTTGCACCATCACATAGCTACCACCGGCATCGATACCATCGGCGATGACGGCGACTTCGTTGATATGCTCGCCTTGGGGATTTTCTGTACCATCGACGAAGCCTTCTAGCCCGCGATTTTCGACCCAGCGAAAGCCATGCGTCTCGCTCTTGATATCAATCAAGCCATCAAACGCACGCACCACCGCCATCGCTAGGCTAAAGTTAATATCATGACGCAGCGACTGGATATGAAATAGCACATCCCGCTGTGTGGCAGGGGCAAGCCCACCGCCAAGCGGACGGAACGGCTTGATTTGACTGCCTTCTTGTGAATGGCCAAATCTTTGCCACGCATCGGCACCAAAACCGATGGTTAAGCCCAAAGACTCGCCAGGGAATTTGGTCTGTAATTGACCCAAAGCGCTGAGCGCATCACGGCACGCATCGGCGATGGCTTGGGTGTTATCAGTACAAAAATCTGCTTCCATAAAGATGCCCGCTCGGCAATGATCTGGGATGATGGCTGACTGGGGTGTGGCTGTCATATATTATCCTGTTTAAATTGTCTATCAAATAAATTCAATAAAAATGCTCGCCCATCGATGGGACGGTGACTGTGAGTATTATAGCAAATTTTTGGCAATCCAGAAAGCCAATAAGCCCTTAGAACACAAGTGTCAAGGGCTTATTATCATGCCTAACAGCGTGTTATGCCAAATGTAAAATCGCTTCAATCTCAACCACACCGCCTTTTGGCAGAGCAGCGACCTGTACCGCAGCACGGGCAGGATATGGGGCGCTTAGGCGTGCTTCGAACACTTGATTAAGCACAGCAAAGTCAGCAAGATCGGTCAATGAGACATTGAACTTGACTGTATCTGCTAGGCTACCGCCCGCTGCTTTGGCGATGGCTGCGAGGTTATCCATCGCTTGCTCGGCTTGGGCTTGAAAGCCATCTTTTAGTTGCATCGTTGCAGGATTAAGACCCAGCTGACCCGAGATATAGACGGTGCTGCCGACTTTGATGGCTTGAGAATAAGTACCGACCGCAGCCGGGGCGTCATCGGTATGAATGACTTGCTTTGACATAATAATTTCCTAATAGATGGATTAATTAAGCTTTTTTGGTTTGAAAATAAGCAAGTAACTTATCAAACAAACTCATCGCTGTGCCAGTGTATTCAATGTGCGGTGCAACATTATCGGCAGTTTTTGGTAAGATATTTGGCTCGCCCTTGCCAAGAAAATGTGCAGCATCTTTTTGGTTATTGAGATCAATTTTACAGCACATATGCAAGCTCCTTTGTGATTGATATCTTTATAATAAAAAAATACTCGGGTAATTTCAAGCGCTTTTGACATCAGTTTATTGATATAGGCGCTGGATATTTGGGTAGCCGAGTAGCGGGCGTAGTTTTTCAATCCCTTCAGCCAGATGCGAGCGAGAGCGGACAACGACATGCAAGGTCGTTGTGCCGACTTTGCCGTCTTTATCTGCTTTGGCATCAGCTTTGACATGGGTGTGCTCAACGCCGATGTTGAGTGCACGCATCTCATAGATGACTTGGCTGATTTGTTCTTCGTTGAGCATGGCATAGATGCGTAGCATGGCAGGGAAGCGTAGGGCATTGGCTTGATTGTCAGCGACGCTAGAAGGTTTCCAGTTTAGCTGAATAATCTGATAAGGGTTTTCGGCACGGACATTTTGTAGTGAGTAGCATTTGTGGCGATGCACGACGAGTCCTTGGCGAGATAGATGTCCGACGATATGATCGCCATAGATGGGGTTGCAGCAGCGAGCGAAGTCCACTTCCACGCCTTTGATACCGGCAAGTAGATGCTTGGTTTGGGTGATTTCGTTGCCATCAGCATAATCCACTTCTTCGCTAAATAAGCGAGAGACAACCAGCTGCGGCAGTAGCACGCCTGTCGATAGCTGCATAAATAGCTCATCAGCTGTCTGAATGCCACGCCATTGCAGGATGTCTGCCCAGTCGGCATCGCTAAGATCAGTGATGGATTTACCATAGGTTTGCAAGGCACGATCCAGTGCCTGCTTGCCATACTGGATTTTTTGGTCTTCGGGCAAGTGTTTTAGGAATTTTAGAATCTCACTACGAGCTTTGTTGGTCGCCACAAAGCCGAGCCACTCAGCACGGGGGGTGGCATTTTTATCGGTATCAATGCTCACCGTGTCGCCATCAGCGAGTACTAGCCCTAGTTTGCCATGCTCATTATTGATATCAGCACCAGTGGCGATATTGCCGATGGCAGGGCCGACGGCATACGCAAAGTCAAGCGCTGTCGAGCCACGAGGCAGCTCATAAGCACGACCTTGCGGGCTGTAGCAGACAATTTTGCGCTCATGTAGGTAGCTGATCAGCTCTTCGATGATGGCGATGCGGCTGTCATCACCGTCATCATCACTGAGCGTCTCAATATTGGCAAGGTCTTGCATATTGCGAAGGCTGGCTTGGATCACCGATTGGCTGATGTCATTGTGGTCATTGCTGATGATGCCAAGTCTTGCCGCTTCTTGCATTCGGCGAGTCATTAGCGTGATTTTGATGTGATTATAATCTCGCTCATAGATGAGTGTCAGCGATTGATTACCACCGGCTAGGGGCTTACGGATATGATCTTGGATATTGCGATCGCCGATTTGGTATTTTTGGATCAGATAGTTTGCCAATTTATCACACGATTCGATGTCATCGAGCACGACATCAAAGTCATATTGGCGAATCAGCTGATTGATTTGCCCACGATTTTTGAAAAATTGACGATACATCGACGCACGATTGTCCAGTACTTGTACATTACCTTGTAAGCCTAAATGTACAAGTAAGTTTTGTAAATAGGTGCTGATTTCGGTTTTTTGGAAATTACGCCCCAAGCCATGCTGAAGTAGCTTATCGGTGAATTTGTTATACATGGCGGGGTTTAGATTGCGATAACACAGCAGTTCGATGTAATCGGCAATGTTATTAAGCCCCATCAATCGAGCAAACGGAATATAAAAATCCAGCGTCTCACGAGCGGTGCGTTTTTGTTTGTCTTCGCTGACGGCATCGAGCGTGGACATATTGTGCAGACGGTCGGAGAGCTTGACAATCAGCACTCGTGGGTCAATCAGCGTAGCGGTGAGAATCTTATGAAAAGTCGCCGCTTGGCTTTGCTGCTTGCTCATGCCAGATGATTTTAGCTTGGTGACACCATCGACAAGACGAGCTACCGTCTCGCCAAATTCAGCGGTGATGAGCTCTTCGGTCACTTCGGTGTCTTCGACCGTGTCATGCAAAATCGCTGCAATGATGGTATCACGGTCTAAGCGAAATCCCGCCAAAATCTCCGCCACCGCCATCGGGTGCGTGATATATGGCTCACCTGATTTGCGTTTATCCTTGATATGCGCCACATCCCCAAAATGGCAGGCACGCAGTACATCCGCCCGTTCAGCAGGCTTTAGATAGGCGACGGCGCGCATTAGACTATCACGGGCTTCATCCACGAGCGGGTGGCTTAGATGTGTTGGAATGTCGTGTGGATGATAGCTGTCTAACATAACTGGCTCTTTTGGCTGGTGGATGTTCGATTGCCATTAGGCAACCACGAAAGGCAAAACGATGTTTGCCAAATTAGTATAATAAATCATTGATTGGGGGTGTTGTCAATACATTCACAATTTATTTTATCAAATCGCATATTTTATTCAGGTAAATCAGCGTCATTATGGTAAATTGGTCATCCGCAACTTGATCCACCAACAAAAAAGCCACGCATCAGCGATACGCAGCTTTTGTGAGCTTGGCTAAGAATTTAAGAATTATAGCTCGTTGCCCAATGCTTCAGGGGTGGTTTCGTAGTTCTTTGGCTTGGCGAACAAATCATCATCAGGCTCATCCAAGATACCACGATTGACATTGCCAGCGGCGATCTCACGCAAAGCAAGCACGGTTGGCTTGTCATTGTCCACAGGGACGGTTGGATCGACCTTGCCATTAGCAAGTTGGCGGGCACGCTTGCTTGCCACCAAAATCAGCTCAAAACGATTATCAACATTTGCAAGACAATCTTCAATGGTTACTCGTGCCATAGTTTACTCTCAATGATTAATTCAAAAATGGGTTTTACCCAAAATAATCGCTTATTATAGCAAGCTTTTTGGGCTTTTTTAAGTGCTTTTTGTCAATTCTTGGCAAATTTTTGACCAAAGCTTGCCAAGTTTGGCTAAGATTTTGCCTTAATATCCATCCATCAAGCGAACAAGGCATCAATCAGCTTGCCATTGCGAGCTTGCTGGGTGGCGCGGCTTAGGCGATGGCTTTTGATGATGACTTGTAAGTCGGCGAGTGCTTCGGCAAAGTCATCATTGATGACGACATAGTCGAATTTGTCGTATTGGCGCATCTCGGTCAGCGAGCCTGCTAGGCGTTTTTCGATGACTTCATCGCTGTCTTGACCACGATTTGATAAGCGTGAACGCAAGGCATCACAGCTTGGCGGTAGAATAAAAATCATCACCGCATCACTAAATTTTTCTTTGACTTGTAGCGCACCTTGCCAGTCAATCTCAAGAATCACATCGACGCCATCATGAAGCAGGCATTCGACCGCTTGGCATGTCGTCCCATAAAAGTTATCAAACACTTGGGCGTATTCCAAGAACGCTGACTCATCAATCAAGCGTTTAAACTCATCCACTGTGGTGAAATGATAATGCACGCCGTCGCTTTCGCCCGGGCGGGGTGCTCGTGTGGTGTGTGAGATGCTGACGGTGAGATTGTCGGTGGTGGCAAGTAGTTCTTTGACCAGTGAAGTTTTGCCAGTGCCTGATGCGGCGGTGATGATGAATAATTTGCCAGTCATGGGATTTTCCTTGTTCAAATCGTGATATTTTAGCACAAATTGGCTGAAATTTGCTAAAATAGCACACAGTGATTTTGATAAACTATTGAGAAAATTATGAAAATTTTATTAGCCAATCCCCGTGGTTTTTGTGCAGGTGTGGATAGAGCCATCGCCATTGTCAATGAAGCGCTGCGCCGTTTTAATCCGCCGATTTATGTGCGTCATGAAGTGGTGCATAATAAATTTGTGGTCGAAGATTTGGCAAGTCGCGGGGCGGTATTCGTCGAAGAGCTTGATGAAGTGCCTGATGGGGCGATTGTGATTTTTTCGGCGCATGGCGTATCCAAGGCGGTCGAAGATGAAGCGGCACGCCGTGATTTGACGGTGTTTGACGCCACTTGTCCGCTGGTGACTAAGGTGCATATCGAAGTGGGTAAATTTGCCAAAGAAGGCATGGATGCGATTTTGATTGGGCACGCAGGACATCCTGAAGTCGAAGGGACAATGGGGCGATTTGACACAAGCTTTGGCGGCCGTATTCATCTGGTCGAAGATGCCGATGATGTGGCAAAGCTTGATTTGGATAAAGAAAACTTGGCATTCGTCACCCAAACGACGCTATCAATGGACGATACTGCGGTGGTCATCGATGCGCTCAAAAATAAATACCCAAGCATCAATGCCCCACGCAAAGATGACATCTGCTACGCCACCCAAAACCGTCAAGATGCTGTTAAGATACTCTCAAAAGAGTGTGATGTAGTGCTCGTGGTGGGCAGTCCCAATTCAAGCAACTCAAATCGCCTAAGAGAGCTGGCTGAGCGTATGGGTAAGCGTGCGTATCTGATTGATAATGCAGGACAAATGGACAAAGCATGGTTCGATGGTGTCAGCCATGTGGGCGTGACCGCAGGGGCATCTGCACCCGAAGTGCTTATCCAAGAAGTGCTAAATACCTTGCAGTCATGGGGTGCTGATGAACCTGTGGAGCTGTCAGGTATCGAAGAGAATGTGACTTTTAGCTTACCAAAATCATTGACCAAAGCTTAAAAAATTTTAAAAAGTTTAAAATCTTAAGCAATTTGTAAAACTAAGTAATTTACAAAGCTAAAAAAGTCATCACAGCCTTGATTACCCATTATCCACTGGATACGCCATGACCCGTTTGACCCTAACTCCACGCCTAGCCGAGCCGACATCGCAGATGCTGATTGATGCGACGGGCTTTCCATCGCTCGCTCGTGTTCTACAGGCACGCCACATCCACAGCGTCGATGAGCTCGATGTGAGCACGGCACATCTATTGCCTGCTGATGGCTTGATGGGGATTGATACGGCGATTGACTTGATTGATACAGCGATTGATCAGGGTGATAAAATCTTAATCATCGGCGACTTTGATTGTGATGGAGCGACGAGCACGGCGCTGATGATGCGAGTGCTGCGGCAGATGGGGGCGGATGCCCAGTTTTTGGTGCCTGATCGCTTTAAGTTTGGCTATGGCTTGACACCACAGATTGTCGAATACGGCGCATCACTGTACGAGCCTAAGCTGATTATCACGGTGGATAATGGCATCTCAAGTCATGATGGTGTTGCCAAAGCGACAGAGCTTGGCATTCAGGTGGTGATTACCGATCATCATTTGACTACCAAATCATCACCGCCTGCTGATGCGGTGGTCAATCCCAATCAGCTTGGCTGTGAGTTTGGCAGTAAATGGCTGGTGGGCGTGGGTGTGGCGTTTTATGTGATGGGACGACTTGCCAAGCATCGCAGAAGTCTGGGTAAATCATCGGCAAATGTGGCGCAGTATCTGGATTTGGTGGCGCTTGGCACGGTGGCGGATCTTGGCGTGCTAGATCGCAACAATCGCATCTTGGTCAGTCATGGACTTGCCCAAATCAGACAGGGGCGGGCTTGTGTGGGGATCTTGGCAATCCTTGAGCAGGCGGGGCGAGATTTTGCCAAGATTACCAGTGATGATTTTGGCTTTGCCATTGCCCCACGCATCAATGCCGCAGGGCGTATGGACAATATGCGTATCGGTGTTGAGTGCTTATTGACCGATGACTGGAGCGAAGCGCACCGCTTGGCGATTGAGCTGAACAAACTCAATCACTCACGGCGTAGTGTCGAGACGATGATGAAAGATGAAGCCATCGCCATCATTGATAGTCTGCCACAGATGGCAGATACTTGTGATAGCATCCCAAAAGCCATCGTGCTATACCAAGATAACTGGCATCAAGGCGTCATCGGTATCGTCGCAGGCAGACTCAAAGAAAAGCTATACCGCCCAAGCATCGTGTTCGCCCCTGCGGACAACAACGAAACGGCTGATGATGACTGGATCAAAGGCTCGGCACGCTCGATTGCAGGTATCCATATCCGTGATGTCATCGAAGCGGTCGCCATGCGCCATCCGACGCTGATTGAGCATTTTGGTGGTCATGCGATGGCGGCGGGCTTGACGATCAAAAAGGCGAATTTTGATGCCTTTGCTGCAGCATTTGATGATGAGATGAACCGCTTTGATGCATCGGTGTTTAGCGAAGAAAAATTCACTGATGGCGAACTGGATGCCCATGAATTTAGCCTACAGTTTGCACAGACATTATCCCAAATCAGCGTGTGGGGCAATGGCTTTGCACCGCCAAGCTTTGATGGTGAATTTGAAGTGCTACAACATCGAGTGCTCAAGGATAAGCACCTAAAGCTTGTGCTCAAGATGGCAGGCGTGCAATATCCGATTGATGCGATATGGTTCAACTATGAGCCGTCTGTGTGGGATTATCGAGCCAGTCGTGTGCATATCCTATATACGCTTGATATCAATGAATGGCAGGGTAACCAAAGCTTACAGCTTGTCATTAAAGATTTGGCAGTGTGTCAGATTAGTGCGTTGGTGTAGGGTGTATTATTAAAAATAAAACCAGTCTTGCAACTGGCTTTATTTTATTGGATGCGTTCTTATTGCTGAGTAATTTGAGGTTGGTCTTTTTTGATATTTAGAGCTAGAATGCCTCCAATGAATGCCAAAATCATGCAAATGAATACAAAAGTACCACCTGAAATGCCACCAATGATAGAACAGGCGATGATGCCAATACCTGGTTTTTTAGTTTTTGCACCCATTGCAACTGCGCCAAAAACAATAACCAAAAAAGAAAATAATAGACCAAGCCAACCCATCGAAACAATGCGCGTGTCATTGTTTAATGCAGCATCAAGACCGCCAAAAAATAGGGTAAACAAAGAGGCAAATACAGCAAAGATGCCTGCGATTAAGGCAATAATACCGCCAGCTTTATTCATAAAAAATCTCCTAAATTGTAATTAATTGCCTAAGATGTAAACACTGGTCCAAAAACCAAAATGATTTGCTGAGTGTACCATGCCAACATAATTCAATGTATCACCAATATTTAGACCAGTCACTAGGCTCTCATATTCTTTTGTGAAATATACAACAGGCTTAACCTCACCCAATGTTTCACATTCTACTTCATAATCTGCATTTTGTACCTGTGATGTCCAATTGACTTTTTGAACTTGGACAACTGTGCAAGACCCTTTGGTTGGAATAACTAGTCTATTTTCTTTGTTCCAAGCATCTCTTTGTAGCTCTGTTAGGGAGTTAAAATGCTGACCAACTGCTATTGCATCAACATATTCAATTTTGGCTACTGGTTCTGTAATTGCAGATGTTGATTCCGTAGTTGTCTGCGTTTGAGTAATTTGTTCTGCTGTGGCTTGTTGCGAAGTTGGCATTAGGATGGATCCCAGAATTAGACTTGCAACTGCCGATCCAAAAAAGATAGCAGATGATTGCCCGCGTGACTTCATACCAAATGCTCGAAAGTTAAAAAGTCCAATGCAGCCTAAAATAAGCAATATTAAAGATCCAAATAGCAATAAAGAAGCAAAAATAGACATATTTTAGATACACTCCACGCAAAATTTTAGTTATTATAGTTTGTTTGTTTGTTTGTTTGTTTTTTGTAATAATTGTTTCTAAAAAATAGTTTATGGAAATAAAAAAAATTTAAATTTGACAATTAAAAAAGCGGTTTATGAATGGCATTTTGACTTAGGATCATTTTGATTTGTTCTGCTTAACAAAAAAATCTGTTTTTATTAATTTGAAATAGGTGTTGGTTGCGAGTATGAGTGAACAGCAGTAATGCAACGATATTAATATGGTAGCTAGGTGTATATTGCTAAGATAGAAAGTTTGCTTGGTTGGTTTTTGCAAACTCGCCTAAAGCTTACTCATCCACAAATTCACCGCAAAGCCCAAAAACAGCACGCCAATCAAGCTCATACCGCTGATGCTCAGCCAAGGACGACTGGCGAAGCGATATGCCAAGCCCTTACCTGCGACAATCAGCAGGGATAAATAACTGATACTCACCACCTGCAAAATCAGTGCCAAAATCAAAAAGCTGATATATGGTCTCGGATAAGCAGGATCAACAAACTGCACAAAAAACGATAAGAAAAACAAAATCGCCTTAGGATTGGTAAGGCTAAGGCTTAGCGCACGCATTAGGTAGTTTTGATGTGTGGGCTTGGCAAGTGCAACGGGGCTATTGGCTAGGATATGGCGATTGACAAAGGTCTGATACGCACCCATCAACAGCCGAATGCCAAGATATGCCAAATACAGTCCGCCGACAAGCTTAATCGTATCAAACACCGCAGGATATAGGCGAAGTAGTGTCCCTGCACCCAAGATGGTGGCGATAATCAAGATGCTATCACCGATAACAATCCCCGTCGCCGCCAAAAATCCCGCTCGCTTGCCCTGTGATGCTGAGACCGATAGGCAGTACAAGCTATTGGGCCCGGGCAGGATGATAATCATGATGGTGGCGATCAAAAATCCACTGATGTCTGTAATACCAAACATGGCGTATCCTTGTAGAATATTCCTAAAAGCTAATATACAAAGCAATAGCTATATAGAACAATAGCCGTCGAAACGGCTATTGGCTGTGCATAAAGCGATATGAGTGCTGATGGTGCAAAGTTAGCCTTTGATTGACCAGCCATTGACCAGTGGATAACGACGCTCTCGACCAAAGGATTTTTTGGTGATTTTGGTGCCGATTGCACCTTGACGACGCTTGTATTCAGCACGATCCACGAGACCAAGCACTTTTTCGACGGTAGCAGGATCAAAGCCTGCGGCGCAGATTGCCTTGTAGCCTAGATCTTCATCGATGTACTTTCTTAGGATATTATCCAAAGTGTCATAATCAGGCAAGCTGTCTTGGTCTTTTTGGTCAGGGCGTAGCTCGGCAGATGGCGCACGAGTGATGACACGCTCAGGGATGACAGGGTTGTCTTCTAGGCGGTTGCGGTAGTTGGCTAGGCGATAGACATCGGTTTTATAGACATCTTTGAGCACATCAAAGCCGCCAACCATATCACCGTACAAGGTAGCATAGCCGACCGCATTTTCGGACTTGTTGCCTGTTGAGATGACCATGTGTCCAAATTTATTGGACAATGCCATCAAAATCGTACCACGAGCACGAGCTTGTAGGTTCTCTTCGGTCACATCAGGCTCGCTATTGGCAAGTAGTGGCGCAAGTGCTGATCGTAGCCCTGCGACCGCATCATGAATCGGGCAGACGGTATATGAGACATTTAGGCGAGCGGCCTGTGCTTCGGCATCATCTAGGCTGATTTGTGCAGTGTATTCATACGGCATCATCACCGCATAGACACGGTCAGAGCCGAGCGCATCGACAGCGATACATAGCGTCAGTGCGCTATCGATACCGCCTGATAGACCGACGATAACGCCCTTAAAGCCTGAGCGATTGACATAATCACGCAGACCTACGACCAGTGCTTGATACATTTCTGATTCTTCGGACAGTACAAGCGGGGCTTTACTTTGGTTGTCAAACTGACGGCTTGCCACATCGTATTTTGCCATCATCAGCTGATTCAAAAAGCGAGAACCTTCGTGCGCCACCGAGCCATCAGCCTGCATAATGAGCGAGCCGCCATCAAAGACGATGTCGTCTTGAGCGCCGACCGTATTGACATAGATGATCGGTAGCTGATAAGTGGCAGATTGCTTGGCAAGCAGGGCTTTGCGAGCGGTTTGTTTACCGATTTCAAAGGGTGATGCGTTAATCACCACGACCAAATCCGCCCCTTCTTCTTTGAGCGATTTGATTGGGGCATCATGCCAAATATCTTCGCAGATAAGCAGGCCGATGGTTGCGCCTTTGTAGTCAAACATCACACTGTTATGACCTTTTTTGAAGTAGCGTCGTTCATCAAAGATACCGTAGTTTGGCAGGCATTGCTTATGATAAAAGCCTTTTTGGCTACCGCCTTGTAGGATGGCAGCTGAGTTGAATGTGCCGTGTTGGTCAATGTGCGGATAGCCTAGAATGATGACAATGCCTTCGATTTCGGCAAGCTTTGCCATCGCATCACGCACTCGCTCGCCAAGCGTTGGGCGTAGTAGCAAATCTTCTGGCGGATAACCGACCAAAGACAGCTCAGGAAAGACCACGATATCCGCGCCACGATTTTTGGCATCGATGGCGAGTGCGTGCATTTTTTTGACATTACCTGCGATATCACCTACCCAAAAATTAGTCTGAATCATCGCAAAAGTAATCGTGCCGACGGCTGAATCAGCGGTGTGTAGTGTGGTTTTTGCACCATTTGGCGCATCTGTTGGTTTTGTTTTTGGCATTTTTAATAATCCTAACTGGTGGGCAACTCGTGCATCGTGCCAAGTGCTTAATTGGTATGTTGTATTGCTCAAACTTCACTGTCTGATGCAAATACGGAGCAACGCTCAAAAATAATTAATCAGTTCGCCAAATTACGGCAAACCTGCATGATAGTATAGCACAATTTGCCTTGCTTTGTGGTATAGTAATGCTTTATTTGGCACAATTTGGCACAAAAAGGTCGTTATGTTTGCATTTATTCTCAATATCGTCATCATCGCTGTGGTGATGTGGTTTTTTTTCAAATTTATGTACCCAAAGCCGCCCAAAGCATTTTTTCCAAAAGATGGCGATGACACAAGCATCCGCACTTGTCATCACTGTGGACAAAAGCTTGCCACCTATCGGGGGCATTTGTTCCACGAAAAATCTGATAATGAGCGATTTTTTTGTAATGATGAGCATCTCATCGCCTACACACAGGCACATCCTGCGGAAAATTTGCCAATCCCTACAGATAAAGCCAGTGCCTAAAGCTTTATCCAGCTATCATTTGGCCATCATCTAAGTACAAAAAAAGGACGAGTAATTTTCGTCCTTTTTGATATTTTAATCAGCTAAATCAATCAGTTATAGCATTGAGCGAGCTTCTTTGTTGATTTTATCAATCATCGCAGCGATTTGTTTTTGGTCTTCGGCATGGATGATGGCTTGATTTTGTAGGCTTTGGATTTGGTCGTACAAATCAAGGCAAACCAGCACCAAAAACTCTTCATTGCTTGGGGTTTTGTGCTTGATTTCACGGCGTAAATCACGGATTTTTTGGTTGATAAATTCTGCGCCATTTTCAAGATTTTTGATTTCATCTACAGGGCAGACGATGCGATGTGGTGTGCCTGCGATGCTGATATCCACAGGGCGAAATTCTTCTTTGGCGATGATGGCAGCCGAGTTATAAGCGGTTTGGGTGTTGTCTTGGCTCATAAAATATCCTTAATAATCAATATAATAATCAATATGGATTGGGTAAAAAGATGACATCAATTTGAGCGGTCAATTTTACCAAGCCAATCACGAATGACTTCGGCACGAGAGATTGCCAATGCGTTTTTGTCCTTGAGATCTTGGTTTTGTTGTACCAGTGCTTGGTTGGCTTGATACAGATCTTCGACTTGTTTTTGTAGGGCATTGCGAGAATGCTCAAGGCTATCGACTTGTTCGCAGTAGCTGTCGATTTCTTGATTTGCTTTGTTTAGCTGTTGTTGAAGATTGATGATTTGCTGTGGGCTGTCATCGTTGGCAAGTCGTTGTTTGAGATTGGCAAGTTCGGTGGCGGTAACAGCGTATTGCTTTTTCATCGCTATGATGGTTTGCTCTAGGGCTTGAAGTTGAGCTAGCATAAGATGTCCTGATAAAGTCAATCGATAGAAATATAGAGATATTGCTATGCTAATCTTATCACGGCTATTAGGTCTATTGTCAAATATTTTTTAAATTCTTGAGTAAATTTTCGATGATTGGTGTGATTTTGGCAAAAGATTGCCCTTGTGATTTGCCAAAATGGACGCATAAATGCATCGGCTGTGATATAATCATGGGTTTGATTTTGAATAATAAAAGGTGTGGCGATGGCGACTGATTTTATGTCAGGTTGGGATGACTGGACAAAGGCATTTGAAACATGGACAGATGTGTCAATTAGCGAATTGCACGGTATTATGACGGGCATCATGACAGTGTGCAATGCGACGGATGTCGATGGTTGGACGCAGATTTTAGAAGAGCTAAGCTTTGAAGTGCCAAGCGAAGATGCGCTAGAGCTATTGACCGAATATGCCGAAGATGTCAGCTTTGCGCTCAAAGACAAAGACGATGCCTATGGCTATGAGCCACTTGTGCCTGATGATGAGCATGAGCTGTACGAACGAGTGCTTGCGCTCAAAGATTGGGCAGGTGGCTATATCACCGGTATCGGTGTGGCAGGTATCAGCCTAAGAGATGATGAAAATGAGCTGATTCGCACGCTGATGGAGATTGCTGCCATTCGCCTAGATGACGAAGAGAGCCTAGAAGGTGGCGAAGAGATGTGGCTACATCTGTTTGAGTTTGCCCGTATGGTGCCTGTACATCTAGCGACTCGCAAGCGTATCGATGTCAAAAGCTTGCCACTGATTAAGGGCTTGTCATTAGATGCCAAAACTGCCAAAGAAGTCGCCGCCGATAAGCTATCAGTCCCTGTGATTGATGCGATGGCGAGCAAACAATAATCGATACTCATGCAACTCATTCATCTAAATCCCAAACAGCTACCAACCCTGCCACCGCTTGCGATGACCATCGGCAACTATGACGGTGTGCATTTGGGTCATCAAGCCTTATTGACCGCTTTGGCAAATGATGCCAAGCAGATGGGCTTTGCATCGGCGGTGATGATTTTTGAGCCGCAGCCCAGAGAGTTTTTTGTGCCGCACAACCCGCCTGCGAGACTGACGAGCCTTGACGAAAAAGCAGCCTACATCACTGAGCTCGGCGTGGATTATCTGATTGTGGCAAGCTTTGATGATGAATTTCGTTCATTATCTGCCAGCGACTTTGCACTGATGCTCAAGGGGCTAAACACTCGCCATTTGGTGCTGGGCGATGATTTTCGCTTTGGGCATGACAGAGCAGGGGACAAGGCATTTTTGGCGGCGGTAGGCTTTAGTGTCGATAGCCTAGATAGTATCATGCATGATAATCAGCGAGTAAGCTCATCGCTTGTAAGACAAGCTTTGGCAGATGGTCGCTTGGATAGTGCCAAAGGGCTATTGGGTCGGGATTATGCCATCACAGGGCGTGTGGTGCACGGCGATAAGATTGGGCGTACGCTTGATTTCCCAACGGCGAATATTACGCTAAACCGTATCAAGCCTGCCTTGCACGGCGTCTATGGGGCGGATGTGTTTGCTTATCGGGATGGCGTGGCACTTGATTGGGCGACACTTGCTCATGATGACGCTGTCGGTGTGGCAGGTGTGGCACAAGGTAGTCTCTTTGGGGCGGTGAGTGTCGGTCTGCGTCCATCGGTGGGCGGTCAAGATTGGCGTATTGAAGTGCATTTACCGAAGTTTGATGGGGATTTGTACGATGTACAATTAACCGTCGTATTTCGGTATTTTTTGCACGGCGAACGCAAGTATGATGGCATGGATGCGCTAAAGGCAGGTATCAGTCAAGATGTGGCAGAGTTGCTTGCGTGGCGAGCATCTGTATCTGATGAATAACGACCATAATATAAAGACTGCCACATAAAGACTAGGGTATAAAAAAGTGGCATAAAAAAGCTAGGCTCACCATAAACCTAGCTTTTTTCCGAGTATTGGCTGTGTGTTTTCGCCAAGTGGTATGTTTGCTTATTGACCATGCAAGCGAGCGTTTAGCTCATCGAGCACCATCGCCCACACAGCGTCTTTTCGCCATTCTTCACGGACAAATGCTATTTGGCTGTCGTTCCAAAATGGAGCTTGGTCAAGCTGTGTGTCTTCGTCCAGCTGATGGGCGGCGATGAATTTTTCGATGGCTTCATCACTGCTGTCGAGTCCAAGCTGAGCAAATAGCTCGTTCATGGTGTATTCGATGTTTCCTAACATAGTCTAGTCCTGCTTTTGTGGGTTGGTTGATTTTGTTTGGATATAGCTTTTCAAAACCATGACTAGATTGTAACAGCTTATACTTAGCGAATCTTTACAAAATTGTATTGGCTGTGTAATCAAACACTTGTTACGGTGTATAACTTCTCAAGTCTCGCCATATTCATTGCACAAAAAATGCCCAATTCAGATGAATCAGGCATTTTTTTTTGGCGGTCAGTCAATTATGCAAATAGATGGTCAATCGCTGCACGCTCTTCTTCAAGCTCGTTTAGAGTGATGTTGATGTATTTTTGGCTAAATTCATCAATCTCTAGACCTTGAACGATTTTGTATTCGCCATTTTCGGTGGTCACAGGGAAGCCGAACATTACGCCTTCTGGGATGCCGTATGAGCCATCTGATGGGATACCCATAGTTACCCATTCGCCGTTCGTGCCTAGTGCCCAATCACGCATATGGTCGATGGCAGCGTTTGCAGCTGATGCAGCTGATGACAGGCCACGAGCTTCGATGATGGCTGCACCACGCTTACCAACGGTAGGTAGAAATACATTAGCATTCCATTCTTGGTCGTTGATCATGTCTTTGACGCTCTCGCCATTGATGGTGGCAAAGCGATAGTCAGCGTACATGGTTGGGCTGTGGTTGCCCCAAACAGTTAGGTTTTTGATGTCTTTGACTTGTTTGCCAGTTTTCTTCGCTACTTGGGTCAATGCACGGTTGTGGTCAAGGCGTAGCATAGCAGTGAAGTTCTTAGCAGGTAGGTCTGGTGCTGATTTCATTGCGATATAAGCGTTGGTGTTCGCTGGGTTGCCCACGACCAATACTTTGACATCACGGCTAGCGACATCGTTAAGTGCTTTACCTTGAACGGTGAAAATTTTAGCATTTTCTTGTAGTAGGTCAGCACGCTCCATGCCCGGGCCACGTGGACGAGCACCGACTAGTAGGGCATAGTCAGCATCTTTGAATGCGACATTTGGATCGTCAGTGCCGATTACATCAACTAGCAGTGGGAATGCACAGTCATCTAGCTCCATGATGACGCCTTGTAGGGCTTGTTGTGCTTTTTCGACAGGTACTTCTAGTAGCTGTAGGATAACAGGCTGATCCTTGCCAAGCATTTCGCCAGATGCGATACGGAATAGTAGGCTGTAGCCGATTTGACCAGCTGCGCCAGTAACAGCAACACGAACAGGTTGTTTCATGGTAAATCCTTCTTTGTTAAGGTGTTAAGTATAAAAACCTTGTGAGTATCATCAATTTTTCTGATGATGCCATCACAATCGCAATTAGTTTAGCACTTTTACCATCAAAAGACAAAGCCAAAAATGCAAAAATCCAAATTGAGTATGCTTCAATTTGGATTTGGTATAGCAATTATACAAAAGATGGCAAACAGCGCACATCAGCCAACAAGCTGTTTGGCAATCCAGTGCTTGACAGGCGGTAGGTTGTTACTCACTCGTAGTGCCAAATCACGCACCGCACGCACAGGCTTGCGATCATCGGTAAATAGCGACACCATCGCATTGGTGCCGTGATACAGTGGGCGAGTATGGACTTGATGACGACGATTAAAGGTGGCGAGCAGGCGATCAGATGCGATATCACGACCCATGCGGTGTGCTTCGATGATGAGTGGCGCTAGGATATCGGCGCTGATAAGTCCTAGATTGTAGCCGTGTGCGGTCACAGGGTGCATACCGACAGCGGCATCCCCGATGAGTGCGGCACGCTTGGCGTGGAACTGATGTGCGTGCACACCCATCAGTGGGTAGTGATGCACTGATCCTGCAATGCTAAATGTACCAAATTGATCGCCAAACATCCGCTGTGCTTCACTGGCAAGTGCTTGTGGTGATAGGCTAAGTAGGGCATCGGCTTGGGTGTTGTCAAGGGTGATGACGCAGTTGGTCAGATGGTCATTGAGCGGTAATAGGGCAAGGGTGCGACCGTACAAGAAATATTCTTGGGCAGTTGCGCCATTGGATAGCGGATGACTGACTCGAAACACAATCACCGTCCGCCCAAAGTCATGCATATCCGCACCAATCCCAAGCATACGACGCACGCCAGACAGTCGGCTATCAGCAGCAATCACCAAATCCGCTGTCAGTGTGCGACCATCGGCAAGGCTCACCGTTGCCTGCACATCATCGGTCTTGACATCAGTGACCCCAATCTCGGTAATCAGCGTGACATTATCCATCGTCGCCACTTCGTCATAGATGGCTTTGCGGATATTGTGATTGGAAATCAGATTGCCCAGTCTATCTAGCGAACGCATGGATTTCATTAGGCTTGGCACTTGAAAATGCAGGGCATAATCAAGTGTACCGCTATACACTTTGGCATCGACCAGCGGATAAATCTCATCGGGATTGAAGCGTTGCCATGCGCCAAGATTTTGTAGGATTTCTTTTGAGCGATTGGTCAGGGCGATTTCACGGCCGTCATAGGCAGGATTTTGCAGGCTTGATAAAGGGGCTTTTTCGATGATGGTCAAGCGCAACTCGCTACCCTTAAAATAGCGAGCAAAGGCAAGCCCAGCAGGGCCTGCACCGACGATGATGATATCGCTATGCGTGGTGTCGCTCATAAAAATCCCCTAAAAATCACACAGTGTCAAAAGTCAATGTTTGGTTGCGCCAAAATCTTGTTAAGCCTTGCTAAGCGTTATCAAGTTTTTCAAACCTTTTAAGCTTTGCAAAGCATTTAAATCATGCCAAGCCAAAATTATCAAAAAAGCAAATAAGCGCATCTTGACAAACGCCCAAGATGGCTTAGTTTTGGCGTTGATAATTTGCCAATTCGTTACGAATGGTGGTCTTTAGCCAAGCACGCAAATCATCAGACAGCTGACTCATGTGGTCGCCCAAAAACTCATCAATCTGCGCTGATAGATTGTGATTTAGGCGAGCTTCAAGCGCTTGTAGGTCATTATCGGTCAGCGTGGCGGTCGCTTCGCCATCTAATGATGTGGTGTCAAGGCTGTGCACCAGTCGCATGGCTTGGGTATTGGTACTGCTGCCATCTTGCATAAAGCCTTGCATCGCTTGATTAAAATCAGGATGGCTAAAGCGAAAATCGCTCACAGGCTCACTGCTATCAAGCAGGCGAATGATGTCATCAAGCTCATCATAAACAGCAGAGCGAGCACTGGCAGGCGTGCCAAGCCAACGCTTAGCAAACTGAATACTGGGTGAAAAATTTGCCATGATTATCCCTTATAAAAATAGAATATCTGTATTGTAAATCAAACACTAAGCCAAAGTAAACATCAAGCCATCAATAGCGTGCTATTTTGGGAATTGTTGTTGCATGGCGTCGGTTTTGACGATGTCAAAGCCGGTTTTGCCAGTGTTTTCGATGACGAATAGGGCTTGGATGCCTTCACGATTGGCAAGCTTGAGCGCATCTGCGTACGGCATGGCGGTCAATGCCGTCGCCCAACCATCCGCCAAAGCCACGCTGTCATGTAGCACAGTCACGCTTGGGGCATTGCCTGCGACAGGATTGCCTGTGGTGGGGTTGATGGTGTGGCTGTAGCGTACGCCATTGTATTCAAATGAATTGCGATAACCACCCGAAGTAGCAATATGTAGCGAGCCATCTTTTGGCTGTGTCAGCGTCGTGATGGTGTCACGGGTCTTGACTGAGCTGTCAATGACAGGCGCATCGACCGCAAGTGTCCACGGCTTGCCCTTGTCATTTTGTCCAAGGGTGGCAACTTCACCGCCAATCTCGACCATGTAGTTTGTGATGCCATAGCCATCTTTGAGCGTCTGAGCGATGACATCGACGGCATAGCCTTTGGCAATCGCCGAAAAATCCAGCCCCAAGCCATCGACGGTTTTGTGAATTTGTGTGCCATTGACCACGACTTTATCAAGTCCGATGAGTGCCTGAGCCTTAGCAATCTCATCGGTGCTTGGTGGGGATTGTAGTCGCTCAACGCTTTTGTGTTTGCCAAATCCCCACAGCTCAACGAGCGGATACACCGTCGGATCAAAGGCATGATCAGATGCTTGATAGATGGCTTGGCTGTCGCTTAGCACTTTGGCAAAGTCGGCATCAATCTCGATCGGTGTTGCCGATGGCAGGCGATTAAATTTGCTAATCGTGCTATCGTCCATATAGGTGGACATACTGATATTGATGGCGTCTAAGCGTTTATCAATCGCATCTTGGATGGCTTTGGTATCAGCGCCGTCAGGATGCTGATAGCTGATGTGGTAGCTTGTACCCATGGTTTGCCCTTCGATTTTTTGATAAGTTGGCTTGTCACTGCAAGCGCTGATGAGAGCGGCTGAACAGATGATGGCAATCGGAGCGTATTTCATGGGTGTACCCTTTATGCTGTTTTGGTTTTTTGATAAGTAACAAAACGATACGCCAAACCGCTTTTGTCACAGATATGCGTATCGCTTTGAGCCACTTTGATAAAATCATCGCTGATGACAGGATAATAAGCATCACCTGTGATGTCGATATCTACTTCGGTAATCTCAAGACGGTCAGCCATCACAAGGCTCTGCTGATAAATCTCACCACCGCCGAGGATATAGATGGCAGACTGGCCACGAACAGCGGCATCAGCTTTGGCTGCGGCGATGGCATCATCGAGCGTATGCGACACGGTCACGCCATCGTGATGAAAGGTCGTGTCACGGGTGATGATGTGATGACTGCGGTTCGGCAATAAGCGACCCAAAGACTCAAAAGTCTTACGCCCCATGACAATCACACCGCCTGTGGTGATGTTCTTAAAATGCTGTAAATCAGCAGGGATGTGCCATAGCAGCTGATTGTCCTTGCCGATACAGTGGTTCGTGCTTTTGGCGACGACATGGATGATATCGATATCTGTCATATCAGACCGCCACGGCTGCTTTGATGGCAGGATGTGATTGATAATTTTCAATCGTGATATCATCAAAGCCAAACTCAAAAATGTCTTTGATGTCAGGGTTTAGCTTAAGCTGACACAAGGGTAGTGGCTCACGGCTAAGCTGAAGTTTGGCTTGTTCAAAGTGATTGCTATATAAGTGCGTATCACCGCCCGTCCAGATAAATTCACCCACATCAAGACCGCACACTTGGGCAATCATATGTGTCAGCAGTGCATAGCTTGCGATATTAAATGGCACGCCCAAGAACACATCGGCACTACGCTGATACAGCTGACAGGATAATTTGCCATCAATCACAAAAAACTGAAACAGCGTATGGCACGGTGGCAGTGCCACTTGTCCTGCTTCGGACGGGTTCCAGCCCGAGACAATCAGACGGCGAGAGTTGGGATTGGTTTTGATTTCGTTAATCAGCCAAGTGATTTGGTCAAAGCCATCGGCATTGTACGCACCATCGGTATTTTTGCTTGCACCAAAATTACGCCATTGGTGACCATAGACAGGCCCGAGCTCACCTGCAGGACGACCAAAGCGAGCGGTCTGTTCGGCGGTCGCCCACTCATCCCAGATGCTGACGCCATGGGCTTGCAGATAATCCACGCAGGTATCGCCTTTTAAGAACCATAGCAGTTCATGGATGATGGATTTCATGTGGACTTTTTTGGTGGTCAGTAGCGGAAAGCCCTTTGATAAATCAAAACGCATCTGATGACCGAACACCGAGCGAGTGCCTGTGCCTGTGCGGTCGCCTTTATCGCCACCAGTTTCTAGGATGTGCGTCAGTAGCTCAAGATATTGTTTCATTAGGCTTGTTTCCAATCATAAATGCGTTTTTGATACGCCATTACCATTAAGATAATACCAAAAATAATCATCGGCAAACTGTATAATTGCCCCTTACTCATCCACCCAAAAATCAGCTCATAGCCGACATCTGGCTGACGGAAAAATTCGGTGATAAAACGGCTGATGCCATAGCCCAACAAGAACAATGCAGACACCGCATAGCGTGGGCGTGGCTTGGATGAGAACCACCATAGCAGGATAAATAGTAGTACGCCTTCGGTCGCTGCTTGGTATAGCTGTGATGGATGGCGTGGTAGTAACAGATAGCCACCGATATTGGTCGCAACGCTTTGTAGGGCGGGATTGGCTTGTAATAGCTCAAAATCAGCATTGGCTGCCTGCGGGAAATACATCAAATGGCTGATGTCGGATGTCGAGACACGACCCCATAGCTCGCCATTGATGAAGTTGCCAATTCGCCCAAATAATAGACCTGTCGGCACACACGGCGCAATAAAATCAAGCACGGTAAACGGCGCTTTTTTGTATTTATGGGCAAAATACCACATCGCAAGTAGCACACCGACAAAGCCACCGTGAAAGCTCATACCGCCTTCCCAGACGCGGAATAGGTACAGCGGATTGGCAATAAATTCGCCAAAATTATACAAAATCACATAGCCGATACGACCGCCGAGAATGACGCCCACCGAGCCAAAAAATACCAAATCAGAGACCATCTCAGCGGTAAAATCGGTGCGAGATTTGGTGCGATACCAAGCCAAAAAATAAGCCATGCCAAAGGCAAGCAGGTACATCAGACCATACCAATGTAGCTGAATGACGCCTAAGTCTAGGGCGATGGGGTTAAACTGCGGATGAGTAATAGCCATATTTATTCTCAATTATTTTCATTATTTGTCGATGCGGCTTATTATAGCTTATTTTATGGCATTTAACACCCACCAATCACCGCCATGCAGGCAAGTGTACCAAGATGAGCGCTCGTGGCTTGATTTATTCATGTCCAATTTTTTGGATAAACTTCTGCGTCCATCCTACAATTGCCCCAAAATTTGCTAAAAATTTGTTAAAATAGCCATTTTATTTCACATCGACGACAGACGAATGCGACTCAAATCCCTAAAACTTGCCGGCTTCAAATCTTTTGCCAACCCAACTACATTCACCTTTAAGCACGACATCACTGCCATCGTCGGGCCGAACGGCTGTGGCAAATCCAATGTCATCGACGCTATCCGCTGGGTGTTGGGCGAGACATCCGCCAAGCAGCTGCGTGGCGGGGCGATGAGTGATGTCATCTTTGCCGGTGTCGAAGGGCGAGCCGCCAAGAGCCTTGCCAGTGTTGAGCTTGTGTTTGAGCACACCCAAGATGAGACGCACGGCATCCGCCATGAGCTCAACCTTTACCAAGAGCTTAGCCTACGCCGACAAGTCACCAAAGATGGCAAGTCAGATTATTTTATCAATGGTCAGCGAGTGCGTCGCCGTGATGTGGTGGATGTGTTTTTGGGTACGGGGCTTGGCGCACGCAGTTATGCGGTGATTGAGCAGGGGATGATTGGGCGTATCGTTGAGTCTAGCCCCATGCAGCTGCGTGAGTTCATTGAAGAAGGTGCAGGCGTCTCACGCTATCAGGTACGCCGAGCCGATACCGAGAAGAAACTTGCTGAGACCCGAGATAATCTTGAACGCTTATCCGACTTACAAGGCGAGCTCAAAAAACAACAAAAAACACTCATCCGCCAAGCTGAATCCGCCAAGCAATATCAAGCCTTGAGCGATGAATTGCAGGCATTGCACCGTGATGATTTGGTACGCCGACTGTTCGAAGCGTGGCAATATCACGAGCTCAAAAAAGGTGAGCAGGGCAAATCCAGCGATGAGCTTGCCAAGCTTGAGATGGAAGTCGCTCGGGTACGCCGTGAGCTTGATGCGCTGTCTGCTCGTGTCGCCGAAGGTCAATGGCTCAAAGACGAAGCACGGGATAAATATCACAATGCACAGATGGCAGAGCAGAGTGCTCAGCACAATTTTTATACCGTCAATAGCGAGCTTGCCCAAAGCGATGAGAAAATCACTCGCCTGATGGCTCAGCACCAAGAAGCACTTGCCAATATCGAGCACGCCACCGCCGAGCTTGCCGAGATTGATAGTCAGCTTGCCAATATCACCCCTGATACGATGGCTCTTGAGCAGGCGGTGAATGATGCCAAACAGGTGCTAAGTGACGCCCAAGAAGCTTGGCAAAAACAGCGTGATGAACTATCTGTCATCACCCAAGACAAGAATAATTTGGATAATCGCAAAAAACTTGTCGAATCACAAATCGCTCGCCTAAAAGATGCTCAAAGCAAATGGCAAAAACGCAGTGATGCGCTCGATGCCGAACAAGCAAGCTTTGTTGATATTAAGCAAGAACAAACCGAACAAAAAGCCTATCAAGAACAAATCGCCAATCTTAAACTTAAGCTTGATAATCTATCCGATCATGATGAGCTCAAATCTCGTCATGATGCGCTTAGTGATGCCGTCAAGGCGCTACAAGTCAGCACCCAAGCTCAAGAAAAACGCCATGCGGTGCTGATGGGCGAATATGATATTTTGCATAAGCTTGTGCATACACCGACCGCCAATCAAACTAGTGCGACAGCAGGCGATAATAATGATTTGCAAGACTTGCCAAGCCTTGAGAATAGCCTGATGCCAAGCAGTGCAGGGCATGAATATGCCAGCGTGCTGGATCAATTTTTGGGATTTTGGCTTGGCGCTAAGCTCAGCACGCAGCTGCCGATGGCTCAAACGCAAAGCGTACCTACCAAAGATGGTGTGAATCTATTATTAAAATCAGGTAAAAAAAGTGATACTGCCATTACCACCAGTGCTATCATGGCAAGCGATGCAATTGCCAAATTACCCAAAACAATCAGCGAGCGACTGATTCGCTTAGATCAGCTATTTAGCACGCCGACTTTGGAGATTTTTGGGCGTACCTTTTTATATACAGGCGATGATGCGCTTGATGAGATGGATACAAGCCAATTGATTGGCGTGATGATTTTGACCAAGACAGGCTGGCTGATTGGCAGTTTTGGTATGGTGCATATCAGCCGTTTTGGAGAAACAGGCAGTCAATTTCTTGCACAAAAACAAGCACATATCGAGCGACTTGCCGTGCTCGAAGATGAGCTTAATACACTAGAAGATGCACTGGGTGCTGACCAAAAACAGCTCAAAACTCAGCAAAATCTGCTTGAGCAGACCAAAATCGAGCTTGAAGAAGTCATCGCCCAAAAAACCGCCACCACCGCACAGCTACACAGCGCCGAAAAAGCACTGACCACGCTGACCGCCAAGCTTGAAGCGGACAAAATCCGCCGTGACAACCACGCCAAAAACCGCCAAGCGCTGGATGATGAGCGAGCAGAGCACCAAAAAGAGATGAGCGAGCTTGATGCGCAGATGAGCGACTATCAAGCGCAATTAACCGAGTTTGCCCCACGATTTGAGATGGCGAACCAAGCGATGACGGTGCTGACGACACGCATTGATGAAGCGAACCAATTGGTCAAGACCAAAAACGATGCCTATCAAGCCATGCAGCTTAAATTTGGCACATTAAGCCAAAGCAAAACCCATGCCGAACGCCTACTTGATATGGCAAAAAACAGCGCCATGCAGACGACGGCAGACATCGAAGTCACCAAAAAACACCAAGAAACCTTACAAGAAAAATTACCAAAGCTTGAAGAAGCGTTCAAAGCCGCCAAGATGATGAGCCACGAACTCAAAATCTCAAGCGATGAATATGAGGCCGCTGCCAAAGCACTACAAATTGCCCAAACCAAGCTACAAGATGAGCTGACCGAAGCGCATGGTAAATTTGCCACCGCTCAAGCGCAGTCTGCACAAATCAGTGCTGATGCAGCGGTGGGCGAGAGCCGTATGCAGGATTTGGGCGATGAATTGCTACGCTTTGATGAAGGCTTTAATCTGCCGGCGACTTTGGCAGAGTTTCGAGCCAATCCCAACCAGCAGTTTATCGACCATAGTCAAAAACGAGAAGATATCAAAGCACAAATCGCCAAGCTTGGTGCGGTAAACCTAGCCGCTGCCGCCGAACTTGCCGAGATTGAGGCGCGTGTGTCGCCAATGGATGAGCAGATCCAAGACATCACCGACAGCATGAAAAAGCTTGAAGATGCCATCAAAGCGATTGATGAGAAGACCAAATCGCTGTTTTTGACGGCATTGAATGCGGTGAATAAAGAGCTCAATGCCTTATTTTCTAAGGTGTTTGGCGGTGGTCAAGCAAGCCTTAGCCTAATGGAAGATGAGAGCCTATCCAAGGCGGATAAATGGCGGGCAGGGCTTGTGCTGATGGCACAGCCAAAAGGCAAGAAAAACTCACGCCTAGCGGTATTATCTGGTGGTGAGAAGACCTTGACAGCGCTTAGCCTAATCTTTGCGATTTTTAAACAGCATCCAGCGCCGTTTTGTGTGCTTGATGAAGTGGATGCGCCGCTTGATGATGCCAATGTCGGACGCTTTACGGGGCTGATTCATGAGCTGGCTGATGATGTGCAGTTTATCTTTATTAGTCATAATAAGCTTGCCATGCAAATCGCCGATGAGCTCAAGGGTATCACTATGCCGACAGCAGGGATTTCAAGCCTTGTGACGGTCAATCTAGAAGAGGCAGAGCAATATTTGGAGTCGACAGTGTAGGGCTTGAGATGATTGGTCAAATCGGTTATGATGAAGTCGAACTTTAAGAAAAAGGAGGGGTTATGCCACAAATTACCATTCATTTAGATGAGGCGACTTTTGCGCATATCGTGGCATATTCTCAAGCAGAAGCGATTTCTTCAGAAGCTTGTGTCATTCAGGCAATTAAGGAGCGATTTGGGCAAAAATCGACAAATGCAAACCCCCAATGGTCTAATGAAGTCCGTGATTTGGTGGGTACTTGGATGGATGTGCCAACAGTGGATGAAATTCGCCAAACCCAAGCTGTAGATGTAGTGCGAGAAGTATTGTGAAGTATTTGCTAGATACAAATACAGTGATTTATTTCTTCAAAGGCATGGGACAGGTTGCTGACCACTTGCTAAGCAAGCATTCTGAGCAGTTGGCAATTTCTAGCGTGACATTGTATGAATTAAAGGTTGGGATTTTAAAGTCAAATAATCCAAGCAAACGCATTAGTCAGCTTGAGCGACTGTTAAGATTTATCACGGTGATACCTTTTGATGATGGATGCGCTCATCAAACAGCCAAAATCAGAGCAGAGCTTGAAAAAAGTGGCACGCCAATTGGTCCTTATGATTTGCAAATTGCAGGTACGGCGATTGCATACCAAAGAATTTTGGTCACGCATAACACCAAAGAATTTGCCAGAATTTCAGGCATTATGTTGGATGATTGGTTTTAAAAATATAAAAATTTACTAGTAAATTTTTGATAGATTTGCTATAATAATATGTCCATTTTTATAAATGGGCGTATTTTTTTAATTTAACTTTACACTACACACACGAAATTTACCCAAGCATCTGCTTGTGGTGTGTTGAATATCGGGGTGTCTATGAGCTTGAATAATTTAGCCAAACCGCTAGATGCGTGCTGATAGATTCGGTATTTTTGATTTCGTGGAGGCGTAACCCAAACTTTAGGAACTCTTATGTCAGACAAGAACCCAACTCAAATCTCAATGCGCGACTTGCTAGAAGCAGGTGCTCACTTCGGTCACCAAACTCGTTTTTGGAACCCAAAAATGAGCCAATACATCTTTGGTGCTCGTAACCGCATTCACATCATCAACCTTGAGCACACTGTTAAGCAGTTCAACGAAGCACTAACTTTCGTGAACAAGCAAGCAGCAGCTCGCAACAAGATTTTGTTCGTTGGTACTAAGCGTGCAGCATCTGCGGTCATCCGTGAGCAAGCACAACGCGCTGGTATGCCATATGTTGACCATCGTTGGTTGGGCGGTATGCTAACTAACTGGAAAACACTTCGCCAGTCAATCACTCGTCTAAAAGAACTTGAAAAGCAAGCTGAAGACGGTACTTTTGCTAAGCTAACCAAGCGTGAAGCACTTGAGCGTACTCGCCAAATGGAAAAACTAGAGCGTGCTCTAGGTGGTATCAAAGATATGGGCGGTCTGCCAGATGCGCTATTTGTTGTTGATGTTGACCACGAAGCGATTGCAATCAAAGAAGCCAAAAACCTTGGTATCCCTGTTATCGGTATCGTTGATACCAACTCAAACCCAGACAATGTTGACTATGTCATCGCAGCGAACGACGACGCAATTCGTGCCGTTAATCTATATGTAACTGCGATGGCTGATGCTATCATCGCTGGTAAAGAGTATGCAAAAACTCAAGGCGGCGCACAAGCAGAAGCAGTAGAAGCTGCTGAATAAGCCCAAGTTTTGGCACTAAGCAATATTGATACAATACATTGACAATCATTGATACAGTATTGCTTGACACAATTTGGTCATAAAACTGTGCTATGATGGCTTGGTCAAACAAGCCATCATTCAAACTCATTGATAATTCAAAGGTAATCCAAATGACTCAAGTTTCTGCAAAGCTTGTAAAAGAATTGCGTGACCGTACTGGTCTTGGCATGATGGAGTGCAAAAAAGCACTAGAAGAAGCAAATGGTGACATCGAACTTGCGATTGACAACCTACGCAAATCAGGTCAAGCCAAAGCTGCCAAAAAAGCAGGCAACATCGCTGCTGACGGTGCTATCGTTATCGCTCAAGGCGAAGGCAAAGCACTACTTCTAGAAGTAAACTGCCAAACTGACTTCGTTGCAAAAGACGAAAACTTCACAGTATTTGCAAACAAAGTTGCTGAATTGGCACTAGCGAACAACACTACTGATGTTGAAGCAATCTCAGCTCTACCATACGGCGACGGCGCATCTGTTGAAGAAGCGCGTATCGCTCTAGTTCAAAAAATCGGTGAAAACATCCAAGTTCGCCGTGCAGAAGTCATCGAAGGTGCTAACCTTGCTGCATACCGTCACGGTCTGCGCATCGGCGTTGTAGTATCTTTCGAAGGTGGCAACGAAGAAGTTGGTAAAGCTGTCGCAATGCAAGTGGCTGCATTCAACCCACTAGCAGTGAACGAAGCTGATGTACCAGCTGACATCCTAGCTCGCGAAAAAGACATCATCGAAGCCAAAGCAAAAGAATCTGGCAAGCCAGAAGCGGTGGTTGAGAAGATGATCACTGGCGGTATCCAAAAATACCTAAACGAAGTAACTTTGGTTAATCAACCATATGTTATGGACAATGAAAAGAAAGTTGGTGATGTCCTAAAAGCTGAAGGTGCAACCGTTGTTAGCTTCAAGCGTCTTGAAGTTGGCGAAGGCATCGAGAAAAAGCAAGAAGACTTCGCTGCTGAAGTTGCTGCTGCTCAAGCTGCTGCACAAGCATAATTTGCTTTTTGCAATCATAAAGCTCAGTTCATTGAACTGGGCTTTTTTTGGTATTTGTAAAACTTGTGTAATCAGAGTAAAATAGCCATAATTTATGCCATCAGTTAGGAAATATCATGCAAGCATTCAACCCACAAGCATTTATTGAAGTTGCTCTAAAAAATAATATACTTAGATTTGGTGAATTTACCCTAAAATCAGGCCGTGTCAGCCCATATTTTTTTAATGCGGGTCTGCTATCGACAGGTGAGCTACTCAGCGTACTTGCCACAGGCTATGCCGATGCACTGGCAAAACACGCAAACACCGATGATTTGGTGATTTTTGGGGCGGCATACAAGGGCATTCCATTTGTAGCGGCGACCGCTCAAGCCTTGTGGGCACAGCATGGCATCAATGCCAGCTGGGGCTACAATCGCAAAGAAGCCAAAGATCATGGCGAAGGCGGTATGCTTGTGGGTGCTGACTTATCGGGCAAAAAAGTCTGGGTCATTGATGATGTGATGACCGCAGGTACGGCGATGCGTGAAGTGGTTGAGATTTTGGATAAAGCAGGGGCAAGTGTCGCAGGTATCATCGTCGCACTTGACCGCAAAGAAAAAGGTCAGGGTGATAAATCGGCTATCCAAGAGCTTGGCGAGAGTCTTGGCGTGCCTGTACTGGCATTGGTGACGATGGATGACATCACTGATTATGTTGCCAATCACGGTACGGCTGAGCAGTTATCTGCGATGCAAGCCTATCGTGCCCAGTATGGCATTGATGAATAATGATGAATTAACCAAAAAGATATGATTATGAAAAAACTGCATTTTTTGATCGTCATGGATGAGATTGCGACGATTAATTATAAAAAAGACACAAGCCTTGCGATGGCGTGGGCGATATCTGAGCGTGGGCATGGGCTAAGTTATTGTAAAATCGATGATTTATGGCTTGATCGTGGTGAATTGCAAATCGATGCCAAGCCTTTGGCGGTGTATCGCAATCCTGAGCATTATTATGAGCTTGGCGAGACGGCAACCGTGCCTGCTACCGCATTCGATGTGATTTTGATGCGTAAAGATCCGCCATTTGACATGAAATTTTTGTACGCTTTGCACCTGCTTGACTATGCCAAGCGTGCAGGCGTGTGGGTGGTCAATGATCCGCAGTCGGTCAAGGACTGCAACGAGAAGCTATTTGCCACACAATTTAGCGATCTAATGTCGCCGACAATTGTTACCAATAAACAATCACACATCCGAGCGTTTATCCAAGAGCATGGCGATGTGATTGTTAAACCGCTTGATGGCATGGGTGGTATGGGGATTTTTCGCTTGACGGCGGATAGTCCCAATATCGGTGCGACGCTTGAGATGCTGACCGAGCTTGGTGCATTGCCGATTATGGCACAAAAATACATTCCTGCCATCACCGAAGGCGATAAGCGAGTGCTGATTGTCGGTGGTGAGCCTGTGGATTATTGCTTGGCTCGTATTCCGAGCACGGGCGAGACACGGGGCAATCTGGCTGCTGGTGGGCGTGGTGTGGCGATGCCACTGAGCGAGCGTGAACGAGCGCTTGCGATGGCGATTGCACCGACATTGCTTGACAAGGGGCTGTATTTTGTCGGTCTGGATGTCATTGGTGGCTTGATTACCGAGATTAATGTTACAAGCCCAACTTGTGTGCGTGAGATTGATGATCAATGTGGTACGCAGATTGCCGTTGATTTTATTGAATTTATCGAAAATCGCTTGGCTGTGGCATAGCTTTGGCATGGTTTTAGTTAACAGTAACATTTACTCAATCATGGCAAGTTCATTGACAAAAAACTAAAGAAAATTTGCTTGAATTTGCCACAAAAGTCATTGAAAATAGATGGTTTTTAAGATGGCTTGATGGATAATTTTATGACAAAAAAAATCAATGTGCTCATGATGGCGGCAGGCACGGGCGGTCATGTGTTTCCTGCGTTGGCAGTGGCGGATGAATTGGCGGCTCGTGGTGCGACCATTCATTGGCTTGGCACGCCGACAGGGATGGAGAATGATTTGGTCGCCAAGCACGGCTATCAGATGCATCATATCGAAATGCAGGGCCTTCGTGGTAAGGGTTTGGCTCGTATGGTGAAATTGCCCTTTATGCTATTTAAGGCGGTGATGCAGGCTCGCCAAATCATCAGCGACCATGCCATCGATGTGGTGGTGGGCTTTGGCGGTTATGTCACTGCACCAGGCGGATTGGCTGCCAAATTGAGCAAAAAACCGCTCATCATTCATGAACAAAACGCCATCGTCGGCATGAGTAACAAGAACCTAGCTCGCCATGCCGATAAGGTGCTACAAGCCTTTGATGGGGCGTTTGCTAGCGATGCCAAAGTCATCACGGTGGGCAACCCTGTGCGTGATGCTATTACCCAAATCGCTCGCCCTGAAGTACGCTATGATATCCATGATGAGTCAGCGCTCAAGGTGCTGGTGGTGGGTGGTTCATTGGGTGCGATGGCGATTAACCAAGCGGTGGTTGAGATGCTTGACAAGGTCAATCGCCCAATCAGTCTGCGTCATCAATGTGGCAAGGACAATCATGAGCAGATGCTTGTTGCCTATTCGCAGGCGGATATCGACACCACTAAGCACATCGTGGAGCTCAAGCCATTTATTGATGATATGGCGGCGGCGTATGCGTGGGCAGATGTGATTGTCTGCCGAGCAGGGGCACTGACAGTGACTGAGATTCAGACGGCAGGCGTGGCGGCGATTTTTGTGCCATTACCGCACGCTGTGGATGACCACCAAACCGCCAATGCCAAAGTACTCGTGGATGCAGGGGCGGCGATTTTGATGCCGCAGCCTAGCTTATCAGGACAAGCACTTGCCGAGACGCTGGATAAGCTTGACCGTCGTCGCTGTCAAGAGATGGCAATTATCGCTCGCAGCCAAGCCAAAGCAGATGTGGCGCAAACCGTCGCTGATATCATTGAAAATAGCATTCGCTGATTTATTTATTTTAAAATTTATACACCAAAGGAATTACCATGTCCAAAAAATCCCTGCCAAAACGCTTGATTGAAATCCCAGAAATGCGTCGCATCGAAACCATCCACTTCGTCGGTATCGGTGGGGCAGGGATGTGCGGTATCGCCGAAGTGCTTGCCAACCAAGGCTATAAGGTAACTGGCTCTGATATCAAAGCCAGTGCAGTCACTGAACGCTTGGTCAGTCTAGGGGTGATTGTCTATATCGGTCATAATGCCAGCAATATCGACAATGCCGATGTGGTCGTGGTGTCATCAGCGATTGACAAGACCAATCCTGAGATTCAAGCAGCGCTTGCCGCTCGCTTGCCTGTGGTACGCCGTGCTGATATGCTTGGTGAGCTGATGCGTTATCGTCACAGTATCGCTGTGGCAGGGGCGCATGGCAAGACCACAACCACCAGTATGCTGACGATGATGCTGACCGAAGCTGGGCTTGACCCGACTTATGTCATCGGTGGTAAGCTGAACGCTTCAGGCAAAAATGCGGCGCTTGGACAGTCTCGCTATCTGGTCGCTGAAGCCGACGAATCAGATGCATCATTCTTGTCACTTCGTCCGATGGCGGCTATCGTCACCAATATCGACGAAGACCACATGGATACTTATGAAGGCAGCTTTGAAAAGCTTAAGCAAGCCTATATTCAGTTTCTACAAAATATGCCATTTTATGGCTTGGCGGCCGTGTGTGGTGATGACGAAGTGCTGTTTGGCATGATTGATGCCATTGCGCGTCCTGTACTGACCTTTGGTCTAAAAGAACACAACGATGTGCGCGCGGTGGATTTGGTTGTTGATGGTGCTAAGACGCACTTTACCGTACTGCGTAAAGACCGTGAGCCACTGTCTTTGACGCTCAATGTCCCGGGCGAGCACAATGTCTATAATGCGCTCGCTGCCATCACGCTTGCCACTGATGAAGGCGTGGATGACGATGCCATCATTCGTGCGCTCGAGAAATTTGCCGGCGTGGGTCGCCGTTTTGAAAAACAAGCTCAAGTGGCCATTGATGATGGCGATGTGCTATTGATTGATGACTATGGCCATCACCCAACTGAAGTGGCAGCGACCATCAAAGCCGCTCGCCAAAGCTATCCTGACCGCCGCCTAGTGATGATGTTCCAGCCGCATCGCTATAGCCGTACCCGTGATTGCTTTGATGACTTTGTCGATGTGCTGTCGGGGGTCGATGAGCTGCTATTGCTGGATGTGTATTCAGCAGGTGAAGCGCCGATTGTCGGTGCGGACACGAAGGCTTTGGCTCGCAGTATCCGTCATCGTGGACAAGTTGAGCCGACTTTGGTCGATAAAAATGACTTGGCAAGCACCATGAAACGAGTGCTCAAGGCCAATGACCTGCTCATCACCCAAGGGGCGGGCAATGTGGGACAAATCTGCCTAGAATTGCGTGATAATAATCTGTATCTATAATGATGAATTATTTTAATAAATTTTAATATTGTGAGAGAATTATGAGTATTGATGTAACCCAATTTGGCAAAGTTGCCGTCGTCTGCGGTGGCTTTAGCAGTGAGCGTGAAGTGTCATTGAACAGCGGTAAGGCGGTGCTTGATGCCTTGCTATCAAAGGGTGTGGATGCGCATCACTTTGACCCACAAGAAACCGACATCTCAAAATTGCGTGAGTTTGACCGTGTGTTCAATGTGCTACACGGTACTTTTGGCGAAGATGGTAGCCTACAAGGGGTGCTTGACGGCTTTGGCATCCCTTATACAGGCTGTGGCGTCTTAGCATCTGCGATTGCGATGGATAAGTTTCGCTGCCGTCTGATTTGGCAGGGTTTTAATTTGCCAAATGTGCCTTATGTGGTGCTTGATGACAACAGTGATTTTGCTGCGGTTGAACAAGAGTTTGGCTTGCCACTATTTGTCAAGCCAGCCGCCGAAGGCTCAAGCGTGGGCGTGGTGATGGTTGAGAGTGCAGGCGAGCTTGCCAAAGTCTATCCGACGCTCAAGCAGTATCACGGCGCAATCTTGGCTGAGCCTGCCATCACAGGTGGTGAATATGCTTGTTCATTGCTTGGTGATGAAGCCTTGCCAAGCATTCGCATCATCCCGACGGGCAAGTTCTATGACTATGAAGCCAAATACCTGCGTAATGACACGACTTATCAGTGCCCATCGGATTTGACCGACGAGCAAGAGCGTGAGATGCAAGACATCGCCAAGCGTGCGTTCGCTGCCATCGGTGGTCGTGGTTGGTCGCGTGTCGATTTTCTAAAAAGCGATGATGGTAAGCTGTACCTACTTGAGCTCAACACCGTGCCGGGCATGACAGACCACAGCCTTGTGCCGATGGCGGCAAAAGCTCGTGGCATTGATTTTGCGTCATTGTGTGTACAAATCTTGGCACAGACGCTATAATTTTATGATTTAAAATATTAATCAAAAATTATAAAAACTATCAAAAAACCCATCGATTGTGAATGATCGGTGGGTTTTTATACATAAGCTGCCAAAAAGTTGTAACTGCATGTAAATTTGTGCCGTCAATGGGTGGATTTTTTTATTTATTACTTTTAATTATGATCAAAAAACGGTAACATATGCTAATTTTCCCTTGGGCTTTTGGGGTGGGCATTTCCACTTTCGAAAAAGCAGAAAAGATATTTTTATATAGCTTAAATCCATGATTAATATTTCTACAAAAGCAGCACGAATTAAACCATGGCAATTACAGGTTTTTGCTGTTTTTTGTGTGGCGATGATGGTGGCGCTACTGATTTATTTGGCGAATAATACCAAGCCCAACCCCATCGGTATCAACCCAACTGGCTTGAGCGATCAAGAAGTAGCCGCCTTAGAAGCAGTGGTGTCACCACTTGGCAATGTCCAGTTTTTTGGGGCGAATTTATCCACCATTCATCAGACAGTGAGTGAGCTGTCTTGGGTGGAGTCGGCAAGTGTGTATCGTGATTGGAACAAAGGCATCATGGTGACTGCCAAGCCACGCATCGCAGTGGCAAACTTTGGTAGTGAGCAGATGCTTGATGGCAATGGCGTAGTGTTTACGCCTGCTGACCCAAAAGCGGTGATGAATAAATCATTGGCGAATCTATACAGCAGACCCAGTGAAGCGCTTGATGTGATGAAGCAGATGCGCCGAATTAATGGCTGGTTTGCGCCACTGAATCTGCATGCGGTGGATATGATTTTGACCCCACGCCAAACTTGGGTGATTGTCTTTGATAATGGGATGCGAGTCATCGTTGATCATGAAGACACAGAACAAAAACTGTATCAATTATCAACACAGTTGGCAAGCAATCTAAAGGCTGACTTGCCAAAAATCACTTCCGTGGATTTGCGTTATAAAAATGGTTTTAGTGTTTCTTATAAAAGAAGCTGATTGTTATTTGGTGTATGGCTGATGTCATACTGCATTATTTGGTCATTTTTGAGATTTTATTAAACAATGTCAACACTTCAGGCGGTCATACACATTAGCTCATCGGCTGTATGTACCGTGATCGGTCAAATCGAGCACACATCGACAGGCATGCGTCCAACGATCATGGCAGTAGGGCTTGCGCATACTGATGCGTTTGCACATGGTCAAGTCGTGCATCGTGAATATTTGCGTCAAGCACTACATAAATCCGTGCAAGAAGCGACGGATATGTCTGGTACACGCATTTATAGTCCGATTGTGTCGTGGTCATCACCACTGATGTTGGCAGAAAATGATATGCAAACGGTGACCGTAGCAAGTGCTGAAGGGCTGATTGATTCGTCTGATTTGCATCAAGCGCAAGTATTGGTTGAGCAATCCTTAAAAAATAATGAGCGAGCCTTATTGCAGCGTTGTCAGCAGATGGTCTGCTTAGATAGTGGTGAGCAAGTACAAGATGCGATTGGGTTGCGTTCAAAGCGAATCGATATTTATAGCCATGTCATGAGCGTCCCTGAAAATAGCTATCAGCAGATGGTGGATTTGTTGCAGGGTAATGATATCGAAGGCTGTACGACGGTATTTGACGGTGTGGCTGGAGCGTACTATGCGCTTACTGAGAATGAAAAACGCCAAGGTGTCTGCTACATCGATATCGGTGCGACGATGACTAAGGTCTGTGTGTATAGTCAAGGCGTCTTGATTTTTACAGATTGCTTAGATGTTGGTGGAACGATGGTGGATATGGATATCGCTAAAGAGTGTGGCATTGCTTTGGCGGATGTTGATAGCTTCAAACGCCAAGAAGGGACGCTCAATCACGAACGCCATAGCCCAGGAGCGCATATCATCTACAAAAAAGGCACAAAATCTGAAAAAACGATGTTGCGTCGTGCGCTGAATGAAGTGATTGAAGCCAGATATTATGAGATTTTTTCTGAAATTTTTGCTCGCTTAGAAAAGGCTAATCTGCGACATGCGATTGATGCAGGTGTTGTGCTGGCTGGTGGGGCGACACAGATGGATGGCTTGATTGGATTTATTCGAACCAATTTCGGTATCTTGGCAAGACGCGTGGCAGCGCCGACCTATATTGAACTTGACCACAGTCATATGAGCGACGACACGGTGAAATTTGTCCAAAAACATCTGCAAGACAGTACCTTGCATTCGGCGATTGGCTTATTTTTGTTTAGCGGTAGTGAGCAGTTTGCCAATGATCAGCAGATTCAGTATGAAGTCGTCGAAAAAGTTGATTATTTGTCAGAATTTAGTAAATTGGCACAAAAATTCATCAGTTTGTGCAAAAAAGTGATTTATTGATTTGCTAAATTGTTCATCAAATGCGATAATTATATTATTTGACACAGTTGCCATAAATGGGTATGAAATGGCGAGTTTGTGGCTGAGTTAATTTGATCTGGATATTTATTGGAGTAGCATATGAAATTCGGAATGGCAGACGAGTTCCAACCTGAAACTAATGGTCAAGCACGCATCATCGTGTTCGGTGTTGGCGGTGGCGGTGGTAACGCTGTTGAGCACATGGTTCGCCAAAATGTCAAAGGCATCACCTTTGTGTGTGCAAACACCGATCTGCAGGCCCTAAATAAGCTTTCGGCACCGAACAAAATCCAAATCGGCGCTGAAGCAACTCGTGGTCTGGGTGCAGGTGCTAACCCTGAAGTGGGCCGCAATGCTGCTGAGAGCAACGAAGATGAAATCCGTGCGATGCTAGAAGGCTACGACATGGCATTCATCACCGCTGGTATGGGTGGCGGTACTGGTACGGGTGCTGCGCCTGTGGTTGCTCGTATCGCTAAAGAAATGGGTATCTTGACCGTTGCGGTTGTGACCACGCCATTTACCTTTGAAGGTAAGCGCCGTGCTGCTGCTGCTCAAAGTGGTATCGAAGCACTGACACAGCATGTGGACTCGATCATCACCATTCCAAACGATAAGCTAACCCAAGCTTTCCGCAACCTAACCATGGTTGATGCGTTCAAAAAAGCAGACGATGTACTACTATATGCGGTAAACGGCTTGACCGAAACTATCGTAAACCCTGGTGTGATTAACATCGACTTTATGGATGTACGCACCGCCATGACTGCAAAAGGTCATGCGATGATGGGTATTGGCCGTGCTAGTGGTAATGAGCGTGCTGCTGAAGCGATGGAAAAAGCCATCCGCTCGCCGCTGCTTGATGACCTAAATCTACGCAATGCTCAAGGCTTGATTATCAATATCATCGGCTCAGGCGTTGGTATGGATGAAGTGATGACCATCGTTGCCAAAGGTCAAGAATTGATGGCGGATGATGCCAATGTATTCTACGGCTTGGTCGAAGATGACAACATGGGCGATGAAATCCATGTGACTGTGGTTGCTACGGGTCTGACGGTCAATACTCGTGCTGCTGCACCAGCGCAACCTGCTGCACAAGCGGTACAGGCACAGCAGTTGGCAAACCATACTAGCGCTATTGCACAGCAAGCACAAACAGCCGCTGAGCCACGCCCTGGCACACCAAAGCCAATCACTGTTGGTAGCTACTTGCAACAACAGCAACAACAAAAAAACAGCTAATCGTATAACACAACAAGGCTCTACTATGCGGTAGGGCTTTGTTTTTTTGATGACTTATGCCAAAAATAGACCTGCACGCACACAGCACCTGTTCTGATGGGACGAATACGCCGACCGAGCTTTTGACTAAGGCTGGGCAGATAGGTATTGATGTCTTTGCTTTGACCGACCATGATACGGTGGTGGGGGTGGATGAAGCACGGCACACCGCCGATGAGCTTGGCATACGACTGATTAACGGCGTCGAAATCAGCTGTCAGCATACGGTGACAGGTGGCTATGGCAAGCATCGTGAGATTGATAAAATCATCCATGTGGTGGCGCTTGATTTTGATGATGTGACCAAAATGCACACCGCACTACAAGCTTTGCAAGATAGCCGTCATCAACGGGGTTATCTGATGGTACAAAAGCTTGGCGAGATTTTGTGCGACGATACGGCGGATGCACAAGCCTTGACTGAGCGTCTGTGGCAAGCGGTACTTATCAAAGCAGGTGGCAATGCCAGAGCGGTGGGGCGTGCGCACATCGGTCAGGTGCTCTATGAGATGGGCTATGTGCATAATGTGCAAGCGGCATTTGATAAATATCTGGCGGATAATAAGCCTGCCTATGTAGCCATTGACACCATCAGTATGGCGGATGCCGTGCGTCTGATTCATGACTGCGGTGGGCTTGCGGTGCTTGCGCATCCGACCCGTTATAAGCTGTCATCGACACGCACCCAAAAGCTGATTGGTGACTTTGCCGAGTGTGGCGGTGACGCGTGTGAATTGCCGAACAATGAACCTTTGAGTACGGTGGATATGGTCAGTCGTGCGATTGCCAAGCATGGGTTGCTTGTGTCATTGGGTAGTGATTTTCATGGGAGTAATATGCCGTGGCGTAAGCTTGGCGTGACCACCAAGCCAAAAGCAGGGCAGGTGGGTGTGTGGACGAAGTTTAAACCGCCTGTGATGGCAGAGTGATTGGCAAGGTTTGAATATATTTGAATATAGCAGCAATCAGATTATTTGAATTAAACATATTTTTAATCTGATTATTTTATGCTACAATGCAAGGCGTTACGATGTTGTAACGCTTTTTTTATTAGTTTTACAAGGATGATTATGTCAAGACTTCGCTCACTCTGCACAGCGCTACTTACGACACTTGCCATCGGTCTAGCTACCCCTGCTATGGCGGATGGTGTGACCACGACGATTACACCGACTTATCGCAGTGTGAGTGAGATTTTGGCAGCATCGCCAAAGTCGGATTGGTATCGACTTGACCAGCGTAATCTGATTTATATCACGCTTGCCAATGATGCTAAGGTGGTGATGGAGCTGAATGATACTTTTGCGCCAGAGCACGCCAAGCAAATTCGCCTGCTTGCTAGTCAGAAGTATTGGGATGATTTGACCGTGTATCGTGTGCAGGATAATTATGTGGCGCAATTTGGTGCGCTTGACTATGAGACCGATATCCTTGCCAAGCCATTGCCAAAAGATGCCCAAAAATTACCAGCAGAATTTAGCATACCTAAAGACAGTATTCGCTTGACGGCACTTGGGGACAAAGAGCCTTATTCGGATCAAATCGGCTTTGTGGATGGCTATCCTGTGGCGGTGAAGGATAATCAAGCGTTTTTGGTGCATTGCTATGGCATGGTGGGTGCAGCTCGTGATAATGCACCTGATAGCTCAAATGCTACTGAGCTGTATGTGATGATTGGTCAGCCTGCACGACATATTGACCGTCAAATCACTGTGGTTGGGCGTGTGGTGCATGGCATTGAGCATCTGAGCACGCTCACTCGTGGCAAGGGTTCGATGGGATTTTATACCGATGATCAGCCTGCACCAATGGGTATCAAATCCATCCGTGTCGGCACAAGCCTGCCAGCATCCGAGCAGATGCAGTTTGATGCGCTCAAGACTGACAGTCAGACCTTTGTTGATGTCATCGATGCTCGTCGCCATATGCAGGGCGAGTGGTTTGTTGCGCCATTATCGGGCGGGATGGGGATTTGTGATACCCGTCAGACAATTCAGCTTGTCAAATCCGACTAACCGTAAAAAAGCTCTGATTACAGAGCTTTTTTTATTAAGGTTATCTTAATTGAACACCGACTTCGCCTTTTGGTGTCACCTTAAAGATTTGTACCTTAAATAATACTTCTTGACCTGCCAAAGGGTGATTAAAATCCACCTTAACTTCGTCATCATTGACTTCACTGATGACGCCCACGAGCGAATTTTTGCCTTTATCGGCAAATTCCATCATCATCCCAACCACAGGATTTGGTTCAGACAGTGCAAACTGCGCACGGGCAAAGGTCTGTACATTATCACTATTCCATTGCCCAAAGGCTTCATCGGCAGGCAGATGTGCCGTGCGAGTATCGCCTGCTTTTAGGTTGATGAGCACCTTTTCAAAACCGGCAAGCAAGCTTTCATCACCGATGGTTAGGCTGACAGGTTCGGGACGCTCAAAGGTAGAATCAATGACAGTGCCATTTGGTAGGCTAACTTCAAAATGCAGGCTGACTGTACTGCCGTGTGCGATACGCACTTCTTCGCTGGGTAAAATCGTAGTATTCATAATCCATCACACATCAAAAAAGTGCTTTAGTTTAGCATAATATCCATTGACATTCACCACCAAAACTTGCAAAATCTAAACAAGTTTCCAAAATACAAGGACTGATTATGTTTGGCGAGCTACTCTTACAGTTTGGCGTCAAGGAATTTGCCACCTTTATCACAGCGACGGTGATTTTTGCGATGACGCCGGGGATTGATACGGTGTTTGTGCTCAATCGTGCCATTGGCTATGATAAGCGTATCGGCTTGATGGCGGCGCTTGGCGTGGCAAGTGGGGTGCTGGTGCATACGGTATTGGCAGCGGTGGGGCTAGCAGCGATTGTCGCAAAATCAGCGATACTATTTAGCTTGATTAAATATTTGGGTGCAGCTTATTTGGTGTATTTGGGTGTGATGGCGATTTATCATGCCATCAAAAATCCAACTCAGCTTGCGATTGATATTCGGGCAAAGGCTGTGCCTATCAGTGCTTGGCAGGCGTATCGCTCGGGGCTATTGACGAATGTGCTCAATCCTAAAGTGGCACTGTTTTTCTTGGCGTTCTTTCCGCAGTTTATTGTGCCTGCGCAGGTGGATAATGCCGCTGCTTATTTGTTGCTTGGCGTGGTTTATGCTATCATCTCGGCGGTATGGCTTGTGGCTTTGGCGGTATTGGCAGGGTCTGTGCTGTCTAGGCTACTCACCAGCCAAAAAGCCAAACGCTATATGGATATCGGCTCGGGCGTGGTGTTTGTGGCGATGGGCGCAAAAGTTGCGGTGTCGGATTGATGATAGGGTATAAGTGATGAAATTGATTCATAAATTAATAGCAATGGGATTGCTTGGCGTGGCGACAGTGGCGATGGCGGATGATGCCAATCCTGTGTCGCAATCAGTGCAAGCATCCCAAGCATCCAAACAAGGCGGTGCTCAAATTCGATGGGTGAAAAAACCCAATCTGTCCACGCTGGATGCACCATCTTTTTCAAGTAGTCTTGAGCTGTGTTTTGCAATTGATATACCGCTGTTTCAGCACTGTAATCATGAGCTAAGCACTACCGCTAAAATGCTGATTAATCCAGATGGTAGCGTTGCAAAAGCATATGTGAACACCGGTTCAAAGGAGTTTGATCGTGATATTATTCGAGCGCTTCGACGCTCAAAATTGACACCGCATGACAGACAAGATGGGTGGATGGTTCATTATCCGATCGTTTTTCAAATAAATACACAGCAAAGCATAATTACCAAAGTATGGCAGGTTGAACTGTTGCGTGAACAGTGTGCAGAGGTCAATGATATCAGCCAATGCGATCCTGCCAAGCTTGAAGCAGAGCTTCGACGCTTGGGCGTGGATCAATTATCCAATGAGAGCACATCGCAGAATTAATGCAGTATCGGATGCTAAAAAGGCTTAATCCATCTGATTAAGCCTTTTTGATTGTCTTATGAGTTTTGCCCAAGCGTGCGTTTCTTTTCTAAGAACAGCATATCATAGACCACGAGCATCATCCCTACGCAGATACCGATATCGGCGATATTAAAAATCGGATAATGCCATACATCAGCATAATGCACATGAATAAAATCAATCACATAACCGTGAATGATGCGGTTGATGACATTGCCCATCGCACCACCCAGCACCATCGCAAGCCCTAGGCTTAGCACACCAGCACCCTTCGGCACTTTACGCAGATAGGCGATGATAAAGCCTGATACGGCAAGACCCAAGATCGCAAAAAACCACTTTTGCCAACCTGCTTGATCTGCCAAAAAGCTAAAGGCAGCGCCACGATTGTACGCCAAAGTCCAGTTGAGCACAGGCTCAATGACGCTCACCGTATCACCTTCTTCAAAGGCAAATTTAAAATAGTATTTGCTAATCTGATCAAGCACAAGCACGACGATGGCAATAAGATAGTATCCCATTGCCTTGCTGCCATTTGGGATTTGGTTAGTATTAGGCATAGTGGCGTACCTCGCCATTGTCTAAGTTCTCGATACAGCGGGTGCATAGCTCTGGATGGCTACTGTCTTGACCGACATCGGTGCGGATATGCCAGCAGCGGACACATTTGCTACCATCAGCAGGGGTGATGACAGCAGACAGCACATCACCTGTATTGACAGTGGCATCACTGGTGATGAAGACAAAGCGAAGCTCATCGCCTAATTTTGCCAAAATCTCGGCAGTTTGGGCAGGTGCAGTGATGGCGACTTTGGCAGTCAGGTTACTGCTGATGATCTTGTCGGTGCGTGCATCTTCGATGGCTTTGTTGATGATGTCTTTGGCATCGACGATGGCTTGCCATTCATCGCTTGAGATGTCGGTCATCGCAGGCTGTGGCAAGTCATACCATTCGGCGGTAAAGATATAGCCGTCCGTACCTTTGAGCACTTGCCATGCTTCTTGGGCGGTGAATGATAAAATCGGTGCAATCCAGCGCAGTAGTGCATGAGCAATGTGATACAAGGCAGTCTGTGCCGAACGGCGTGGATGACCGTCTGCACGAGTGGTGTAGGTGCGGTCTTTGATGATGTCCAAATAAAATCCGCCCAAATCCTGAGAGCAAAAGCCCATCACTGCTTGACAGACTTGGTGGAAGTCCATATTGGTGTAGGCGCTGATGATTTCGTCTTGGACAGCTTTGGCACGAGTTAGGATAAATTTATCTAGACTCACAAGCTTATCAGCATCGACCAAATCACTTGCAGGGTCAAAGTCATCGGTATTAGCAAGCAAGAATCGGATGGTGTTGCGGATGCGGCGATACATATCGGTCGTACGGTCAAAGCCTTCTTTACTCACTGTCATCTCATAGCGATAATCCGATGAGCCGACCCATAGGCGCAGGATATCCACGCCAAGCTTATTGGCGATGTCAGATGGCTCAAAGCCTTTGGTATTGCCTTTGGATTTGGATAATTTATGACCTTTGGCATCGACGGTAAAGCCGTGCGTCAAGACCTGCTTATACGGTGGGCGACCGTAGATGGCTTCGCTGACCAGTAGTGATGACTGGAACCAGCCACGATGTTGGTCTGAACCTTCTAGGTACAAATCCGCAGGGTTTGACAGCTCATCACGGCAGGCGAGTACGGCAAAGTTCGTTGAACCTGAGTCAAACCATACATCAAGCGTGTCGGTGCATTTGTTGTATTCATTGGCATCATCACCGATAAACTGCTCGGCTGTGGCATCAAACCATGCTTCGACACCGCCTTGTTCGATGAGCTTGGCGACTTCTTCCATCAGCTCATAAGTGCGTGGGTGTAGCTCGCCTGAATCTTTGTGAATAAAGAACGGAATCGGCACACCCCAAGTACGCTGACGGCTGATACACCAGTCAGGGCGACCGTTCATCATCGACTCGATGCGGTTCTGACCCCATGCAGGTGTCCAAGTCACTTCAGGGATATCACGGAGTGCTTGTTCACGCAAGCCTTTGGCTTCCATGCTGATAAACCACTGCGGTGTCGCACGGAAAATAATCGGCGTCTTGTGTCGCCAGCAGTGCGGATAGCTGTGACGGATTTTGTTGTGTGCTAATAGATGACCGCTTTGGCTTAGGGTGTCGATGATTTTTGGTTGGGCTTTATAAATGTGCTCACCGACGAATACTTTGGCTTCAGGCAGATACACGCCATTGCCACCGACGGGATTTTCGGTTGGTAAGCCATTGGCACGGCCGACATTGTAGTCATCGACACCATGCGCAGGGGCAGTGTGCACAAGACCCGTACCACTATCAGCGGTCACGTGCTCGCCTAGGATAATCGGCACTTGACGCTCATCAATCAATGGATGCTGAGCTTTTAGGGCGACAAGCTCACTGCCTTTGACGGTGTGAATGACATCAAATTCATCCAAGCCAATCGCTTTGGCAAATTCTTCGGCCAAGTCTTTGGCGACGATAAAATGACGCTCACCCGCTGCGATGATGGCATAATCAAGCTCGCTGTGCGCGCTGATGGCTTGGTTGGCAGGCAGTGTCCAAGGGGTGGTTGTCCAAATCACCGCTTGCAGGCTACCTGTGATGTCCGCTGTCTGCACAAGGCTATCTCGATTGACCACATCAAAGCCGACATAGATGGCATCAGAAGTCTTATCTTCGTACTCGACTTCAGCTTCGGCTAGGGCAGAGCCGCAGTCCAAGCACCAGTTGACAGGCTTCATGCCACGCACGATATGACCATTGTCATAAATCTTGGCAAGGGCACGCACGGTATCAGCTTCGGTCTGAAAATTCATGGTTAAATAAGGATTATCCCAATCGCCAAGCACGCCCAGGCGCTTAAAGTCCGCCATCTGTAGCGCAATTTGGCTTTTGGCGTATTCACGGCAAGCACCACGAAATTCGGTCGATGAGATGATGCGACCGTCTTTTTCTTGACCGACTTTACCAAGCAGACCTTCGACTTTTTGTTCGATTGGCAGGCCATGACAATCCCAACCCGGTACATACGGTGCATCATAGCCGTCTAGAGTCTTGTATTTGACGATGATGTCTTTTAGGACTTTATTGACCACATGGCCTAGGTGGATTTGACCGTTGGCATACGGTGGGCCATCGTGCAGGGTGTATTTTTTGCGACCTTGACGAGCCTTGCGAATTTGACCATAGACATCGTCTTTTTGCCATTGTTCAAGCCATTGCGGTTCACGCTTGGCAAGATCACCGCGCATGGCAAAGGCGGTATCGGCAAGATTTAGGGTGTTTTTATAATCGATTGGCTCGCTCATGAGTATCTCGCTACTGGATAATTTTAATAAACTCCTTATTATAAGCCAAAATGATGCAAGTTACAAAGGATAATGATGTCATCTTGACCGTATGTTTATTTTGATTGATATGCGATATTGAAATGATAAAAAACTGTACAAGCATGGCGAATTTTGCGTTATTATTACCAAAAGTAAAACAACAAAAAATCCTGCTGACTGTGAAATAAGATGACTTGTGTAATTTATATCAATAACCGTGTAATTTGGCTGCCAAAATCGGCGTTCTTTAGAGTGGTGGATGCGGTGTTGCCTGTGCTAAAGACAAGTCTTGATGATGACAGTTATCATCAAATTGCAGGGGTGTGCAACGGTCTGAATCAGCTTGATTTGGAAGATTTGGACAACCAAACTTTAACACAAGTCAATCATGCAATTCAATCTGCCGTTGATGAACATATTGAGTTAAAAAATTTTACAGATGAGCTAATTTAAACCTTGCAGTACAGAAATTTTTTTTATTAAAGCAATATTGTTTCTTTTCATCATAAAATAAGACGGCATAGCAAGTGATTTGCCCACCAAAACACTTGCCAATACATCAAAAATCCATTAAAGCTGTCTCACCGTCAAAATCTGCTCACTGCGTCCAAATGGCCCAAGCTCATCATGCAGGATGCTACTGGTCAAGCCGATGCCGTCAGCACCGATTTGTTGCACGGTTTGTAGCCCGAGTCGTTTGCCCACAGGTAGGCGGTGTAGATGAATTTGCAGATCCAGATTGGGAAATAGCCACTCGATCGTCTGCTGTTCGATGCGTGGCACGATGCCATTGGCGGCATCGATCATACCCATCAGACGCACAAAGTCGCTCGTCGGCACACCTTCAACCATCTCAAGATCATTGGTCAGCCACACCACGCCTTTGCCGGCGCGGCGATCATCGGTATAAGCCTGTATGCTTCTAATAAAGCCACCCGCCCACTGCACATCCATCGACCATCGATTATCTGAGCTTGTGATGGCGGTATCTTCTAGTCCAGCGACGGCACGGGTGTCACTTGTCTGCATACGCCATGCTCGTGCGGTGATGCTGGTTTTGCCTTTGGCGCTCATCACCGACTCGATGAGCTCAATGGTGCGACCGGCACGAATGGTGCGAGTGGTAATTTCAAACTCACCGGCATGAATTAGCCCAAAAATATCCAAGCTGATACGACCGATACGCATATCGGAGCGTGGTGAGAAATTGTACAGTTCGTGGGCGATGATGCCTGTGGCAGGCGCCATGTGCTGTTCGTGCTCATTCCAAGCGCCTTGGGCGTGGATGGTGCTGGTATAGCGAGCGATGATACTGCCGTCGGTATGTTCTTGGCGGTCGATGAGTTGATAATAACTTGACATAACAAATCCCTGTTGTGTGTTGAAGTTGCGTGTTAAAAATGTAACTTTCTATCAAAATCCCACTTGACATTGTACCAAAATCATCAATGCCGTGCCAGTCTTTTGGATGACCTGTGATGTCAGATTTTAACCAGCAAATCGCATCAAACCCTACACATTTATCACCCAAATGTAGTACAATAGTGAGATTTTATTCAAATTATTTCACTTTATTGAGCAAATGATGCAAGGTGATTGGAAAATTCCATTCGCCGTTTTTTGGTGCATCAAATACCGTTGGAGTTATTATGAGCTGGTTCCCAAAATGGCAGCCTTACCAAGGCGATATCAATACACAACCTGTTGCCACTAATGAATATCTACCTGTGGGTCAAAGCATCATGCTGGGCCTTCAGCATGTGCTTGCGATGTTTGGTGCGACGGTGCTTGCGCCACTATTGATGGGCTTTGATGCCAATCTTGCCATCATGATGTCAGGTGTGTGTACGATTTTGTTTTTCTTGATGACTGGTGGGCGTGTGCCAAGTTATCTAGGCTCAAGCTTTGCGTTTATTGGTGTCGTGGCAGCGGCGACAGCACACGCCACAGGCTCGGGGGCGAACCCAAATCTCTCGGTAGCACTTGGCGGTATCATTGCTTGTGGTGTCTTGTACGCTATCATCGGTCTGATTGTTATGGCGACAGGTACTCGCTGGATTGAAAAACTTATGCCACCTGTGGTAACAGGTGCAGTGGTGATGATTATCGGTCTAAACCTAGCACCTGTGACCGTCAAAGGTGTACAAGGTAAGCCATTTGAGCTGTGGATGGCGCTGATTACCGTGCTGTGCATGGGGATGATTGCGGTGTTTGCTCGCGGCTTTATGCAGCGTTTGCTACTGCTGCTTGGTCTTGTGATGGCATATGTGATTTATGCGATTGCTACCAATGTGATGGGACTTGGCGAGCCGATTAATTTTGCGCTGATTCGTGATGCGGCGTGGTTTGGCCTGCCGAATTTTAGCTCACCGACTTTTGATACCAATGCCATGCTGATTATTGCACCGGTGGCATTTATCCTAGTGGCGGAGAACTTGGGTCATATCAAGGCAGTGGGTGCGATGACGGGTGAGAATCTGACCCCACAGCTTGGCAAGGCGTTCTTTGCTGATGGCGTGGCGACTGCACTATCAGCAGGCGTGGGCGGTACAGGCATGACCACTTATGGCGAGAATATCGGCGTGATGGCGGTGACTCGTGTATATTCGACCATTATTTTTGTGGTGGCTGGTGTGTTTGCGATGGTGCTGGGCTTTTCACCGAAATTTGGTGCGATGATTCAGACCATTCCAAGTCCTGTCTTGACTGGTGCATCTATCGTGGTCTTTGGTTTGATTACCATTGCAGGTGCGAAGATTTGGATTGATAATAAGGTGAATTTTGCCAGTAACAAAAACCTGATGGTTGCTGCCATCACCATCATTCTAGGCACGGGTGATTTTGGCTTGATGATTGGTGAATTTAACCTTGGCGGTATCGGTACGGCGACTTTTGCAGCGATTATTTTGCATTGGTTCTTAAGCCTACGAGAAGAAAAAGAAAGCCAAGCGCATTAATGCCGAGCACTGTGTCATACTATGTAACATTTTAGGTAACATTTTGGGCAATTGTTGTGTAAAGATTGCCCAAAAATTGCGTGATTGTTACCAAAAAATCAGTTATAATAGGCATTACTTTTTATATTGTATAATCAAATATAAAAACTTGTTAATTAAGGAAGATGATGGCACGGCGCTGTCATCTTTTTTTTGTGCTTTTTTGTCTTGGGTGGCGATGGGTTGCCATCATAAGATGGAGTGTATTATGTACGAAAATCCACTTTCTTGTACGGCAAAGCCAAACTTTGTCGAGATTTTACATTGTACGGTCAATGCCTTTAATGCACCTTTATGGGATGTGTTGATTTGGATGTTGGTCGGTATTGGTCTATTTTTTACCGTGATTTCAGGCTTTGCGCAGTTTCGCTTATTTGGTCAAAGTATCAAAACCATGCTCGGCAGTCGCAGTAATGATAACGAAGCTGATGGTATTTCAGGCTTTCAGGCGTTTGTGACGGGTCTGGCTAGCCGTGTCGGTGTTGGTAATGTCGCAGGCGTGGCGATTGCCATCGGTATCGGTGGTGCGGGTGCGGTGTTTTGGATGTGGCTGATTGCCTTGATTGGTATGTGCTCGGCGTTGGCTGAGAGCAGTCTTGCGCAGCTATTTAAGGTGCGTGATGAGCATACCAATCGCTTTCGTGGCGGCCCTGCGTATTATATCGAACAAGGTCTTGGTCAAAAATGGCTTGGCGTGGTGTTTGCCGTTGCTTTGATTGTATGCTTTGGCTTTGTGTATCAGTCGATTCAGTCAAACTCAATTGCGCTCGCCATCCAATCAGCAGCAGGCTGTGTGGGTGAGAATGATGCGTGTCAAGCGGATTGGCAGATTTATAAGCATGTCGTGGGTGCGGTGCTTGTGGTGATTACAGCACCGATTATCTTTGGTGGTATCACTCGTGTGGCAAAGATTGCTGAGACTTTTGTGCCGGTGATGGCGCTGTTTTATCTACTGGTTGCGCTGTATATCGTTGGCGTGAATATTGATAAAATCCCAAGCGTGATTTCCTTGATTTTTACCAAAGCATTCACCTTTGAAGCGGCAGGCGGCGGTCTGTTTGGCTCGATGGTGTCGGTGGCGATGATGCAGGGTATCAAGCGTGGTCTGTATTCAAACGAAGCCGGTCAAGGCTCTGCGCCAAACGCTGCTGCCGCTGCCAATGTCAAGCATCCGGTGGAGCAGGGCATTATTCAGATGCTGGGCGTGTTTGTGGATACGCTGATTGTCTGCTCGTGCACGGCATTTGTGATTTTGCTTGCGGTGATGCCAGAAAATGCCGCTGATTTATCAGGTGTACAGCTCACTCAAGCAGCGCTTGAGAGTCATGTCGGTGCTTGGGGTCAGTATTTCTTGGCAATCGTGCTATTTATGTTTGCCTACTCGACCATCATCGGTAACTATGCGTATGCTGAGTCAAATATGCAGTTTTTGAAAAATAACGCATTCTTATTGACCTTATTCCGCATGGCGGTGCTTGGCTTTGTGTATTTTGGTGCCGTGACCAAAGTGGCTGTGGTATGGGATATGGGCGATTTGACGATGGGTGTGATGGCGTTTATCAACCTAATTGCCATCGTGCTACTGTCTGGCTATGTGTTTACACTGGTCAAGGACTATAATGCTCAGCTCAAAGCAGGCGTTGCTAAGCCTGTGTTTGACATCAACAAATATCCAAAACTTGCCCAAAAGGTGCGTTCAGATATTTGGAGATAATCAGCTAAGTGATGAACTAAACAGCAGGCGTGTAAATGCGTCTGCTGTTTTTTTGGCTCTTTAAATAATGAACAACAAAAAACCCCGCAACAGCAGGGCTTTGGCGTGATTGACATCACAAAAGATAGGGTATTAGCGCTCAAGATATTGAAGCTTGCCTTCGACGCCGTCCCATTTTTCGTGGTCAGGTAGTGCGTCTTTTTTCTCGGTGATGTTCGGCCAGATGCCTGACAACTCTTCGTTGATGGCAAGAAATTCTTCTTGACCAGCTGGGATTTCATCTTCAGAAAAAATCGCATTAGCAGGGCATTCAGGCTCGCATAGGGCGCAGTCGATACATTCATCAGGGTTGATGACTAGGAAGTTTGGGCCTTCATAAAAGCAATCAACAGGGCAGACTTCGACGCAGTCAGTGTATTTGCAGCGGATGCAGTTATCAGTTACAACAAAAGTCATAATAGTACCTTGGCTTATTGGCTCGGTGAGAATTTGTGGCGAGCGATGTGATATCACTCGCAAATAAACTAGATGGGCAGTGCACCCTTAGACAGTGTATTTTATCCTGTTTGGCGAATTTTCTCAAACAAAACTATGGCTTTTATTATGCCAAAATCGAAAAAAGATGCCATCAAACGGCAAAAGCCATCAGCTATTGATAATGATAATCACTAAATGGCTTAATTTATCAAAAATACATAAAGATAAAAACTCAAACCGCACGCCGTGATACCCAAAGGTAATGTGGCAAAAAACCGCTCATGCTTTGGTTATGTGAGCACGAACGGTTTTTTTTGATAAGTAGGCTTGCTAATTAAGCGTTAAGCGGATTGTTATACCGCACTTGCTTGTTGGGCTTTTTTGGCGATAGTATAGCATTCTTCGATGTGGTCAAAGGCGATTTTTTTGAAAATCATATAACCCAAAGTCGCCGCCACAAGCTGACCACCAAACGGTACATATTTGCTGACTTGCTTGCCAATGAACTTACCGCCAAAGCCTTGTACGGTCTTATTGACCACGCCACGCGCGGCGACTAGGCTACCGACAGCGATGATTTTTTCTTTGAGATTTTGCTCATTTTGCGCTTGGACGTGCTCGCTTTCAGACAGTCCAAATCGGCGGCTGATTTCAGGGAGTAGCTTTGAGAGCATGGCGACATCGATGGCGACATCAAGTAGCGGTAGCGGAATGATGGCGACGCCTGCTGAAATCTTGGCACGAGATTTGGCAAGGTTTTGGCAGTCGTGGCGTACCGCTTCTAGGTTGATGCTTGGGTCGATGTGGGTGGCAAATGGCTTTTGCATAATATATTCCTTAATTGAATATCAATAACTTACTATCTTGATAGGGATAAAATAACAAAATACCAAGCGCTTGCGGGCGGGGTTTTGTATGCGTTTTGTTGCAAAAAAGCCACAAACTTACTTGTGGCTTAATGGCGGTTGTCAGGCGGTGAATTTGTGATGGCTTTTGTGGCTGTGTTGTCAGCTTATCAACAGCCAAGACGGTTTATGGCTTATCACACCTACGATTAATTGTGGCGTAGCTGCCTTGGACGAAAACCTGTTGCCAATAGCACCACGCCATAGACGGCAGCCCCAAGAGCGCAAATGGCAAGCAAGATGGCGATTTTTAGCCATTGACTACCGCCGACAGGATAATAAGGTAGTACAAAGTACAAGGCGGCGACCATCGCAGCGCTTGCGATACCAAATTGGGCAAATAGCCTTTTCCAAGCTGTGCCAAAGTGATAAATGCCACGCTTTTGTAGGATAAAGTACAGTAGCCCTGCATTGACAAAACTTGCTGCCGTCGTCGCTAGTGCTAAGCCGCCATGAAGTGGCAGTTGCGCCAAATAGAACACGCCAATAAACAGCACGCTAAAAATCATATTGGCAAATACCGAGACGATACCGACTTTGACAGGGGTTTTGGTATCTTGGCCGGCAAAAAACGCAGGCGCAAAAATCTTAATCAGCATAAAGCCTAAGATACCACCCGATAGCGCCTTGAGCGCCACACCGCTCATCAGGGCATCATTGTGGCTAAATTCCCCACGCACAAACAGCGCATCCATCAGCACATCAGACAGCACAAACATCGCAAGGCTAGCCGGCAGACCCACTAGGATAATCAGCCGTGCTGCCCAGTCCATTGTCTTACGAAAGGTTTCGTCATCGGCTTTGGCTCGGCTGGATGATAAGCTTGGCAAAATCACCGTACCAATCGCCACGCCAATCAAGCCAAGCGGTAGCTCGCTTAGGCGTTCGGCAGCATACATCCACGACACTGAGCCTGCCACCATCAAGGATGCAAACACGGTGCTAAGCAGTAAGTTGATTTGGGTGACAGACACACCAAAGATGGCAGGGAGCATCAGCTTTAGGATGCGTACGACGCCTTCGTCTTTGAAATCAAAACTTGGGGCGACAAGCAGTTTTTGTTGCCATAGCTGTGGTAGCTGAATGAGTAATTGTAATAGTCCCGAGATGGCAACGGCATAGCCAAGCGCCATAATCGGCGTATCCATCATCGGAGCGACGAGTAGTGCACCACCAATCATGCACAGATTGAGCAGGACAGGAGCAAAGGCAGGCGCGGCAAATTTACCATAGCTTTGCAAAATACTACCAAAAAATGCCGTCATCGAGATGAATAGCAAATAAGGGAAGGTTAAGCGAAGTAGCTCGGCTGCGGTGTCAAACTTGGTCGTATCACCCACAAAGCCCGGGGCAAAAAGGGTGATGACCTGTGGCGCAAGCAAAATCACCGCCACCGTCAGCACCAGCAATATCGACGACAGCACGCCTGATACTCGGCTGATGAGTAGCTGCACTTCATTGAATGAGCGGGTTTCTTTGTATTCGGTCAAAACGGGCACAAAGGCTTGGCTAAACGCCCCTTCGGCGAACAGTCGGCGCAAAAAATTGGGGATTTTGAACGCCACCAAAAAAGCGTCCATCAGCCCGCCTGCACCAAACACACTCATCAATACCACATCACGCACCAAGCCTAAGATGCGAGATAGCATTGTCATTGAGCTGACGACCATAGTCGAGCGAAAAAGCCGTGATTTTGCCATAGGATTTACTTGTTTGCCAAAAGTGCTATATTTTACTCGCTTTTTGGCAAAAGTGTTGTAAATTTGTGCAACGGCAGGCGATGATGGCTAAGCTTTAAACATTCGACATCCAAAGCTAGGATATTGGCAATATAATTCATCCAATCAATCCAAATGATTGGCGACCATTGCCCGCAGTTTTTGCCAATCAAAAAACTCACCGGGGTCGGTTTTGCGAGTTGGGGCAATATCGCTATGACCCATCAAGTGTCTGCGTGTGGCAGGATAGGCTTTATAAATCTCGGCAATAATTTGGCTAAGTACTTGATATTGCACACTTTCATAATTGGTATCATCACTGCCTTCAAGCTCAATACCGATGGTAAAGTCATTGCAATTGTCTTGCCCAAGATAGCAAGATGCCCCAGTGTGCCATGCACGGTCATCAAAATTGACAAACTGCGTCACGCTGCCATCTCGCTCGATGAATAGATGTGCTGAGACTTGCATGGTGTGGATGGTCTGAAAATACGGATGGTCATCGGCATTGAGCTGATTTTGAAAAAAAGCTTTGACATGATGCACGCCATCGGCATTGACTTGCCCAAAGTTTGACGGTGGCAAGCTGATGTTGTGAATGACGATGCCACGAATGACACCGCTGCTGTCGGTTGGGCGGGCGTTGAAATTGGGCGATGCCAAAAAAGTCGCCCCGTGCAAAATACCATCTTTGATAAAAAACTGTGTCGTCATAACAAATCCATGCAAGTTTTTGGTTATTGTAGCACAAATCGCACAGACAAATGGGTGAAATGCTGTGATACAATGGCGATACTTATAAGACATCACTCTTTGCATCAACACAAGGTCGGCTTATGTCACACATCGCCCACAAACTTGGCGTGCTCACGGTATCATTGGCGTGTTTGCCGTCGCTGGCATCAAGTACAGCGCATGGCATCACTGATGGCACGCAGCTATCTGATACGATTAAATCCCTGTCAAATCAATCACTTAACGCATATCCTTATGGACTAAATGATGCTCAAATACAGGCCATCGCATCGTCGGTGGCATGGCGACGACTGCTATTGTTCAAAGATTATCCGACGGGCAAGGATGAGAGCCGATTGGATAATCCCAAGTTCTTTGTGGCGACAACTGGTCATAACGATGCCAAAGCCGAGCTTGTGGCGACTTTGGATGCGCTCGCTCGCCAAAATCAAGCGGTGCTGTGTCAGTTTCCTGCTCGGGCGCATTTTTTGGCAAATCAGCTTGGGCAGATGGGCGTGCCCCATACCATTGATTTGACGGCGTGCAGTGAGTTTCAGGCATTTGCCAAGTCATTAGATGCCAAGCGATTGTCGCTGATTTTTGCCGAAGAGCATCCCAATGCATTGGCATCTGCCTTTGCTCATGTGCTACTCAAGGCAGATAATGGCAGTGATGATGACAAGCGGGCAATGGCGGTGAATTATACGGTGGCAAGCGATGCCAAAGATGGCACTGTGAAGTCCACCTTAAAATCCATCTCGGGTAAATATGCAGGCGTGATGGAAATTTTACCTTATCAAGACAAGCAAAATGACTATCTTGTCAAAGATGAGCGGGATTTGTGGCAATATACCCTAAACTTATCCGAAGCAGAAGTGGCGCAAATCGTACGACACATTTGGGAAGTCAAAGACATGGCACGCCCGTATTTTTTTACCCATGATAATTGTGCCACCGAGATTGTGCGTTTGATTGATGTTGTGCGTCCTGATGGTCATCTCAAGGATAAAGTGGGTAAAATCGTGATTCCGTCACGCATTGCATCGATTTTGGTGGAGCAGGGCGTGGTGGCGCAGACACAGTTTATCCCATCGGCATCGACCTTACGCCAAGCTCGGCTTAATGCGTCTCATCAGTCGGCAGGTGCAGTCGATGCGACAGATACACTGTTGCCAAGTCGTAATAATCCTGCCAATGCCGCACCGGTGCATCGCATTGGACTGGGCGTGGGCATGGATGAGCGATATACCGATAAGGCGGTCTATGGGCTGTCATTAAATAGCGCTTATCAAGATTTACTTGATAATCCAAATGGTGTGCGACCGCTACTTGATTTGCAACTGATGTCGCTCGATGCCATCGTTGATGATGAGAAAGTAAAAATCAAGGACTTGGCCATATTTTCGACTCGCAGTCTCAATCCTGCTAATACCGCCAAAAATAACGCCACCGACCCAATAGGCGTAGGCAAAGCATGGGGGCAACGACTCAAATTCAGCCAAGTCATCGATGCATCAACGCATGATAATGACGACCATCTGGTGCTGGATGTCGGACTACAAAAAGGCAAGGCGTGGAATCTTGGGCGGGCTCGTGCGCACACCGGTGAGATTGCTGACACGACTTGCTATGTGCTTGCCGATGGCGGTGTGCAGATTGGACAGGTGAATCAAGGCTATCGTGTGGGCGTCGGTGCGGTGGCGGGCTGTGTGCATTATGCCACCGAGAGAATGCGTGGCTTGGTGGAGCTATCTGTGCCTTATTATTATCATGCTGATAGCGCTGATGGCGTACGCTCGGGCTATTTTCAGCCGTCGGTCAGTGTTGGTGCGCAGGCAGACATCAGCCGTGACTATGCCGTGCGACTGGTATCAAAAACTGAACGCCTGTACGATAAAACCAATACCCAAGCTATGCTATATCTGTCCAAGTATTTTTAAGATAATCTTGGTGGTTTTATGAAGAGATTTTTAATCATTGGTCAAGGTTCAATTGGTAAGCCGTTGGCGGAGCAACTGACGGCACACGGACAGGTGATGGCAGTAGCAACGAGTGCCAAGACTTATCAAGCACCTGTGACATTACTACACAAACCCGCCCAAACGCTCACCGCTGATGACATCCGTGGTGTGACACACATCGCCATCATCATCACACCACATAAGCAGGGCAAAGTCGCCACTGCTGATGAGTATAAAGACAGCTATCTGTCTGTCTGCCAAAGCGTGGCACAGCTGTATCGTGATATCGCATCGCAGGTACAGCTTGAGCAGGTGCTGTTCGTCTCATCGACGGCAGTCTATGGTGAGAATACAGGCGAGTGGATTGATGAGTGCACGCCTGCCGTGCCGACTAGCCCAACGGCAAAAGTACTACTACAAGCAGAACAAGTATTGCAATCGGTCTTTGGTGATAAAACAGTCATCGTACGACCGAGTGGCATTTATCATCTGGGTAGTACACGGCTGATTGAACAGGCAAAATCTGCGCACCACACAGGCGTGCCAAGCCATCACTATACCAACCGTATCATGGATAGTGATTTGATAGCTATTCTTGAGCGTATCCTGATGACAAGTACGCCAAAGCCTATTTATCTTGCGACTGATACTTTACCTGCGACAAGCTTTGATGTGCTTAGCTTTATCGCTGATACGCTTGGCTATCTACCGCCAAAGCCCATTGATGGCGCTATGGCCGGCAAGCGTATCCGCCATAATCTGCCTGATAACTGGTTGTCTGTGCCTGATTATCGGGTGGGCTATGGACAGGTAATGGCAAAGATGGCTGAATAATATCAATCAGCCATTGATGAAAGATATCAATAGCAAAAAACATGGCTTAGGTGAGTTGCCCAAGCCATGTTTTTTTGGTACGCCATTTTTGTAAATGGCTTAGTTTTTTGGTTTTTCGGCGTTGGTGGTTTTGTTACCGGTTGCCTTATCAGCAGTTTTGTCGCCACCTGTTGTTTTGGTGGTTTGACCGCTGTCAGTGATTTCAACCACTTCTTGGGTTTCGATGGCTGCTTTTGAGCGGTCTTCTTTGCTGACCCATTGTGATGGTGTACCGCTAAGCGCTTTACGCATATAGCTTACCCAAATTGGTAGGGCAGCAGCACCACCATACTCTTTCGCGCCGAGTGTAGATGGCTGGTCAAAGCCTACCCAAACCACCGCAACATTGGTTGGCTGGAAGCCTGCAAACCAAGCGTCTTTTGCAAGGTTGGTTGTACCAGTTTTGCCACCGACATCGCCACGACCCATAGCACGGGCTTTTTTACCTGTACCATAGCTGATGACTTCACGCATCATATTGGCGACATTATAAGCTGTCTCGTGTGATAGTACACGTGGGGCTTGTTGTGCCATCATGAGCTGTGGTGCAGTTTTTGGGTGTAGGCGGTCGCCAGCAGGCGTGCCGTCATGAGTTTTGGTTTGGGCTACCGCCTCGCTTGCTTTATCATCTGCTGCTTTGCCATCTTTTGCTGTATTGGCGGCTGATGACTTGCTTGCGTTAGCAGTTTTTTGTTGTGCTTCAAAAGTCTCTAGAAGCGTGGCGTTGGTTTTTTCAAGATTCTTGTTAAAGCACAATGCACACGCTTGTACCGGATTGGCTTGATAGACCAAATCATTATTAAAGTTATAAATACGCTCGATGAAATATGGCTGAATACGATGACCGCCGTTGGCAATGGTGGCATAGCCTGTTGCCATCTGTAGTGGCGTGATATCGGCAGCACCCAGTGCTAGAGCCAGCGTTGATGGCATACGATCCATCTCAAGACCGCCCATTTGGTTCATTAGCTGTCGTGTCTCATCGATACCTGCTGAACGCATCAGGCGAATGACAGGGGTGTTACGAGACAGTGCCAACGCACGGCGTAGAGTCATCATGCCGGTAAATCGACCGTCGGCATTCTTTGGTCGCCAGCTACCGATACGGATTGCCGCATCTGAGATTAGACTGTCTGGTGTATATTTGCCAGTTTCAAGTGCAGCGGCAAATACAAATGGCTTAATGGTCGAACCAGGTTGACGATAGCCTTGAGTTGCACGGTTGAATTTGCTGTGATTGTAGTGGAAACCACCGACAACCGCACGCAATGCGCCATTTTCAGGGTCAAGCGATACCAGTGCGCCTTGTACTTTTGGAATGGATTCCATTTTCCAAGCGGTTTTGGCTTCGTTCAGTGGTGAGATACGCACGATGTTGCCGACTTTGACCATTTGGTGGGCATTGCTATAGCCGCCACCGACACGGTTGGCGCTATAATAGCGTCTTGCCCAGTTCATGCCTGACCAGTGAATAGTGACTTTATCACCAGATTGTAGCTCAGCTTCAAAGCTGTTGTTATTCACCTTGGTGACTTTGGCAGGATAAATGTTGTCAAAATTGCGACGACCTTCAAGCTCGCCTTCTTCAGCTTCGACACCACGCCAGCCATGACGACGGTCATAGCTACGCAGACCGCCAACGAGTGCAGAATCAGCGGCTAATTGGTCTTGACTGTCAATGGTCAGCTGTACACGCCAGCCAGAATCCATCACTTTTTCGCCGTATTTTTCGACCAATGAGCTACGAGCCATCTCGGCGACATACGGCATATTTAGATCAAGCTGTTCTTTATATAGGTTTAGCCCCATCGGTTCTGCAATGGCGGCATCTCGCTCGGCTGCGCTAATAAAGCCTTCTTCGTACATACGACCGATAATCCAGTTGCGACGCTCCATCGCACGCTCTGGATTGACCACAGGATTATAAGCCGATGGCGCTTTTGGCAGACCAGCAATCATCGCCATCTCAGCGATGGTCAGCTTATCAAGTGGCTTACTAAAATAACGACGAGCCGCCGCTTGGATACCATAAGTGCCTTCGCCCAAATAGATTTTATTGACATATAAAGTCAAAATCTCATTTTTGGTCAGCTCGTTTTCAATCTTACGAGCGATAAACAGCTCAGTCAGCTTACGGTCGATGGTACGCTCAGGGCTTAGAAAATAGTTTTTTGCCACCTGCATGGTAATGGTCGAACCGCCCGTTTGCGAGTCGGAATTTGATGCCACTTCGGTGAGCGCACGACCCATACCTTTGACACTGATACCGCTATGCTCAAAAAAAGTATCGTCTTCGGCAGCCAAAAACGCATGAATCATATGCTGTGGAATTTCTTCAAAAGTCACTGGCAATGATAAAGTATTGCCATATTGCCCAATCAGCTTATTATCCGATGTATAGACCTGTAGTGGCATCTGAAGTTCGGTTTGGTTGATGTTTTTGACATCAGGCAAGGTTGGCTCAAGATACATCGCCATCCCATAAAAGCCAATCGGAAACGCCAATACCAAAATCAAGACTAGGGCAATGATTGCCACCAAGATTTTTAGCAATACAGACCAAAGCGTCGCAGTAAAAGTTTTTTCAGCCATAAAAATCATGCTTAATTGTTTTAAACTAACTGACCATTTTACCAGTTTGACAAAAAATAGCTAGTAATAGTTGGTAAATAAGTGTAGTTATTGAAAATCACTATAAATTACAACGCTGATGGTTGATGGTTTTTATACTGATAATGCTCATAAATTGCTTGAAAAAAATTTGCCACGACCCGATTATGATAGCCATCAAAACAATTGCAAACAATAAGGAGAATTTTATGACCACAACCAACCATCATTTTGAAGCCGAAGTCGCACAGCTTTTGCATTTGGTGACGCATTCACTGTACTCAAACGCTGACATCTTTGTGCGTGAGCTGGTGTCAAATGCCTCTGATGCCTGCGACAAACTGCGTTTTTTGGCGACGGCAGATGATAGCTTATACGAAAACGATGGCGAATTGGCGATTAAAATTGATATCGACAAAGACGCCAAAACCATCACCATCAGCGATAACGGCATCGGTATGAATGAAGCTGATGCCATCGAGCATCTGGGTACGATTGCCAAATCAGGCACAAAGGCATTTTTGGATAAATTATCCGACAGCGACAAAAAAGACGGCAATCTGATCGGTCAGTTTGGCGTGGGCTTTTATTCAGGCTTTATTGTCGCCGACAAAATCACTGTCGAGAGCCGAAAAGCAGGCGAAGCGGCTGATCAAGGCGTACGCTGGGTGTCTGATGGCACAGGTTCATTCACCACCGAGACCATCACCAAAGACAGTCGTGGCACAAGCATTACCTTGCACCTAAAAGATGAGTACGCAGGTAGCGGTGATGAGACCACCAATTATCTGGATCGTCATGCCATCAAATCACTGGTGAATAAATACTCAGATCACATCAGCCTGCCGATTCAGATGCGTAAACAAGAATGGCAAGATGAGCTTGATGACAATGGCGAAGTGGTCGCAGGCAAAGGCGAATACATCACCACCGATGAGTACGAGACCATCAACCAAGCCAATGCGCTATGGACTCGCAGTCCAAGCGACATCAGTGATGATGAGTATAACGAGTTTTATAAAAACCTAAGCTATGACTACACAGACCCATTAGCACACACGCATAATCGTGTCGAAGGCCGTGTTCAGTATACTCAGCTGCTGTATATTCCAAAAAAAGCACCGTTTGACCTATATGCTCGTGAACAACAGCGTGGGCTTAAGCTGTATGTCAAGCGTGTGTTCATCATGGAAGATGCCGAGCAACTGTTGCCGATGTATCTGCGTTTTGTCAAGGGCGTGATTGATACCGCTGATTTACCACTCAATGTCAGCCGTGAAATTCTGCAAGAATCTCGTGATGTCAAGGCAATCCGTGATGGTAATGCTCGCCGTGTGCTGACTTTGTTGGCAAGCCTTGCTAACAGTGAAGATGCGGATAAACAAGCCAAATTTAAGGAATTTTATCAAGAATTTGGTGATGTCCTAAAAGAAGGCTTGGGCGAAGACCAATCTAACCAAGAGCGTATCGCCAAGCTGCTACGCTATGCCACCAGCCAAAATGACGCCATCGAGACAGGCTTTGCCGACTATAAGGCTCGCATGAAAGACGGTCAAAAGGCGATTTATTATCTGACGGCGGATAATTTGGCGGCCGCCAAAAACAGCCCACAGCTTGAGCTGTTTAACAAAAAAGGCATCGAAGTCATCCTGATGACCGCGCGTGTGGATGAGTGGGCGATGAATTTCTTGCATGAGTTTGATGGCACACCACTTCAAAATATCGCCAAAGGTGCGGTGGATTTGGGCGAGCTGACCGACGAAGCCGAAAAAGAAGAAGTCAAACAAGCCGAAGAAAACCTAAAACCTGTGGTGGATAAGCTCAAAACCGCTCTGGGCGAGCGTGCCAAAGATGTGCGTGTCTCTAGCCGTCTGGTGGATAGCCCTGCCTGTCTTGTGGTGGGTGATGGCGAGCTGTCACCGCAGATGGTGCAGATGCTAAAAGCGATGGGGCAGTCTGTGCCTGATGTCAAGCCGACGCTTGAGATTAACCCGACGCATCCGCTCATCACCAAGCTTGAGAGTAGTGCTGAGTTTGATGATTTGGCGCAAGTCATCTTTGACCAAGCTTTGCTTGCTGATGGCGGTCAGCTTGATGACCCAGCAGGGTATCTAAAGCGTATCAATAAGCTGTTGATGAAATAAGCTTATCGGTCTAAAAATCTGTTTGTACACAATCAAAACCGCTCTATCATGGATAGGGCGGTTTTTTGAATGTTGTATGTAATAAAGATAACAGATACAAAAAATTTGCCACCGTCATAATTACAATATGCTACAATAGCCACACATTTTTATACCAAAAATTCGAGAGCTTGATGGGTTTTTTCTCAAATTTTTTCTCAAATTTGGCAGCCGCCTTGTGGATGCTCTTGGGTAGTACCAAAGCATTTGGGCGGGTCAAGCCAACCTTTGCGCAGTTCGTGTGCTTTTTGGTGCTGGCATTGTCAGCCAACATTCTTTTTGCTTATTTGGCAGCGCCGACCTTCGGTTATTTTAATGAACAAGGTCTGATTAGCTACTTGGTGTGGCCGGCGATTATTGTGGTGGCGGGGATTATTCTTGCCAAGCGTTCGCTGAATTATTCTTTGTTATTCGTGCCTGCGATTTTGTGGTTGACGGCGGATACTTTGTTAATCTTACTACAAAGTGCCATTCAGTTTCTTGAAAATGAAAGCCTGCTACCGTATTGGTTGCATCATATCATGCCGACCTTGTTTGCCATGCTGTTTGTGTGGCAGACCACTGCACTGCTATGGATTTTCGCCAAGCGGTTGCATTGGCCGTGGTGGGAGCGGGTGCTGATGCTCGTTGCGACGATTGCGCTACTGCTTGTATGGCAAAAAAACGTCGTTGACCAGCCGATTTTTAAGGAATACAGCCAAGAAAATAAGCTTGCCGAGTCGCTATTTTATGCGCAGCCACCTGTGATGCAAAAGGCGCTCGATAATATCAGCAAAGGGCAAGCAGGCGTGAGCGAATGGTATTTTATGGGTGTGGCAAGCTATGCCGAGCAAGATGTATTCATGAGCGAAATCCTGCAAGCCAAGCAGCTGTTTGATGTCAAATTTGGCACGGCAGGGCGTTCAATGGTGCTTATCAATAACCCAAAAACTTGGTTTGATTATCCGATTGCCTCTCGTACAGGCATTGAGCAGAGCTTGGATGAATTTGCCAAAAAAATGAATGTCGATGAAGATGTGCTGTTTATGGCGTTAAGCTCGCACGGCGTGGTCGATGAGAATGATTTGCCATTAGGCGAGCTTGCTGTGACCAATGAGCCGCTGGATTTATCACCGATTGACCCAGTGTGGCTCAAATCCGCGCTAGATAAAGCAGGCATCCGCTGGCGGGTGATTGTGGTATCGGCGTGCTATTCGGGGACTTTTATTGAGCCTTTAAAAGATGAAAACACGCTCATCATCACCGCTGCCCGTGCTGATAGAGCAAGCTTTGGCTGTACCAATGATGCGGATTTGACTTATTTTGGTCGTGCGTTTTTTGCTGAAGGGATGCGTGAGCAGAGCAGTCTTGATGGGGCGTTTTTACAGGCAGTGCGCCGAGTGGGTGAGCGTGAGACTTTGATGGGCTTTGAGCCATCTGAACCACAGCGATATATCGGCGAGATGATGCAGCTTGCCTTGCCTGAGCTTGAAAAAGCTTTGTTTGAACATGGCTCAAATCCTGTGGTCAATCTTGATGCCGTACTTGTACCCCAAAGTGCAGAGCAAGGCACAGAGCAGGGCGTAGAGCAAGGTACAGAACCAGCATCAAGCACTGATGCACAGCCAAGCACCGCGACACCTTAGCGATATACCCAATGTCTAGCATTGGGTATTTTTTTGGTTATGACTAAGCAAGCAAATATTTATACAAATTCGCCAAAAATCACTTGTCAGGTAGGCTTTAGGTCTGTTATATTGTCTTTTGCGATGAGTATATTTGTTTTTATGATTTACTAATAAAATATTAATGATATATTCGGATTGATTGACGCTTAATACATTCATTGACCTTGTATTTGGTCTTATAAAAAGGAAAACACTATGTCTATCCAGTCAGCCGTCGAAACGGTCAAAAAAAATTACGCCCACCAACCAGAATTCATCCAAGCTGTCCAAGAAGTGGCGATGACCGTCGAGCAAGTCTATGCCGACAATCCGCAGTACGACGCCTTGAAAGTCTTTGAACGCCTATGCGAGCCTGACCGTATCATCAGCTTTCGTGTGAACTGGGAAAATGACAAAGGTGAAGTGCAGGTCAATCGTGGCTGGCGTGTACAGTTTAGCAATGCTATCGGCCCATACAAGGGCGGTATCCGCTTTCACCCAACAGTGAACGAAGGCGTGCTAAAATTCTTGGGCTTTGAGCAAATTTTCAAAAATGCCCTAACAGGTCTGCCGATGGGCGGCGCTAAAGGTGGCTCAGACTTTGACCCAAAAGGCAAATCAGATGCTGAAATCCGTCGTTTTTGCTATGCCTTTATGCGTGAGTTGCACAAAAACATCGGCAAAGACATGGATGTACCGGCTGGTGACATCGGTGTCGGCGGTCGTGAAGTGAACTATATGTTTGCGATGTACAAGAATTTGACCCGTGAATTTGAAGGTGTCTTGACCGGTAAGGGCGTGGGTCATGGCGGTAGTTTGATTCGTACCGAAGCGACAGGCTATGGCTTGGTGTATTTCCTAGATAATATGCTAAAAGCCAATAACGACAGCCTTGATGGTAAGACTGTGCTTGTCTCAGGTGCGGGCAATGTGGCGCAGTACGCTGCCGAAAAAGTCGTTCAGCTTGGCGGTAAGGTCATCACTTTCTCAGACTCGCAAGGCGTGCTACACGACCCACAAGGTTTTGACCAAGCCAAGATTGATTGGATTAAAGCCCAAAAAGACGCTCGCAAGCCACTAGCTGACTATGTGGCGCAGTTTGGCGGTGAGTGGCTAGCTGGTGCTAAGCCTTGGCAGTTTGCTGCTGACATCGCTTTGCCATGCGCCACCCAAAACGAAGTCAATGACGACGAAGCTCGCCAACTGGTCGCAGGCGGTGTCAAATATGTCGCAGAAGGAGCGAATATGCCACTGACTGCCGAAGCCATCGATGTCGTGCGTGATGCAGGCGTGGCTTATGCGCCGGGCAAGGCGTCAAACGCAGGCGGTGTGGCGGTCTCAGGTCTTGAGATGAGCCAAAACTCAGTGCGTCAGTACAAGTCATTTGAAGAGCTAGACGCTCAGCTACAAGACATCATGAAAAATATCCATGACAATGCCCGTGCTGCCGCTGATAAATACGGCACAACCAAAGGTGCAATCGACTATATGACCGGTGCCAATGTCGCAGGCTTTACGCAAGTGGCGAATGCGCTCGTGGCTTATGGTATCTTGTAATTGGTATCGTGTCATCAGCGACCATGACAGCTAAATTAATCATGAAAAAAATCTATGATTGACAAAACTAATAGTTTTGATTAGCATAGTGCATACAGGACAGCAGGCGATTTCGCTTGCTGTTTTTTGATTGGGTTTGCTGTATATTGAACAAGATAAATCAAAAAGGAATGTTTATGCAATTTAACAATACTCGCAAGCACTTTGCGTCGGATAACTATTCAGGGGTGCATCCTGCATTTATGCAAGCCTTGCACACTGCCAATCAAGGACACGTGGCAGCTTATGGGGATGATTATTTTACCCACGAATTACAACGTCTAATCAAACGGCACTTTGGTGAGCAGGCTCGTGGCTATCCTGTGTTCAATGGCACAGGGGCGAATGTCTTGGGGCTACAGTGCCTATTGCCACGCTGGGGAGCTATCATCTGCCCAAGCACGGCACATATTCACACCGATGAGAGTAATGCGCCACAGGTGGTCGGTGGTTGTAAGCTGATGCTGGTTGAGTCACCTGATGGCAAATTAACCCCAGAGCTGATTGCCAAAGAAGCTTATGGCTTTGGCAATGAGCATCGCTCTCAGCCTGCGGTGGTGTATATCAGCCAAGCGACCGAATGTGGTACTTGCTATACGCTTGATGAGCTTTCGAATTTGGCGGATGCAACGCATCGCTATGGCATGAAGCTATTCGTCGATGGTGCACGACTGTCCAATGCAGTATGCCATTTGCAGACTGATTTTCATACCATGATTACCAAGACGGGCGTGGATATGGTGTCGCTTGGCGGTACAAAAAACGGTATGATGTTCGGTGAATGTTTGATTGATGTGACGGGCAATACAGGCGATGAGCTGCGTTATCTGCGTAAGATGTCCATGCAGACCGCTTCTAAGATGCGCTATATTTCAGCTCAGCTGATTACCCTGCTCGAAGATGAGTTGTACCGCACGCTTGCCACACATTCTAATGCGATGGCGATGTATCTATCACAGCAGTTGTCCGCACTGTCTGGCGTTGAGATTTGTTATCCTGTCGAAGCCAATAGCGTCTTTGTGCGTCTGCCTGATGGCGTGGCGGACACAGTGCGTCAGTCGTTTGCGTTTTATGATTGGGGTGGGGATGGTATGGCACGCCTGATGTGTAGCTTTGATACCACACAGCAGGATGTCGATGCACTCGTCAGCGCCATCAAACAAGCGATGTAAACAAAAAAACAAATAAAAAATCCGCTTAATCGTATTGAACCGACCCCCAATTCTTAGACACTAAGATTAACGGTTAAGGTTTAATCAAGG
>NZ_CAMCBS010000003.1 GCF_945873075.1 uncultured Moraxella sp. | reverse complement strand
CGTACTATCAAGCACCAACTGACAAAACGCCTGCACCGCATCATCATCCTGCCGTGACAGCAGGACAATAGCGGTGATGATAATCGGCTTGCCATCATCATCGGTCAGCGGGATAAAGCCGCTATCACCGGCAAAATTCGCTAAGCTTTCAGGCACGAGCGCCACAAGCTCACTACAGGCGACCATAGCGATTTGGGCGACAGCAGAGGTGGTCTCGGCATAGATTTTCGGCTCAAAGCCGACCGACTTACATGCACTGATGACTTCATCAAAGGACTTGGGGCTGACGAGCCGTTTATGCATCACAAAGCTTTCGTGCGCAAGCGCCGATAGCTTTAAAGTCTCTGCTTTGGCAAGTGGATGGGCTTTTGGCAGTACGGCGCACAGCGTGTCATTTTTGATGGGAATGCTACGAATGCCCGATGCTTGATGGCTATCAAGCGGTGCACGCACCAGCGCCACATCGATTTTGCCATCGGCAAGTAGGGCGGTCGCACCTGCGCTATTAATCTCTTGGACGATGATTTTGGTATCAGGATGTTGCTTGCCAAACTCATCGATGAGCCGTGGCAACATCTGCGTCATCGACTGCGTAATCGCACCCACACTGATGGTGTGATTGACACCTTTTAGCACATCATCAATTTCTTGTTGTAGCGTCATCATCTGCTGGACGAACAGCTGTGCCTTAGGCAGGATGCGTTGCCCTGTACTGGTCAGCTGTACGCCATTTTTTGAGCGGTGAAATAGCACCGTGCCCAGATTGGCTTCGAGCGTCTTGATATGCTCGGTCAACGGGGGCTGCGACATACCCAGTCGCTCGGCGGCACGCCCGATACTGCCTTCTTGGGCGACGACGGTGAATAGATACAGATGACGAATCAGACGAAAGTTAAGCATAGTTTTAGCCTATGGATGATAGCTTTTAAATATATTTTACCTATAAAAATAAAGCTTGTACACTACCCGCATCTTTTTTTATCACAGTGTGGAGTGACAGATGTTTGGTATCACTGATTTGACGGCTTATGTATTGACGGTGCTTGTGTTGATTGCGCTGCCGGGCCCAAATTCGATGTTTTGTTTTGGCACGGCATTGGCACATGGATTTACTAAGGCGAAATTTGCCATCATGGGGACTTTTCTTGGTAATGGCACGCTGATTGTGGCATCGGCATTTGTGGCGAGCGATACGGCAAATCCGATGATGAGCCTACTTGTGCTTGTGCTGATTTTCCAAAGTTGTAGCTTGATGTTTTTGCTGATACTCACCAAATGCTCAGGTCTGATTGGTCAAAAGCTGGGTCAATTTGTTTGGCTCAATCGAGTGAGGCAAACTGGTGCAGGGCTGATTTTCTTGGGCTTTGCGGTCAAGCTTGCGATGACGTGATGGTTGATAGATTTGATGGTTGTGTGAATTTAATTTTCAAACATTCCCGAGATAGAATATTATTAATTGATAATCATTATTGTTTGATATAAAATATCCATAATAATTTTCAGGGAAAAGTCTATGAAACTCACTAAGGAAACCCGCAAACAATTTCGCACCCAATATCAATGGCTGTATGCATTACCTAACGGTCTTTGTATTATGCTGTATTTCTATGGGCTTTGGCAGATAAGACAGTACCATGAGTTTGACCCACAGGGTGCATGGATGACGTGGGGGCAGTTTTTGGTGGTAGCTCTAGTGGCATTCCTGTTGAATCTTATAGTGGATGCCGTGCTTGGTCGATATGCGCATCAATGGGGTGATGTTACGCTCACCAAGATGAACCGATGGGCAAAGTATCTGTGGTGGCTGATGTTGATTGGTCTTGTCATGGGGTGGGTGTTTGTTGGCTGATATGATTAGTCCAGTAGGTGCATACCGTGCCCTTTCAAAAAAGATAATTAAATCAATGGTGTGTAGCCTACGCACTATTTAATAAAAAGTTCCAATTATATGATTTGATAATATGTTATATACAATAAAAACAAATAAAAAAATACAAATTAATAAAAGAAACACTTTACTACTTCTCATTTACAAGCTTTCTCATTATTCTTGCAAAAATCTTGTGATGTGTTAAGCAAGTGTGGGGTGTATATCATACGCCATCAAAAACCATTCAATCAACGGAACACGGTGTGTATCCTACGCACCGCATGACTTAGATTTAAAAGCATTCCCAATTCGCAAAGATATTGATAATCATTATTATCTGATATAAAATATCAAGAAAAATATTCAGGGAGAAAGTAATGAAACTCACTAAAGAGCGTCGAAAGCAATTTTTTAACCAATATCGATGGATTTATGCCTTGCCTAACGGTATCTGTTTGCTCTTGTTTATCTTTGGAAATCAGATGATTGCACAGCACTATGGATTTGACCGACAGGGCGCGTGGATGACTTGGGGGAAGTTTTTGGCAGTGGGGCTTGTGGTATGGTTGGCAGGTAGGGTGGTGGATGCCGTGCTTGGTCGATATGCGCATCAGTGGGGTGGTGCTATGCTCACCAAGATGAACCGATGGGCAAAGTATCTGTGGTGGTTGATGATGATTGGTCTTGTCATGGGGTGGGTGTTTGAATTAATTCGATGATTTGATTTATCCATTTTGAATGTGTAAACAAATAAGCATACCGATATTTATCGATATGCTTATTTTGGTTTATGCCTGATTTCTTAGACTTCCAGATAATCCAAGATGCCTTTGGCGGCTTCACGACCTTCCCAAATCGCAGTCACGACGAGATCTGAGCCACGCACCATATCACCACCGGCGAAGATTTTTGGGTTGGTGGTTTGGAATTTGTAGGTTTGTTTTTCGGGGGCGATGACACGGCCATCTTTGTGCATCTCGATGCCTTGGGTGGTGAACCACTCGGCAGGGCTTGGGCGAAAACCAAAGGCAAGCACCACCGCATCAGCAGGCAGAATTTCTTCAGAGCCTTCGACAATCACCGCACTACGGCGACCATTGGCATCAGGCTCGCCAAGCGTTGTGGTGACGACTTTGACGCCTGTGACTTTGCCATCTGTACCGACAATCTCAACAGGCTGACGGTTGAACAAGAAATTCACGCCTTCTTCACGAGCATTGGTCACTTCACGCTTTGAGCCCGGCATACTGTCTTCGTCACGGCGATAGGCGCAGGTGACGGATGCGGCTTGTTGGCGGATGCTGGTGCGGTTACAGTCCATTGCTGTATCACCACCACCGAGCACGACGACGTGTTTGCCTTTCATATCGACAAATGGCTCGGCATCACTTTGCCAGCCGTGACAGTGATTGACATTGCCAATCAAGAAATCCAGCGCATCATACACGCCGTCTAGGTCTTCACCAGCAAAGCCACCACGCATATAGGTATAAGTCCCCATACCCATAAACACCGCATCATACTGCGCTAGTAGCTCATCGATGGTGATGTCTTTGCCGATTTCGGTATTTAGGCGAAACTCGATGCCCATATCGGTGAAGATTTCACGGCGACGTACCATGACTTCTTTTTCCATCTTAAATTCAGGAATACCAAAAGTGAGCAGACCGCCAATCTCTGGACGCTTATCAAAGACCACAGGGCGAACGCCATGACGCACTAGGATGTCCGCACAGCCAAGACCTGCTGGGCCTGCGCCGATGACTGCCACACGCTTATCTGTCCAGACGACATTGCTCATATCAGGACGCCAGCCACGCTCAAAGGCGGTGTCGTTGATGTATTTTTCGATATTGCCGATGGTCACTGCGCCATAGCCGTCATTCAATGTACACGCACCTTCGCACAGGCGGTCTTGGGGGCAGACACGGCCACAGACTTCAGGCAGGGTGTTGGTCATGTGGCTAAGCTCGGCGGCTTGTTCGATGAGTCCTTCGGTGGCGAGCTTGAGCCAGTTTGGAATGTAGTTATGCACAGGGCATTTCCATTCGCAGTATGGGTTGCCACATTCTAGGCAGCGATGTGCCTGTTCGGTGGCGGATTTTTGGTCAAATGGCTTGTAGATTTCGATAAACTGCGTTTTGCGAGTTTCGATCGATTTTTTGCTTGGATCGGTGCGTGGTGTATCTAGAAACTGAAAATCATTATGTAAACGAGCTGTCATCATTATTCTCCTATGGGGCGCAGGTGGGGATGTCTGCCTGCGCCGAATATCTGAAAAAGTGGGTTATTGTGGGTCTGCCATCGTAGATTTGACCAAAGTGGCGATATTTGCCGCTTTTGGTTTTACCAAATAGAACTTACGAACATAATGTTCAAAGTCGCTTAGGATGGTCTGACCCCAGACACTGCCCGTTTTTTCGACGTGCGTTTCGATGATTTTACGCAGATAGATGCGATGCTCTTCGGTTTGTTCGCTTGAAATGCGGTGCAAATCGATGAGCTCATGGTTACAGCGGTCAAAGAAATCACCTTGAGTATCAAGCACATAAGCAAAGCCACCTGTCATACCAGCACCGAAGTTCAGACCGGTTGGGCCAAGTACAGTCACGACACCGCCAGTCATGTATTCACAGCAGTGATCGCCTGTGCCTTCGACGACAGCATGGCTGCCTGAGTTACGCACCGCAAAACGCTCGCCTGCAGTACCCGCTGCATACAGTGCACCGCCTGTTGCACCGTATAGACAGGTGTTACCGATGATAGCAGACTCGCTGGTCTTGATGTGTGCAGTGCGTGGTGGGTAGATGACGATTTCGCCACCTGCCATGCCTTTGCCCACATAGTCGTTAGCGTCGCCTTCAAGCTCAATGTGCAGACCGCCTGCATTCCATACGCCAAGCGACTGACCTGCTGTACCTGTCAGGTGTAGCTTGATTGGCTTATCGCTCATGCCTGTATTTCCCCAAGTGGCAGCAATCTCACCTGAGATGCGTGCACCGATAGAGCGGTCGCAGTTGCTGATGCGATAGCTGTATTCACCGCCGTAGCCTTTTTTGATATTGATATTCATATCGCTGACCATACGCTCGGCAAGCACGCCTTTGTCAAATGGCTCATTATTCGCCACTTGGCAAGTGTGCGGCGCACCTTCGGCTCGTGGGTGGCTGTACAGTAGCGGGGTGAGATCCAGATGATTTTGTTTGCTGGTTTCACCATCCAAGATGGCAAGCAAATCGGTGCGACCAACGAGCTCTTCAAGCGTACGCACGCCCAGTTTTGCCATCCAATGACGAGTTTCCATCGCCACAAATTTAAAGAAATTAATCAGCATATCCACTTCGCCGATATAGTGCTCTTCACGCAGATCAATACGCTGAGTGGCGACACCCGTTGGGCAGTTGTTCAAGTGGCAAATGCGTAGATATTTACAGCCGACAGCGAGCATCGGCGCTGTACCAAAGCCAAAGCTTTCTGCGCCTAGGATGGCAGCTTTGACCACATCCAGACCAGTTTTTAGACCGCCGTCTGTTTGGATACGCACCTTATCACGCAGACCATTGACACGCAGTGACTGATGCGCTTCGGCAAGCCCTAGCTCCCACGGTGAGCCTGCGTAGTGGATCGATGATAGTGGTGATGCTGCTGTACCGCCATCATAGCCTGAGATGGTGATGAGATCGGCATAAGCTTTGGCAACGCCTGTAGCAATCGTACCCACGCCAGGGCGAGAGACGAGCTTGACTGAGACTAGGGCGTTTGGATTGACTTGTTTTAAGTCAAAAATCAGTTGCGCCAAGTCTTCGATCGAGTAGATGTCATGGTGCGGTGGTGGCGAAATCAATGTCACACCCGGCACTGAGTAGCGCAGGCGAGCAATCAGCCCATTGACCTTACCGCCCGGTAGCTGACCACCTTCACCCGGTTTTGCACCTTGGGCGATTTTGATTTGTAGGACTTCAGCGCTGCGTAGATAAGCAGGCGTGACCCCGAAGCGACCCGATGCGATTTGTTTGATTTTTGAATTCTTGAGCGTGCCATAGCGGGCAGGATCTTCACCGCCTTCGCCTGAGTTTGAGCGACCGCCGATGGTGTTCATCGCCATCGCAATCGATTCGTGTGCTTCAGGTGATAGTGCACCAAGCGACATCCCTGCTGAGTCAAAGCGTGGCAAGATATGCTCAATGCCTTCGACTTCATCTAGGCTAATCTCGCCATCAGTTTTGAGCGCAAGTAGGTCACGGATGGTAGCGACAGGGCGGTTATTGACGATGTCGGCGTATTTTTGGTATTCGCTATAATTACCTGAGCGTACCGCAGCGTGTAGCGCACGCACCACATCAGGGTTGAATGCGTGATATTCTTTGTCAAAGACAAACTTAATCAAGCCACCTTTATCAATCGGTGTGCGACGGTTAAAGGCATTTTTGGCAAGGATGGCTTGGTCTTTGGCAAGGTCATCAAAAGTTGCGCCCTTGATACGGCTAGCCACGCCCACAAAGCACAGATCCACGATTTCTTCGGACAGACCCACCGCTTCAAACAGCTGAGCACCACGATATGACACGATGGTCGAGATACCCATTTTTGATAGGATTTTTAATAGACCCTTATCAAGGCTCTTGCGGAAATTGGCTCGAGCGGTTAAGGCATCGATTAGGATTTCGCCTGATGTGACCAAATGATCAATCACATCATAAGCTAGGTATGGATAAATACAGGTCGCACCAAAGCCAATCAGCACCGCTGCGTGGTGTGGATCACGCACAAGACCAGTTTCGATGACAAGGTTGGCATCAGCACGCAGACCTTCTTTGATCAGATAATGATGCACTGCACCTGTGACCAGCACCGCATTGGCAGGAACTTTGCCTTTTTTGATGGCTTTATCTGATAGGATAATGAGCGTAAAGCCTTTTTCGATGGCAGTTTTGACATCGCTGCAGATATTTTCGATGGCAGTTTTTAAATCCAGATTTTCATCATAGTTCAGATCAATGCGATAGCTCAAAAACGCAGGATCTTGGATGGCTTCAAGCTGTGCCATCTTGCTAGCCGATAGGATTGGCGATGATAGGATAATGCGGTGTGCATCTTTGGATGATGGATTAAAGACATTGGTTTCAGCACCAAGACAAGTCTGCAAGCTCATCACGATCGATTCACGCAGTGGGTCGATAGGTGGGTTGGTCACCTGAGCGAACTGCTGACGGAAAAAGTCTGCCACATGGCGAATCTGACGAGATAGCACCGCCATCGGGGTATCATCCCCCATTGAGCCGACGGCTTCTTGGGCGTTTTCGGCAGCAGGGCGGATGATTTCGGTACGCTCTTCGCTGGTGATGTGGAACATTTTTTGTAAGCTTGCTAGTGAATCAGCGTCTTTGGCTTCACTGCTTTGGGCTTTTTCGATGGCTTCGACATCACGGATACGCATGGCGTTCTCACGCAGCCATTTGCGATAAGGGTGCGCTTTTTTGAGAATCGTGGCGATGGTCTTGGTGTCCATGATCTGACCGCTGTGGGTGTCGATGACAAGCATCTGACCCGGGCCGATACGACCTTTGCCTGTGACATCTTCGGGGGCATAATCCCAAGTGCCGACTTCGGATGCGACCGTGATATAGCCATTTTTGGTGGTGACCCAGCGAGATGGACGCAGACCGTTGCGATCCAGCATACACACCGCATAGCGACCATCTTGGATGACTAGACCCGCTGGGCCATCCCACGCTTCCATGTGCTGTGAATAAAATTCATAAAACGCGCGCAAATCCATGTCCATGTTATCGACATTTTGCCAAGCAGGCGGTACTAGGATACTCATGGCGTGAAATAGACTCATACCACCGTTCATCAGCACTTCGAGCATATTATCTAGGCTGGATGAGTCCGAGCCTGTGGTGTTCACCAGTGGGGCAAGCTGTTGTAGGCTTGGCAGTTTGTCGGTCTTAAGCTTTGGTGTGCGAGCCACCGACCAGTTGCGGTTACCGGTGATGGTGTTGAGCTCACCATTATGCGCCAAGTAGCGAAACGGCTGCGCCAGTGGCCATTTTGGTAGAGTATTGGTCGAAAAACGCTGATGGAATACGACGATGTGTGACGCCAAGCGTTCATCTTGTAGATCCAAGAAGAAGTTTGGCAAATCAGCAGGCATCACAAGCCCTTTATAAATCACGGTTTGGCAGTTGAGCGCTGTGACATAAAATAGCTCATCGTGCGTCAGCTCGTTTTCGGTTTTTTTGCGAGCGACGAACAGCTTACGGTTAAAGACTTCAGCAGGCATATCGCTTGGCGCATTGACAAAGATTTGCTTAAAATCAGGCAAGCTTTCACGCGCGATATCACCGACGATGTCGAGATTGACAGGGACATCACGCCAGCCTGCGACTTCTAGCCCTTCGGCGGTGATGTAGTCATTAAATAGTGCCATGCTATGTTCGGCTTTGTCTTTATCAAGATTGACAAACACCGTACCCACCGCAAAATTATCCGACAATTTAAAGCCCAATTCTTTGGCAACAGACACAAAAAACGCTTCAGGCTTGGCAATCAAAAGACCACAACCATCGCCCGTGCGACCGTCAGCGGCAACACCACCACGGTGCGTCATACAGCTAAGAGAATGAATGGCAGTCTTGACAAGGTCGTGGCTTGGCATCCCTTCAACATGGGCAATCAATCCAAAACCGCAGTTGTCCGAAAAATCGTGCGGGGTCGCCAAATGGCTGGTAGTACTGATCATTGACATGGCTTATCCTTTTATAAATTTCCAAGCAAAGCTTGGGGAAATGGCTAGTGCGATCGATGGGCTGTAGCAGTGTTATTATGTGCCGTATCGGTCAATGGGGTCGGTAGTTGCTTATGTGCTTTCTGATATAGATAACAAAGTTTTGCAAACTCTTGGCATAATTTGAGGGAAAATGCCCGACCTTAGCTATGTTATACTTTTTTTGACAAAAAATCTAGATTTCATTTGATTTTTTTATACCTATATCAATTTTTATGATAAATAGACAAAGATTTAAAAATTATCGTGAAAAAACCAATGGTTATAAGCATGATAAATTATCGCTTTATGGTATTTTTTTCATCAAAATTTGTTATACTAATTGGATGATGAATTATTGATGATGATCTACTGATTTGTTAGGAGTATGACATGACCATCAGCCCAACCGATGCCCAAAGACGCATCATTTATCAAGCACGCCGTGGGCTAAAAGAACTGGATTTTTATATCGATCCCTATGTCAAGGCGCATTATCTGACGGCAGATAGCGATGAGCAGGCGGCGTTTGAGCGTCTATTGAAGTTCGAAGATCCTGATTTGCTACTGTTTTTCTTGGGTCAAGACAGCCCAAATGATGATGCGGTGAGTGCCTTAATCCAAAAAATGAAAACGCTCAAGCACGCCCAAGCCTAAGCCCAAATCTAAGCTTAAGCAATCGTGAAACCATCTGACAAAACCGCCATCACCCTTGATATCGCCATCATGCCTAGCCGTGTATCGCTTGGGCTGTGGCTGGGTGTGCAAGCGGTGGTTTGGCTGATTTGTTTGGCGGTGGGGATGGCGTGGTGGCAGTGGTTGATTTTGCTGTTGGTAAGCACGGCGACCACTTGGCATTATTATCGCACACGCCATGCCATCAGTCACATCAGCTGTACGCATTATGATGGCGTATGGCTAGTTGGCACATCGTCTGAGTCCAACAAGTACTTGTCACATCCATCACATCAGCCGATTAATCAATCAGCTAATCTTGCTACAAAACATCTATTTAATTCGCCCAACCTACCCAATCAGCCCAAGCTTTCAGCACCATCTAAGCCATTGATTTATCAAGCGTATCTCAATGATTGCCACTTGGTCAATCTTGGGCTGACACAGGTGATTGTGTTGCAGTTCTTCACCATTTTGCCAAAGAAATCTGGTCTGACTGTGGTGCTATTTGCCGACCAAATCACAGCGGATGAGTTTGCCAAGCTGTCCGCCTTAGCTCGCTGGGCGTATCGCTGAAGTTACAAAGCGTGCAGTCATCGCACAAATCATTACACAATTATCATAGAATTATCAAATCGCCATGCCGTATGATAGGCTAAGTTTATCATTTATTTATTGGGAAATCTTATGAGCCTATTACAAAGTATCGTCACTGAAGTCATCAAAAACGCCGCACAATCACAAACTACTAATCAAAACCAATCACAAGCAGGTCTAGGCGGTCTGCTTGGTGGCTTGGCAGGGGCAATGGGTCAAGGTCAATCAGCCAATCAAGGCATGGGCGGCGTGCTTGGCAATGTGCTGGGTTCGGTGCTAGCAGGTCAAAGCCAATCACAGCCACAGCAGTCGCAAGGCTCACAAGGCGCACAGGGCTTAGATGCGATTTTGGGCGGACTGCTTGGCGGTCAAAGCCAAAACACCAATGCCAGTGCTGGTGATTTGGGTAATATTTTAGGCAGTGTGCTTGGCGGTTCGACACAAGGCACGCAGTCAGGCGGTATCAATAAAAGTGCGCTGCTTGTTGCGCTATTGCCTGTGGTCTTGGCATTTATCCAAAAAAATGGCGGTCTGTCAGGCGTGCTTGGCAAATTTAGCAACAATGGCATGGGCAATCAAGCACAGTCATGGGTCAATATCGACACCGACAATGATGGTATCGATGCCAATGATGTCGCCAAATTGTTCGGCAATGATGAGATTAACCAAGTCTGCGCACAAACTGGCGCAAGCCAATCAGAAGTCTGTCAAGGTATCGCTGAGTTATTGCCACAAGTGGTTAATGATTTGACGCCACAAGGCAACCTAGACAACGAACAACAAGCCAATGACGAAATCTCACAAATTCTAGCGCAGATTAACGCCAGTAAGTTCTAAGTTGTAGATTGCCGAATAATCAGTTGAACAATCAGCTGTGTAATCAGCCAAATAACCATAAAGGCAGCCTTGATGGGCTGTCTTTTTTTTGTGCTTATGTGATGCTTATCATGCGTGATTGGTGCTGATTTTATTGACTACACTACCACCGCTTAACCAATCTGCACTGATTCACTCGCTTTGGTTGCAAGTCTTGCCAAGATTAGCGATAATGGCACATTAATTTTATAGATTTCATTATAAGGAAAACTCATGCCAAATCTTGCGTTATTTGACCTAGATATGACACTGCTCAATGTCGATAGCGACCACAGTTGGGGGCAGTTTATTGTCAATAAAGGGCTTGTCGATGCCAAAGTTTATGCTGATGCCAATGATAAATTTTATCAAGATTATATCGCAGGCACGCTTGATGCGGTGGAGTACAATGAGTTTGTGGCGGCATTTTTGCATACGCAGATGATGGCGGATTTGCACGCTTATCGTGAAGAGTATCTAAATACTTGGATTCGACCAAATATGCGCACCAAAGGCATTGAGCAAATCCAGTGGCACAAAGACGCAGGCGATGTCGTCGTGGTCATCAGTGCGACTAACGACTTTGTGGTCGTGCCGATTGCAGGGCTGTTTGGGGTGGATGCAGCACACACGCTTGCCACACGCCTTGAGATTATTGATAATCACTATACAGGTAAGGTCGCCGACCGTCCCAATTTCAAAGATGGCAAGATTTATCATCTGACGAATCTTATCAAGTTATATCAAGATAAGGGTGTGACTTTTGATAAGCTGATTGCTTATTCGGATTCCAAGAATGATTTACCCCTACTAAACTATGCTGATGAAGCGGTATGTATCACGCCGGATGCGATTTTACGCAGTGAAGCCGAAAAAAAAGGCTGGCGGATTGAAGATTGGTCGCTGTGATGGCATCATTTGTTTTGTTATGGCAAAATCACCTTAACATTGCTATAATAAGCGGTTTATTTATTTTATCGGAGTAATCATGGAAATCGCCATCTACCAAGAACAAATCAAAGACCTTGCTACTCGTGGCCAAGAACTTCGGGGGTATCTTTGACTTCGAAGGCAAAAAAGAGCGCCTAGAAGAAGTCAATCTTGAGCTTGAAAATCCAGAGCTTTGGAACAATCCTGAAATCGCCACCAAAATCAGCAAAGAAAAAAGCGTACTCGATGGCATCATCGGTGTTATCGAAGGGCTAGATGCTAGCCTAGAAGATGCATCAGCGATGCTAGAGCTGGCTGTCGAAGCCGATGATGAGAGCTTGCTCGTTGATGTGCAGGCTGAGCTCGATACGGCGCGTGCCAAGGTCGAAGATTTGGAATTTAAGCGGATGTTCAGCGGTGAGATGGATGCCAATAACTGCTATCTGGACATCCAAGCAGGCTCGGGTGGTACAGAAGCGCAAGACTGGTCGCAGATGCTGCTGCGTATGTATCTGCGCTGGTGTGAGAGTCACGGCTTTAAGGCGGATGTGATGGAAGTGTCTGAAGGTGGCGTGGCAGGTATTAAGTCAGCAACCATCCATGTCAAGGGCGATTATGCCTTTGGTTGGCTACGCACGGAGATTGGCGTGCATCGCTTGGTGCGTAAGTCGCCATTTGATAGTAATAATGGTCGCCATACATCTTTTGCTGCGGTGTTTGTGTCGCCTGAGATTGATGATAATGTCGAGATTGACATCAATCCTGCTGACCTGCGTATCGACACCTATCGCTCAAGCGGTGCAGGCGGTCAGCACGTGAACACCACTGACTCTGCGGTGCGTATCACCCACCAACCGACAGGGGTGGTCGTGGCGTGTCAGAACGAACGCTCACAGCACGCCAACAAAGACACAGCGATGAAGATGCTACGAGCCAAGCTGTATGAGCTAGAAATGCAAAAACGCATGGAAAAACAACAAGCGCTCGAAGACAGCAAATCAGACATCGGCTGGGGTAGCCAAATCCGCTCGTATGTACTGGATGACTCTCGTATCAAAGACCTTCGCACGGGCGTTGAGACATCGAACACAGGTGCGGTGCTTGATGGCGATTTGGATAAATTTATCGAAGCAAGCCTAAAAGCAGGGCTGTGATTATCAGTCCTGTGCAGGTATTTAAAATCACTCATCGATGGATGGGTGATTTTTTTTGAGTGTAAAGAATTGTAACTACTTTGAAACATTTACTTGCAATTTTATTAGAAATCCGCCAAAATAAAAATACTTGTTAGGGGGGGGGGCAGCGCGTCTCTTTTGCTTAATTTTTGAGCATTTTATTAAATTTTTATAAATCATCGGATGGTTTTTTATAAATTTAATTAATCAATCAAAAATTTCGATGCGTTAACTCTTCTAACATGGTAAATCAGTTCTGATTTATCTTTAGATGATTTTGCTCCCCTTTAATTCGTCCCCAAAACATGGAGTAAAATCATGTCGTTTTACAAAGTTTCTGCACTGTCTGTGCTAGCGATTTCATTGGCTGCGTGTAGCTCAAGTGGTGATAAGACCGATAGCCAACCTACCACCACCATCCCATCTGCCACGACTGGTACAACGGGTAGCACCAATGCTGGTAGTACAACTAATACTGGTAATACTGGCACAACCACCCCAACCACCCCTGCACCAACCACCCTAGCGACGCCTGTAACACAGCCAACTGTGCTTGTTCCTGCGCCAACAGCACCGACTGGCAAGGCGTTAGAAGCAGCAAATAAGGCGAAAACTTTATCAGTACCAAGCATTCAAGGGCAAAGTATTATTCGCCCAGTAAATCTAGACCCAAATCGTACTACGGCTTATACTGCGGCAGATAAGCTAGCTAGAACAGGTGATGCGGTGATTGCATCAACCAAATTCAAACCTGGATTTAGTACCACTGAGCGTCAATACGATGTAATTCTTGGGGAGGGTCTGGATAATTATCATATCCGTGGTACTGAGCGTGTGTATAATCAAAATTATTCGATTGTCTATGGTAATTTGTATGATATTGCTGAACACACATATCACCCAAATTTGCGTTATGAAAATGGTAGTTTCAAGGTCAATAATAAATTTAGCATCGGGGGGATTTTTACCGTGGATGAAGTTGCGGGGCAGGCAACTGAAGCTAGTCAAATGCCAACGCTAGGTAAAGCAACTTATCTTGGCGATGCCTTTAGTGGCAAGAGCAATGGCAGATTTGAATATGCTGTTGATTTTGGAACTCGCAAAGGTAGTGGTAAAATTAGTGGGTTAAGTGAAGTTTCTGGTGATTTGATTTTAAATACTTCAGACATCAAGGCGGCGACAGGCGGTATCGGAGCGAAGCAAAGCGTCTCAGGTGATGTGGCGTACAGTAACTCAAAAATTGGCACTTATAGCTTGGGATTCTATGGACCAAAAGCAGAAGAAGTGGCTGGTCGCTTAGAAGCATCAGAAACATGGCCGTTTTATAAGGGTTATAAAAATAGCTCAAAAAATATCGAAATCGGCTTTGGTGGTACTCGTGGAGCTATCACCAAATAAGCCAACTCTAGTGCAAACAAAAGCCGTCCTAAAGATGGCTTTTGTTTGAATAATTATCAAGATTGAATAAATATGGCAATGATTGCCAAATCATGATATGCTATGGTTGGTTCAACGATGATATTTAGGAGAGATTATGAATCGTTCGGGTTTGGTGACTGGTGTTGTCGCTGTGGCGATGGCGTTATCAGCGTGTAGCAGTAAGGGTGATAGTACTTCATCAGGATTTGGCGTCAGCTCAAGCGTCGTTGAAGCGAATAAAGTCATCGTCCTACCGAATGTCAATGGTTGGGATGTGCCTTATGCTGCTTACCATAAAGATACTCAAAATAATGATGTTGATGGCGCCTATTTTCGTGGCGATGAAGCGTCGTTGTTTCATGCTGGTGTAGCCACGCAAACTGAAGACTTAGCCAAAGGCTATCATGAAATCCAAAAAAATTATGATGTGGCTAATTTTGATGGCTATAGTTACCGTGTGCGTGGCAGTGAGCGTATTTATAATCAGCCGTATTCGATCATCTATGGCCGTCAGCATAATGAAGTCACCGCCAAATCCAATGCTAGTCTATCGTCGCCAACGCTACAATTGGCAAAAAACCAGTTTAATATCGACCAGATTGTCGGCTATGACACACCATCATCACAGATGCCAACGAGTGGTACAGCAGTGTATCGCGGCAAGGCATTTAGCGGTTATGGCGGTACAGGCGAGTTGCGTTATGAAGTGAACTTTGACAATCGTCGTGGCGAAGGTCGTATCACAGGTATCGCCGATACGGGTACGATTGAGCTGAATCGTGGCTATATCGGTGATGTTAAGCTAGGTGCCAAGACGATGCGTGGTATCGAGTCATCAGCCTATGCAGGCGGTTATAGTGGCAATTATCAGCTTGGATTCTTTGGGCCAAATGCCGAGGAAGTTGCTGGTCGTGTGACGCTAAGCGGCAGTCAAGCCGGTATCTATACCAATGGCAAAGGTCAGGCGGAGATTGGCTTTGGCGGTCAGCGCTGAACCTACTACGATTATATCGCCGATTTCATTCGTCTTGATACAATCAATCATTAAAAACCAATTAACTCTCGCAAGTTGATTGGTTTTTTAAAAAATATACAATAGGATAAGACGATGAATTATCAACAACTAATGGCGGCTTCAGTGATGCTGATAAGTGCCAAAGCACTAGCATCTGATGGCGTCATCGAAGTCCCATCACAAGCAGTACGAGCCGCTGTACCGTTTGAGCAGGTGGATTGGGCGGTGATGCCAACACCGCTTGAGACGGTAAATATTGCATCCATCGAGCGAGATGTGCCGATGGGTCAAACCGACGAAGAGCTGATTACTTATTTGATGGTCAATCAGCAGTGGGATGAGCTTGCCAAAGCTTTGGTAGCATATCAACAAAAAAGCAATCACGATCCTGTACTGTACGACTATGCGATGGGGGCGATGCTACGCTCACAAGCCAAGCACAACCAAGCCATCAAGCATTACGAAAAAATTACCCAAGACCCTGCGCTGATTTTCCCGAAGTTTGATCTGGCAGTGATGTATTTTGAAAATAAACAATATCGTGATGCCAAGCGCGCCTTTGAAGCCATCAAGCCATCACTGCCTGCGCCGATGCAGGCGATTAGCGAGCAGTATTTATCTGCCATCAAGAAAATAGAACGAGCTAAGCCAAGCTTTGGGCTGAATATTGAACAAAATGACAATGTGAATAACGCATCATCCTTGCGTGAATTTGACATCGGTGGAATGACATTTATCTTTGATGAAGAATCTCAGCCTAAATCCGCTACAGGACTGCGCTATAATATCGGCATTGATGATGAGCATAATGTCACAGGCAGGCATCATCTGTATGCTTCGGCAGGGATGGATGGGATTTATTATCCGAGCGAACGAGATTATGATGAGTTATCTCTGCGTGGTGAGCTTGGCTATCGCTATAAAACCATTAAGTCCACCGTTGGCATCACACCTTTTATCGCCCAAGACTGGCTTGGCGGGGATCAGTACCAACAGCAGTGGGGTATTGGCGCTAGTGCCACGCATCGCATGAGTGCCAATTGGCAGCTGACAGTGAACGCCACACACAGCCAAAAACGCTACGATGATCATGACATCAGCAAGCGATATGATGGCCATGCCAATGAAGGTCTTGTAATGGCGTTGTATCAGCCGACTGACCAGTGGCTATACTATGTCGGGATGGAAGCTCGACACGAACGCCTGCAAGATGTCTCTGAGTCATCGAATCGACAAGGCTTGCGACTTGGCATGGGTTATTATGGTAAAGACATGGGCGTGCGTGCGATGCTACGACATGCCAAGCGAGAGTTTTTAGCACCGAATTTTTGGTATGGCAAAGTCAGACACGATACCGAGTCGCAGTTTATCGGTACGGTATGGCATAATAAGCTCAATTACAAGGGCTTTGTGCCTAAGCTGAATTATCGTCATCAGCATACCGATAGCAATTTGGATCTGTACGACAGACGAAGTGGTGCTTGGTTTGTCACAGTGGATAAAATGTTTTAATCCAAGCAAAAAAACAAAAAATCGCCAAAACGCTGTGATGACACTGTGATGGCGATTTTTTGTCACGGGTAATTATGGGTAATTATAGCCCATGCGCATCCTTGTCGTATTCAGGCACTGCCATGCCCCAATTGGCATAAAACTCAGCCACAAACTCATCAAAGCGGTTCTCTTCGATGGCTTTGCGGATATCTGCCATCAGTCGCTGATAGTAGCGTAGGTTGTGGATAGTGGCAAGCTGTGCTGATAGCATTTCTTTGCACTTGTGTAGATGGTACAGATACGCACGGCTAAAATTCTGACAGGTGTAGCAGTCGCAATGCTCATCAAGTGGCGCAAGATCGTTGCGATATTGGCTATTTTTGATGCGGACGATGCCTTTGTTTTCGCTATTGCCCGTGACAAAATAATGTCCATTACGAGCATTACGAGTCGGCATCACGCAGTCAAACATATCCACGCCACGACGCACCGCTTCAACGATATCAGCAGGCTTGCCCACACCCATCAGATAGCGCGGCTTGTCGCTTGGCATGGCATTGGGTAGGTAGTTGAGCACGCCGATCATCTCTTCTTTGGGCTCGCCGACCGACAGACCGCCGATGGCATAGCCGTCAAATGGCATCTCAAGCAAGCCTTTGAGCGATTGTGCGCGCAGATCCTTATACATACTGCCTTGGATGATGCCAAATAGGGCGTTTTTGTTGCCCAGTCGCTGATGTTCATCGATACAGCGCTGTCCCCAGCGTAGCGATAGCTCAAGCGATTTTTGGGCGTCGCTGTGCGTGGCAGGATAAGGCGTGCACTCATCGAACTGCATGACGATGTCAGAGTTGAGATCGTTTTGGATTTGCATTGATGTTTCAGGGCTCAAAAACACCTTTGCGCCATCGACAGGCGAGCGAAATGCCACACCTTCTTCGCTAATTTTACGCATTGCACCTAGGCTAAACACCTGAAAGCCGCCCGAGTCGGTCAAAATCGGCTTATCCCAATTGATGAACTTGTGCAGACCGCCAAATTCACGAATCACATCCATCCCCGGGCGCAGCCACAGATGAAAGGTATTGCCAAGAATGATATCAGCGCCGATGCCATGAATATCACGGGGTAGCATCCCTTTGACCGTGCCATAAGTGCCCACCGGCATAAATGCAGGGGTCTGTACATCGCCATGTGCCAGATGTACTGTGCCACGGCGTGCGTGATTGTTACCGCCATCGGTATTGTGTAGGGTAAATTTCATAAATTTCTCTAACTAATTGATTTGATTTCAATCTCATGCACGATTTGGCTGATTTGAAATCCATAAAAAATGATACGGTTAAATAAGCTTGTCAATTCATCAAATGAATTAAACAAAAAGATTAAATAAATAACTTAATCAAATTTTTCCAAAAACATCGCATCGCCATAGCTAAAAAAGCGATAACCATGATCAATGGCGTGCTGATAGGCTTGTTTGATGTGATCGGTGCCGGCAAAGGCAGAAACGAGCATCAGCAAGGTTGATTTTGGTAAATGAAAATTGGTCACCAAACAATCCACTACCCCAAAGCGATACGGCGGATAAATAAAGATATTGGTATCGCCAGCATATTCGACAAGCTTATCATCAATGCGGTGCAAATAAGCGGTCTCAAGCGTGCGAGTGACCGTCGTGCCGACAGCGATGATGCGACCGCCATCAGCTTTAGTTTGGTTGATGAGCTCGGCAGTCTCTTTGGGTAGGTGTGCATATTCTGAATGCATGATGTGATCACGCACATCATCAGCCTTGACAGGGGCAAAAGTCCCTGCACCGACATTGAGTGTCACAAAAGCTGTTTTTACCCCTTTTTGTTTTAGCTTAGCTAATAACTCATCATCAAAATGTAAGCTTGCCGTCGGTGCAGCGACACTGCCTGTCTTGGCAGGATCATGAAACACCGTCTGATAACGCTCATCATCCATCTCATCGGCATCACGCTCAAAATACGGCGGAATTGGCATCTGACCATAGCGATCCAAATCTGCCAAAATCGGCGCATCAAAAGCTAGAATGAATAGATTCTCTTCACGGCCGAGCACGGTTGCGCCCATCTTGCCATCAGCAAGGCTGAGCGTCTGTCCTGCCTTTGGTGAGCGGCTTGAGCGCACATGACACAGCGCACGGTGGGGCACTTGACCATCTTCATCGGGCAGTAGGCGTTCGACCAGCACTTCGACAGCACCGCCTGTGGCTTTTTGTCCGTGCAGGCGAGCTTTCATGACTTTGGTGTCATTGAGCACCAACAAATCATTTGCCGATAACAGCTCTGCCAAATCGGTAAACTGCTTATCAGCAATCACACCATCTGCCATGTGTAGCAGTCGTGAACCACTACGCGCATCAAGCGGATGGCGTGCGATGAGTGCTTCGGGCAAGTCATAATCATAATCACTGATAAGGACGGGTTGGTCGGTGTGGCTCATGATGCTATTCTTAAACAAAAACGCTTATTTTATCAAAAATCTGCCATTTACTCTAGGGATAGTTTGCTTGTGTCAGTGCCAAAATTCATCATTTTTGTTGTGATTTGTGCTAAAATTGGCAACAACTGTCAAATCTTGAGTAATTTTCTCGGGATTATCCGAGTAATCAGGTGATTATGTTTAATTTGTTTAAAAAGAAAAAATCAAAAAACGAACAAGTGCAAGCCGTGCTTGATGCCAAGACACTCTACGGTCAGCCGTTTATGAATTTTGTGGTGGATCAGACGCTAGACGGTGATGTCTTGACGATGAATATGCGTATTGGCATGAGCGATGACACTGCCGAGCTTGAGCGTGAATATCATGACCTGCAGCAGACGCTGTATCCGATGGGTGTGACCGAAGTGAATATCAATGTGTCGATTGCCGAGCAAAGTATCGCCACTGCCAAAGATGCGCCTAAGCCGTTTGATAAGCCATCTACTGGTTTAGCTGCCCAATCAGCCAATGAGTCGCCAAAATCATCCGTCGTGCAGTCGTATCAGCCACAGGCAGACACTATCCCAACTCAGTCAGCCGATGATGCCAAGCCTGCCAAGTCCGCGCCCAAGCAAAGCGAGCTTGCTGCTCATCCACGTATCACGCACATTGTGGTCGTCGCATCAGGTAAGGGCGGTGTAGGCAAATCCACGACGACGGTGAATCTAGCATTGGCACTACAAAAGCTTGGCAAAAAGGTTGGCGTACTGGATGCAGACATCTATGGCCCGTCAATCCCTGCGATGCTCGGCGTGGCAGGCATTAAGCCACAAGTGGAGCATGATCAGTTTGTGCCGATTGATGCTAATGGACTTGCAGTGCTATCGATTGGCAATCTTATCGACTCGGACGATACGCCTGTGGCATGGCGTGGCATCAAGGCGACGGGCGCACTGATGCAACTGTATAATCAGACCAACTGGCCGACGCTTGACTATCTACTTATCGATATGCCACCGGGGACGGGGGATATTCAGCTGACATTGGCACAGCGTATCCCTGTCACGGGGGCGGTGATTGTGACCACGCCACAGCATATTGCGCTACTTGATGCCAAAAAAGGCATTGAGATGTTTAATAAAACCAGTATCCCAGTGCTTGGTATCGTGGAGAATATGGCGCTACATACCTGTAGCCAATGCGGTCATACCGAAGCTATTTTTGGGAGTGGCGGTGGTGATGCGATGGCGACAAGCTATGGCGTGCCACTGCTTGGGCAATTACCGCTCGATGCATCCATCCGTGCATCGATGGATAAAGGTGAGCCACAAGCACTGCAACAAGCACATCTAGGACAGCATTATCTGAATATCGCTAGCAAAGTAGATGCGGCGATTGACCAATATGCCAAAAAACCGACCGGTAGGTTTTTTTAATTCATCAATCACATAAAAACATCATGGGGGAGATATGAGCGAAGCAACCAAGTCAGAAACGGTGTCTGATGCCGTCGTGGAGCAAGCAGTGGAGCAGACCACCCAAAAGGTCGCCGAAGCTGCTGATAATGCACAGCAAGCCGCCGAAGCTGCCAAAGAAGTCGCTGTCCATGCCGCTGAAGTGACCAAAACAACGCTTGAGCACGGTACGAATGATGCCTTGCAATTTCTAGGCATACCGATTGATATTGCAACATTGACGCAGATGGCGATTGATATGTCAGGCAAGCTTGTGCTTGCGTTGTTGATTTTCTTTGTGGGTAAATGGATTGGTAAGCGTATCGTCAATATCGCCAAACGCCTGATGGCTCGCAGTCGCATGGATAATACGGCGGCGAATTTTTTGGGTAATCTCTTGTACGGCATTATGCTTGTGGCGGTAATTTTGGCGGCGCTCAATAAGCTTGGCGTGAATACCAATTCATTCGTTGCTATCTTGGGTGCAGCAGGTGTGGCAATCGGTGTCTCGCTCAAAGACCAGTTGTCAAACCTAGCCGCAGGCGTGCTGATTGTGATTTTTCGTCCATTTAGTCGTGGTGATGTGGTGGAAGTCGGTGGCAAGACAGGTACGGTGCTTGATATTACACTGGTGAATACTCGTATCAGAACGGCTAACAACCATGAAATCATCATCCCAAATGGCGATATCATGACATCATCAAGCACCAATTTTTCGTCACTGCCGACTCGCCGTGTCGATATCGCTGTGGGTATCAGCTATGATGCTGATATTCACACGGCTCGAGAAGTCTTGGTACAGCGGGCAAGCTTACATCCAAAAGTACTAACAGAGCCTGCGCCATCGGTGATTGTGACGGCGCTTGGTGAAAGTTCGGTGGACTTATTGCTTAGAGTGTGGGCGAATAATGAAGATTGGTTCGAAGTGCAATGTGATTTGCTTGAAGCATCCAAATATGCCCTAGATGAAGCTGGCATCGGCATCCCTTATCCAAACCGCACGGTACAGATCGAAGGCTTGGAGAAATTGGCGCAGCTGCTTGACCATAAAGATGATCATATATCAAACACTAAGCCATCAGATGTGTGATTGCTCTTAATGCCAAACCCAACAGTGATTTGACTGTTGGGTTTTTAGCGATATAGGCTATACCAATCAAAAAAATTCTCGCCATATGACGAGAATTTTTTTCAATGATTACCACAATATGATTACCACAATATGATTACCACAATATGATTACCACAATTTACCGAAAATCAGCATATCGCTCACGCTTAAGCGGGGTGGTAAGGCGACCAGCCCTTAAAAAATTCGGTTCATGCCGTTTAGGGCGGCGACACGATAAGCTTCTGCCATCGTTGGATAGTTGAATGTGGTATTGATAAAGTACTCAAGCGTATGACCGCACTTCATCACCGCTTGTCCGATATGGATAATCTCAGATGCGTGGTTGCCATAGCAATGGATACCAAGAATCTCTAGCGTCTCACGATGGAATAGGATTTTTAGGACGCCTGAGCGTTCACCGATGATTTGCGCACGAGCCAGATGGCGGAAGAAAGCTTGGCCGACTTCATAAGGAATCTGCTCAGCGGTCAGCTCGGCTTCGGTCTTGCCGATACTTGAAATCTCAGGAATGGTATAAATGCCCGTCGGTACGCTATTGACGAACTCAGCGTGCTCATCACCCACCATAAAGCCTGCTGCATTACGGCCTTGATCATAGGCGGCCGATGCCAGTGATGGCCAGCCGATGACATCGCCGACAGCATAGATGTGTGGCACGCTGGTTTGGTAAGTTTGGTTCACTTCTAGCTGACCCCGTTTATTGGCGGTCAAGCCCACCGCTTCAAGGTTTAGGCTGTCCGTGTTGCCCGAACGGCCATTACACCATAGAATGGCATCGGATTTGATTTTTTTACCGCTTTTTAGGTGTAGAATCACGCAGTCATCATGCGTTTCAAGGCGGTCAATCTCTTCGTTGTTACGGATACGCACACCAAATTGACGGAAGTCATGGCTAAGCGCATCAGAGATTTCTTCATCCAGATAGCTTAGTAGCTGTTCTTTATTATTAATCAAATCAACGACATAACCCAAGCCTGTGAAGATTGACGCATATTCACAGCCGATGACGCCTGCGCCATAGATGATGATTTTGCGGGCGACATAATCCATTTGCAAAATCTTGTCCGAGTCAAACACTCGTGGATGGTCAAAGTCTAGGATGTCAGGGCGATAAGGGCGTGAACCGACAGCGATCACCGCTTCATTAAAGGTAATGGTCTTGGTTGGTTCAAACTCACCTGCATAAATCTCAAGCGTATGCGCATCGATAAAGCTACCCCAGCCGTGAATCACTTCGATTTGGTTGCGCTCATAAAACAGTTTGTGGGTATTGACTTGGTTGCGAATCACTTCACGAGCACGGCTTAGGACTTTATTTAGCGGTACTTGATAGCTGTCCTTGATTTGGCTAAATAGTGGGTCACGGCGAAAGCTGATGATGTTAAATACCGACTGACGCAGTGCCTTACTTGGGATAGTACCGACATGGGCACAGTTACCGCCAACTTGATCTCGTGGATCGACGACGGCGACACGATAGCCTGACTTGGCAAGCTTCATCGCAGCGGCTTCACCAGCAGGGCCTGCACCAAGGACGACGGCATCGTATTCATAGCCGTGCTTGACTTTATGCTTATGCGTCTTTAATCCGATACGGCGTCCATCTAACGGGCTGATTAGGCTTGGGTGTAGATGATCGTGATCAATCGGCTCAAAAGTTTGACTAATGACAGTAGCTTCGGGTTCATTATTGGCGATGCTGTCAGTCGGCATCGGTTGTTGTTTTTTTGGCATGATTTATCCTTAAAATTATTTTAAAAAACAGTGAATTATCGGCTGATGTGCTGTGATAAGATTTCATCAAGTTGCCAATAGCCTGTTGGCTTGCCGGTATTTTGGTCAATCTCTTGGCTGGCACGAATTTTATATCGGACGCCAACTTTTGGTTCAAAGCCTTTGATGTCATTAAAGCCAATACCAAAAATCTCGCTATCGCTTGTGCCATCGACTTTGACCAATAGGCATTGCATCGGGCTTGATGAATCACAAACACTGCGATTAGGCAGGATTTCTAGCACTTTGGCTGGTTGCAGTGCAATATTTGGCACATACAATGGCTCAGGCTTTGGTGGCGTGCTTTGGCAGGCGGTTAATAGGGCGATTGCTGTGATTAGGCTAAGTTTTTTTAGCATGATTATTCTCAATAATTCAATCAATAGTTCAATCAAAAATTCAAATAGTTACATACCGATACGGCGTTTTAGTCCAGTCATTTGTAGAATGCGAGTGGCAATCTCTTCAACAGACATTTCAGAAACATTCAGATTCGGGATTTTTTGGGTGCTATAAATCGCCTGAATCGCCTGTTGCTCGGCTTGGCATTGGGCAAGGCTGGCATAGCGGCTGCCTGCTTTACGCTCTTGGCGGATACGCACTAGGCGCTCGGTGTCGATGGTCAGACCAAACAGCTTGTGCTTGTGCGCTTTGAGCGCTTGGGGTAGGCTACTGGTATCTAGGTCTTCTTCGGTCAATGGATAGTTGGCGGCTCGGATGCCGTATTGTAGTGCAAGGTACAATGATGTTGGCGTCTTGCCCGAACGAGACAAACCGACCAAAATAATATCAGCACCATCATAATGTGTGATGCGTGCGCCATCGTCATTATCTAGTGCAAAATGCACCGCATCAATGCGTGCTTTATAATCGTCCGAATCGACATTACTGTGTGCCATACCTGCGTGCGGATTTGGCTTGTGATTGATTTCGGTGGCGATACGAGTGATGAGCCCTTCATAGATATCAAGATTGCAAGCGGTGGCTGTGTTGATGACTTCACGAATCTCATCGCTGACAATGGTGTCAAAGACCAAAGGTAATAGATTGGTATTTTTATAGGCTTGGTTGATGCGGCCGACGGCTTCACGGGCAAGCTCGACGGTATCGACATAGGGGATGACTTGAATATCAAATTCCACATCAGCAAATTGACTTAGTAGTGATTTGCCAAGTGTTTCGGCGGTGATGGCAGTACCATCAGAAATAAAAAACGCACTGCGAATAAGTTTTTTTGGTTCTTGGCTTGGGGTGGGGGTGTGGACATACATGTCATATTCACCTATAACTGGACGATATTGCCCTAAGTATAGCACAAAAACTGATTTTGTACCTAATTTGTCAATGCGTGCTAACATCAGTTATCATACATAAGTTTACAAAAATCATAAAAATTACCAAAAATCAATAGCAAATCTATTTATAATAAAAATACCACTATTTTTATCAAAAATAAATTGATAAATGGATTGAGTATTCAATTTTTTGTGGTTATAATCGACAAAATCTTACAGATTTCTTGAGTGTGCCGATTTTTTATAACTTATCTTTATAAAAAATATGCCAAAAAATTATTTTGGGCGCATCTTGAGACAATGCCAACTTTTATTGGAGTTATTTATGAGCAAGCAAGTTATCCCATTTAATCAACTGGGTAAAGATGATGTTGAATTGGTTGGTGGCAAAAACTCATCACTCGGTGAGATGATTAGCCACTTGGGTAATTTGGGCGTGAATGTGCCAAATGGTTTTGCGACCACTGCCGATGCCTTTAACCGCTTTTTGAACGAAACTGGTTTGCTTGACAAAATCAATGCCGAGCTAAAAGGCTTGGATGTTGATGATGTAGAATTGCTTGCCCAAACAGGTGCTAAGATTCGTGGCTGGGTGATTGACCAAGAATTGCCAAAAGACCTAGAAGATGAAATCCGTACAGCATTTGCCGAGCTGTCAGGCGGTCAAGACATCGCTGTGGCGGTGCGTTCATCAGCGACGGCAGAAGACTTGCCTGATGCGTCATTTGCCGGTCAGCAAGAGACCTTCTTGAATATTCGTGGCATTGACAATGTATTGATTGCTATCAAAGAAGTATTTGCATCACTCTATAATGACCGTGCGATTGCATATCGTGTGCACAAGGGCTTTGAACATGCAGGCGTGGCGCTGTCAGCAGGTATTCAGCGTATGGTGCGTTCAGAGACGGGTACATCAGGCGTGATGTTTACGCTAGATACCGAGTCTGGCTTTGATGAAGTGGTATTTATCACCGCAAGCTATGGCTTGGGCGAGATGGTCGTTCAAGGTGCGGTGAACCCTGATGAATTTTATCTATCAAAAGCCCTGCTAGAACAAAACCGTCCTGCGGTCGTACGCCGTAATCTTGGCTCAAAACAAAAGAAAATGGTCTATGGCGACGAGGGTAGCACCACCAAATCAACCAAAATCGTCGATGTCGATAAGGCGGACCGTAATCAATTTGCTCTAAATACCGATGAGCTAACTCGTCTAGCCAAGCAAGCGCTAATCATCGAGAAGCACTATGGTCAGCCGATGGATATCGAGTGGGCAAAAGATGGCGATACAGGCGAAATCTTTATCGTCCAAGCTCGTCCAGAGACGGTCAAATCTCGCCAAGATAAGAACCATATGGAGCGCTATATCATCAATTCAAAAGGCGCAAAAGTACTGACTGAAGGTCGTTCAATCGGTCAGCGTGTGGGTAATGGCAAAGTGCGTATCGTCACCAATTTGAATGAAATGAGCAAAGTTCAAGACGGTGATGTGCTTGTCTCTGATATGACTGACCCAGATTGGGAACCAGTAATGAAGCGTGCATCAGCGATTATTACCAACCGTGGCGGTCGTACTTGCCATGCGGCGATTATCGCTCGTGAATTGGGCGTGCCTGCCATCGTTGGCTCGGGCAATGCTACCGAAGTATTGGTCGATGGTCAAGAAGTCACCGTATCGTGCGCAGAAGGTGATACCGGCTTTATTTATGAAGGCTTGCTAGACTTTGAAGTACAGCGTAACTCAATCAGCACCATGCCAGAGCTTGCATTCAAGGTGATGATGAATGTCGGTAACCCTGACCGTGCCTTTGACTTCGCCCAAATCCCAAATGAAGGCGTGGGCTTGGCTCGTCTTGAGTTCATCATTAACCGTATGATTGGCGTGCATCCAAAAGCACTACTGAACATTGACAGCCTACCACAAGAGACAGTACAAGCTGTTCAAGAGCGTATGGCAGGCTACAACTCACCAGTTGAGTTCTACATCAATAAGCTGATTGAAGGTATCTCAACTTTGGCGGTGGCGTTCCGCAACAAGCCTGTGATTGTGCGTATGTCTGACTTTAAGTCAAATGAATATGCCAACCTAATCGGCGGTAAGCTGTACGAGCCATCAGAAGAAAACCCAATGCTTGGTTTCCGTGGCGCATCTCGCTATGTATCGGATAATTTCCGTGATTGCTTTGAGCTTGAGTGCCGTGCGCTAAAATATGTGCGTGATGATATGGGCTTGACCAATGTCAAAATCATGATTCCATTTGTGCGTACCACAGGCGAAGCTAAGCAAGTGATTGAATTGCTTGAGAAAAATGGCTTGAAGCGTGGCGAAAACGGTCTTGAAATCATCATGATGTGTGAGCTACCGACCAATGCGATTTTGGCGGATGAGTTCTTGCAATACTTTGATGGTTTCTCAATCGGCTCAAACGACTTGACACAGCTGACCCTTGGCCTAGACCGTGACTCAGGCATCGTATCGCATCTGTTTGATGAGCGCGATCCTGCGGTGAAGAAACTGCTAAAAATCGCCATCGATGCCTGCCGTGCGCAAGGCAAATATGTCGGTATCTGCGGTCAAGGCCCATCAGATCATCCAGACCTAGCGTATTGGTTGATGGAACAAGGCATCAGCTCGGTATCGCTAAACCCTGATACTGTGCTAGATACTTGGCTATTCCTAGCGGACGACAAGAACAAGTCATAAGCCATTCATCTAAAAAAAACAGCATGGGCGACGCCTGTGCTGTTTTGCCATCTGTGAGATATTTATGATATGAAAAGTTATCGTGCAATATTTACCGCCATTGCTTTGCTGTCTGTGAGCATGGTGTCAAACGCAGAAGTATATTTCAAAACGCCATCGGGCAATATCATCTGCGGTGGTGATATGGCGCATAGTACATCGGGCGTTACCTGTGATATCACGGAGCGTAGCAATAGTAAGCCTGCTAGACCGATGCCTGACTGGTGTCCACTGGATTGGGGCGGTCGATTTACTTTGGATGCCAAAAAAGCCGAACTTGACTGCTATTCGGATTATCCATACATTCACCCTGATGAGATGATGGTGCTTAATTATGGTCAAACCGTGCATGGCAATGGTTGGTCGTGCACAAGCCAAAAATCGGGACTGACTTGTAAAAATACTCGTGGGCGTGGGTTTTTCTTGAGCCGAAAACGCCAAAGAATTTTTTGATACGATGGCATATGACAAGGTATTTACTATGGGTGAATACCTTGTTTTTTTGGCATTTTGGTTTACAATAGACAATTACCAAATTAAAAAGTTAGGCAGTTTATGAAAATCTATTTGGCAAGAAATAATGTACAAGCAGGGCCTTATACCCTTGATGAGCTCAACACCATGTTGGCATCAGGCGAAGTGTTGCTTGATGATTTGGCGTGGCATTCGGGTATGAGTCAGTGGCAACGCTTGGGTGATTTGACGAATAACCAATATCGCTATGAGCCTGTCGGTCAAGTAGCACCTGCCAAACCTGCCGTACGAGAAGTCAAAAGCTTTGGCGATAATCCTGATTTTCGACCGACGGATGACGCCTTGCCAACACAAGACACCAATAAGCGTGTGAGTGTCGCCGAGCTATACGGTCGTAAAGAGCCAAGCACGGCACAGCAACCAACCGCCACACCGCAGCCACAAGTGCGAACGCAAGCGACGGGTGACATCGTCTATGCGACGATTGGTGCACGATTTATGGCAGTGATGGTTAATTTTGTGTTGTTTTTGCTGACATTGTTGCCATTTTTACAAAATTTCATGTCGCTAAATCCCGACCCTGTCAAGCTTAATACTGGTGATTTTGCTACTCGCATGGCATACGCGCAGGAGCTTGCCGCGCAGATGAGTCCGCAGACGATAACTTTGACCACAGCGCTGTTGATGGCGTATGTGGTGATTCAGCTGATTTTAATTATCGCTCGTGGGCAGTCTTTTGGCAAGATGGTGGCGGGTATTCGCACGGTGGATGCCAAGACTTTTGAAATGCCAAGTTTCTTTAAACGAGTGATTGTGCGTGTTGGCGTGCTGTTTGTTATTTATCAATTGGCTTCAGGCTTGCCTGTACCGATTAACTTATCATTGATTTTATTAATGATTAACTATTTTATCGCAGGGCGTAACCGCCAAAGACAAGGTTGGCATGATAAACTGGCAGGCACGGTGGTGGTCAAGACATCATCACGCCCATTCAAGGCAAAGACAAAATGATGCAATACACACAAGCAGAGCAGGCGATGCTCGCTCGAGTACAATTGCCCGAAGATTGGAAAATGGCGCTAGCACCCGTGCTGCTCGGTGCTCAGATGGATGCACTGCGAGATTTTTTGCAGTCAGCTTATCAAGATGGCAAGCAAATTTATCCGCCAAAAAATCAGATTTTTAATGCCTTTCATCTGACGCCATTGTCGCAGGTTAAGGTGGTGATTTTGGGGCAAGACCCGTATCATGGCGCAGGGCAGGCGATGGGACTGTCGTTTAGCGTGCCTAAGATTATTCCTAAGCCACCAAGCCTACAAAATATCCTAAAAGAGCTTGCTACCGACCTAGGTATTGCAGTCAGTGCGCATGGCGATTTGTCATCCTGGGCAAGGCAGGGCGTGCTACTGCTCAATGCCACACTGACCGTCGAAGCGGGAATGGCAGGCAGTCATCAGCGTCAAGGCTGGGAAGAATTTACTGATTATGCCATCCAAGTGCTGAACGAACAAACCGAACGGACGGTTTTTATTCTATGGGGCAGTTATGCCAAGAATAAGGGGCGATTTATTGACACATCACGCCATTTGGTGCTGACCGCCAATCACCCATCGCCACTGTCTGCCAATCGGGGTGGGTTTTTTGGCACTCGCCCATTTTCCAAGACCAATGAGTATCTGATACGCCATGGCAAGACCCCGATTGATTGGCAGTTGCCACAATAATCAGCGATTGCACCCACCGATACATCAGCTTGATTGGCGAGCTATCAAGCTATCAAGCCATCAGTTTTGGCAAGCTTTTGATGTTGCTATGATGAGATTGGCCATCGATGAAGCCAAAAAAGGTGCGATGGCGGGTGAAATTCCCGTCGGTGCGATACTCGTGCATGATGGTCAGGTAATTGGCAGGGGGTTTAATCAGCCGATTTTATCGCATGACCCGACGGCACACGCCGAGATTGTGGCTCTCAGGGATGCCTGTGCTCGGCTCAATAATTATCGCCTGCCACCACAGACGACGCTGTATGTGACGCTAGAGCCCTGCACCATGTGCTTTGGGGCACTGGTTCATGCTCGGGTTGCTCGGATTGTATTTGCTACTTTTGAGCCAAAATCAGGCGTGGTGGGCAGTCAGCTAGACCTTAGCCAAATGGGGTTTTATAATCACCAAGCGACGGTATCGCATGGGTTGCTCTCGTGCGAATGTTCGCGGATGCTTAGCCAATTTTTTGCTCAAAGACGCGCGGATAAACGCCTAGCAAAACAGATGGTAATTAGTAAAGTTTAATTAAATCATTACAAATAAGAGCTTATTATGACAACAACTCATCAGTACCCACATCCAGTCATCTGTATCGATGGGCCAAGTGGTGCAGGCAAAGGCACGCTGGCATATCGCTTGGCAGATGAGCTGGGCTTTAGCTTGCTTGACAGTGGTGCGTTATATCGCATTATTGGACTGTTGGCGCACAAGGCAAATTTATTGAGCGATGCGACACTTGATTTAGAAAATCAATTAGAAAAATTAACACATTCATTAAACCTAGCTTTTGTCATCAATCACGAAACCAAGATGGTTGAGATTTTGGTCAATGGTGAGCCATTGGTCGATGACATTCGTAACGAAACGGTCGGTGGCTATGCGTCAAAAGTGGCGGTATTTCCAAAGGTGCGTACGGCACTGCTCGATGTCCAACGAGATATGGCAAAGCGTGGTGGGCTGATTGCTGATGGTCGTGACATGGGCACGGTGATTTTCCCTGATGCGCCTGTCAAAGTATTTTTGACCGCAAGTGCCAAAGCACGAGCCGACCGCCGCGTATCTCAGCTGACAAAAGCAGGCAAGGCGGCAGATTATGAAGCGATTTTGGCGGAGATTGTGGCTCGTGATGAGCGTGACCAAAACCGCAGTGTTGCACCATCCAAGCCTGCTGATGATGCACTGGTGCTTGATAGCTCGGAGTTGAATGCGGAGCAAGTATATGAAAAAGTGCGTGTATTTTGCCAAAGCAAAGGGATTAATTTGCCAAATTAAACCAACAAGCGACGAATGACGATAAAATTTGACCAATTTATCAAAATCTTTATCAAAATCACCCAAAAAAATCGTAAAAATTGGGTGATTTTTGTTAAAAAATGATGTAAAATAATGCGGTTTATATTTTTTAATGCGTGAGCGAAGTGAAAATCCAGCAATGCTTGGCGTCATGCTTAACTGAACCACACTGTGCTGGCAGGCTGTGGCAATATTTTTAAGGTAAACATAATGGTATCATTTGCTGAACTGTTTGAAGCAAGCCAATCAGAACAAGGTCTTAACATTGAGCGTGGCTCAGTGATTTCAGGTACTGTGGTTGCGATCGACAGCGATTGGATTACAGTGGACACTGGTCTTAAGTCTGAAGGCATCGTTGCTCGTGAAGAGTTCCTAAACGAAGCTGGCGAGCTTGAAGTAGCAGTAGGCGACAGCATCGATGTGGTTGTTGAAGCTGTGGACAATGGCATGGGTCAAACTGTGCTTTCACGCGAAAAAGCGAAGCGTGAAGAAAGCTGGCGTGCGCTTGAGCAATTGCACGAAAACGACGAAATCGTTAAAGGTGTTATCTCATCTAAAGTTAAAGGCGGTTTCACTGTTGAAATCGGTTCAGTACGTGCATTCCTACCAGGTTCTCTAGTAGATGTTCGCCCAGTTCGCGAAACAACTCACCTAGAAGGCAAAGAGCTTGAGTTCAAAGTTATCAAGATCGACAAGCAACGCAACAACATCGTGGTATCTCGCCGTGCCGTTATGGAAGCTGAAAACTCAGCAGAGCGTGATGAACTACTAGCCAAACTAGAAGAAGGCATGGAAGTAGAAGGTATCGTTAAGAACCTAACTGACTACGGTGCATTCGTTGATCTAGGTGGTATCGATGGTCTTCTACACATCACTGACATGGCTTGGAAGCGTATCAAGCACCCATCAGAAGCTGTTGAAGTTGGTCAAGACCTAAAAGTTAAAGTATTGAAGTTCGACCGTGAGCGTAACCGTGTTAGCCTAGGTCTAAAACAACTTGGTACTGATCCATGGAACGAAGTTGAAAAAACTTATCCAGTTGGCACAATCACCAAAGCTCGTGTAACCAACCTAACTGACTACGGCTGCTTCGCTGAAATCGCTGAAGGCATTGAAGGTCTAGTACACGTATCTGAAATGGATCACACCAACAAGAACATCCACCCATCAAAAGTTGTTCAAGTGGGCGACGAAGTGAATGTGATGGTTCTTGAGATTGATGGCGAGCGTCGTCGTATCAGTCTAGGTATCAAACAAACCATGCCAAACCCATGGGAAGAGTTTGATAAGAACCACGAAAAAGGTCAAAAAATCAGCGGTACTATCAAGTCTATCACTGACTTTGGTCTATTCATCGGTCTAGAAGGCGGTATCGATGGTCTAGTTCACCTATCAGACATCTCTTGGACTGAAGCTGGTGAAGAAGCAATCCGCAACTACTCAAAAGGCGATACAGTAGAAGCTGTTGTATTGTCAGTAGATGCAGAAGCAAACCGCATCAGCCTAGGCATCAAGCAACTAAACTCTGATCCATTTAACGAATACCTATTGGCAAATGACCGTGGTGCAATCGTTAAAGGCACAGTAAAAGAAGTTGATGCAAAAGGTGCAGTCATCACTTTGGCTGACGAAGTTGAAGGCTACCTACGCGCAGCAGATATCGCTCGTGAGCGTACCGAAGATGCTTCTAAAGTACTAAGCGTTGGTGATGAAGTTGAAGCGAAGATTGTTGGTACTGACCGCAAATCTCGCAGCATCAGCCTATCAATCAAGGCAAAAGATGAAGCAGATGAGCGTCAAGCAATCAAAGAGCTATCAAATGCTCAACCTGCTGAAGCACAACCAAAAACTCTTGGTGACATCTTTGGTGATGCACTAAAAGGCTAATTGATTGTCTTTGCAAAAAAGCGATGGGTTTAACTCATCGCTTTTTTGTCATTGATAAGAAAAATTTCGGTGATTAAGCCAATGAATATAACCAACTGCCAAATAATTGACTAATTTGATGAATTTTAACAAAAAATCCATTCACTTTTTGTAGATTTTGGGCTATGATTAACCAATCCCACAATGATTTGTAATTTTGACAAATGATTTTGCAGTGTAAAAGGTAGGATGTATGCAAGCGCAAGCGGTAATCAATAAATCTGATTTGATTTCTAATTTGGCAGCAAATGCGGATGGGCTAGAAGAGCATATCGTTGATGAAGCTGTTCGATTGATTCTTGCGATGATGGTCGATGAGCTCGTGCATGATGGGCGTATCGAAATTCGTGGTTTTGGTAGCTTTTGCTTACATCATCGTGAAGCTCGTGAAGCACGCAATCCACGCACAGGCGAGAAGGTATCTGTCGGTGCAAAAGCTGTACCATTTTTCAAACCGGGTAAAGCACTGCGTGAATCTGTCAATGCCATCAATGATTAATCCATTATTATAACTCTGAGTTTATTATGCATATTGTTCTTATTGTTTTATTGGTTATTGCTTTTGCATATTCACTGGCATTGGTTGTACTGAACAATCAAGCGGTGACCGTTAATTTGCTATTTTCACAAGTTGCCAACATGAGCCTTGGTTTGGTGCTTGTTGCAACCATTTTCTTGGGCGTGCTAATTGGTGTTCTGTTGGCGCTCTTGTTATTCCGTGTGCTGCAAAACAAGTGGGAAATCAGTCGCCTGAAAAAAGAAGTCAATACCATCCAAGGGCAATTGACCGATGCCAATCTAAAGCTTGCCGAGCAAGCCAAACAGCTTGAATTGGCTCGTCAAAATGACACTTTGGCTACGATGACTGAGACGACGGTCAATGCACCACAACAGCAAGTTAACCATACGTCATCATAAAAGTGTGATAAAATAAAAACCGTTGAAACAGACGGTTTTTTATTGCTTGAATTTTGATTTTGGAGTGAATTATGAGTACATCACCTGTGATTGTTGCGGTGGATAAGCACAATTTAACTGACGCTTTGGTGCTGGCGGATAGTTTAGATCCGTCGCTATGCCGTCTAAAGGTGGGTAAAGAGCTGTTTACCGTCTGTGGTGTGGATGTGGTCAAGGCATTTCATCAGCGTGGATTTGAAGTGTTTTTGGATCTAAAATTCCATGACATCCCTAATACCACCGCTCAAGCGGTGCTATCGGCCGCTGATATGGGCGTGTGGATGACCAATATTCACGCTAGCGTCGGCACGGATGCGATGCGCCTATGCAAGGAGCGATTGACAGCAGGGGGTTATAATACGCTGCTAATCGCTGTGACAGTACTGACATCGATGACAGATGCCAACTTAGCTGAGCTTGGCATTACTCGCACGGCAAGTGAGCAGGTGCTGCATTTGGCAGGACTGACACATCAAGCAGGGCTAGATGGTGTCGTCTGCTCGGCTCAAGAGAGCAAGATGCTAAAACAGCAGTTTGGTGCTGATTTTAAGCTTGTCACTCCGGGTATTCGCCTAAATGATGATGCCAAAGATGATCAAAAGCGCATTTGTACACCAAGTGATGCTTTGGCAAATGGCTCAGATTACCTGGTGATTGGACGCTCTATTACTGGTGCGGATAATCCAAATGAGAAGCTAAAGCTGATTTTGTCGCAGATTTAATACTTGCATAATAATAAAGCTCTTGATGTATCTGCAAGGGCTTTATGTTGTGAATATGGTTACTGTTCAAGATAGGGATTGCCAATCCCCAACCCTGCCAAAATCTCAATCTCAAAGCCTTCCATCTCATCAGCATCAGCATCGCTGATTTCATGGTCAAAGCCCAATAAGTGCAAAATACCATGCACAATCAAATGCGTAAAATGATGCTCAAAAGTCTTGCATTGTTCATCAGCTTCTTTTTGTACCACTTGGTGGCAAAAAATCAACTCGCCAAGCTCAATCTCTGGTAGCTCAGTCATCATAAACGCAGGCAATTCACTTGGATAAGATAGCACATTGGTGGCGTAATCCTTGCCACGAGCATCGAGATTGAGCTGTCTGCCTTCGACATCGTCAGTGATATAGATGCCAAGCGATTTTGGCTTATCCCAATAGGCTTGCGCATCTGCAAAATAGCGAAACTCTACGCCATCACCTAATTTGCGTGTCATCACATCAAGCGTGTGCGCCAAGATATGCTCAAAATCAATAGCATCATAAACAGCCACTTGCTCATCGGCTAACTGCTCAGCAAAACTCACAAAAACTTGATGGCTCATGATTGGCTCTCGGTATTGTCTTGATTGTCTTGGGCTTGTTTGGCTTGTTGTTCTGCCAGTCGCTGCGCTTTACGCTCGGCTTGCAGTTTTTCTTGCTCTTCATCAAAAGCATCATAGGCCTGAACGATTTTTTGTACCAAATGATGGCGTACGACATCTTTGCTATCAAAGCGAGTGATGTGAATTTCATCAATTTTTGATAAGATTTGTAGGGCTTGGGCTAGACCTGACTTATGCCCACGGGGTAAGTCCACCTGCGTCATATCGCCTGTGATGACCGCACGAGAGCCAAAGCCAAGACGAGTCAAGAACATCTTCATCTGCTCAGGTGTGGTGTTTTGCGCTTCATCCAAGATGACAAAAGAATTATTCAGCGTACGACCACGCATATAGGCAAGTGGGGCGACTTCGATGATTTGGCGTTCGAGTAGTTTGCCAACTTTTTCAAAGCCAAGCATTTCATAGAGTGCATCGTATAGGGGGCGTAGATACGGGTCAATTTTTTGGGTCAAATCGCCCGGCAAAAAGCCCAGTTTTTCACCTGCTTCAACCGCAGGACGCACAAGCAAAATCCGCTCAATCTCGCCACGCTCCATCATATCAACCGCACAAGCCACCGCAAGATAGGTCTTGCCTGTACCAGCAGGGCCGACGCCAAATGAGATATCAGAGACAAGAATTTTTTTGACATATTGCTGCTGATTGTAGCCGCGCGGCGTGATTTTACCTTTGCGTGTGCGTAAGGTGACATCGCCAAAGCCTTGTGGATTCGTGTGCTCAGCTTGCTCATGCTCACGAGATAGGCTGGATTGGATAATCAGATGTAGTTGTTCACCGTCGATGTCGTCTTGTTCTTGGGCAAGTTCAGCAAGCTTGGTCAAAATAATCTCGGCTCGCTCAACCGATGTGAGCGCACCTGTAATGACAAATTTATCTTGGCGATGCGTGATTTGGACTTCTAGGCGTTCTTGGATGTATTTTAGGTGTTTATTATATTCGCCGACTAAGGTGCGCTGTTCGTGCGGACTTAGGGTCAGAGTAATGGTGCGAGTAATGCTCAAAAAATTAATCCTTATAAATCAAATAAAAAGCTGAGATTAAGCAACATAAGCTTGATAAATCGCCATTGCCCAAACGATAAATTGCAAGGTCAAAACAACGAGCTGGGCAGCAGAGCCGACATCTTTGGCGACTTTGGATAGGGGATGAAATTCATCGGAAATGCGGTCAATCGCTGCTTCTAGGCCTGTATTAAATAGCTCAACGATGACAGAGAGCGCCGATACGAGTAGCAAAATCATCTTGACGGGCAGGCTAAATGGCAAAAAAATCAAGGCAACCGCCAAGATAAGATTGAGCCATGCCACTTGGCGAAAGGCCGCTTCGCTTTTGTAGGCTGCCTTAAAGCCATCAATTGAATAGCCGGTTGCCTTGATGACACGGCGGATGCCTGTTTTGCCTTTCATTTGGCTGGCGTAGGTGTTTTGGTTGGACATTGAGATACCAATCAGAATAAATAGTGATGTCTTATTATATAAAGGATTGTTGATTTCTCAAAGTGATTTTATGAATTTTGACTGGAAAATAGGCAAAAAAACTCACATCCAAAAGAATGTGAGTTTGATATATGGTGGGGTCGGAGAGACTCGAACTCTCACACCTCGCGGCGCTGGAACCTAAATCCAGTGCGTCTACCAATTCCGCCACGACCCCATGTTGGGTTCAAGCACGCTTTGCAATCTGCTTATCGTCTTGATGGTGGCTATTATAACCGAAAAATTTTATTTGGCAAGTGTTTTTTGTGATTTTTTTTAAAAGAAAAAGCCAAATTTATCAAAAACTTGGCTTTGTCAGTACAAAATACAGTCAATTTAATCAGTCAACCACAGTAAACTCACGCATAGGCATGACTTCACCATTAAACTCACTGCTTAGGGTGTATTTGCCAAGTGGGTCGCTCGTGTTGAACTGCCAGCAACGCTCAAGGATAGTGCCGCCAATCGGTGTAATCATACTGCTGACCACATGGTGCGTGCCATCGATGGATGACTGGACAATAGACTTACCATCTGTGAAGCTACCGCCCACTGGTGATGTGATGGTCTCTTTGGCGCTGACGGTCTGTGTGAACATTGGCACAGGTGCAATGACAGTCCAGCATAGGCGATGATTTGGGTTGCCACGAGAGATGGTGTTGTTTTGAAGTGGGGTGACGACACCGTTATTGACATTATAAGCACCAAAATTGTACTGAACCAGCGTTTGTGGCGTTGGCAAATCATAGTTGGTTAGCTCATTGGCAAATGCTGTGGTGCTAGCAAGCGCAAGTGCGACGATGGCGAATTTTTTCATAACACATCCTTAGAAATTTAATTGATATGAGTTTAAAACTTTTTGGTGATATTTGCAATTATATCTTGGCAAACTTATTGTTATAAAACGGTAAAAAAGCATAACATAGATAGGCAAATCCTGACTTTATGTATAAAAGTGTAAAAATCATACAAATATTTGCTGATTATCACGCAGATTTCATTGCAACAACACTCAGCAATCGGTATAATAATTGGATTTGGTTTATAAATGCTGTTTTTAGCAAAAAGCCATAAACTGACTGTGGATTAATCATCGTCAAGTAATTGGCTTAGGCTTGGCATTGGACACTTATTAATCGCTCATGGAGACGAGTTATCGGATTTGTGAGCGATTTTTTCGACAAAGGCACTTATGCGACATTTTTTATTTGATATTATTTTTACCGTTGTCTGCTTTATTATTGCGGCATGGTGGGGTTATAGCCACGGCGGTATTTCGGCGATGTTCTTGGCACTGGGCGTGACTGCGATTTTGGCAATCATGGAAGTGTCACTGTCGTTTGATAACGCAGTGGTGAACGCATCGATTCTAAAAGGTTGGAGCGATTTTTGGAAAAAAATCTTTTTGACCATCGGTATGATTATTGCGGTATTTGGTATGCGTTTGGTATTCCCAATTGTCATCGTCGCCGTCACCGCCAATCTTGGTATGATGGAAGTGGTGAACTTGGCACTGACCAACCCAACCAAATATGCGGAGCATTTGAACGCGCACCATGCTGAGATTTCGGCATTTGGTGGTATGTTCCTATTGCTTGTTTTCCTAAAATTCATGTTCGGCGACAAAGACATTCATTGGTTCCGCTGGCTAGAAGCACGCCTTGTCCGCTTTAGTAAAGTAGATGCGATGAGTGTGTTTGTGGCACTCGTTATCCTGATGGTTTCGATGACTTGGGTGGATGAAGCTAAGCAAGGCGTTGTACTTGTGGCGGGCATCTGGGGTATCTTGGTATATCTGGGTGTAAGCGTACTATCGGCACTACTCGAAGGCGAAAGCGACCCTGATGAAGTGGTCTATGATGCCAAAGGCAATGTCATCACCAATACAGCAGGCGTTTCACCGACCATCCTAAAAGGTGGCGTGGCAGGCTTTTTGTACCTAGAAGTGCTGGATGCGTCGTTCAGTTTTGACGGTGTTATTGGTGCATTTGCCATCACCAATGATGTGATTATCATCATGATTGGTCTGGCGATTGGTGCGATGTTCGTGCGTTCGATGACGATTTATTTGGTGGACAAAGGCACATTGAGCGAGTTTGTGTATCTTGAGCATGGTGCACATTATGCCATTGGTGCGCTCGCGATTATTATGCTACTATCAACCAAATTCCATGTGCCTGAGATTGTAACAGGTTTGATTGGTGTGGCATTCATTGCGCTGTCGATTTTTAATTCGGTGCAATATAATAAGCGTCAAGCAAAGTCTTAACCTGTCTTAACCAGTCTTAAGATGTCAACCAAAACGCTCGCCAATCGGTGGGCGTTTTTTTATTTATGACAAATTCTCACAAAAAGACTAGAAATTTACCAAAGTGTTTTGTATAATATACAAAATCTATACCAAGGCGAGCAGAGATGAAAAATAATAGCTTAAAATTTGCACATTTTGCAGTTTAAGTTATTTATTTTTTCATTTCTGCTCGCTTTTTTGCGGGCTATTTTTTGAAAAAAACTTGCCAAATGGCAAAGCCTGTAAAGGTAACATAACGAAAAAAAATCAATGTGGAGCATGTGATGGCAACAGCGAAAAAAGCGATTTTGGCACTGGCAGACGGCACAATTTTCCGTGGCGTAAGCATCGGTGCAACAGGTGAGACTGTCGGCGAAGTGGTATTTAACACCGCCATGACAGGCTATCAAGAAATCCTAACTGACCCAAGCTATGCAGGGCAGATGGTCACTTTGACCTATCCACACATCGGCAACACAGGCTGTAATGACGAAGATAGTGAATCTGGTCGCATTCATAAGGTATGGGCGACAGGTTTGATTATCCGTGATTTGCCATTGCTACACTCGAACTTTCGTGCCACAGGCTCGCTGTCTGAGTATCTGATTGCTAATAATGTCGTTGCCATCGCTGATATTGATACTCGTAAGCTGACCACGCTACTACGCACCACAGGCGCTCAAAACGGCTGCATCATGACCGCAGATAATGATGGTAATATCGATGAAGCGCGTGCGATTGAGCTTGCCAAATCAGCACCATCAATGAAAGGTCAGGACCTTGCCAAAGTCTGCTGTGACCAAGATGGCTATATCTGGACCGAAGGCTCATGGGAGCTTGCCAATGATGGTCGCAATGCCAAGACTACCGAAACGGGCGGCCGTTTCCGCAAGCTTGGCGAAGACATCGAGCATCGCTTTAATATCGTGGCGTATGACTTTGGTGTCAAGACCAATATCCTGCGTATGCTCGTTGATCGTGGTTGTCATGTGACTGTTGTGCCTGCGACGACGCCTGTCGCAGAAGTGCTCAAGCACAATCCTGATGGCGTGTTCCTATCAAATGGCCCTGGCGATCCTGAGCCATGTACTTATGCCATCGATGCAATTCGTCATATTATCAACGAAACCAATATCCCTGTCTTTGGCATCTGCCTAGGCCATCAGCTGTTGGCATTGGCAAGTGGGGCGAAAACCTTGAAGATGAAATTTGGTCATCATGGGGCAAACCATCCTGTCCAAAATATCCTAGATGGCACAGTGATGATCACAAGCCAAAACCACGGCTTTGCGGTAGATGAAACCAGCCTACCAAGCCATATCCGTGTGACACATCGCTCACTGTTTGATGGCTCAAACCAAGGCATCGAGCTGACTAATCGTCCTGCCTTTAGCTTCCAAGGACATCCTGAAGCAAGCCCGGGCCCACATGATTGTGCAGTGCTGTTTGATAAATTTATTGAGCAGATGAACGAGTACAAAAAATAAGTCTCATAAATTTATCAATATCAAATTAAGCGCTAATCAGCAAAGATAGTTATAAAAACAGAGAATTGACGAGTAAAAGATTATGCCAAAACGCAATGATATTAAAAGTATCCTAATCATCGGGGCGGGCCCGATTGTTATCGGTCAAGCGTGTGAGTTTGACTACTCAGGCGCACAAGCCTGTAAAGCCCTAAAAGAAGAAGGCTATCGAGTCATCTTGGTGAACTCAAACCCTGCAACCATCATGACAGACCCTGTGATGGCGGATGCGACCTACATCGAGCCGATTACTTGGCAGACTGTCGAAGGCATCATCGCCAAAGAGCGTCCAGATGCAATCCTGCCGACGATGGGCGGTCAGACTGCGCTTAACTGTGCGCTTGATTTGGATAAGCATGGTGTGCTTGCCAAATACGGCTGTGAGCTGATTGGTGCGACCAAAGACGCCATCGAAAAAGCCGAAGACCGTGAGCTGTTTGATAAGGCGATGAAAAAAATCGGTCTAGAATGTCCACGCGCTGACATCGCTGAGACGATGGAACAGGCACTTGAGATTCAAGCACGATTTGGCTTCCCTGTCATCATTCGTCCATCATTTACCATGGGTGGCTCAGGCGGTGGTATTGCCTATAACCGTGATGAGTTTATCGAGATTTGTGAGCGTGGTTTTGACTTATCACCGACCCATCAGCTACTGATTGATGAAAGCTTGATTGGTTGGAAAGAGTATGAGATGGAAGTGGTGCGTGATAAAAACGACAACTGCATCATCGTCTGCTCCATCGAAAACTTCGACCCAATGGGCGTGCATACAGGCGACTCAATCACCGTTGCTCCTGCACAAACCTTGACGGACAAAGAATATCAGCTGATGCGTAATGCATCCATCGCTGTCTTGCGTGAAATTGGCGTTGAGACAGGTGGTTCAAATGTGCAGTTTGGTATCAATCCTGCCAACGGCCGCATGGTCGTGATTGAGATGAACCCACGCGTCAGCCGTTCATCAGCGTTGGCATCTAAGGCAACAGGTTTCCCTATTGCCAAAATCGCCGCCAAATTGGCAGTGGGATATACCCTAGATGAGCTAAAAAATGACATCACCGGTGGCAAGACGCCAGCGAGCTTTGAGCCATCGATTGACTATGTCGTGACCAAGATTCCACGCTTTAACTTCGAAAAATTCCCACAAGCAGAAAATGTGCTGACCACACAGATGAAGTCAGTGGGTGAAGTGATGGCGATTGGCCGTAATTTCCAAGAATCGATGCAAAAAGCCTTGCGTGGTCTTGAAACTGGTGCAACAGGCTTTGATGAAATCATCGAGCTTGAAGGCAAATCAGCAGACGCCATCAACAGCGAAATCAAAAACAAGCTATCTATCCCGACGCCTGATCGTATCTTTTATATCGCTGAAGCGTTCCGTCATGGCTTTGATTTGGATGCGGTATATCAATACACCAAAATCGATCCTTGGTTCTTGGTGCAAATCGAAGACATCGTCAAGACCGAAAGCGACATCAAATCACTGGGCTTTGGCGGTCTGAACGCTGATAATCTGCGCACCTTTAAGCGTAAGGGTATGAGTGATTTGCGCATTGCTAATTTGATGGGTATCAGCCAAAAACAACTGCGTAAACAGCGTTGGGATCTTGGTGTATATCCTGTATATAAGCGTGTCGATACCTGTGCGGCCGAGTTTGAGACTTCGACTGCTTATATGTACTCAAGCTATGATGATGAGTGTGAAGCTCGTCCAAGCGATAAAGATAAAATCATGGTCATCGGCGGTGGTCCAAACCGTATCGGTCAAGGTATTGAATTTGACTACTGCTGTGTGCACGCAGCACTTGCCATGCGTGAAGATGGTTATGAGACCATTATGGTGAACTGTAACCCAGAGACTGTCTCAACTGACTATGATACATCGGATCGCTTGTACTTTGAGCCTGTGACGCTTGAAGATGTGCTTGAAATTATCCGCACCGAAAAACCAAAAGGCGTCATCGTGCAGTATGGTGGTCAAACGCCATTGAAACTTGCGCGTGCGCTCGAAGAAGCAGGTGCACCAATCATTGGTACTAGCCCTGATGCCATCGACCGTGCCGAAGACCGTGAACGCTTCCAGCGTATGCTACATCAGCTGAACCTAAATCAGCCACCAAACGCACTAGCGACAAGTAGCGAAGAAGGTATCGTCAAGGCGCAATCTGTCGGCTATCCGCTTGTTGTCCGTCCATCGTATGTATTGGGCGGCCGTGCGATGGAAATCGTGTATAACGAAGATGAGCTTAAGCGCTACTTGCGTGAAGCGGTGCAAGCATCGAACGAAGCGCCAGTACTACTTGATCGCTTCTTGGATGATGCCATCGAAGTGGATGTGGACTGTGTGTCTGATGGCAAGACTGTAGTCATCGGCGGTATCATGCAGCACATTGAGCAAGCAGGCGTGCACTCAGGCGACTCAGCGTGTAGCTTGCCACCGTACTCATTGAGCAATGAAATCCAAGACCAAATCCGTGAGCAAACCATCGCTATGGCAAAAGAGCTTGGCGTCGTCGGTCTGATGAATGTGCAATATGCGGTCAAGGACAACACGGTGTATATCCTAGAAGTGAACCCACGCGCGAGCCGTACCGTGCCATTTGTCTCAAAATGCATTGGCACATCGCTAGCCAAAGTCGCCGCTCGCTGTATGGCAGGCAAGAGCCTAGCAGAGCAAGGCTTTACTAGCGAGATTATCCCTGCGCATTACTCGGTCAAAGAAGCAGTATTCCCATTTGCCAAGTTCCCGGGTGTTGACCCAATCCTAAGCCCAGAGATGAAATCAACCGGTGAAGTGATGGGCGTAGGCAAGACCTTTGGCGAAGCTTTTTATAAAGCTGTCATTGGTTCAAACGAACGCTTGCCGGGCTTACCTGTCGCTGGTGAAGTCAAAAAAGCCTTCTTATCAGTGCGTGATAGCGACAAGAAACACTTGCCAGCCGTTGCCAAACAGCTGATTGACTATGGCTTTAGCCTAGTAGCGACAAGTGGCACTCAGCAGGTGCTGGCCGATGCAGGCATTGCTTGCGAGCGTATCAATAAGGTCAATGAAGGTCGTCCGCACATCGTTGATATGCTAAAAAATGGCGAAATTCACTTGGTGATTAACACTACCGAAGGTAAACAAGCGCAAGAAGATTCATTCTTAATCCGTCGCAGTGCGCTACAAAGCAAGGTGTTCTATGTCACCACGATGAGCGCTGCTCAAGCGGTGTGCATGGCGTACCAAGTCAAATTGCCATTTGATGTGTATAAGCTACAAGATTTACATTCTGCTTAAGCTGTCATCAGCCAAGTGCTCATTGATTGGCGCTTGGTTGTAGTGTACTGAATGGATGATGAGCGGATTTGTCAATTGTGCCTACCTGACAAATCCGCTCATAAAACACTTGCAATTTTATAAAAAGCAAGTACAATGTAGCCAAATTTAAGTCAAAAAGCCTTGCCAGATGAAAGTTTGGCAAGCTTTTTTGCATTTGTTTTTATTAAAAGGATGACATCATGCAACGCTACCCAATGACCCCACAGGGGCATCAAGCGCTTGAAGAAGAGCTAAAACAACTCAAAACCGTCGAACGCCCACGCATTACCATCGCCATCGCCGAAGCTCGTGAGCATGGCGACCTAAAAGAAAATGCCGAATATCATGCCGCTCGTGAACAGCAAGGTCTGTGCGAAGCCCGTATTCGTGACATCGAAGCCAAACTTGGCGGTGCACAGGTCATCGACCCAACCAAATTGCCCCAAGATGGCCGTGTGGTATTTGGCGTGACCGTTGAACTTGAGAACCTTGACGATGGCGCAAAGCGTCGTTATAAAATTGTCGGCGATGACGAAGCGGATTTTAAATCAGGTAAAATCTCGGTCAATTCACCAATCGCTCGTGGCTTGATTGGTAAATCAGAAGGCGACGAAGCCAAAATCCAAACGCCAAGCGGTTTGGCAGAATTTGAAATCCTTGAAGTGATTTACGAGTAAAGTGATTTGCGAATAAATTGCTTGGCAATCAAGCAATTGACGAATAAATAGTGCAACTACATAAGGCGATTTATGAAACATGTGCATATGCTGATGGCGGCTTTGACGCTACTTTTGTTTGTTTATCAAGCGGCGATGGTCTTTAGCGGTAAATCTGTCAAGCTATCGGCTGCCTTTAAGGGTATCAGTCATCTGATTTATACCGTACTGATGCTGACAGGCTTGTGGCTGTTTTGGCAGCTGTATCAAGTGGCGGGCGTACAGCATTGGGCGATTGCTAAGCTTGTGCTGTTGATTGTCGCAGTATCTGCCAACATTAAGGCGCTTCGCAATCAAGATACGGCATTGCCCCAAGCCAAAGCAGGGATGATGATTGCTGCTGTGGCGTATGCAGGCATTATTTATATGGCGATTGCCAAGCCGATTTTGATGTAATCGGTGGCATGATCGACAAAAGCAAATTTCAGTGATGGAATTTGCTTTTTTTTGTGGCTGAAGTTTGGCAAAAGTTGATGAGATAAATTTGCCCAATTTTACAAAACAAACATAAACCAAACAGTACAAGTGTGATACAATCGCTTAATTTTTATACGATGGACTTGTAAGTTAATTGAAATAATATAACATCATTCATCCATCGCATAGCGTCGATTTGGCATTGTCAATCATTTTTAAAAGGGTAATTATGCTAAGCTTAACTGCTGACAGCGTGCATATGCAGGCAACTGCAAGCACCAAAGACGAAGCGCTGCTGACCATTAGTGAGATTTTGCACGCTGATGGCTTGACACAAAGTGACTATTTCCAAGGGCTCAAAGACCGTGAAAATCAATCATCGACCTATCTGGGTCAAGGGATTGCCATTCCGCACGGTACGCCAAATTCTCGTAGTAGCGTGCTAAAAACAGGCGTGCGCTTGGTGCATTTTGCTGATGGTGTCAAATGGAATGATGCAGGTGATGTGGTGTATTTGGCAGTGGCAATCGCTGCACAGTCGGATGAGCATTTGCAAATTTTACAAAGTCTAACCCGTGCGCTCGGCGATGATATTGCTGATAAAATCCGCACGGCAGCCACTGCCGATGAGATTGTCGATGCACTGGGTGCAACATCAAGTCTTGCCATCCAAGATGGTCTAATCAAGACGGACAGCACAGCGACGAGTACCGATGAGCTGTACCTACAAGCGGTGCAATTGCTCAAAACTCACGGTATGATTCAGTCGCTATTTTTGCCAACGCATCAGCCGACAGCATTATCACAAGCGGTATCATGTGTGGTGCTTGAAGAAAGCACTCGCACAGTGATTGGCGAGTCAGCATTGGCAGTGGTGGCAAACCAACAACAAGCGCTGGCTGTCATCACAGCGACCGACAAGGTAGATAGAAGTAAATTATCTGATGTGCTTGATGTGCTGATGGATGATGACTTTGCCAATGCGGTATTGGCGAATAACCGCAAAGCCATGCTAAATCTGCTTGGTGTGGATAGTCCAAGCGACTGGGCGACGGCAAGCGTGGTGCTTGCCAATGAGCATGGTCTGCACGCTCGACCTGCCACAGCGTTATCTGAGCTTGCCAAAGAAGTGAGCGGTGAGATCAAAGTTGCTGTCGATCATGGTGCGTATGTCTCTGCCAAGAGCCTAACTCGCCTATTGTCATTGGGGGCGGTGAAAGGTCAGACGCTCAATTTCATCGCTGAGCCAGCAACCGATGCGGTGGCGCATTTGCCAAGACTTATCGAAGCGGTGCAAGCAGGGCTTGGCGAAGTGGTTACTGCACCGTCTGTCAGCGCAGGCGATACTTTGGCGGATATCGCCACACCAAGCACTGAGATGATTGCCAATGGCATCAAGCACTATGCAGTCAGCGCATCACAGGGCTTGGCAGTGGGTGAAGCTTATATCGCCAAAGATGAGCGACACACCTATCCAATGACCGCTCAGATCCCAAGCGAAGAGATGGCAAAGCTGCTCACTGCCATCGAAGCGGTCAAAGCGGATCTTAAGGAGCTGGTGGCGAATGCCAAAAATGCCGATATTGCGCAGATTTTTACCGCGCATATTGCACTGCTAGAAGACGAAGAAGTCATCTATGGCGCTAAAGACGGCATGGATGATGGACTATCTGCGCCTGCTGCTTGGCACGCCTTTATCGAACAGCTTGCCAAGACCCAAGCATCTTTGAATAATCATCTATTGGCTGAGCGTGCGCAAGATTTGCGTGATATCGGTCAAAAAGTACTGCTTAAGCTACTTGGCAAAACCCAAAAACAAGCACCACAAAATCCGTATGTGCTGATCAAAGAAGACCTTGTGCCATCAGATGTGGCAAACCTTGACCCGACTCGTGTGGCAGGGATCATCACCGCAGTGGGCGGTGCAAGCTCGCACAGTGCCATCGTCGCTCGTGCGCTTGGTATTCCTGCGATTGTGGGTGCAGGGCAGGGTATTCTTGAAATTGGTGATGCGACTCAAGTGCTACTTGATGGCGGTGAAGGCTGGTTCGTGGTAGAGCCAAGTCAGACGCTGATTAGCGATTGCCAAGAAGCGCAAGTCGCTCGCCGTGAACAAAAACGCCTAGCCGTACAGCACGCTGCCGAGCCTGCCATCACAACCGATGGCCATCGTGTCGAAATCGCAGCGAACCTTGGTAATGTCGCTGATACTGCCAACGCTGTGGCAAATGGCGCTGAAGGCGTGGGCTTACTGCGTACTGAGCTTGTCTTTATGTCGCACTCACAAGTACCTGATATCGATACCCAAATCGCCGACTATGAGCAAGTGTTTGATGCGCTTGATGGTCGCCCATTGGTGGTGCGTGTGCTGGATATCGGTGGTGATAAGGCATTGCCATATTTACCGATGCCAAGCGAAGAAAACCCATTTCTAGGCTTGCGTGGCATTCGCTTATTGCTTGAGCGTCCTGACTTTTTGCGTAGTCAATTGACCGCCTTGATTCGTGCATCTCGTGGCCGTGATTTGCGCATCATGTTCCCGATGATTGGTCGAATCGAAGAGTGGCGAGCTGCTCGCAAGATTTTGGATGAAGTATTGGTCGAATATCCGCATGACAATCTGCAAGTGGGTATCATGCTAGAAGTGCCAAGTGCTGCAGTGATGGTCGATCACTTTGCCAAAGAAGTGGACTTTTTTAGCGTCGGCACCAATGATTTGACCCAATATGTGCTTGCCATCGATCGTGGCCATCCATTGCTATCAAAAGATGCGGACGGTCTGCATCCAAGCGTACTGCGATTGATCGCACAGACTGTCACGGCAGCTCATGCGCATGGTAAGTGGGTAGGCGTCTGTGGTGAGCTTGCTAGCGATCCAAAAGCTGTGCCGATTTTGATTGGCCTTGGTGTGGATGAGCTATCGATGTCAGGCTCAAGCATTGCGTTGACTAAGGCGCAAGTGCGTACGATCAATTATGAGTCCGCCAAAGTCTTGGCAAAACAAGCACTTGAGTGCGAAAGCGCCAAACAAGTGCGTGCCTTACAAGGTGCATCATCATGAAATCGGTACTATGTATCACGCTCAATCCTGCCATTGATATGACGATTTCTGTCAATGGCTTGGCAGTGGGCGAAGTCAATCGTGCCACAGCCAGCCAAGTCGATGCCGCAGGCAAAGCGCTCAATTCAGCACAAGTGCTGGCTGATTTGGGCATTGAGACGGTGGCGGCAGGATTTTTGGGTGCGGATAATGCACAAGTGTTTGAGCGATTATTCGCCGATAGAGATGCTAAGATTGCCAAAAGTGCAACAAGCGCCGCTCGCTTAACAGATGCTTTTGTGCGTGTGGCAGGCGAGACCCGTACCAATGTCAAGCTTGTTGATCATGGCGTGACGACGGATATTAATGGTAAGGGCTTTGTGGTCAGTGCAGCTGATAAAGTGGCACTGCTTGAGCAAGTGACTGCACTTGCCGATAAGGTTGATGCGGTGCTGGTGGCAGGCAGTTTGCCACAGGGCTTTACACCGATGGATTTTGATCAATTGCTGGGTGCTTTGACCACTATTTGCCCAAAAGTCGCTGTCGATGTCAGTGGTGATGCGCTAAAAATCGCACTCAAGCATCCTTTATGGCTTATTAAGCCAAATAATGATGAGCTGACTGAAGCTTTTGGTGTGCCTTGTGAGACACTGGATGAACAGCGAGCGTTGTTCGAGCGTTTGGATGTCAATATTGAACATATCGTGATCTCAATGGGTGCAAAAGGTGTGCATTGGCTGTCCGGCAACCAAACCTATCAAGCACTGCCACCATCGATGACAGTTGCAAGTACGGTCGGCGCGGGTGATACGTTGGTATCTGGTATGATTTATGGCTTATTGATGGCGCAGGATGCAAAGATGATTTTGCGTCAAGCGGTGGCGTTGTCTGCTTATGCGGTGAGCATTGTCGGCTTTGGCATCCCTGACCAACAGACATTGGATGCACTACAAGCACAAGTGCAAATTTTCCCAAATTAATTTAATAATAGTTATAAATAATAGGTAATTCCTATGCAAAATAATTTTCCAAGTCAGGTTGCCATCAGTGTAACCACGCTATCGGCTCATGGCTTGATGCTTGCCAAAAAGCTTGCCAAAAGCTTGAACCATCAAGGCATTATCGCAAGTATCATTGATATCGATAGCCCAACAGATGCCAAGCGTATCGTCATTAGCGATCGTGATGTGGCACATGGCGATGCCATCGTGATCAATGCCAAGCGTAGTGACGGCAGTGAGTTTAATGATGATAGTTTTTTAGAAAAGCTATTTAATCAAGTGCCACAAGCACAGCTGGCATCAGACAAGCCGCTGCATTTTGTGGCTATTACCGCGTGTCCGACAGGGGTGGCGCACACCTTTATGGCAGCAGATGCACTAAAGCTTGGTGCTGAGCGTCTTGGTTATACCATTGATGTTGAGACGCAAGGCTCGGTCGGTGCCAAAAATATCCTAAGCGATGACAGCATCAGCCGTGCGGATTTTGTGATTTTGGCGACAGATATTGAAGTGAATACCGACCGTTTTGTCGGCAAAAAAGTCTATCGCTGTGGCACGGGGGTTGCACTCAAGCAAACCGACAAGGCCTTTGATGAAGCCATTGCTACCGCATCGCTGCTTAGCACATCAAAAACTGCAAGTGCCGAAAAAGCCGACAGCACCCAAAAAGCAGGCGTGTATAAGCATCTACTGACAGGCGTGTCCTATATGCTACCGATGGTGGTGGCAGGTGGCCTGTTGATTGCTCTGTCATTTGTATTTGGGATTAAGGCGTTTGAAGTCGAAGGCTCATTGGCGGCAGCTTTGATGGGTACAGGTAAGGCGGCCTTTGGTCTGATGGTACCGCTGTTGGCAGGTTATATTGCGTACTCAATCGCTGACCGCCCAGGTCTTGCGGCAGGTTTGGTCGGTGGTGCGCTCGCTGGTACTTTAGGCGCAGGCTTTTTGGGTGGTATTGCCGCAGGCTTTTTGGCAGGGTATGTCTCGCTATTTCTTGCCAAAAAACTACATTTGCCTGTGACGCTTGAAGCGCTAAAGCCGATTTTAATTATTCCGCTATTTAGTACACTGATTGTCGGTCTTGCCATGTATTATGTCATCGGTACGCCGGTGGCTTATGTCTTGACACAGATGGAGACTTTCCTTGCTAATATGGGTACTGCCAATGCGGTCATTCTTGGCATGATTTTGGCAGGGATGATGTGTGTGGATTTGGGCGGCCCGATTAATAAAGCGGCGTATGCGTTCTCGGTAGGTCTATTGACATCGGAGAGTTATTTTCCGATGGCAGCTGCGATGGCAGGCGGTATGGTGCCAGCGATTGGTATTGGTCTTGCGACGATTTTTGCTGCCAAAAAATTCACCGACAATGAGCGTAATGCCGGTAAAGCCGCTGTGGTATTGGGTGCTTGCTTTATTTCTGAAGGGGCGATTCCATTTGCCGCCAAAGACCCGATGCGTGTCATCCCATGCTGTATCGCAGGGGGCGTACTGACTGGTGCTTTGGTTGCGCTGTTTAATATCACTTTGGTTGCGCCACATGGTGGGGTGTTTGTGCTATTGATTCCAGGTGCGGTCAATCATGCCTTGATGTACTTGGTGGCAATTGCGGCAGGCAGCCTATTGACCGGCGTGGCGTATGCACTGATTAAACAAAAAGATGATGCGGCTGCAGTAGCAAATGTCTCAGCATGATCTTAGCCAAAGCGTAAAATAAATTGACAAAAAACAACAAAACCTGCCATTTGGTGGGTTTTGTGTTATTGCTCATCGTGATAAAATACTTAGGCTTCAATGGTATGCTTATGATTTTAGCCATTGTGTTTAGAAATTTTCTCATTGAATGATAAAATTTGATTTCAATTAAATTTTTAGTTAAATAATGATGATGCGGAGCGTGGTAAAATGCGAGTGATGATACAGCATATGGACTCAACAAAACTGGCAACTTCGATGACCTTGGCGATTGCTTGCGTGTTGGCAGGATGTGCAAGTAAGCCTGCGTATAACAGCACCACAGGCAAAGGCGGTGTCCGTAGCACTCAAATCATCACCGACAGCAAGGGCGTACCTAACCAGTACCAAGTCAAACAAGGCGATACAGTGGGTAAGATCGCTCAGCGCTATGGACTTGACTGGCGTGAAATTGGTCGTATCAACAATCTAAATAGTAACTACACCATCTATACAGGACAATGGCTCACTCTGTGGACTGGTAGCCTAAGTGCTCGTGATAAAGCCAATAAAGCGACAACATCACAGCCTGCTCGTGCACAAGTGACACAGACCACTACTAAGGCGCCGACACCACCGCCGACGCCAACACGCACGCAGCCACCTGCCGTAAGTACGGGCACTAGCGCTGCACCATTTGCTACAGGTAGCTCGGGTGTGATGCAGTTCCGTTACCCTGTTGGCACGAATAACCCTGTGGTGCGCCGCTTTGGTACACATAACATCAATGGTCAGCAAGTCTCATCGAATGGTATGTGGTTCTCTGGTAGTGATGGTGATGCAGTACAAGCGTCGAGAGCGGGTACAGTTGTCCAAGTTGATGATGGCCGAGTCGCAGATTCAGCCATTATTATTCAGCACCCAGAAGGTTTTACATCTACCTATGTCTATGTGAAAGATGCTCGTGTAAAAAATGGAGATTCAGTAAGCCAAGGACAGCGTATCGCTAGCATGAAGAGTCAGCCAAGCGGTGTCGCCTTATTTGAATTTCGCATTGCTCGCAATAATATCTATGTAGATCCATTAACAGTACTTAAATAACCTAAAAAAGCCAGATTGCTGATATCTGGCTTTTTTATTGGGTGCAATTCACAATATACAGGCTTATGGAGTGCTGATATGCAACTCAAGATTATCATGACGATCTCGATTGACTAAGCGACAGTCTGGATCAAGCATCTGATAGACACTGAGTGTCTGCAGCACCATCTCTTCAATCACATATTCATGCGTCATCGCAGGGCGGATGCGATTGGCAAGATGAAATTTGATGGATTTGCACAATGACAAGGCGGTTTGTTCTTTGACTAGTCCTTGGGGGTATAGGTCGGTAAGAATATCGGCAAACGCTCCCTTTGCCCAGCCGACAACCGGCGTGCCTAGATGAATGGCTTGTAGCGCAGTCATCCCAATACTCTCGGGGCGATTGGCAAGGGCAAGCACGACATTGGCAGATGATAGCCAGTCCTTTTTGTCAGGGGGATTTTTGCCGACGTAGCTGACTTTATCGCTTAGGTTTAGTGCGTGCAGCCGTTGGACGAACTCTTCATAAAACACACACTGATGCAGTCGGGTGCTTGGGTCGTCATCCATGATGATGGCATGGATATTGGGGAATTTTTCTTGTAGATTTCCTAATATATCCACAAGCCATTCTTGCCCATATTCTTGACCGATAACTGTGGGGAAAACCAGCCATTTTTTGTGCTCAAGCTCTGGATACTGCGCAAAAGTCTGATGTAGCCAATGCACCGATGCATGATGACGATAAGGATATTTACGCACATCAACGCCACGCGGCACGCAGACAATGTCAAATTCTGCTTGACACTCTATGTCGTCATCATTGGCAATATTACCCAGTTTTGTTTTGAAATATTTATCAATGCTCTTTGATGCGCTAATCAATATATCCGCATCAAACAGTGCTTTTGAATAGCTGTTCAATGGATAAAAGCCATAAAGACTTGAGACGATTTTTGGGCGCATCGTTGCGGGATAAGGTCTGAGCGCCCAGTGTAGCACCCATGCAGGGGTGCGTGAATGTACATGAATGATGTCAGGCTGATGTTCATTGATGAGCTGTCTTAGGGTGAATACATGGCGTAATGCCCACCAGCTCTTTTTTGGCATCGGCATCTGATGATAGATTGCGCCATCTCGTACCAATCGTGTCACCAGCTCACTGTCTTCATCTGCACCACCGATGATAATCGACTCATGACCTGCTTTGATGAGCGCGTGCGAAATCGGATAAATCCCCCGTTCGGATTCATCGTGCTTCAGTGATGATGACAGCTGTAATACTTTCATGACAACTTTGTGTTAATTTTTCAAAAATTCTAATAAATTTGCCACGTGTTCTTTGGCTTTGACATTACGAAAACTGCCAATCATCACGCCATTTTTGTCGTACACAAAAGTCGAGCGCACCACGCCTAGATGCGTCTTACCATACATCATTTTTTCTTTGATGACATCAAAATGCTGACACAGGTGCTCATCGGTATCGCTGATGAGCTCAATTGCCAATGACTGCTTATTGATGAAGTTTTGGTGTGATTTGACGCCATCTCGTGAGACGCCGATAACACGATAGCCAAGCTTGGTAATCTCATCAAAATTCGCTGTAAAATCAGTCGCTTGCACTGTACATCCTGCGGTGCTATCCTTTGGATAAAAATACAATACCAAACCTTGATTGCCATCTTTAATCAGTGTTGATAGATTTACGCTTACTACTTCACCTGATGGCGTGACCAGCTCAAAGTCATCGGTGGGTAGGGCGATTTGCTCTTGAGTATTTTTTAGCATTTTAAATCCTGTCAATTCTTCATAGGTAAAAATTGCTACTATTTTACCAAAATTTTGATATAAATCCCATTAAAAGCCGTATCTGCCAGCAAATATTTGGCAATTGATACAGTTTTTTGTAAATTTGTTATCTTTTGTTTGCTGTTTCGACCTGTTTTGCGGTAAAATTATCTATTTTTATCATAGGATGTGTTAAGCGATTATCACATCTATTTTTTTATAAAACCTAAAGTCAATATTGATAAATATTGGTAAAATGCACCGCCAATGACATGGTTTTTGTGATGTATTGGTGATTATTGCGTGGATTGATTATGTCTTTATCTTCATTATTTCAACTGTCTGAGCGTGGCTCAAGCGTACGCCAAGAAGTGATTGCGGGTCTGACGACTTTTTTGGCGATGGTGTATTCGGTGATTGTCGTACCAAATATGCTATCGCAAGCTGGATTTCCGGCTGAGTCGGTGTTTATCGCTACTTGTTTGGTCGCAGGTCTTGGCTCGATTTTGATTGGTCTGTGGGCGAATGTGCCGATGGCGATTGGTTGTGCGATTTCTTTGACGGCGTTTACGGCGTTTAGCCTAGTGCTGGGTCAAGGCGTGAGCATCCCTGTGGCGCTTGGGGCGATTTTCTTGATGGGTGTGGTATTTACCTTGATTTCGGTCACGGGTATCCGTGCGTGGATTCTTAAGAATTTGCCATCATCCATCGCACATGGGGCGGGTATCGGTATCGGTCTGTTTCTATTGCTCATCGCTACCAATGGCGTGGGCTTGGTCGTTGCCAATGATGCCGGTCTGCCTGTCAAGATGGGTGAATTTACTTCATTGCCTGTGCTGATGTCGCTTGTGGGTTTGGCGGCAATTATTGGTCTTGAAAAGCTACAAATCAAAGGCAGTATCTTGTGGGTGATTATCGCCATCACGGTGATTGGTCTGATTTTTGACCCAAATGTCAAATTTGACGGCAATGTGCTAAAAGTGCCAAGCTTTGGCGCTGAGTCGCTATTTATGCAGATGGATGTGATGGGCGCATTGAATGCAGCGATTTTGCCTGTGGTATTTGCGCTTGTGATGACGGCGATTTTTGATGCGACGGGTACGATTCGTGCGGTGGCAGGTCAAGCCAATCTATTGGATAAAGACGGTCAAATCATCAACGGCGGTAAAGCACTGACTTCTGACTCAATGAGTAGTATGCTGTCAGGCGTGTTCGGTACAGCACCTGCGGCTGTGTATATCGAATCGGCGGCAGGTACGGCAGTGGGCGGCAAGACAGGCTTGACGGCGATTGTCGTGGGTGTGTTGTTTTTGCTGATGCTATTTTTCCAACCGCTGGCGTTTTTGGTGCCAGGTTATGCGACTGCACCTGCGCTGATGTACGTGGGTCTATTGATGCTAAGCAATGTCTCAAAGCTTGATTTTGATGACTTTGTCGGTGCGATGAGTGGTCTTGTGTGTGCGGTGTTTATCGTCTTGACCGCCAATATTGTGACAGGTATCATGCTTGGCTTTGGTGCATTGGTGCTGGGTCGTGTGATTAGCGGTGAGTTTAATAAGCTCAACATCGGTACGGTGCTGATTGCCATTGTGCTTGTGGCGTTTTATGCGCTTGGGTATGCGATTTGATAATAGCTTGGCCTAATAAAATCCCTACTTGTAAAAAACAGGTAGGGATTTTTTTGATAAGTAAGTTTAATTAATTGCCATAAAGAAAACATATCTGTTATGATTGGCATATCAGCCATCAATCATCTTAAGTAAGCCTGCTTTCACCGCCTGATACCGCTCATTATCATCAGTCAGTGTCTCATCCAGCCATGCGCCATCAACGGCATAGCGTACGATAGCAAGCTTAGTATCGCTGTCGGTATCGGCGAATTGACGCAGTTTTTGGGTCATCCAATCCTGCCACTGCGATTGCATGATGGCATCACTGTTGATGGAGCGAATCAGGCCTGCCCAGTCGCTTTGTAGCCCGATGGCATCATTGTCAAAAAACACCGACACATAAGCACGGGTAAACACGCCATAGCTGTGATTCGCCCCAATATGCGCCAAAATCGCCGTGTTCAGCTGTGCAATAAATAGCCCAATTACCGCCGCAATCAGCTCTTCTTTACTCTTAAAATGATGAAACAGACCGCCTTTACTTGTACCTGCGGCATCGGCGACTTTTTGCATGGATAAATTGGCGATACCATCTTTAATCATTAAATCTTTGGCGGCGTTGATGAGTAGATGGCGAAGCTGTTCGGGGTTGTTTTTACGCTTTTTTGAGGTGGTGTCGTTTGCCGCGTCATCAGACTTGACGGTTTGGCTATCAAATAAATCAATCATATTATTTCTCAATTGGCTAATCAGTGGGCAGCGTTTGAAAAAACATTCATTACCACGACGCCTGCGATGATGAGTAGAATACCGATAATCGCAGGCAAATCAAGCGGTTGCTTGAGCACGACCACGCCAATGATGGCGGTGAGTATCAGACCGACACCCGACCAGATGGCGTAGGTGATGCCAAGCGGAATGGTCTTGACCACATGAGACAGTAAATAAAAAGCGATGGCAAAGCAAATCAGCGTAATCGCTGTCGGTACGGGCTTGCTAAAGCCATCAGACTTTGCCAAAAATATCGAGCCGGTCACTTCGGTGACGATGGCACAGCCAAGTAGGGCGTAGGCGGTAAAGATAGGGTTCATTGCATTTTCTCCAGTTTCTATTTCCCAAGTTTCTATGGGTTGGTTTGGCTTATCAAGTATATAACAAACCAACTGGTCGGTATTTTATGCGAATAAATGAGTTTATGCAAGTAAAAAGTGGATAATTCGTTGAGAAATTATCCACCATGATGAATAAGACTACGGTAACCGATGTCAGCTATTGGCATAGCGGGTCGGGTCAGCCACACCTGCATCAACAAACCCCTGACGGCGTAGATGACAGCTGTCGCAGACACCGCACGCTTGACCGTCTGCATTGGCTTGGTAGCACGAGACCGTTTGGCTATAATCGACACCGAGCGATAGCCCCAGTTGTAGCGTTTCGGCTTTTGAGAGTGTTTGTAATGGGGCAATCACCGACAGCTTACGCCCTTGACGAGCGGCGACGGTGGCAAGATTGGCAAGCGTCTCAAACGCCGCGATAAAATCAGGGCGGCAGTCAGGATAGCCTGAATAATCCACCGAGCTGACACCGATGACGATGGCATTGGCATTGGTGACTTCGGCGGCGGCTAGCGCATAAGACAAAAAGATGGTATTGCGAGCAGGCACATAAGTAATCGGTGCGGTATTGGTCGTGTCATCATAGACGATGCTATCATCATGATCGGGCACATCGATATTATGATCGGTCAATGCCGAGCCACCAAGCTGAGCGATGTCGATATCGATGATACGATGATCGACACCGAGCGATTTGGCGATATTGATGGCGGCATTGAGCTCACTTGAATGGCGCTGACCATAGCGAAAGCTTAACGCTACGATGTTTTTGAATTGGGATTTTGCCCAATATAGGCAAGTGGTGGAGTCGAGCCCACCCGAAAATAGCACGACGGCATTTTGGTCTTGGTAGGTATTCATCGGTCAAGTATAATAAAAATCAAAAAAAGTTGGCTTATTGTACCATAGTTGCCATAGTTTTTGCCGATTTGTCGTTGTGTTTACTTTTTGGGCGATAAAAATATGTTACAATGCAACATGAGCTATAGGACAATATCAATTCGACAACAGAAGTCAAATCAATCATGTAAACAGGATTATTATAATGGCGCTCGAAGCTGAAATTTTTAAAATCATCTTGGCATTTGTGGTGCTGATTAACCCATCAGCAGCCATTCCGCTGTTTGTGCATTTTACCGATGGCTATTCGGCAGCGGATAAGAAAAAAGTCGCCCGCATTGCCTGTGCAACCGTGTTTATCGTCATTGCGTTTTTTGCGCTATTTGGGGAAGTGCTGCTGCGTGGCTTGGGCATTTCGCTTGGTTCGTTTCGTGTGGCGGGCGGGATTCTGCTGTTTTTGATTGCGCTTGGCATGATGAATGATGGTAATAATCCTGCTAAGCCAAATCACGATACAATCAGCCCACAGCCAAAAGACCCAAGTCAGCTCACGGGCATGGCGGTCGTGCCATTGGCAATCCCGATGATGATTGGGCCGGGCGGTATCTCAACGGTCATCATTTATTCATCTCATGTCAAAAGTATGCTATCGCTTGGCTTGATTGTGTTATCAGGATTATTAATCAGTCTGTTTTGTTATGCGTCATTGATGGCAGCAGGTAAAATCAGTAAAGTGCTAGGACAAACTGGCATGAATGTCACCAATCGTATCATGGGGATTATCCTTGCAGCGCTTGCTGTTGAGATTGTGGTTAGTGGACTTCGGACGATTTTTCCGCAGTTGGTATGAGATATTGATTAGAATTCATAAAAATCAGCGTGTGATAAATACGCTGATTTTTTTGGTCTAGCCATTACTTATTAGACATCGCTAAGCGGTGTTTGTAATCGTGGGCGATTGGGATTGAGCTTATCAAGCAGTGTCTTATCAATAGGTAAAATCCCACCATCCATCACATCGGCTAGGATTTCGGCGCACAGTGGCGCAAAGCTAAAGCCCTTTGAGCCCATACCATAGAGCGTGTAGAGATTGGGCTCGTTGCCCACTTGACCTACTAGCGGATGATAGTCAGGTGTCTGTGCTCGGATACCGACTTTGCCATCAAGCTTATTTGGCTTGTCATCAAGTGCTTGGGTTATTTGCTTGCCAAGCGTTGGTAGGGCGAAGTTTAGTTTATCTTGATTAAACTTATGTTCATCATCGCTGATGGTGGTATCGGTGGAATTTCGCACAAAGCTTGCACCGAACAAAAACTTCGATACGCCATCATCACAAAAGCTAGCGCAGTAGCCATCATATTTGACAGGGTGGCTAGGCAGGCTAGCATCTGCGATATGGTCAAGCTCAAGCCAAGAGAGCTGACCACGAATCTTGCGACAGACAAACAGTGCATCGCTTAAGCACTCACTTTCAAACCCTGCACAAATCACCGCGGTATCAAAGCGAGTTTGCCCATCTTGAGTCATCACCGTTACGCCATCAGTATCGGTGGTGATATGCTCGATGGTAGTTTGGCAAAAGCTAATTTTGTCATCGTGTTCAATCAGGGTGCGGATGCTTGCGGTATTAATCAGTCCGCCCATCGGCACAAAGCTTGTGATATCGGCGGTCGGATAGGCATCATTATCGATACGATGGATGAGTGCGTGCGGATAATCGGCGATTTGCTCGGCACGCTTTTCGGCGGATTTTTGACTGGGTAATAAAAAATCCACCACGCCTGTCATCTCAAAGACAGCAGGGTGGGCTTGTGTGTCTTTATCAAGTTTGCCAAGTTTGCCAAGTTTGCCAAGTTTATCAAGCTTAGTATTCATTGCGCTGTACTGACGATATGCGTACAAAAAACTCACCGTCGGCAGATGGTGCATGGCTTGATTCAGCAAGGTGAGCTTGGGTGCGAGCAGCGCTCGTGGATTGCCTGATGCGCCTGACATCGGTGCGTGTTTGTCAAATACAGTTACCCGATGACCACGACGAGATAGGGCGATGGCACTCATCACGCCACTGATGCCTGCGCCGATGATGGCGACGGATTTGGGCTGTGCTGTGTGATTGGCGGTGGGTTTGTCAATGTGTGCGGTGAGCATTTCTCGCTTATGCCCAAAGCCTTTGATTTTTTTGGTGATAAACCCTGAACTCATCAGCCCACGCCGTACAAAGCCTGCTGCGGTAAAGGTAGCGACGGTGGCATGATTGGCGGATAACTGTGCCATCAGAGCGAATAATTCATCCGACCACAACTCACTATTTTTGCTTGGGGCAAAGCCATCCAAGAACCACGCATCCACTTTTTGTATCGCACCTGCATGAGTATCAGCCTGTCGTGCCGTCGATGTGGCCAAGATACTACTAAAACTCTCATAAGCATCACCAAACCACAAATCAAGCGTAATCGTCTCACTGATATGCAAGCGATGACAGCCTGCCATCAACAGCGGATACTGCTCAAGCAGTGCATCAATCCAAGGTGTCGTACGCTCATCACGCCAAGCGGTAAGTGCGGTGCGTAAATCCGCTATCGATAGTGGGAATTTTTCGGTACTGATAAAATGCAGGCGAGCGCTCGGCGGTGCAGTGTCCGCCCATAACAGGCAAGTCGCCAAAAAATTCAGCCCCGTGCCAAAGCCAGTCTCAGCGATGACAAAGCGTTGATGGTCGTGCAGAGTGCCAAAGCGGTCGGGCAGATGATTGCCCTGCAAAAACACATAATGCGTCTCTGCCAAACCCCCTGCCTGTGAAAAATACACATCATCAAAGACATCCGACACAGGCACAGTATGCCCCTGCGTATCGGTCTGCCAGTGGATGCTCGCTCGCTGAAGATGGGTCATGACGCACCAATCTGCCTAGTCTAGCTTTGGCAGAGCTTGGATAAATGGCTTGACATCGACATGGCTATAGACACCGCCACTGATATACGGGTCGTCCGCCGCCCACGCCTGTGCCTGCTCTAGGTCATCAAAATGTGCGATGATGATGCTACCGCTCATGGCAGGCTCACCATGCTTGATGGGATTTGGGCCTGCGACGACGAGACGGTTTTGTGCATCGAGTGCAGTTAGGCGTTCGATGTGGGCAGGGCGAGCGTTTAGGCGTTTTTCGGTGCTGTCGGCGACATCATGACCGATGATGGCAAATAATGGCATAATCATTCCTAAGTGATGAATTTTTATAAAATTATACAACTGTAACGCCAAAAAATCTATGTAAAAAATAACAGCTTATCCTGCATAGATAACGCTGTATTATCAGCGGTATTTGGTGTCTATCAAAAATATTAAAAAAGTGATACATTAGACTCAACCAATCCGCTAAGCAAGTGCAGAGTTATACACTATGCTAATATGTCCAAGATGTCAGCAAGCTTACTTACTTAAAGCAAAAATTAAGAAAATTAATAAGTTTATCTTCTTGTGTGAAGAATGTGAAGCTATGTGGCTTGAAAACCAAGATATTAACTTATTAAACTTTGTGGATTTTGGCACTTATTTAGTGAGCCATCGCTTACAACCCCTATGGGATGAAATTGAAGTTATACCAAGCAAATTTGAAACCATTTTAGTCCGTAGGCTGGATTGAGTTGAGTTCACAAAACCCAACAAATCCAATGGATTAACCTAAAAAATGTTAGGTTTTGCTGTCGTCCAATCTCACCTATGAGCTACTGTCTTTATTAAAAGGTTGATTAATGAAAACTATCAAAATCCCACAGAAATACAGTTATGATGATTCTGATTGGTATTGGACTAGTAAAATAGTCTCATATGATGATTTGGTAAAAGAAGAAATTCTTTTTATAAAAAAGACTATAGGAAATAACAAATCATGTGAAATTATGGGAGAGTTATTCAATAATCCGATTGACGCATTTTATGCACTTGATATTTTTGATGATTGCATTATTGTGTCAGCTTGTGATAAAGGTACATATAGGGTAATATCCATCTTTCCCAAAAGAGCCATAATTGGAATTGGCAGATATTTTTCTGACCTAGTGTTGCATGGATAGTTCAGTAGGGTGCATACAACGCACCATTGATTGAATGGTTTTCATTCGTACATGGCAAACCACCACACCCACCTTTACCATAAAAAACACCCTGTGATTGAATCACAGGGCAGCCATTTATTGAATGTCTTTACGGATATGATGCCGTAGGCTATAAAACATCACTGCAATAAAGCCAAACATCACAATCATATCACCGAAGGCGGTAAATTCGCCCCAATATTTGCCATCAGCAAGCACAAAAGCAAAAAATGCGTGCAAGCCTGCCATCACGCCAAACATCCCTGCCCATGCCAGATTGAGCTTGTGCCAGCCTGATTGGGTGAGTTCAAAGACAGGTCCGAACAGTTTTTTGACAATCGGTGTCTTATCTTTGGCAAAAATCGGTGAGATAAGAAGCCCGCCCGCAAAGACAAGATTGATAATAATAGCTTTTAGGCGGATATAATAATCATCGGACAAAGCTAGCGTAATCCCACCAAACACGATGGTCATTAGTAGCACGAACCATTGTTGTTTTTCTAGGCGAAATTTTTGGCTGATGAACAAAAATCCATAAACGATGACCGTCGAGACAATCAGACCTGCGGTCGCCACAAGCACATGATTATTATCCACGCCTGCCGAACCGATGAGCTGTAAGATGGGATGCTCGGCATTGGTCGGCTCGGTAGTCTTGTACAAATAAAAAAAGACAATCAGCGGAATAAAATCAATCAAGGCTTTCATATCAGATATCTTAATAATAATTCACAATGAAAATTCACAATGAAAACTTGCTAAGTGCCAATTTATTAAATAACTTTTAATGATTATATAACAAATCAACACTTAGCAAGTCATTAATCAAACAGCACCAAACAGCTTAGCTGACGACTTTATCCGATGGGGCATCATGGGTGATTGCCTTTGGTGGGATAGGGCGTAGCTTTTCGACCAAAGCCACTGCCAGCACTTCATCGATACTCTCAACAGGCGTGATAATCAGACCTGCCTTGACATTGTCAGGGATTTCAGCCAAATCACGTTCGTTCGACTTTGGAATCAGTACTTGCTTGATGCCACCACGATGAGCGGCGAGCAGTTTTTCTTTGAGTCCGCCGATACGCAGTACCTTGCCACGCAGGGTTACTTCACCTGTCATGGCGATGTCCGCACGAATGGCGATGCCTGTCAGTGCCGAGACGATGGCGGTGGTCAGGGCGATACCTGCTGATGGGCCGTCTTTTGGCGTTGCGCCTTCGGGCATATGGATGTGCAAATCGGTATTTTTGAATTTTTCATAATCAATACCAAATCGCTCGCCACCTGCTCGCACGACGCTCATCGCCGCTCGGATGGACTCTTTCATCACATCACCGAGTGAGCCTGTGAACACCAGCTCGCCTTTGCCCTGCATGGTTGCAGACTCGATGGTCAGTAGTTCACCGCCGACCGATGTCCAAGCAAGCCCTGTAATGCGACCGACTTCAGGGTCTTTTTCGGCAAGTCCATAGTCAAATGGCTTGACGCCTAAGTACTCGCTGATGTTGTCATCAGTGATGTGTAGGGTATCGACCACAGCGCCTTTTTTGGGCTTAGTGCCGTGCGTTTCGACTTGGGCGCGCACTGCTTTTCGGCTGATTTTGTTAATTTCTCTTTCAAGATTACGCACGCCTGCTTCACGAGTGTAGTGGCGGATGATGCTGGTGATGGCATCATCAGTGATATCAAGCTCGCTGTCTTTGAGACCGTTTTGTTCTAGGGCTTTTGGCACGAGATAATTATTAGCAATCGCCAGTTTCTCATCTTCGGTATAGCCCGGCAAGCGGATGACTTCCATACGGTCAAGCAAGGCAGGCGGAATGTTCATGCTGTTAGCAGTGCAGATGAACATCACCTGTGATAAGTCCAAATCTAGATCAAGATAATGATCATTGAACGCTTTATTCTGTGATGGATCAAGTACTTCTAACAGCGCCGATGCGGGATCACCACGGAAATCTTGCGCCATTTTATCGATTTCATCGAGCAAAAATAATGGGTTTTTGACTTCGACTTTTGATAATGACTGCACAATCTTGCCCGGCATCGCACCGATATAAGTACGGCGATGACCACGGATTTCAGCTTCATCACGCACGCCGCCCAATGCCATGCGCACAAACTTACGACCTGTGGCACGAGCGATACTCTCGCCAAGCGATGTCTTACCCACACCCGGCGGCCCAACTAGGCATAGGATTGGGCCACGGATTTGCTTGACACGAGATTGCACCGCCAGATACTCTAGGATGCGGTCTTTGACATCGTCAAGTCCGTAGTGGTCTTTATCAAGCGTTTCTTTGGCTTTATCAAGATTAATCGATACTTTGCTTGCCTTATTCCACGGCGTATCCAAAATCCACTCAACATAGCCACGCACCACTGATGCTTCTGATGATGTGGCAGGCATCATTTTTAGCTTGCGAAATTCTGATTCGGCTTTTTTGCGGACATCATCAGGTAGGTCAGCATCTTTTAGGCGATTTTCGAGTTCGACATCGTCATCATCAGCGCCATTGTTCAAATCCGATAACTCATTTTTAATCGCTTTCATCTTTTCGTTTAGAAAATATTCACGCTGATTATTTTCCATCTGCTTACGCACGGTGTCTTGTAGTTCGTTTTCGATGGTGCGTTCGGTTTTGGCAGAAGTCAGATAATCGCACAAAATAGTGAAATATTCTTCGGCATCTGATGATTCAAGCAGTTGTTGTTTTTTGTCCAAAGCCAGCTGTGTGCGTGTCGCCACAAAGTACATCAGCTCAAGCAGATTGTCGATTTTGCCTGCGACACGGGTCAGCTCACGAGCATTACGCAGGCTGTTGTCGGCATATTCACCGAATAGCTCAAGCAAGGTTTTGATGCGGGCATCGCTGTCATCAGCGCTAAGCGAAATTTCGACATCGGCAGGTACAAAGCTAGACAATAGGCTCTCGGCAGGGTCATCATCGACTGTGGTGATGGCATTGATATGTACACGGCTTAGGCCTTCGATGAGCACCTTTAGGCATTTGTCATCGGTGTCGTGTGGCATGGTGCTGACGATACGGCAACGAGTACCGAATTGGTACAGATTATCCGTGCTAATCTCTTCGCTAAGTGAGTCTTTTTGGGAGACGACAATCAGCTCGCCATCATAGACATCTTGGGCAAGTTCGATGGCTTTGATGGATTGTTCACGACCGACGAATAGGGCGATTTGCATATGTGGATAGACGACCACATCACGCACCGCCAATAAAGGCAGGATTTCTAAGGATTTCTTTGTTTTGCTCATCGTTGTTGTTTCCTTATTAAAGTGATGGGTGGTTTATGGTGGCAAGGCGGATAAATTACAAGTCAAGACAGACGAAATTTAGGTCAATTTGTGGCAAAGCATGGCTTTGGTGCTACCCAAATCTTGCCAAAATGTTACTATTGTTAAATTGTATATAACAATTTAATTGATAACCGATTGATTTTTAATGGTATTTTATCAAATGGTCTGTGGATAAATAAGGTATAATAACGCACGAAAAATCTTGACCAAGTCGGTATTTGACCGTCTTGGTATGTGGTATTAAATAGGTGAACTATGATGATAAATGCAGTATTGCTTGCGGTCATTGTGATGGTGGGGCTGTCGCTGGCTCGTGTCCATGTGGTGCTAAGCCTTGTGATTGGTGCGCTCGTGGGTGGTCTTGTGGCAGGTATGTCGGTGGCAGATACCTTGACGGCATTTCAAGGTGGTATCAAAAATGGCGCTGAAATTGCGTTGTCTTATGCGATGCTTGGGGCGTTTGCGATGGCGATTGCACATTCAGGCTTGCCACAGATGATTGCTGATAAGCTGATTGTGAAAGTGAACAACACTGATGGTGCAGGCAAGCTTAAGTGGCTATTGTGCGGGATTTTGGTGGTGATGGCGATGATGTCGCAGAACATTGTGCCGATTCACATTGCCTTTATTCCGTTGATTGTGCCGCCATTACTATTGGTGATGAATCGCTTGCAACTTGATCGCCGTGCGGTGGCGTGTATTTTGACCTTTGGTTTGGTCAATACTTATATGTTTATCCCTTATGGCTTTGGTGATATTTTCTTAAATCAGATTATCCTAAAAAATGTCAATGACGCTGGCATGGTGACAGGCGATATCTCGATGATGAAAACCATGACCATTCCTGCGTTTGGGATGCTATTGGGTTTGCTCATTGCGGTGTTTGTGACTTATCGTAAGCCACGAGCGTATCGTGATATTGAGATTGCCAAAGAAGCACCGACCAAAGCGGTCAGTGGCTATGATGTGGCGGTCGCTGTCGGTGCGATTTTGATGGCGCTGGGCGCACAGTTGATGACAGATTCGCTACTGATTGGCTCGCTTGTGGGCTTTGCGGTGTTTATGGCGACAGGCGTGGTCAAATGGCGTGAAGCCAATGATGTCTTTAATGATGGCATCAAGATGATGGCGATGATTGGCTTTATCATGATTTGTGCGCAGGGTTTTGCCGAAGCGATGAAAGCCACAGGGCAGATTGACACCCTAGTGGATGGGGCGATGCAGCTGTTTGGTGGTAATAAGGCGATGGCAGCGCTTGCGATGCTGATTGTGGGCTTGATTGTGACTTTGGGCATTGGCTCGTCATTCTCAACCGTACCAATCATTGCCACCATCTATGTACCCTTGTGCATGGCGATGGGCTTTAGTGTACCTGCGACCGTGGCACTGGTGGCAACAGCAGGCGTACTGGGTGATGCAGGCTCGCCAGCATCTGACTCGACGCTTGGCCCGACGATGGGGCTTGATGCTGATGGTCAGCATGATCATATCAAAGACAGTGTCGTACCGACCTTTATTCACTATAATATTCCGCTTATTATCTTTGGTTGGATTGCGGCGATGGTGCTGTGATGGTATCAGGTACAATTGGTAAATCCGATGTGTGATGTGCCAATGTATAGATATAAAAAAATCAGGCTGAAATTTGTTTTCGGCCTGATTTTTTTTGGCAATATTAAATGGGTGGGTTAATCGCTACTTTGCCCAAGATAAGTCCCACTTCTTGGCTGCCAATCAATCTCTTCGCCACGCATCAGCTTATCAATCATGACTTTGGTATCGGCACGATGCTCGTTCAGCAGGCTAATCATGTGCGTGTTTTTGTAGCGACCGATATCAGGATCATAGGTCTCGGCAGCACTTGCCACGCCATCGCGGTCACGGTGGTGGTACAGATGGGCGATACGCTCGGCGATGTCATTATCCATCCCGAGAATCTCAAGTGCTGTTTTGGCACTGCGTACCGCTGAATCAAAGGTCTCACGAATCACCGCATTTGCGCCTGCATGATGTAGCTGATAGGCGTGAATACGGTCATAAGCACGAGCGACGATAGGCAGATCAGGGTAATCATGGCGTAGGTGCTTGACGATGCTAGATGCTTTTTGGGGATCATTGATGGCGATCACCACAAGCTTTGCTTTGGCGATCCCTGCCATCTCAAGCAAATCAAAACGAGTCGCATCGCCATAATAGGTCTTGACACCCAGACTTGCCAAGCCATCGACATGATCGGCATCACTATCAATCAAGGTCGTCTGATAGCCACAAGCGGTCATCATACCGTTCACCACTTGTCCGTATCTGCCGTGACCTAGAATGATGATTGGATTTTCTTCATCAATCTGATCGCTATCACGCTCATTACTATTGCCTTTTTTACTGGTTAATTTACCATGAATCACCAAAAACAGCGGTGTCAGCACCATCGACAGCACGACAATGGCGGTCAGATTGGCGTGTGTGGTGTTATCAATGACCGACTGTGCTGTCGCAGCTGAAAATAGTACAAAGGCAAATTCACCGCCTTGCGCCATCATCACCGCACGCTCGGTAGCAGTCGCATGATCGGATTTGGTCAAGCGAGCTACTACATAAATCCAAATGCCTTTGGTTGCCATCAGCGCAATCACGCCAAAGCTAATGAGCTGCCAGTTATTCGCCACCACGGACAAATCAAGCGCCATCCCCACGCCCAAAAAGAACAGACCCAACAGCAGCCCACGAAACGGCTCAATATCCGCTTCAAGCTGATGGCGAAAGCTAGACTCAGATAGCAGTACACCTGCGACAAATGCACCCATCGCCATCGAGAGTCCGCCAAGCTCCATCAGTAGTGCAGAGCCTAGTACCACAAGCAGGGCAGCAGCGGTCATGATCTCACGCACGCCCGTCTTGGCAAGAATCTTAAATAGCGGATTAATCAGCACACGACCGACAAAGAATAATGCAAGCAATGAGCCAATCGCCACCAAAATCGACTGCCAAGCAGGGGTTTCGCTCGTATGCACCACAGGTGATAAAAAGGCGACGATGGCAAGCAGTGGCACGATGAGCAAATCTTCAAACAGCAAAATCGATACCATGCTTTGACCTTTGGCAGTGCCAAGCTCATTATTCTCGCCAAGACTTGACATCACAATCGCCGTCGAAGTCAGTACAAAGCCTGCCGCACCGATGAATGCCACTTGCCATGATGCACCAAACAGCATAATCACCGCCGTCATCAAGGCAGTTGCACCCAAGACTTGTAATGAGCCGAGTCCAAAAATCTGCCGACGCAGTCCCCACAGATGCGCAGGCTGCATCTCAAGCCCGATGATGAATAAGAACATCACCACGCCAAGCTCGGCGACATGAATGATGGTCTGCGGATCGGTAAATATTCCCAAACCAAACGGGCCAATCAATAGACCGCCTGCCAAATAACCAAGGACTGAACCCAGTCCAATTTTGCGAAAAATCGGTACTGCAATCACCGCTGCACCCAGTAGGGTGACAACTTTGATCAACTCACCTGCCATGCCTGCTTCGGCCATATTTCACCTTCAATATTGTGTCAAAATTATCACAATGATTTCAAAAACTATAAAAAAAGACAGCATACCGTATATGCTGTCATCTTAACTGAAAATTAAAAATTTCACCAATACTATCAGAAAAAATAAGAAAATCTTATGGACTGATTATTTATTTTGATAAATTATAACCAACCTGCTTTTCTAAATTTATGATGTAAGTACAAACAAACAGCAATCACCGCACCCAGCACGATAAAATAGCCGTATTTATAGTGCAATTCAGGCATAAAATCAAAGTTCATCCCATAGATGCCTGCCACCGCCGTCGGCACGGCAGCGATACCCGCCCAAGCAGCAAGCTTACGCACGACATCGTTTTGCCCCATTGTTACCATCGCCATGTAGGTATCCATCGCAACCGACAGCATTTCGTTAAGTCCGTTTACCGCATCGAGCGAGCGTAGCAGGTGGTCATTGACATCACGAAAATAGGGCTTGGCAGCAGCAGGAAAAGCGGCTACGAGTTCATTTTTTTTGTGATTGATAAAGAAATTACACACATCTTGTACAGGCAAAATCACCGCACGCATATGGACAAGTTGTGATTTGAGCTCGTACAGGCTTTTGAGCGTTGATTTACTAAATTCATGCGAAAAAATGTTGCGTTCTTGTTCACGCAGATAGTTACCCAAGCGGTCAGTAATCGGCAAATAGTTATCGACGATAAAGTCCATGATGGCGTGCAGCACAAAAATCGGGCCAAGACGCAGTTTCTCGGGACGGCGATGGCAATGCTCGCGCACAGGGCTGTATGAGTTGGACGCACCACGACGCACGCTGATGATGAAATTTTTACCCATAAAAATTGCAGTCGTGCCGTAGCGGATTTGGTTGTCTTCAAGCTTGGCGGTACGCACGACGACGAAAATGGTGTCATTGCCATAGCTTTCGACTTTTGGGCGTTGGTGGTCGGCAAAGGCATCTTCGAGTGCCAGCTCATGCAGATCAAAGGCATCTTGGACTTCTTTGACCGTCTCAAGGCTCGGATCATATAGTCCAAGCCAAATAAACTGATTGTTATTGGTCAAGGCACGGCTGACATCTTCGATCGCCAAAGGCTCAATCGGTGCGCCTGTTTTACGAGAATACGAATAGCAGATGATGGTCTCGTTATCCCCTGATTGCTCAATGTCTTCAAAGCGGTCGGCATCAGGGTCATAGACAGTCATCGTCTCGATGGTGTCTTCGAGCGTGGCATCAGAGTCGCCGTAGATATAGCTGTCGTGCGTGTCGTGGAAGGTCTCGGCAGATGATTTGCTCTCGGCTTCGTCAAGATCGTCATCGTCTTCTTGCTCGCCTTCGTCATCTAGCCATTCTTCGGCTTGCTCATCATCTCGCTCATCGGCAGGCTCAAACAGTTCGGCTTGTACAGGTGTGCGAGTCGGCTTGGCGGTCTCACTCGGGGTGCGGTCTGTGTCTGTTTCGTGCTGTTGAGTCATCGCAAAACCCCCTTAAGTTCACTGCCAAAATCTGCTTAAAAGTGAACATTATAGCAACATTTTTGGCTGATTTCATCTGTTTTGATAATTAATCCGATACACAAAATGGGCGTTGGCGTATAATATCGACATAAGTACAGTGGGTGTATATTATGCTGATGGTGTGTGGGGTGCACCCCGCCACTAAATATCACTTATAAAACTTGGTTTTTCAACATTTGGCATATTATCATAAGCCCTTAATAAAACTTGCTCAGGGCTTAGCGGTGCATGATAATTTTCATAAACAACCTTTAACCAAATAGTAGCACGGTTATATTGACCACAGCCTAACCAATCGCTTTCAAGATGTTTGATAAGTAGTTTTTTGCCAAGCTCAAGCATGGTTGTATTATCATATTGTGGGTTTATTTTATTTTGACAAACCAAATAACCGTATTCTCTTGGTGTGAGAGTTTTTCTATCGATACGAATATTTTTACTGCCATAATATCGTTCAAATTCATCAATACCTGCCTGATAAGTTTGGGATTGAACACATAACCCCATATAGTCATCTAAACAACAAGTTTTAAGCTGGTTTTTTTGACACCACAGTTCATCTACATAATAATCTGCATACCATCGTCTAGCTTGCTCCCAATCAATTAAGCTATCTGTGCCAGTATGTAGCCATTTGGCTAGGGCAAGACTTTCGTACATACGGTATTGTCGAAATGCCATACTCATCATTTTGAGCGTTTCTTTGCTGTCAATTGCTTTTTGCAACCATGCTATACGACTAGGTAAAATAACTTCTGTTTCTTGCTTAAGACCTACAATCCAATGAGAAATCATCATGCTAATGCTAGCTTCAGACATCGATCCCATCTTAAGATTTGGGTTGTATTCCATATTGACTAAAAAGTCAATCATTGCATTGTGTCTGCTAAGTATTGGATCAAATAGCATTTTTACCTCTTGTTAATATATGTCGCTATTACGAGCATTGCCTGCCTTAGTGCGTAGGGTGAACACCGTGCACCGTTGATTGAACGGTTTTTTTGATGATGCGTGGTACGCACCGTACTGTACTTAATCCGATCCAAACAGTCTTTTTAATTCAGCGAAAAAAATCTTGAGTTCAGAAAAAACAAACCGAACCGTTTTAAATAGAACAAATACAAACGCTATGCCAAAAAGATAGTACATAAAATTTGGAACAGGTCCAAAACCATAATAATCAGCACTTAACATACTTGCAAGCCATATCCAAGCCGAAAAGATGAGTATAAAAACTCTAACATGCGGCTTTTTCTTGTTGTCTAATGACATTCTTTTATACTTCCTTTCTACAGTGCAGTAGGGTGCATACCATGCACCATCAATCCTACTTGATGATGGCTCACAGGCGGCCCCATTATACCTTGATTGGGACGGATTTTGAGTATGAAATATGATTTTCGTTAGGTGTGTATCAAGCAAAATCCCAAAATTTAAAAAAAATTTGCAAATATGCCTTGCAAGGTCGTGTTAGTATGATACACTAGATAGGAAAAAATTTCTGATTGTCTGCGGACGCATCTTTTTTCCTGTCTGTGAGTGGATGGGATGTCAAATTTTTTCACCAGATTTGTTTATTATTCTTGTTAATTGATGGTTGTTGATTAACAAGTTTTATACTGTCAAAAAAATGCAATTGATGTGGCATTGATAGGGTGTCATGTGATTGCTTTTGTAAGTTTTGTATGCCTAACAGGGGTTTTTTGTGCCACATTCTAGCACCAATACCAATCCAACCGATCACACGATCGCAAAAAAGCTACAACAAAACTGGCTGTTGCCTGATGGGGTGGCGGATGTGCTATTTACCGATGCCCAAAAACAAGAAAGCCTGCGTGATGCACTGCTGTTCGTCTTGACGGCGCATGGCTATCGCTTGGTGTCGCCACCTTTGATTGAATACACCGAAAGCCTGCTTGGTCATGCTGATGAAGACCTAAAACGCCAAACTTTTAAATTCATCGACCAGCTAAACGGTCGCTTGATGGGTCTGCGTGCGGACATCACGCCACAGATTTTGCGCATTGATAGCAAATACGGGCAGGGCGTTAGCCGTTATTGCTATGTCGGTCAAGTGGTCAAAACTTTGCCAACCGGTCTATTTGGTCTGCGTACACCACTACAGATGGGTGCGGAGATTTTTGGTGTCAAGAGTATTGATGCTGAGATTTCATTGATTGATTTGTTAGCAGCGCTGATGGATGAAATTGGGCTTGCTCGTGATAGCCTGCATATGGATGTCGGTCATGTGGCGATTTTTGAGCGTCTGTGTGCTTTGCACCAAGTGTCAGCCACCGATGTCGATACACTGATGGCGATTTATCACAAAAAAGCCTTGCCTGAGCTACAAGCATTTTGCCAAACGCTTGGCGATACTTTGGGCGATGTCGATGGGGCGAATGACTTTTTGGTGCTCGGTAAGCACACGCTGGCCCAAGATGGCGTGCCAAATGCGGATAATCTATTATCCAAGCTGTCTGCCAAAGCACGCACAGATACGATTATCTGCCAAGCGACCGATGAGATTGTCGCCTTGATTGCGCACATTCGCACGCTTGGCATGGGTGTCAGCCTAGATATCACGGAGTTGTCAGGCTATCACTATCATACAGGGATTGTGTTCAATGCTTATTTGGCGCACAGCCAAACTGCCCAGACTCAAGCACTGGTGCGTGGCGGTCGCTTTGAAGGCTTGTCGGTTGATGGCAAGGCTCGGGCGGCGACGGGCTTTAGTATGGATATTAACCGTTTGCTTGAGTTTGTTGAGCTACAAGAAGATACCGTGATTTGGGTGGATTATGCAGATTTGCAAAGTGCCACCGCTGAACAAAAAGCCGATTTATCCGAACAAATCAAAACCTTACAAACCGAAGGCTGTATCGTCATCAAGCCACTGTCAGCCGATGATAAGCCGCAGACCATCGATGGCGTACTGCATTTTGATGGTGAGCAGGGCGTCTGGGCGGTGCAGTTGGTCGGTGATGACTTTTAGTCGGTCTTAATAATTGGTTTGAATGAATCAGATTTGACCTTATTTAGCCATATTGATTTTGATATAAATCAGTTTATTTTAATTTTGTGTTTATCAACTTAAGGATTTATCATGGGTAAGAATGTTGTTGTGCTAGGTAGCCAGTGGGGCGACGAAGGCAAAGGCAAAATCGTTGACCTACTCACCGAAAAAGCAACGGCGGTCGCACGCTTTCAAGGCGGTCATAACGCAGGTCATACGCTGGTGGTTGGCGGTGAAAAAACCGTTCTGCATCTGATTCCATCAGGTATCTTGCGTGAAGGCGTGACCTGCTTTATCGGCAATGGTGTGGTGCTTGCCCCTGATGCACTGCTCAAAGAAATGAACGGCCTAATCGAAAAAGGCGTACCGGTGCGTGAGCGTCTGCGTATCTCGCCTGCCTGTCCGCTGATTATGCCTTATCATGTGGCGCTTGATCAAGCTCGTGAAATCAAGCGTGGCAATGCCAAAATCGGTACGACAGGTCGTGGTATCGGCCCTGCGTACGAAGACAAAGTGGCTCGTCGTGGTCTAAAAGTTGCTGATTTGTTCCGTGACGATTTGCCACAAAAGCTTGAAGGCTTGCTTGAATACCATAACTTTGCATTGACCCAGTATTACAAGGTTGATGCCATTGACTTTGATGCGACTTTGGCACTGTGCAAGGCATGGGCGGCAGAAATCAAAGATTTAGTCGTCGATGTCACTGATGCGCTAGAGACTCGCCGTCAAAATGGCGAAAACTTGATGTTCGAAGGCGCACAAGGTACGCTACTTGACATCGATCACGGTACTTATCCGTTTGTCACGAGCTCAAACACGACAGCAGGCGGTGTCTCAACTGGTACAGGTCTTGGCCCATTGTACCTAGATTATGTGCTAGGCATCACCAAAGCCTATACCACGCGTGTCGGCTCTGGCCCATTCCCAACTGAGCTGTTTGATGAAGTGGGTGCACACCTTGCTAAAGTCGGTCATGAATTTGGCGCAACCACAGGCCGTGCTCGTCGCTGTGGCTGGTTTGACGCAGTGAGCCTACGCCGTGCTGTGGTGCTAAACTCAATGTCGGGCATCTGCCTAACCAAGCTTGATGTATTGGATGGCTTAGAAGAAATCCGCATCTGCACAGAGTACGAAGTGCCAACCAGTGAAATCGCTGGTGCGTATGACGCTGAATACTACGAAAAAGTCACGCCAAAGTTTGAAACTTTGGCAGGTTGGAGCGAATCAACCATCGGTATCACTAAGTTTGAAGATTTGCCAACCAATGCGCAAATCTATATCAAGCGTATCGAAGAGCTGGTCGGCTGCCCTGTGGACATCATCTCAACTGGCCCTGACCGTGCTGAGACCATCGTCCTGCGTGACCCGTATGATGCTTAATTGAATCCAAATGAAAACCGCAATGAATAAGTCATTGCGGTTTTTTGATTTGATCAGTCTCAGTCGTTGCTTGATTCATCAGTGTCTTGAGCATTTTCAAAAGCGGATTTAAGTGCGCTTTCAACTGCATCAATGCGTGCTTGGCAGATTTTATAAGCACTCAGCGACTCTTCGACGACGGTGACTAGATTATCAATGTCAAGCTCATCGGCATGTTCTAGGTAATCGGCATTTTTCTTTAGAATAAGATAAGCATCTTTAAAATTATCTGGTGCAGTTTGGCTCATGGGGACTATCCTATAAAAATATGCTTGGTATTGTAGCGAATTTTTGATGATTTGTTAAGTGATCTAGGGGCTGAGTTGCTTTTACTCTTCATTTGGCAGGCTGATTGCTTTAAGCTTACAAAACTGTTGCAAATTCTTACTATTTTGTTATCATAGCAGATGAACGATTGGATGATTGTGTGAATTGCTCATGGTGGGGTACTGCCATGAGTTTTTTCACATTAATACGATCCGTCGTGATCCGTTTTCATTTGACGGCGATTGACAGGTGTTGATGCTGCGCAAATGATTTGTTTGTATTAAGGATGAACTATGACACAAAATACTCACCAAGAGTCGGACTTCACACTCAGAACCGACTTTCAGCATGATGATAACAGCACGCCGCCATCGGGTAAGGTGCGTAGCGATGCGATCAAAGGCATTGTGATTACGGCAGTTGCAGCGATTTTTGCTTATTTTTTATCGACAATTTTACCGTTTGAGCCACTTGCCAACAAAGGCTTGGCACTGGCAAGCTTTATCGGCATCCTATGGCTGACCGAAGCGATTCATGTCACGGCAACTGCGATACTTGTACCGATGCTTGCCATCTTTATTGGCATTCCTGAATTTGACACCAAAAAAGCACTGACCAGCTTTGCTGACCCGATTATCTTTGTTTTCTTTGGTGGTTTTGCACTGGCGGCGACTTTGCACGTCCAAAAGCTTGACCGTAAAATCGCCTTTGGCTTGATTAGCCTTGCCGGTGGTCATCTGGGCGGTGCGGTATTGATGATGTTTGCGGTGACCGCAGGCTTATCGATGTGGATTAGTAACACGGCAACTGCTGCAATGATGCTGCCGCTTGCCATTGGTATCCTATCTTCGGTGGATGAGGCCAAAGACCGCAATACCTTTGTATTCGTGCTATTGGGTATCGCTTATTCAGCATCGATCGGTGGCTTGGGTACTTTGGTAGGTTCACCGCCGAACGCTATCGCTGCCAAAGAACTAGGCATTGGCTTTAGTGAGTGGACGGGCTTTGGTCTGCCAATGATGCTGATTCTGATGCCATTTTTGCTAGGTACGATGTATTTGGTATTGCGTCCAAAGCTAAACCAAAAAATCCAAATGCAAAGCCAAGAAAAAATCGAATGGACGTTGCCACGAGTGCTGACTTTGGTGATTTTTGCCATTACCGCATTGAGCTGGATTTTTGGTAAGCAATTGGGCGAAGCGTTCGGCTTCAAACAGCCTGATACGGTGATTGCACTATTTGCTGCGGTGGCGGTACTACTGTGCGGTCTGGTGAGCTGGAAACAAGTCTCTGACAACACCGACTGGGGCGTGTTGATGCTATTTGGTGGTGGTATCGCCTTGTCTGATATCATGAAAAATACAGGCGCATCAGCGGTGCTTGGCGAGAGTATCTCGGTGGCATTGGCAGGTGCATCGCCACTATTGGTGATTTTTGTGATTGCGGCGTTTATCATCTTCTTGACCGAGTTCACCAGTAATACAGCATCAGCTGCGCTACTTGTGCCGCTGTTTGCGCCGATTGGCGTACAGCTTGGCTTGCCACCTGAAGTGCTGATTATGGTTATCGGTATCGGTGCATCGTGTGCCTTTATGATGCCTGTGGCAACACCGCCAAACGCCATCGTCATGGGTACAGGTCATGTCAAACAGCGTGATATGATGAAGGTTGGTTGGTGGCTGAATCTCGTTGCCATTGCCATCGTTACCATCTGGGCGTATGTGTTCTTGGCATAAGCTATAAGCCCTGCAATAAAAATTCCCTTGAGTAGCATCAAGGGAATTTTTTATAAGATAATTTATTAAATTAATTAAACTTATCAATTTATATCAATACTATTTCATATCAATGCTATGAAAGTGTATCAATAATTATTAAATTTCCATTATCAAATTTCAATTATCAAGCATCAAATTTCAAACTGTGCTTGGCACAGCTTGATAAATTCATGACCAAATTTGCGAATTTCGCTGTCATCGCGCACGGCAATCCAGCTGGTAAAGCGTCCAAAATAAGTCACCGGAATGGCAACCAAATCCGGATAATGCTTCGGCTGATACGCCATTTCAGCGATGATACCGATGCCTAAGCCTGCTGATACATAGGTGCTAATCACATCCGAGTCAAGGGCGGCAAGCACGATATCAGGCGCAAAGCCTGCACTCTCAAAGCTTTTATCAATCGCACCACGACCAGTAAAGCCCCCATGATAAGTCACAATCGGATAGCTTGCCAATGTCGGCAAATCAATGCCATCGACTTGACCTGCAAAAACAGCCAATTCATGGTCTTTTGGGACGATGACCACGTGCGACCAGTCATAATAGCGATGGCAACGCAGTACATCATTATTGAGCAAAGATTCGGTGGCGATACCGATATCGGCTTGTCCACGAATCACCATCTGCGCGATGGTCTCGGGGTCGGCTTGCTGAAGCACAAGATTGACTTTATCAAATTTTTCACGAAACTCTTTGACAATCTGAGGTAGTACATAGCGTGCTTGAGTGTGTGTGGTGGCGACGGTCAATGTACCTGCTTGGGCATTATTAAAATCAAGGCTTAGATTCTCAATAGTACGAATCTCAGCAAAAATCGCTTCGATGTGTGGTAGCAGTGCCTTGCCAATCGGTGTCAGGCCAGTCAGTCGCTTGCCTTGACGGGTAAAGACATCGGCTTTGAGCTGATTTTCTAGGGCGGCGATTTGCTTAGATAGGCTCGATTGGCTCGTATGTAGCAGTTCGGCGGCTTGGCTTAAGTTGTAGCCATTGACCACCGTGTGCCATACGGTTTCAAGTTGTTTGAGCTGAATTTGTAAATGTCGCTGATTGATGACGATATCAATTGCCATAACTGCCCTTGTCAATAAATGAATCAAAAATAGTTAATCATACCGAATTTTTGGGCAAAAAGGTAGGATAAATTGCGAAATTTATGACAAATCCATCAAAAATACGGTAAAATGTAAAATTTGAATTACTAACCAGACCAAACAAAAGCGTAAAATGTAGCTTGATTTTGGTCACGATAATGAGTTGGCACGATATGAGCGGTACAAACATTGACCAATCGACACAGCTGAGCGCATGGCAAGCGTTTACTAAGGCGTATTTTAACCCGCAGGCGCTTGCTTTGGCGTTTTTGGGATTTGCAGCAGGGATACCATTTTTGCTTGTGTTTTCAAGCTTGGGGCTTTGGCTGCGTGAAGCGGGGATTGACCGTGCGACGGTGACGATGTTTGGCTGGGCGGGGCTTGGTTATTCGTTTAAGTTCATTTGGGCGCCGCTTGTCGATGCTTTGCCATTGCCGATTTTGACTCGCCTGCTGGGTCGTCGTCGTGGCTGGCTACTACTTACCCAAGTGATGATTATCGCATCATTGGTACTGATGGCGATGACCAATCCGCAGAATAGTGAACAGATGCTGAGCGTGATGGCGGCAGGGGCAGTACTGCTTGGCTTTTCGTCAGCATCGCAGGACATCGTGATTGATGCTTATCGTATTGAGTCAGCACCTGCCGATATGCAGCCTGCACTGTCGGCGACCTATGTGGCAGGCTATCGGGTGGGGCTGATTGTCTCGGGTGCCGGTGCGTTGTATTTGGCGGACTTTTTTGGCTCGACGATGGAGGCGTATAATTATCTGGCTTGGCAAAAAACTTATCTGATTATGGCTGCGGTGATGCTCATCGGTGTGGCGACGACGCTCATTATCCGTGAGCCAAAAGCCGCCATCAAGCCAATCACCAATGAGACCCGTGATTATCTGCGTTTGGTGCTGGTGTTCGTGCTGTCGGTGCTAGGGTTTATTGCCACTTTCCGTGTAATCGGTAGTGCATTGCCTGAGACCGAAAGCGTGCTGGCGGGCTTTTTGTACGGCTGTGTGCAGTTTATCTCAAGCTTGGTGGCGTTTGCGCTGATTGGCTATGCTTTGGTCAAGGCAGGCGTGGTCGCACAAGCGGTGGCGATGAAAACTTGGGTTGAGCCTGTGGCGGATTTTTTTGCTCGTTATGGCAAAAAAGCACTGCTACTGCTTGCGCTGATTGGTCTATATCGTATCAGCGATGTGATTGCGGGTAATATTTCAAATATCTTTTATCAAGATTTGGGCTTTAGTAAGACCCAAATCGCCAATGCGGTCAAGCTGGTGGGTGTGGTCGCAAGTATCGGTGGCGGCTTTATTGGTGGTTGGCTTGCCCAAAAGATGAACATCATGAAGGCGATGAGCGTCGGGGCGATTTTGGCGTGTGTGACCAATTTGCTATTTATCCTGCTATTTATGACGCCGACCGTGCCGATGATGTACTTTGCGGTGATTACTGATAACTTGGCGGCAGGCCTTGCCAGTGCGGTATTCATTGCCTTTTTGTCGGCCTTGACATCGATTCGCTTTACGGCGGTACAATATGCGCTGTTCTCATCGCTGATGACCCTTGCGCCGAAGCTGATTGGTGGCTATTCGGGGGCGATTGTCGATGCGACGAGCTATGCGTTTTTCTTTGGCTTTACTTTCTTGGTCGGTGTGCCTGTGCTATTATTGATTTATCTAGTCAATAAGCACATTGATATCAATGAGCCACAGATTGGTGATTAATCCGATATTATAATGAATCAATTAACTATTTATAATCAGTTACAACACCTGTCGATTGCACGCATTCGGCAGGTGTTTGCTACTTGGCAGTCGCAGAATTTGCCCCGTCATTGGCTTGATGGTTGGTTGCTTACTGTGATTAATCAGCCATCGGTGTTTTTGATTACCGATGGTGATTATGTACCTAGTGATGATGAAATGACTCGGCTAAGCATCGGTATCGCTCGGATGATGGATGGCGAGCCGTTGGCGTATTTGACGGGGATGCAGGGCTTTTGGGGACGTGAGTTTGTGGTCAATGCCCATACGCTGATACCCAGAGCGGATACGGAGATTTTGATTGAGACGGTGCTTGGGATGGTCAAGCAGAGTGATATCAGTGCATCGCCTGCCATTTTGGATCTAGGCACAGGTAGCGGCTGTATTGGCATTACTTTGGCACTAGAATTGCCGTCATCATCGGTGGTGGCAGTGGATTATTCGGATGAGGCTTTGGCGGTGGCTAGCCAAAACGCAGACAGGCTTGGTGCGGAGAATTGCACGCTGATACGCTCAGATTGGTACAGTGCGATCGATGGCGTATTTGACATCATCGTCAGCAATCCGCCTTATATCGCCAAAGATGACGCCCATATGGCAGCACTGACCCATGAGCCTGTCAGTGCTTTGGTTGCTGACCAAGATGGACTAGCAGATATCATCACCATCGCCGATGGTGCACATTGGCATCTGCGAGCAGGCGGGCTACTGGTCATTGAGCATGGCTATGATCAAGGAATGGCAGTGTGTGAGATTCTGACCAAGGCAGGCTTTGTGGATGTACGCACGGTCAAGGATTATGGCAATAATGACCGCATCACGCTTGGCTTTTGTCGCTCAATCGATGGCAAATCGTTTGGTGGCTTAACATGATACAGCACGCAGTGGATAACCAAGCAAACAGCTTGGGCGACAGCCTAAGCGATACAGAAATGATGCGTTATGCTCGCCAAATCCTGCTCGATGGCTGGGATATTGATGCACAGCTACGGCTTAAGCACAGCCATGCCATCATCGTCGGCATGGGCGGACTCGGCTGCCCTGTGGCGCAGGTGCTCGTGCGTGCAGGGATTGGGCGATTGACCATCATTGACGATGATGTCATCGATGAGAGTAATTTACAAAGACAATCGCTATATTTTGATACCGACATCGGCAAGCCCAAAGCCGTCATTGCCAAATCATCACTACATCAGCACAATGCACTGACACATATCACGGCGATGACCGATCGAGTGACACAGGATAATGTACATCAGCTGATTGATGGTGCGGATTTGGTGATTGATTGTACGGATAATTTTGCGGTGCGTGATTTATTAAATCAAACCTGCCGTCATCAGCAGCTACCCCTATTATCGACATCGGCGATTGGTGAAGTGGGGCAATTGGCGCTATATACGCCCGATACAGGGTGTTATCGCTGTGTGTTCGGCGATGATGTGGGTGATGAGATGACCTGCGCGACATCGGGTGTACTCGCTAGTACGGTGGCGGTCATCGGGACGATGGCATCGCAGGTGGCTTTGACATATTTGGGTAAGGCTTGTAATCCCATTGCAAATACGCTTGTCACTTGGCAGGGGCAGAGTATGACGCTCAAGCATCGAATATTTGAGCGTGATGAATCCTGCCCTGTGTGCGGTTCGCCTTGAATTTTGGCGGATTTGCCATCACATCAGAGATTAGCCAAGCTAATGTTATATTATTATGAATTAAATATTAAGTGAAAATAATGCCAAAAAATCCATTTTCCCTAGCCAAAAAAGGTCTGCATCAAGGCGTGCAGGTGCTTAGCCGTATCCAAAAAACCGCCAGCGTTGCAGGCCTATCTGCCCTAAGAGTCGCAAAAGGCGACAAGATGGATGCGCATCTATTGCGTGAAGCTTTTGAGCAGATGGGCGTGACTTATATCAAGCTTGGGCAATTTATCGCCAGTACGCCATCGATTTTTCCCCGTGAGTATGTGCTGGCGTTTCAGGGCTGTCTGGATCAGACGACGCCTGTACCATTTGCCAAGATACGCTCGGTGCTGATCGAAGAGCTTGAGACTGATGGTCGTGGCTTGGGCGATATTTTTTCGTACATTGACCCTGTGCCATTGGCATCGGCAAGTATCGCACAGGTGCATAAGGCAGTGCTGACCGATGGACGACAAGTGGCGCTCAAGGTGCAAAAACCCGATGTCGGCACGGTAATGCATACGGATCTAAGCGTACTGCACAGTGTGTTTTGGACGCTTGAAAAAGTCGTGCCAAACCTAAAAGCCGCCAATCTTGCCCCCATTGTCGATGAGATACGCACTCGGATGCTGGCGGAGACGGATTTTATCGCCGAAAGTCGCCATATTGAGCAGTTTTTGGCACATCTAAAACAAGTCGGCAATACCAAAGTCACCGCACCGACCGTACATCATGAGATTAGCACCAAGCGAGTGCTGGTCATGGATCTGTTGATGGGCAAATCACTCATTGATGACAGTCTAATTTGGGATGGTACAGCGGGGCGAGACAGTAAGCAAATCATGAGTGATGTGCTTGATACTTGGTTCTTATCTTTGATGATGACGGGTGAATTTCATGCTGATTTGCATGCAGGCAATCTGATGCTACTCAATGATGGGCGTATTGCATTTTTGGATTTTGGCTTGATGGGGCGGATACAGCCAAGCAGTTTGCAGGCGTGTTTTAGCTTGGTGCAGAGCCTGCAAATCAGTGACTATCGGGGGATGGCACAAGCGATGGTGAATATCGGCATGACGCACAGCAGTGATAAGATGGATATTGATTGCCTAGCAGAAGATCTGCGTAAGATGCTTGGTAAGGTCGTCCCAAACCAAGCCCAAAACTCGCAAGCAAATGCCAATAACGACAGTCTAAACGCCATGATGCTTGAGATGGTGGAGATTGGCAAAAGGCACGGCATCCATTTCCCAAGAGATTTTGCGCTACTTGTCAAGCAGCTGCTGTACTTTGATCGCTTTATGGTGACGCTTGCCCCTGATATGGAGCTGTTTGAAGGTGAGCGGTTGGATTTGGTGAAGTTGAATTAATTAATCCTTTTTTCAATTATCAAATCTCAAGAATACCGAGCTATATGTGCTAATCTACATCAGCCCCAAAATCTACACATAAAATCAAAAACACATCAACAGGAAATTAATATGCTAACAGAAGATCAAATTATCTATCAAAAAATTGGTGAATTACTATGGTCTATTATGCCATTTGAAGCAATAAAAATAGTTTTTTCGGCTCAGCTTTACAAAAATAAAACTCAAGCTGGTTCTCGCTGGTTTGATAAAAACAATATAAAGTATAGCTTTTACCAAGGGTGGGATAACCCTGTTCAACATATTGACAATGAAATTATTGATTTATTATTAAATCTACAAAAACTCCCCCTATTTCATAAAGATCCCTGGACTCAATGTCAAGTAACGCTTGATGAAAAAGGTGGGTTTAAAATTAAATTTGCTTACATTCCTGAAGAAGACTCTTGGAATGGTTTATATATGCGTGGAATCAGTGACTTAACCGAATCTGAACTCGATGATCCATATTATATCCCCAAAGAAATATGGCAAGAGCGAGTGAGATTGAAAAAACAAACATCATAGATGCTAGAGATTGTGGCTTTGATAGACAAAAGGCGCAAAAAGAGATTGATTTACAAAGGGAGGTTGGCTTTGCTTTTGGACAAAATGCATCTCAGGCAGTGGCTGAGATATCATCCCAATCCATCAACCATCCCTTAAGAACCTATGCCAACACTTCCAAATGCCCAATCAGCACATCTGCCACTTGATCGGCAAGCTCGGCTCGAAGCGTCGCCTTATCATGATAAGCTTCGGTCAGACTGCAATAATGCGGATGTGTGCGTGCTTTTTTGATAGCGAATGGCACTTTGTCCGTCTGCCACGGTAGCTGATTGCCATCAGTGCGTATCGCATCTAGGCTGGCGTGCCCACGATGGCGCAGATGGTGATGCAGGGTCTGCGCACGAGCGGCAAGCAGGGTGATGGTCGCATAATCGATGGTTAAGGTCTGTACGCCCATCGCCTTATCCTTGATTGCGCCACTATTTGGCAAAATGCCACCGAGCACACCACCAATCGCCGTACCTAGCCCAAGACTTGCCCCAAGCGTCGCCACATCAATCCCTGCGCCAATCAGCATACCTGCCATGCCACCGCCTGCGGTGCGGATACCATAGTGGCTCAGTAGCTCGCTATCAAAGATGTCTTGGGTTGCCCCTGTGATGGCAAGCGTATCGCTTGAGACATTCGCATGATAAAAGCGATACAGTGCAAGTAGCTGTCCATGTAGGATGCTCTCGCCTTGTCGCACGGCATTTTGCATCCGAGACAGTGTCGGCGTAGGGTCGTCGTCTTGATCAATTTTTTGGCTAAAGGCAGCGATATTGATGAGAAAATCACCAATCATCTGACTGCCTGTTTCCATCATCTCATGCCATGCGTCTTGGCGTTCAGTTTTGAGCGTTTGGATATTGGTATCGTGATTGGATAGGGTTTCAAGATTGTCCCACAGCTGCATTTCATTCTCAAAATCAAACGCCACCGTATCAAAACTACAAGCGATATGCAGCGCACGGCGAGACAGCATCTCGCGCCAAAGCGGCATATTATCCTGCCCTTGATGAATAAAATTAAACACCGGTAAAATTGGCGTGCCCGAACTTGCCAAAATCGCAAGCTCATCTTTGTATTTGGACAATACGGGCTCACGCGCATCGATGACATAGATGGCGATGTCGGCATCCAGCAGGCTTTTGATGACTTTGGCTTCTTGGCTAAAATCATCCGTCAGCCGAGCATCACCACCATCCACCGCCTGCAAAAACCCTGCCAACCGCTCCACACCATCAGCGCGCCCATCGGTATGATCTTGGATAAAATCCATCACGCCTGTGGCATCTTCAAGCCCTGGAGTGTCATGTAGAGTAACCAGTGGCGAGCCGTTTTGCGCCAAAATCTGCACAGCGGCGACATGGCGCGTGGTCGCTGATGCGTTTTTGACTTCACCAAATTGGCTATCTCTAAGCAGTGTACGCAGTAGCGATGTCTTGCCGACATTGGTATGCCCAATCACTGAAATGGTGGTTAGATGGTTGATTTTGTTGGTATTAATCATTGATATTTTTCTTTATTTTAAAATTATGTACACAATTATGTACACAGAATGATGAGATGATATGTTTTTGAATGATGTGATTTGTTGCATTATAGTCTTTTGTTGGACGAAAAAAAAGCCCAGTGATGGGCTTTTATTTGGCGGTGTGTTTCCTTATGCCAAATACTCATTATGCTTGGTAAAGCGTTCGCTGATTGCCCAGCCCTTATGGCTGGTGGATGTACGATCAAACACTTTGCGATAGCCATGTTTGCGTAAAATCTCATCAACAAGATGGGTGTTATTCACCTTACCTTCGACTTCGCTTGCAGGGATGCGCCATTTACCAAGTAGGCTATGGGCTAGGGCGTGTGCTTTGGTCATACCGCTTGCTCCTTTTGGTTGTGGATATAGTCAGGCTCAAGCCAATAGATGGCGTGGCGTTTACCGCTTTTGGCGGTGACCATCTTTGTTTTGACTGGGATGCCTTCTTTTTTGAGATCGATGATGCACTGATTGACAGCCTAATCGAAGGCATCCGCACCTATCTTGGTACGCTCAAATCCATCGTCGGCTATTCGGTGAGCCTAGATTATGACTATGACTTGGTCGATGCCTTTAGTAAGGGACAAGTGCCAATCGTCTATGACTACACCCCAAAACTGCCTGCTGAACGCATCACCAACACAAGCGTGATGACGCGTAAATATCTCGTGAACTTGGCTAAAGGAGCGAACTGATGCAAGTTAATGTGATTTATAATGCCAATGTCTATATCAACGGCAACAATCTGTTGGGTCAAGCCCAAGAAATCAAGCTGCCTGAAGTGGAAATCAGCCAAGATGAGTACAAGGGTCTTGGTCTGGTCGGCACGATTAAACTGCCATCAGGCGTAGAAGCACTCGAAGGGGAAATCACTTGGAACAGCTTTTATGAAGATGCGTTTAAGATGGCGTATCATCCGTTCAAGGCGGTGCAAATCATGGTGCGTGCCGATATCCAAAAGCATGACGCACAAGGCTTGGCGGCAGAAGTGCCACTGGTGACCATTTTGACGGGTAATTTTAGCAAAAACCCACTGGGTAGCTATAAGCCTAAAGAGCGTGCTGAATTTGCCAGTACCTTTCAGGCGCATGAAGTGCGTCAGCTGATCGATGGTAAAGAAGTGCTGTATTTTAATGCCTTTAAGAACGAGTATCGTGTCAATGGCACAGATGCGCTGGCAAACTTCCGCCGAGTGGTTGGGGCGTAAAGTTGGCAAAATAAAAAGACAGACTTAAGCGGTCTGTCTTTTTTAGTGTGTTTATTGTGCTGATGGGGGATTTGGAGATTGTCTTAAAACATAAACGATTAAAATGCCAATGATTGCAGTAATGGCTGTGCCTGCAACAAAAGGGAAATTTAAGTACATGGCAACAATCGCTACCAGCATTAAACCAATAGCGACAATCAAACCAAACCATTGACCGCGGCGAAATAAAGCCAGTGAATTTTGATCGTATTGTATATGGGCGGAGTTTACTCGCTGAATTTCTGTCAGTTGTTGGTTTTGTAGAGCTTGACGGTGCTCCATCTCTTTTTGTGCCATATCCATGACTTGATGCACCAACTTTGAATCAATCTGATGCAGTTGTTGTAAAAACTCAGCAGGTGGATAGATGGAGTATTCTTCAACATGCTCAAACTGAGCTTGAACGCCGTGCTCATCCTGTTTGGCTTGTAGGCGTGTGCCTTTACGCTGTTTTTGGGTCATGATATGAAAGTTTGGCTAATAAAGATGCTTGAAAACTTGGGCTTTGAGCTTTGGCGGTACGCACGCTTGCAAGATGAATATCACCACCGACAGCCTGCCAGTCGTGTGCAAGGGATTGTTCAAGCGCATCGTCAAAGTGTGCCAATGTTTGATGTGTTGTTTTTGGAGCAGGCGGATTGCTTTGAATAAATAAAGCATTCAGCAAGCCCTGCCAAAATGTTTTATTCATAAAATCACCATGATTGCATAAAAATTGATATAAATTAAGACAGCTAGCACTAGTTAGCTCTTTTGATTGACTTTGATGGTGGCAAAAAAAGCGATTTGATCGGCAAGCTTTTGGCGAGCGTGTGGATTGCTGTAATCGACACGAGCAACACCATCTTTATCAATCATCAAAAAGCCGTTTTCGCTTTTGGCAGGATTGTTGCGGTCTTTGAACGCATGAAAGCGGTCGGTGACAAGCCATCGCCATAACGCCTTAAGGTGCTGCAACATAAAAACTCCGATTTTTTAAGCGACCTATGTGGTCATGGATACCTTTATGGTAGCGATTTGGCCAGTAAATGTCAATAGTCGTGCCAAACTGTCAATCTTTATTTTTAAACCACTTTAAAAGACGGTGAAACGCCAATCTATTTACAATATGACCATCACAAGTGTTTTTTTATCGTTATCCCAAATAGGAGTATGTTATGACCAATCCAACCCAAACCATCCAAGAACAGCTTGGCAGTCATATCAGTGTGACACTGGATCATCCAATCAAAAACGGCATGGGCGAAACCGTGAGCGTCATCAAGATGCGCCGTGCTCGTGTCGGTGATATGCGAGCGGTCGGCAGTCTAAAGAACGAAGTGGAGCAGGAGCTTGGCTTGTTTGCTCGTCTGACGGGTCTTGTGCCGGAAGACTTGGATTTGCTTGACTGGCAGGATTATCAAAAACTACAACGCTCTTTTCGCCAATTATCAGAACAAAAAGACCAAGACGGCGAGTGACAACTGGTACAATGAGCTACTGGATGCCATCGCTGACCTAGCGTGGTGGTATGGCTGGAGTAGTGATGAGATTGATATGCTTGATATCGATGACTTTGATCGATGGCTCAATCAATTATCCCGCCAAGCTAAGGCGGGATATGCTAGGGCTTAGGTGACTGGCATTAAGATGATTTGCCGGTAGTTAGCCTGTCTATGATGGGCTCAAAGATGGTTGTAATCAGCTCAAATAATGCCAAAGCCACATCCGATATGGCGGCAAGTAAGTAAATGACCGCTACTATTGCTCCAAGGATAAAAACAGCAGCAATCACCCATAGTAGAAAATCAATCATTGCTTAGTCCTGTTTTAGCCCTTTTAAGAGTATTTTAACCAATGGCAGATCATTTTTATCACTTTCTGGTGAAAATGCAATAAAACTCAGACAGTAGCATCATGACCAAATAACAGACAAATAAGGCAAGTACACAGACGATGATTAAAATCAAGCTCAAAGGAATGCCAAACAGCAGAGCGATCGTGAAATTAGCATCGGTAAAGAGCCATAAGCCCCCGACAGATAAAACAAAAATCGTCCATGCAAGCCAAGCAGAACCAGTGCTGGCATCAAGCAAGAAGTTAAAGATTTTCTCAAAGGTGTTCGGCATGATGGCCTACCAACGGCTATCGGGATAGCGGTGTTTGAGTTCGGCTTCAAGCTTGGGATCGATGGCTTCTTCATCGTTATCATCAAGGTTTACACCATACTTGGCGATGCTATACATCGTACCGATGGGCACAAAGATAAAGACAATCACAAGTTTGGTCAGCAATATGATAATGGGAGATAGGCACAGCAAAATAAAAAACCAGACGATGAAAGTGTCCGTCACTCGTATTCTCCTGTAACCAATTCAAAGCATTATAAGGTATTTTAACCAATGGCAGCGGAATTTTCAATCTCTTTAGTGGTCTCAGCAGTCACAGGGGCTGCGGTTTCTGCATTATCCGAACTGGGCGGTACGGTCAAATCGCTATCAAAGGCGGGTAATGTGCTACAAGCTGAACATGCGCGCCTTGGTCGAAGCATCGATACGGCGATGGGTAATGGCTCAAAAGGCGTGGGCAAGATGATTGGGCAATACTATCAGCTTGGCGATAGTGTCAAACGCATGAATATCAGCGTTGGCGATATTTTGCAGGCTTTAGCAAGGCATGGGAAGGCTTTTGGCTAAGATTGAAGGGTGGAAAGCCAAAGCGAGCGAGCTGTGGAATAGCTTTACCAGTCTATTCAAAGGCGGTGGTGATAAAGCGGTCGGCAATGCTGTCGGTGGTGCTGTGACTGTCAGCGCAAGCAGTGTCACGATCAATGCCCCATCCATCACGCTCAATGGTGATGTGAGCGTCACTGGCACAGTGGTCGCTGTAGGCGATGTTGTAGGGGCAGGCGTGAGCCTATCGACGCATACGCATGGTGGCGTGGAAAGTGGTGGCAAGCGGACAAGTGGGCCTGCTTAGCGGGTGAGCGTCTTGGCGTACTCAACCAATGCTGTCTTAATCGCTCCTGCTTTGGATGTGTCATGATGTGCCATGATGGTCTCAAGTGCCACCAAGACATCAGGCTCAGTGTGGCTGATGACCAAGGCGATATTGGCTAGTGCTTTGGTTCGGTAATTATTGGTGGCTTTTTGGTGTGCTTGGCTATAAGTGGTCATGTACTTCTCCTTGACTTTTTTTAAAAACTTAGTATGATAATAAATAAGGAGTGGCTAGGCGTTTCCACCTAACCTGCCTTGGGTGTCGTTACCACCTTTAGGCGTTTACTGTTAGTAAGCTGGGTAGCTTAGCAACAGCAGAGCGATGATTGCAAGCACTTTGAGAATGGCTTTCATCGTTTTACTCCTTGTTTGCGGTAAGGTTGAAGCCTTACTGCTCATCAGCACAGCATTGTGTTGATAGGATATATTATATACTAGTATATAATATCAGTCAAGTTTTGAGCATAAAAAAATCCCACTGTAGAAGTGGGATTTTTGTTTGTTGGCTGCGGCTATTAACTAACGGCGATTTCACCGATCAGCTCAGGGCGTCGGCTCAGTAGGTCAAGCAGTACACGCGCAGAACCACTAGGCTGTCTTTGTCCTTGCTCCCAAGATTTGAGCGTATTGACCGAAATGCCGATGGCACGGGCAAACTGGCTTTGGGATAGGTTTGCCTTTTGGCGGATTTGGGCGGCTGGTGTGGTGATACGCCCAAATTCTTTGTTCTTCAATTGGCTTAATGCGCTATGCAGGCTATCTTGGTGCATGGCAAGGTCTGGCTCATCAGCAATGATGGCTTGCATGACTTCATCAACATTGAAATTTGGCAGTGTCATAGCAACTCCTTGTGTTTGACCAACTGTTTCATTTGGCTGTTACTTAGGTCTTCTCGTTCGTTTTTTGGGTAGATGGCAACTGCAATAATCAAGCCATCATCCAGCATATTATAATAAATCACTCTCGCACCACCACGCTTGCCATGACCTTTTGCCGCATAACGAATTTTGCGCAAGCCTTTGGCATTGGGGATGACATCGCCTTTGGTGGGATTGTTCGCCAAATAGTCAAAGAACTCTAAGCGTTCATCATCTGACTAAATGTCGGCAACTTGTCGGATAAATTGGTCGGTCTCTGCAATGGTGTACATGGTGATTGCTCTTAATGGATACATAGTATTATAATGCAATGTATTATAAAAATCAATCTGCTATTTTTGGTTTGCGATAAAAATCCCACTGTAGAAGTGGGATTTTGTTTTTATTTCTTTTTCTTGGTTGGGCAACCTTGAAATTACTCTTTGATGGATATTATAAAGATAAATCCGCCATCGCCAACTGTGCCAAATAATTACTGCGACTCTTATAAAGCGACTTATGCGCAGATACTTTCTTATCAATCTTGATGATTAAATAGTTTGGCGGAGTGACATTAATTTCATGGCTTTTTACATCACATTTGGATAAATCAACATCAATCCATGCCCATATCATGCCATCAAATTGGCTGCTTTGGGTATGCGCTTCAAAATTGGTGGGTAGCGGTATTTCTTCACCATCTTCAACCAATCCGCTAAAATGCACATCAAGACACTCTAAAGCCATTTTGTGTGCATCGTTCAGCTCATCGCAGGCGGTGCTAAGGTTTAGCACATCTGGGAAAAAGATGCCGTGGGCGGTTTTGTCATCGCCCTTTAGGATCGCAATGGGATATAACGCAATCATACTCCTAGTTATCAAGGTATCTGCAAGGCTAATCACTTGGCCCTGCCTGTCTCATAATGCCATATCGCAGAGCTAAGATTGCATCCGCATAAGTATTTTTGTAGTGAGAGGTGTTTTAATGCCATCACACGCACGCAGGACGGGTGGCGAGTCAGCCCTGTGATGCTGGCGGTGATAGCCAAAGCGTTATTGTAATGCCTTATCAAGCAATGCCAAACCACGCTTAATATCGCCACGCTTGGCACGAATTTCAAAGCGAGTTTTGGCGTCAAATTCTGCCAAAGCAAGGCTTGCAAGCTCATCCATCAGGCGATTGACGCTGATGCCTTGGGCTAAAGATTTAAGACGGCTGTGTTTGTCATCACTTAGGCGCAGGGTAATGGTGCTCATGATAATTCCTCCAGTAGCTCGTTGCGCTCTGCCAGTGATAATTTGTCATCATAAAACAGCGACTCACGAGCCAACACATATTCATATTCTGCCAGCAATGTCACACTGACTAAAGGGGTGAATTTACCTTGTAGGCAAGCTGCTAATAGGCGATTGGCATGATATGAGTCCTTGCAAGCCTTGACAAGAAGATTGGTATCTAACACAATTTTCATACAATGATGAGATAGCACATACGCTATCACGAAGCACTATTAACCCAAAGTAGATTACAGTGGATGAATTATGGCAACGCCTAACAGTCGTATGGTCGCTGATGGTTTGTGTATTTTGGTAATACTTACCTTACCAGTCATGCTCTTGGAGTTCTAGTCGTAACTGCTTGCGCTTTTTCGCCATCTCAAAGCGCTGTTTTGCGGTGTTATCTAGCAGTTCAAGCGGTGGCACAGCTTTTGGTTTTCGCTGTTCGTCGACAGCGACCATACTAAAATAGCAACTGTTGGTATGGCGCACGGTGCGAGTTTGGATATTTTCAGCTTCGACACGGATGCCGACTTCCATCGATGTTGTCCCGACATAATTGACACGCGCCAAAAAAGTGACTAGCTCACCGACATAAATCGGCTCTTTAAAAATCACTTGATCCACTGACAAAGTCACCACATAGCTTGCCGAGTATCGACTGGCACACGCATACGCCACTTGGTCAAGTAGCTTTAAGATCGTGCCACCATGCACATTGCCCGAAAAATTCGCCATATCAGGTGTCATCAGTACGGTCATGGTCAAGTCAGTCGGTGCAATATTGACAGTACAAAAGTCGTTCATGCGATCATCCCTAATCTTAAATGATATTTTGTGCAGTGTTTATGAAAAGCTTAGTATAACACAGCATTATTATCAAAATATTGACTCATCAGTTAAGTAAATACGGCTTGACAATGTGCATCATGTCAAGCCGTGGGTTAATTGTCGGTATTGTGGTTATTTCTCAAACAACCCATTCAAATCAGGCTTGGATTTGCCCACGGTGATGATGATAAAGTCATCAGGGTGGATGGTGTCTTTGAGTGCTTGATTGACCGATGCGATGGTCGCACGATCTAGCCGATCTAGGCGTGTGGCAAGATGATCAGCAGGATAATTGCCAAATGCCAAACTGCCTGTCATCTTGTGGATGGAAGCATTGCTTGCAAAAATTTCAGGAAAGCTGTTTTTGTTGCCCAAGCGGACAAGCTCAAGCTCATCATGGGTGACACCATTGTTTAGAGTATCTTGAATAATAGCAACAGTATCAAAGATAGCATCACGCGCCTGCTCGCCATTGGTGGAGAAGCGGACAGCATAGCTACCCGCTGCTTGCATCCGCTCAATACCCCCATAGATGCCGTAGGTATAGCCTTTTTGTTCGCGGATGGTTTTCATCAGGCGTGCAGTAAAATCCGACCCTGCCAAGATTTCATTACCCAATGACAAATCGCTAAATCGCTGACGGCTCGCCATGTCGGTACGCTCGGCATCGGTCAGATGTCCGATGATGATTTGGGTTTGGCTGCTGTCATGGTCGATGTGGATGTGTCGTGGTGCAGGCTTGGCAGGCGTACTGATACTGCCTTGATAGGATTTGCCCGATGGTAGCTCGGCACTGATACGATTGGCAAGCGCTTTGGCATCATCTAGGCTTAGGTCGCCTGTGATGGTGATTTTGGCGTTATCTTTGGTGAGAAATTGATTTTTAAACGCCATCAAATCATCACGACGCAGTGCCTTGATACTCGCTTCATCGCCTGTGGCAGGATGCCCATAAGGGTGTCCGCCGTATAGGGCTTGTGTGTAGGCAAGCGATGCGACATACGCAGGATTTTGTTTTTGTTGTTTAACACTACTAATCAATCGGCTTTTGTTACGCTCAAGGATTTTATCATCAAATACAGGCTTTGTGAGTGCATCAATGAATAGGGTTGTGGCATCATGTAGTGTCTGTGCTTTGGATAGACTGCGTACAGACAGTGATAAGCCATCTTTTGAGACTCCACCACCGAGCTCAATGCCAAGCTGTTCTTTTTTGGCGATAAAGGCATCTTCATCGAGGGTGCTTGTGCCTTGGGTAAGCATGGTGGCGGTCATATTGGCGATGCCATCACCATCGGCGCGGATTTGGCTATCAAATGCCGACCCTGCATAAAAATCCACGCTGACATCGACAATGGGTAGCTGATGTAGTTCGGTAAATACCACAGCAACGCCATTATCCGTGCTAAATCTGTGCGTCGTCGGTACACGAAAATCGAGCTTGCCAAGCTGGTCAATGCTATCAATGATGCTGTCATCAGAAAGCTGTAGTATGGCACTACTCATCGCTGTGCTGTGATTTTGGTTGGCGATGGCAGGTGTGGCACTGATGATACTGATGGCAAGTGTCGCACCGATGGCTTGTGCTAATTTATTGTATTTATTTAATAATTTCATAATTTTCCCAAAAATTGATTAGCATAATTCTAAAACTTTGTTAAACAATCTCAATCGCTTATCATCTTAGTCCGATTTGGTCTGTGGCAGGACATACATGGTGGTCAGATTATCCTTAGTCAGATAATGCTTGCCGACTCGTTTGATGTCGTCTTTACTGATGGTAGCAAGCTTGGCAGGTAGGGTGTCTAGCGTATCAATCGGCAGATTTTGGCTAGCGAGCGAGCCGAGCGTGATGGCTTGATTGGCGACGCTATCATTACCAAAAATCAGCCCCGACAGCAGATTGGCTTGCCCACGAGCCAGCTCGCTGTCGCTGATTTGTCCTTGATAGATGGCCGTGATTTCATCTAGGATGGCTTGTTCGGCATCTTGTAGGCTGACCCCGTCTTTTGGGGTGGCGGTGATGACAAATAACTCATCGCCTTTGCCAATCATGCTATAGCTGATACCGACGCTATTTAATAAGTTTTTCTTACGAATGAGATTGCTTTCAAAGCGTGCCGACAACCCGCCGTCTGCCACATCCGAAAACAGCGACAGTGCATAAGCATCTTGTGCTGATTTGCCACTACCGAGCGTTGGCACATTAAAGCCCATAATCAAGCTTGGTACTTGTACGGATTGATGGCTCGTGGTTTGGGTATAACCACGATGGCTTGGCTGAGTGAGACTGACACGCTGTGGCAGGGCAGATGGGGTGAGCTTATCAAAATATTTATGCACCCATGGCATGGCGGCGGCAGGCTCGATATCACCGACCAGCACAAGCACGGCATTATTTGGCGCATACCACTTGTGATACCACGCCTGCAAATCGCTTGTCGTGATGCCATCAATGTCCGCCATACTGCCGATAATCGGGCGACCTTGTGGTACATCTGGCATAGCGGTTTTTAGAAATTCTTCATAAGCCTTTGCCAAAGGGTTGTCATCGGTACGCAGACGACGCTCTTCTTTGATGACTTCTTTTTCGGTGGCGACTTCGCTATCTTTTAGGATAAGATTTGCCATGCGGTTGGCTTCGATTTGTAGCGCAAGCGGAAACTGATTGGCAGGCAGGCTCTCATAATAAGCGGTGTAATCATTGCTGGTAAAGGCGTTGGTCGTACCACCAAAATGGCTGATGAGCCGTTGATAATCATCATGGCTGATGCCTTTGGCATCCTTGAACATCATATGTTCCAAAAAGTGCGAAATCCCCCCTTTGCCCACGGGCTCATCACTACTGCCGACATCATACCAAATCTGCGTCATGACAATCGGTGCTCTGGTGTCTTTTTTGATAATCACTCTTAAGCCATTATCCAAAGTCGTGCTAAAGACATCGCCTACTTCATGGGCGGTGCTTGTGGGCGTTTTGGCGGTGCTTTGGCTTGGTGTGTTTGGCGTTGCCTTGATACTTTGGCAAGCACTGATACTTAGCATACTTGCAATGATGAGTGGCAATTTGGCAAATTTCATGAGATTTCCTTATAATTTATTCTTAAAAAATCAAGTATAAAATAAAAATGAGTAGTACGCAATGCACACAATCAGAATGGCTTAATCAGCAACAAAAAATCGCCAATCATACAACTGGCGATTTGTGGCGGTGATATTAGCCGCCGACACCGACCATCACAGTGCCTGTTGGGCTGATGCCAAATCCTGCACCGACAGAACAAGCGGTTAGTGTGCTGATGATGGCGGTGGCGATTAATAATTTCATTAATTTCATCATAAAATCCTAATACAGTCGAATTGACCGTGCTTATTATAATGCAAATCGATGGCATAAGTAGCGGTTTTAAGATTTTTCTACAAAATGTTGCAGTTGGGTAAGATGACGCACGCAAAATCATGGGAGAAAGGTGTTTTTATGGGACTTTTGGTGCATGATTTGAATTTTTGATATGTATAAAATTTCATCAAACTGTCATCAAATCATCGCAAAACTGTCATGATGGCTTGCTACAATTTTTGCCATCAAAAACAGCCATTATCAAACAAAAGGATAACAGCCATGATGCATCCGCATGATTATATTGAAGATTCTAACCCAAGCGACAACCCAGCGTTTAGCGATATTCTGGACAAGGCGGTCTCTCGTCGCACCGTGCTCAAAGGCGGTGCAGGCTTGACGGCAGCAGCGATGTTCGGCTCATTGCCACTGCTTGGCAATACCGCTTTTGCCAAATCTGCCACCAATCTTGCTCGTCCAACCAGCCTAAAATTCAAAGCCGTACCGCATTATACTGGCAATGAGATGATGGTCGCCGAAGGCTATACTGCCAAAGCATTTTTGCACTTGGGTGAACCGCTGGTTGATGGTATTGATGCTTTTCGTGATGACCGCCAGCATTCGGGCGAGTCATTCATGTATCGCATGGGCGATAACCACGACGGGATGCACTTTTTTGGCATGACTAATGGTAAATACGACGCTAATCAGTCCAATCGTGGCCTACTTGCCATGAACCACGAATACACCAATGACAACCTACACCCAATGGGGATGTACACACAGGAGGATGCCAATGCCGCACCAATTTATCGCAAAAAACGCCTTGCTATGGATGTGCGTCGCGATGCTAACGCTCACGGCGTTTCTGTGGTGGAGCTAGTCCGCAAGGATAATGGTCAATTTGAATTGGTCAAAAATTCTCGCTTTAATAAACGCTACACAAGTAGCACGATGGTCAATGTCGCAGGTGTGGCAAGTGGCAATGAACAGCTACAAACCAAATACGATAAAAAGGGCAAGACCATTTGGGGGATTAACAACCAATGCGGCGCAGGGATGTCGCCTTGGGGGACTTATTTGACCACCGAAGAGAACTTTTTGAATGTCTTTGCTCGTGGTGAAGACAAAGCCATCATCGGCAGTCAAGCTGATATCGCACTGGCTCGCTATGGCCTAAAAGAAAACAGCACAGGCGGTGGCTATCTGTGGCATACTGCTGATGACAAAGACGGCGTGGTGGCAGATGAATTTAGCCGCTGGGACATCAGTGCTCGTGGCAAATCAGCGCATGATGACTACCGCAATGCGTTTAATGCCTTTGGTTATATCGTTGAGATTGACCCATTCAACCCACAAGCTAAAGCGGTCAAACGCACAAGCTTGGGTCGTTTTGCTCACGAAAACTGCGCCTTTGCGCCACCTGTCGCAGGTAAGCCTGTGGTATTTTATATGGGGGATGATGCCCGTGGTGAGTATATTTATAAATTCGTCTCAAAGGCGCTGTGGTCGCCAAAAGACATCGGCAAAGGCCTAAAAGCAGGCGATAAATACATGAACGAAGGCACGCTGTATGTGGCGGTGTTCAACGCCGATGGCACAGGCGAGTGGAAGCGTTTGGCGATGGATACGGTCAAGCATAAGGACTATAATTTTAAAGACCAAGCCGACATCGTCATCCATGCCCGCCTAGCCGCTGATGCGCTCGGTGCGACCAAGATGGATCGCCCTGAATGGGTGTCGGTGAGTCCGATCACAGGCGAAGTGTATGTCACCTTGACCAATAACTCAAAACGCAGCGTCGATGCCACCGATGCCGCCAATCCACGAAGCTATAATGACAAGGGCAATCAGCACGGGCATATCATCCGCTGGCACGAACAAAATGGTGATCATACCGCCACACGATTTAATTGGGATGTGTATTTGTTCGCTGCGCCAAATGACTTGACCACCCAAAACTTATCCAATCTGACTGCCGATAACGATCTATCATCACCTGATGGTCTGTACTTTGATCCACGCGGTGTGCTATGGATTCAGACCGATGACGGTGCCTATACCAAGACCACCAACTGTATGCTGCTCGCCGCCTTGCCAAATCGTGTCGGCGATGGCAAAATCGTCACTACAACCACCGGCAAAAATACCCCTGTGGGCATGATGGCAAGTGAAGATACGCTTAAGCGATTCTTTGTCGGGCCAAAGGGCTGTGAAGTGACTGGCATCACCATGACAGCAGATCTTAAGACGATGTTTATCAATATCCAGCATCCGGGTGAAGATCATCCCGATGTGGCATGGGGTGCGGTCGCAGGTGGCAAAATTCCACGCTCAGCGACGGTGATGATTACCAAAAATGACGGCGGTGTGATTTTGGGTGAGTCTTTTTAAGTGATATTTAAAAAAGTCATCATGTCAAGCCGTCATTTTAAGTCATCATTTAAGCTATCTTAAAATCAGCCAAAACAGCCAAACCAAAGCTCTGAAAAATTTCAGGGCTTTTTTGTTGGGTGAAATCTTTGGTAAACTGTGCTACAATCACGGCAATATTTTTAAAATTTATCAAAAAGGCGACTTATGAGCGAAAACGAACAAGGCGGCTGGTTTGCCCGTATGAAAGCAGGACTTGCCAAGTCTAGCAAAAATTTGTCCGAAGGCTTGGTGAATGTCTTGGTCGGTGGTAAAGAGATTGACGATGAGCTACTCGAAGAAGTCGAAGATCAGCTACTGGTCGCTGATATCGGCGTCAATGCCACCAATCGCATTATTAAGAATCTCACCGAGCAGACCGCTCGTGGCGATTTGATTTATTCGCATTCTTTGTATAAGGCGCTCAAGTCCGAATTGCACGACATTCTTGCGCCAAAGGTCAAGCCACTTGAGATTGACACCACCAAAAAACCGTATGTGATTTTGATGGTCGGTGTCAATGGCGTGGGCAAAACCACGACCATCGGCAAGCTTGCCAAACGCCTACAAAAAGAAGGCAAATCGGTGATGCTTGCTGCTGGCGATACATTCCGTGCGGCGGCGACCGAACAGCTACAGATTTGGGGTGAGCGTAACAACATCCCTGTGGTGGCACAAGGTCATGGCTCGGACAGTGCGTCGGTGATTTTTGATGCGATGCAGTCGGCTCGTGCTAAGGGTATTGATGTACTGATTGCTGACACCGCAGGTCGCCTACAAAATAAGACGCATCTGATGGCAGAGCTCGAAAAAGTCGTGCGTGTGATGAAAAAAGCTGACGAAACTGCCCCGCATGAGACGATGATTGTGCTTGATGCAGGCACCGGTCAAAACGCCATCAATCAAGTGCAGGTATTCTCTGAAGCGGTGAATTTGACCGGTATTAGTATCACCAAGCTTGACGGCACAGCCAAAGGCGGTGTGGTGTTTAATATCGCCCAAAATACCGACATCCCGATTCGCTTTATTGGTGTGGGCGAAGGCATTGATGATTTACAGCCCTTTGAGCCCAAAGAATTCGTGGATGCCTTGCTTGAAAAAGACGAATAATGACCCCAAAGGACAAAGTCGCACCCCGTATCATAGGCGTAAGCTTTGATGGTACGGGCTTTGTATTAGCATTGGCAAGTATGGCAGATGATGATGCCGTGCTTGCCTTTCGTCTTCGTAATCGGCAGTTTTTGGCGCCGTTTGAGCCGCTGCGGGATGATGGCTATTATACGCTAGATGGTGTCACTCGCCACTTGGCACAGCAGGCGCAGATGATGGCAGAGAGTCGCTCGGTGAATTGGCTGATTTGGGATAAGGATTGCCATCAAGTGATTGGAGTGATTAATTTTTCGAACATCATTCCGATGCCGTTTAATGCCTGATAATCACAAAAGCGCCAAAGTGCTAGCACGGCTTGGCTTTGTCAAAGAAGGCTACGCCAAAGCCTATCTACAAATCGCAGGGCGATGGCAGGACCATGTACTGACGGCACTGACGAATGATGCGGTGCTTGCCAAACCAACTCAATAAGTGAATAAGGATGATTATGCCTACCATCACCCACTACCAGCCACCATTTGAGCTACCTATCATCACGCTGATTGCCAAAGAGGGTAAGCTGATTGCGCTTGATTGGTTTACCCAAAAAAGCGAAAAACTGCTTGGCATGAGCACTGATGACTTTGAGTATCAAAAGATGGATGCGCTTGATAAACAGAGCGCCAATGGACAGGTGCTATACCAAGCCATTCAAGAGCTTGATGAGTATTTTGATGGCAAGCGTACACACTTTGATGTGGCATTGGATTTAAGCAGTGGTACAGCGTTTCAACAAAAGGTATGGCAAGCATTATTAAGTATTCCTTATGGGCAGACCATCAGTTATGCTAAGCTTGCCGAGCGGATAGGTAAGCCAACAGCGTTTCGTGCTTGCGCCAATGCCAATGGCAAAAATCCGATTAGTCTCATCATCCCGTGTCATCGAGTGATAGCCTCAGATGGTGGGCTTGGTGGCTATACAGGCGGTATTGGCATCAAAAAAGTGCTATTGGGACTTGAGTCAAAAACCTTAGACGATGCTAAGTGATAAATTTTGATAAGATGATGCTTAATTTTTCATAGTGTTGTGGTATAATTAGTAGTATTTTTTATTTTATCAAAAGGGTGTGTCTATGTCTTATGCGTTGCTTCGTCCAATTCTGTTCAGTATGGATCCAGAGCAGGCACACGAGACGACGCTAGAGCTGCTCGAAAAAGCCAAAGATTTGAATCTATTGGGCTTTGGGTATAGTAAGCAAGCCTTGCCAACTTCTTGCATGGGCGTACAGCTACTCAACCCTGTCGGCTTGGCAGCAGGCTTGGACAAAAATGGCGCCTATATCGACGCACTGTCTGAGCTTGGCTTTGGTTTTTTGGAGATTGGCACGGTCACACCGATGCCACAGGCAGGCAATGACAAGCCACGCCTATTTCGCCTAAAAGAACACGGCGCTATCATCAACCGCATGGGCTTTAATAATGATGGCGTTGATCAGATGATTGCCAATATTGAGCGTGCCAAATATAATGGCGTGCTTGGTATTAATATCGGCAAAAATGCCATTACCCCCGTCGAAAATGCGCTCGATGACTATATCTACTGTCTTGAGCGTGTTTATCCTTATGCCAGCTATATCACGGTTAATATCTCAAGTCCAAACACCAAAAATCTGCGTGACCTACAAAGTGCCGATGCGTTGGCGCATCTATTGGATGGTATCAAAAACTGTCAAATGCAGCTTGCTAATAGCTATGGCTTTTATGTGCCGATCGCCCTAAAGATCGCCCCAGATTTAGACCTTGAACAAGTTGATGCCATCGCCAAGACGGTGATTGATTTTGATATTGATGGCTTGATTGCGACCAATACCACGTTGTCACGCACAGGTGTCGAAGGGCATGCGCATGCTGATGAGACAGGTGGTTTGTCTGGTCGCCCTGTGAATCATCAAAGTACGCTGATTTTATCCGAATTTGCCAATCGCTTGGGTACGCAGGTAGATTTGATCGGTGTCGGTGGTATTGATGATGGGCAACTGGCGGTCAAAAAACTACAAGCTGGCGCAGTCGCTGTACAGTTGTATTCTGGGCTGATTTATAAAGGGCCATCGCTGATTGCTGACTGCATCCAAAGCATCGCAGGTCAATATCCTGTTGTGGCAAACTAAGCGATGGCGTGGCTTGATATCATCATCACTTTTGTGGTGTTTATGGGTTTGTGGCGTGGCTTTCGTGCAGGCATGATTAAGACTTTAGCGGCATTGGTATCATGGCTACTTGCACTGATTATCGCATCCAAGATGGCGGATGATTTTGCTTACTGGTTTGTTGGTATCACAGACAGTCAGGTACTACAGATTGCTATGGCATTCTTGGCGGTGATGCTTGCGGTGGTGGTCGGTGTGCAATTGATTGCTAGTACCCTGACCAAGACAGTATCAGCGCTCAAGCTTGGCTTTCTTGATCGCTTGGCAGGCGGTGTGCTTGGCGCAGGCGTGGGCGTGCTCAAGGTACTGATTGTACTAAGTATCATTGCACCGTTATTGCTAAAAGTCCCAAGCGTCCAAAGCTCGGTACTTGTGCCTGCACTATTGCCATATGCACCAGTTGCCAAGACTTTATTGCAAGAGACGTTGGGTCAGACTTGGAATCAGCTAGAAAATCCCTATAAATAGTTCATCAAAATTGGTATGGCTGTTAGTATGATATAACTGCCTGTTTTGACGATAAATTGATTATTTTTATTAAATAATTTGCAATTCATTGCATTGACTAAAATTGGAGCTCTTATGTGTGGCGTAATCGGTATCATGGCGCATGAACCAGTCAACCAAATGTTATATGATGGTCTAACCATGCTACAACATCGTGGTCAGGATGCAGCAGGGATTGTCACTCTAAAGGACAATCGCCTATATCTGCGTAAAGACAACGGCATGGTGCGTGATGTGTTTATGAATAAGCATATGGTACGACTGGTGGGCAATTGCGGTATCGGTCATGTCCGCTACCCAACGGCAGGTACATCTAGCACCGCTGAAGCACAGCCTTTGTATGTCAACTCGCCATACGGTATTGCACTAGCGCATAATGGCAATTTGACCAATGCCGATAAATTGGCACGTGAGCTATACGAAGAAGATCGCCGCCATCTAAATACGCAGTCAGATTCTGAAGTATTGCTAAATATCTTTGCACATGAATTACAAAAATTCACCAAAACTGCACTAGAGCCACAAGACATCTTTGATGCGCTCAAAAAAGTCTATAAACGCTGTGATGGTGCTTATGGTGTAGTGGCGATTATCACCGGTCATGGCTTGGTGGCGTTTCGTGATCCAAACGGCATCCGCCCATTGATTTATGGTCGTCGCCTGACCGAAAAAGGCGTCGAATATATGGTGGCATCGGAGTCAGTAGCGCTACAGGCGCTTGGCTTTGAAGTGATTCGTGACATCGCACCGGGCGAAGCGTTGTATATTGATCTTAATCACAATTTGCACACACATCAGTGTGTCGAAGTGGCAGAAGGTCAATACACGCCATGTATTTTTGAATATGTGTATTTTGCTCGTCCTGATTCGATCATCGATAATATCTCGGTGCATAAGGCTCGTATGCGTATGGGCGAAAAACTAGCCGAGCAAATCTTGCGTGAGTGGGGCGAAGATCACGGCATTGATGTGGTTATCCCGATTCCTGATACATCTCGCAACTCAGCGCTTGAGCTTGCACATCATTTGAATGTTAAATATCGTGAAGGCTTTAATAAGAACCGCTACATCGGTCGTACCTTTATTATGCCGGGTCAGCAGCAGCGCAAAAAGAGCGTCCGCCAAAAGCTGAACGCTGTATCGCTTGAATTTAAAAATAAAAATGTCCTACTGGTCGATGACTCAATCGTGCGTGGTACGACTTGCCATGAAATCATCCAAATGGCTCGTGATGCAGGTGCTAAGAATGTCTTTTTTGCATCGGCTGCGCCACCTGTGATGTACCCAAATGTCTATGGCATCGATATGCCTGTGCGTAGCGAGCTGATTTCGGCAGGTCGCAGTGTCGAAGAAGTGCGTGAGATTATCGGCGCTGATCGCTTGATTTTCCAAGACTTAGATGATTTGATTGAAGCGGTCAATGACACCAAGCACAGCCGTGTGCATGGCTTTGATTGCTCGGTGTTTAATGGCAAATACATCGCAGGTAATATTGACGAAGCGTATTTGACCGAGCTACAAAATCGCCGTAATGATGCCGCCAAAGACAAAGGCATCAGCCTAGTTGATACCCCAGTGGATATGACAGGCGTGTCAGCTGTATAATTTTTCTAAAAGCACTTGTTCATCAAGTGCTTTTTTTATGACTTTTATGACGAAATTTTTGTCAAATGGCTTTTTGTGCTATACTAATGCAATCACTGTAAGCCATCATAATCAGATGGAAAAAATACACTCTGGAGCAATACATGACCACCCAAAGCAAAAAAATCCCCCATGTGCTGATGATTCTTGATGGTGTTGGACACCGTGAAGATCCACGAGACAATGCAGTCTTGGCTGCCAATACACCAAATCTTGATGCGCTAACTGCCACTTGCCCAAATGGCTTGATTTCAGGCTCTGGCATGGATGTCGGTTTGCCTGATGGTCAATTTGGCAACTCAGAAGTGGGGCATATGAACTTGGGCGCAGGTCGTATCTTGTTCCAAGATTCTACCCGTATTATGAATGAGATTGACACGGGTGAATTTTTTAAAAATCCTGCACTGACTCAAGCGGTCAAAGCGACGATTGAGAATGAAGGTGCGGTACATATCTTGGGACTGCTATCTGATGGTGGTGTCCATGCGCATATCGATCATATCAAGGCGATGGCGAAGCTTGCCCTTGCTGAAGGTGCGATGCAGGTGTTTGTCCATGCGTTCTTGGATGGCCGTGATACCCCACCAAAATCCGCCGAAGGCTATGTCATTGATCTTGAAAATTATTTAACTACTCTTAACCAAGAGTATGATGGTGAAGCTAAAATCGCTAGTGTCATCGGTCGTTTTTATGCGATGGATCGTGACAAGCGTTGGGATCGTGTCGAAGCCTGCTTTGAGCTATTGACCGAAGGCAAATCGGAGCGTACGGCACAGTCTGCCTTGCAAGCGATCGAAATGGCGTACGCAGCAGGCGAAACCGATGAGTTTGTCCAAGCGACCTTTATCGAAGAAGATGGCGTGGTCTGCGATAATGACGGCGTGATTTTTATGAATTTCCGCGCCGACCGTGCTCGTGAAATTAGCCTAGCTTTCGTTGATCCTGAATTTAGCGGTTTTGAGCGTCATATCGTGCCTGAGCTATCGGCATTTGTAATGTTGACCAAGTATTCAGATGAACTTGAAAATAATGCCAAGACAAGCATTGCTTATGAGCCGACAAGCCTTGCCAATACACTGGGTGAGTATTTAGAAAAACTTGGCAAAACTCAGCTACGCATCGCAGAGACTGAGAAATACGCCCATGTGACTTTCTTCTTTAGTGGTGGTCGTGAAGAGCTATTTACTGGTGAAGATCGCATCTTGGTCAATAGCCCTGATGTCAAGACTTATGATCTTAAGCCTGAAATGAGTGCCTTTGAAGTCACCGAGAAACTCAACGCCGCCATCGATTCGGGTAAATATGATGTGCTGATCATCAACTATGCCAATGGTGATATGGTGGGGCACTCAGGCGTCTTTGATGCGGCGGTCAAAGCGGTTGAAGCGGTGGATACCTGCATTGGCGAAGTCGTCAAGCATGTGCGTGCGATGGGCGGTCATTTACTCATTACTGCCGATCATGGCAACTGTGAGCAAATGCAAGACTATGACAGCGGGCAGGTGCATACACAGCATACGACTGAGCTTGTACCATTTATCTATGTGGGCGACAAGGCAGTGAGCGTGCGTGATGGCGGTAAGCTGTGTGATGTGTCACCGACCATCTTGCATTTGATGGGCATTGATAAGCCAAGCGAAATGACAGGCTCAAGCCTGCTTGTCGAAACTGCATAAATTGGCTTTGACCTTATAGGGCATTGATTATGAAACCGTCTTCACTGACAGCGCTTGGTGTGGCTATGATGATGGTATTGGCAGTACCGATGTCATCATCAGCGCAGGTGCTTGATTCTTTGGTTAAGGTTGGGCAATTATTGGGCTTGTCCAAGCCAAATCCCGCTTTGCCTGCGCCAATACAGGTAGCAACGACCGAATCAGCGGCGACCGATGTTGCGTCTTTGGATGAGCTTGCGGCTGATAACGGCACTGCGACCAATCTAGAAGTGCTTGATACTCAGCCAAATCAACTGCATAACATCGAAGGGTTGCATTCTGGGCGTGTGCCATTGGATGCGATTAGCCCAACGACACTCAAGACTTTTGTGCAGGCGGTGGATTTGATGCGCCGTGAATATGTTGAGCCTGTCAATGACGAAGTGCTGATGCAAAATGCCATCAGCGGCATGATTAGTCGCATTGATCGTAATGCGGAATTTTTGGATGCCAAAGCATTTGCCAATCTACAGTCATTCGCCAGTGGTAATGTAGCAAGCGTTGGCGTTGAAGCGATATGGCAGCCCAATGATGCGCATTGGGTGGTGACAAAAGTTGTGGCTGATTCACCTGCCAAAGAAGCAGGTATCGTCGTCGGTGACTACCTGCACCAAATCGGTGATGTCAAACTGAACCAAAGCCAAAGTGCAAATGATGTCGCACAGCTGTTAAGTGGTATCGCAGGGACGAATGTCGAGCTGACTTATTCTAAAGCAGGGCGCTCTAAGCGCACTGTGACCTTGATGCGTAACCAAATGCAAAAAAGCAACATTGAAGTTGTGCTATATAATGGCATCGCCGTAATCAAACTGCCAGTATTCCAAAACAACACTCGTCAAGACATCTTGGATCGCATCAGTCAAATTAACACGCCTGTCTATGGCGTGATATTGGATCTGCGTAATAATCCTGGGGGTGTACTTGATGCGGCGGTGGATGTGGCGTCTTTATTTATGAAAAAAAAGGTCGTCACCCAAGTTGAAAATCGTAATGGCATCGAACGAGTGCTTGAGACACAAGGATCGGCACTATTTGAGACACTACCAACCATCGTTCTGCAAAACCGTTATTCAGCATCAGCTGCAGAAGTGCTAGCCAGCGCACTCCAGAATTATGGTCGTGCCCTAGTGGTGGGCGAGACCAGTTATGGCAAAGGCTCAGTGCAGTCTGTTGTGCCGATTGATAATAATCAAGGCATTAAGCTGACCACAGCACACTATCTGACACCCAAAGGGGTGAAGATTGATAAAGTGGGTGTCGTGCCTGATGTTAGCTTTGAGAGTACGCCCGATGTCAGCAATGCTGATTGGTTGCAGCTGACGCTTGATCTGATGCAGCAAGGCAGATTGCCAGACGGTGAAGGTGTCAGACTGTCTATCACAGGTGGGCAATAGCGCATCGATAAGCCATCAGAATACTATTTTTAAATTAAAAAACAAGCTGATTTGAGTGATGATTATCTTGCTTAAATCGGCTTGTTTTATTATGTTTCGTATCAAGGATGGACTTGTACGGTCAGTTTGTTTGTACAAGACCATGTCTGATGGCTAGGTGTGTCAGCTTGACATCACTATCGATGCCTAATTTTTCAAAAATGCGATAGCGGTAAGTATTGACCGTCTTGGCGCTGACAAACAGCTGATCGGCGATTTGTTGCGTGCTTTGGCAATTGACCACCATCATCGCCACTTGTTTTTCACGCTCTGACAGTGCATCAAAGGGCGATTCGGCTTGCTCACCTAGCACAGTTTCGGCAAGCTGTTCGGCGACATCATGGCTAAAATAGCGTGAGCCTGCGTGCACTTTTTTGATCGCACGAATCATCTCGTCAAGTGGGGTGCCTTTGGTGATATAGCCATTGACGCCTGCTTTTAGTAACATGGATGGATAAGGCTGTGCTGATAGGCTGGATACCGCAAGAATCTTGATATTGGCATTATGCAGTTTGATACGACGAGTGGCTTCAACACCATCGATATTGGGCATATTGACATCCAGCAAAATCACATCGGGGTTTAATGCTTTAGCTTGCAGCACCGCACCGTCGCCATTGTCCGCTTCGCCGACAACTTCAATTTCGGGTGAGTCATCGAGCATACGAGTGATGCCCATTCGCACCAAATCGTGGTCATCCACCACCAATACTTTTATCATTCTTATTTGCCTATTTTCAATATTGACTAGTCATTTTAGCAAATTTCCCCAAAAGTTGCCATGAATTTGGCAAATATACCGATGGCGTGACTATCACAATTGGTGATTTGTTGCGTTATTCTTTCCTTTGTTTTATTAATTGCGAATTTTTTATAAAAAATGGGACTTAACATAGGTTTTTGGTGACATTTGCTCATTTTTTGTACACAGTTTGCAGTCACTGCTAGCAAAATATGCTACAATAAAGCTGTAAGGGTGGCGTGCCTGATGACCGAAAAAACCTTGTAAAGACACAATCAGTCACCATCTGAAGTATAAGTATAGTTTTTGATTGGCACAATGGCAATCATGATTTTAGGTGACATCATTATTAATCTTATTGTTAATATTGCTGTCTAACTTGGGCAGTTGCAAAGTGATGCGTTTGTATCGTTTGTTGCTTTTGTTCATTTTTGAAGGAAATACCATGAAAAACATCCATCTTGGCAAGCGTTCTAATAAGCATTATGCGATGCTATTGGCTCTTATGGCAAGCTCAAGTGCATCGGCATTTGTGGTGGATAATAGCCAGTCAAAAACCGTCACAGTACCAAGCGCACAATTCTCAAGCAATCAACAGGTTTATGTGCAGCCATCGGCAAACTATGCAATCTCTGAAGTTGCGTATTTTGAGCCAACTCCAAGCTATGCAAGCACGCCTGCACCAAGTCCACAGCTCAACCAAAGTCAGACCGTCAGCGTCGTAGCAGCAGGTAGCGTGCCTGTCGCATCGGCAGCACCAGTGATGAATACAAATTATAGTACGGCGAATTTTGGCAGTAGCACAGATCAGCTGATGCTGTCACCACGCTCAGCGGCGGTAGCAGTATTTGATTTGCAGTCAGATCAACTGTTGTATTCAAAAAATGCCGATGTACAGCGTTCGATCGCATCGATCAGTAAAGTGATGACGGCGATGGTTATTCTGGATGCACAGCTTGATATGCGTGAAGAAATTACCCTAATCCCATCAGATTTGGTGGGTGCTAAGCAGGCAAGTACTCGTCTGAAAGCAGGCGATCGTATGACTCGCTCTGAGTTCACTTTGATGATGCTGATGCGCTCAGAAAACCCAGCTGCCAAGGCGTTGGCCCGTACCTATCCAGGCGGCTATGATGTGTTTGTCGATGCGATGAATCGCAAGGCGCAGGAGCTTGGCATGTATCAGACAACATTTAGTGACACATCAGGTCTTGATCCACGCAACCGCTCATCAGCCAATGATTTGGTTAAGATGATGAAAGTTGTCAATAGTGACCCACGCTACCAAAGTATCCGCAACTTCTCAACTGCCCCGCAATACGATTTTTATATCGCCAACTATGATTCGGGCAACCGCACTTATAAGGGCAATAATACCAACCGTTTGGTGCGTGAAGGCAACTACCCAATCGGCGTCCAAAAAACTGGCTTTATCCGTGAAGCAGGCTACAGCGTCGTCATGGAGACCAATGTCAATAACCGCCCTGCAATCATCGTGCAATTGGGTGCAAGCAACAGCGAAAACCGCTGGTCTGATGCAGAAAGCATCTTAACCGAATTGGCATATCGCAAATAATCTGCTAGTATAATAAAAGTCTGGGCGATGGCTCAGGCTTTTTTCATATATCAAGATTATGCAAAGCTGATGCGGCTACAGAATTAACCATATCAACCAATGCCAGTGATAAAGATGACAACGCCCAACTTGAAAAAACAGCCACCAAAACTGTATCTACTCACCAACGATGATGATATCGCCACTTTGATCGATAAGCTTGAGCGAGTTTTGGCGACGGGGGTTGTGTCATTGCTACAGATTCGCCGAAAAGCGACACTCAAGCAGTATGATCTGGCGACAGTCTATAAAGAAGCAGAGTTGATCGTCAGTCTTGCTAATGATTATGATGTTGATATTATCATGAATGATGATTTGGAATTGGCATCGCATTTTGGGACGGGACTACATCTGGGTCAGCGTGATGGCAGTGTGCGTGTGGCTCGAGAGATTTTGGGTGATGATGTAGTGATCGGGCGCACTTGTCATGCTGACATTGCACTGTTTAAAGAAGCTCGCCGCGAAGGGGCGACTTATGGTGCGATGGGTACCGCATTTGCATCCATCACCAAGCCGAGAGCGAGTATTGTCCCAAGGCAGATTTTGGCAAAGGCGGCAGGGGTTGATTTTCCGCTTTGTGTGATTGGCGGCATTGCACTGGATAATATTTATCAGCTCAGAGATGAGCTTGAAGGTGCGCCTGTATCCTATATCGCTGTGACCGCGGACATCATGGGGCATTCGGTCGATACCATTGAACAAAAATGCCTTGCTTGGGGTCAAAAGCTAGCCGCTTGGTAGATGGAGTGATTGATGAGAGTGTTATTGGTTGAAGATGATGCATCACTTGGCGAGACCATCCGCAGTTGGCTTGGGCTTGATGGCTTGACAGTGGACTGGGTAGAATCAGGACAGTTGGCGATCGGTGCGCTCAAGAGCTATGACTATGCGTGTGTACTGCTGGATCGTGGATTGCCACAGATGAGCGGTGATGAAGTGCTGAGTTTTATTCGAAGCCATCAGATGTCGGTCGCTGTATTGATGATCACCGCCCAAGACAGTATCAAAGATCGAGTCGCAGGACTTGATTTGGGCGCAGATGATTATTTGGTCAAGCCTTTTGACTTAGAAGAGCTGTCAGCACGCATCCGAGCTGCCGTGCGCAAATATGGTGATAAGCCAAGCACGCCGATTTTAAGCCATCTTGTGCCATCTGGTCAAATCACGCTCAACCCTGCATCCAAGCTTGTCACGCATAATGAACAAGTCGTAACGCTGACGCTCAAAGAATACATTGTCCTGCATCGATTGCTAAGAAATCCAAACTATATCATCTCAAAAGAGCAGCTCGAAGATGAGCTGTATGGCTGGGGTGAAGAGATCGAAAGTAATGCCATCGAAGTGTATATCTCGCACCTTCGAAAAAAACTTGGTGCCACCAGTATCAAGACGATTCGTAAGCAGGGCTACATTATGGGGTCGCAGGATGATGCTTAACAGCTGTTGGGTGAATCTGTCATGAATGGCTTTTTGTATTTGGTACTTGGGTGGTCATCATGCAGCCAGAACAGGGGGTGATTATGAAAGTCATCTCATTAAAAGTACAGCTGATCAAAAGCACTGTAGTGATTAGCCTGCTATGTGCCCTGATCGGCTTTATTGTCATCTGTGCCACGGTGATTCATAGTAATGATGAAGTATTTGATGAGCTTCTTGACAGTAATGCGCACGCTTTACTCGGTGATAATAAGCAAGCTTATCCAGATATTGAGCATAGTTTACAATATCTAAATGATGAAATGGATATCGAATACCAAGTTTATGATAACCAAGGACGGCTATTATCCAAGACTATGCATGCGCCTGATGCGCCTTATACTGCACAATTTGAGCATGATTATTATGATAATGTCTGGCAAGATGGCGAGCTTTGGCGGGTGTATACCGCCTATGATCAAGGGCTGAACCGCTATGTACAGATCGCTCAGCCATGGAAACAGCGACTTGAATATGCTTGGCCGATTGTTGCCAATTATGCTGGACTGATGGTTGTTTTATTGATTGCACTTGCCATTGGCAACGCATGGTCAATCCGAAAAAATTTAGTACCGCTAAATAGACTTACCCAAGAAATCGACCAAAAAAACCTACAAAATCTCAGCTTAATCACACCGCCTGTGGTGATTCGTGAAACCAAGCCTTTGATTGTGGCGATCAATGAGTTGTTTACACGACTGATGCGAGCCAAAGATGCTCAAGAGCGATTTACAGCAGATGCATCACATGAGCTGCGCACCCCACTGTCGGCAGTGTCGATGAAGCTGCAACTACTTCAGCGAAAGTTTGCTGATCAGCCGATGTTAGTCGATGAAGTGGGTCGTGTGCGACAAGATGTCCTTCGAGCGACAGATCTGGTTGAGAGTCTTTTGACGCTAGCACGACTTGAAAATGATACGACGATCGGTACTTTCGAATCGGTAAGCGTGCAGGCATTGTTTGATGATGTGATGGTGCTTGTTGATGGTGACATTAGACATCAGTCTGCCAAGATAATGTGCGTGCATGAGCCTGACTCTGTGACAGAGATGACAGTGATGATGGATCGTCGGCTGATGTTGATCGCCTTGCGTAATTTGATTGATAATGCCTTAAAATATGGTGGCGAGCATCTACAAATCTATTTGATGGCAAAAAAGCAGGGCGATAATCTTGTGCTGACGGTGGCCGATGATGGTGTAGGGGTGGCTCAGCCAGATTTGGCACGCTTGGGCGAGCGGTTTTTTCGAGTGCTTGGCAGCAAAAAGACAGGCTCAGGATTGGGCTTATCAATCGTACAAAAGATCGCTGAGCATCATCATGGGCATGTGTCCATTACGACAGGTGAGTATAGCAAAGGGCTTGCCGTAGCCATATATCTGCCGTTGGCATCATGAATAAAAAAAGATTGGGTTATATCCCAATCTTTTAACTTTTATCTACACGGATTACTCAAAAATCTTAATATAGGCACTTGAGCGCAATTCTTGCAACCAATCTTCTTCAGCTTGTGGTGCTTGGCGAGCAAATAGGTACTCTTTGGCGGCGTTTTTTCGATATTGGTCGGTGACATCACGCTGACGAGTGTTGTCCACTTTTAGAATATGCCAACCAAACTGCGAGCGAAACGGTGTTGAATAGTCGCCAGCTTCTGTGGTCTTCATCACAGATTCAAACTCAGGTACCATTTGACCTTCAGAGACCCAGCCTAAGCTACCGTATTGCTGAGCTGAGCCAGTGTCATCTGAGTAGGTGGCTGCCAGTGTACGAAAATCAGCACCTTTTTGGATCTCTTCATAAAGCGCATTGATTTTTTGTTCGGCGATGGCAGCATTTTGGGTGTCATCGATACGAGCTAGAATATGGCTGGTTTGCCATTCTGGAATTAGCACTTTATCGCTACTTGCAATTTGCGCACCTTCGGGCGAGCGTAAAAAAGTGGCAATTTCTTGATCAGTGATATGAACACGGCCTTGCACTTGATTTTGCCACATGGCTTGAATGGCGGCTTCTTCGATGAGATTTTTGCGCATAGCAGCATAGCTACCAGCTTTTTCGCCATCAAGTTTGGTTTGTAGTTCACTTAGGCTGTTTAGCCCTTGTGATTGAGCGATTTTTAGCAGTTGCTGATTGATAACAGTTTCGTTTGTCACCATACCAGAGCGATTGATTAAGCCAAGTTGTAGTTTGCGAGTGATGAGCTCATTGAGTGCCAATTGATGAATTTGTTCGTCGCTGGCATCAGTACCTGCTTGTTTTAGCTGTGCTTTGATGTACTGTGCTGCGCTATTAAGCTCACTTTTTAGGATGATTTCGTCATTAACTAGTGCGACGATGCCGTCTGCGCTATTGCTGCTAATTGATGCATGAACGGTGCCGATAGATAGGCAGGTGGTCAATGCGATAATCAAAGCTTTATTGAGCAATTTGCTTTGCATGAAGATTCCTTTTAATTTGGATGTGCTAGCGCCAATCACTAGCAATTAATAAACTTTTGTAAGTGTAACACCACCAAACCAAATCGTCAAATGCTGCGCCTGCACTGAATAAAAATAACGAGCAATGGTTACAAAACTGCTAATATCAAGCAAGTTTTTGGTGGCGAATACATCAATAGGCTTTTTGCCAAGCATGTTGAACATCGTCAAATCCAAGCACTTTATCACGCATCAGCTGGTTGAGCTTACTACCATTTGTGATACCGTTTAGACGAACTTCTGCCATAATGGCATTATTTGGCTCAATTTGTGGATTGATGCTGTCACGATAACGACGAGCGTAGATTGATAGACCGTAGCAGCAATCTTCATAATTGACACCAACAAGCGAATCCATCAACAAATCATTTTTATAGTCGTATTGTACTTGTCCAAGCATACGCCAGCGATTATTGATTGGGAATACGGCAGATGCTGTATAGGCAGAGAGCGCTTGTTGATTGGTAGCCTTATTTTCCTTGCGTTCAACGACGCCAAAGTTAAATAACTGACCTTCATTTGGCTGATAGCGCACTTGTGCAATCAGTGTATTTAGATCGTAGTTGTTGGTCAGTGCGCCAGCGGTTTCTAGCCACAGATTATCACGAGGCTGCACACTTGCTTGCCAAGCCATGCCAGAGCTATGACCACTGTATCGTTCACTATTATCAATACCGACACGCATATCATCCAGTAAAATCTGCTCAGCGATACTACCATCAAAGCGCACTTTACCTGTGCGGTCGATATAGCGATAATTTACTGCAGGTGTGATGGCGTGAAGATCTTGAATGCGATCATAACCCAAGAACCAACTGTCAGAAAGTAATTGATCGTAGCTGATCTGTGAGAATCCCGTGTCAAAATTTGGCAGGTTCTGCTGATTTTTGTATGGAGTATAGGTGTAGTGTAGGCGTGGGGTCAAAGTCTGATAACCGCCCAGGCTATCGTCATATAGCCCAAATGGACTGCCGGTTTTTTGGAAAAACAGACCGCTGTCAATGCTGACAGTTGGTGCGAAGATGGAATAGGTGCCGTCCTTTTCGCTTAAGTTCTGCGCGGTTAAGCTGTCTTGGTCATAGCTTGTGTATAAATGGGTTAAGCTAAGCTTGGGTGTGACATAGCCCCAAGTGCGTAGCATCGGATAGCTGGCACTGATTTGATTGTACATGCGTGCGCCGCTTTTTTCGGCATCTGAGCTATCTTCGATGGATTTTTTAAAATAGGCGGAATTGTGAATGCCTGAAATTTCAAGCGATTCGCTAAAGTTGATCCAAGATTTTGGTAGACGATAATTCACCGAAAGCTGTGGTAAGCGTGCATAAGGGCGATCTTTATCCAAGATGCGTGTACCGCCGATGTCAGTGGCGTCAAGCTTTTGGAATGTTTCAATGCGCAAATCAGCATCGATGTTTTCATTGAAATAATTGACACCGATGCGGCGTGGTAGGTTCAATTTGGCTGTCTCAAGTCCCAACGAGTCAAAATCAGATAAATAGCGAGCATCAGACAGATATTGATACTGTGCATATGCACTAAGTTGCGGAAGGGTTTGTGAGCGCCAATTGTGATCATAGCGGATGCGGCTACGATCTTCATCGTGGTATTTTTGGTCGTTTGGTAAATATGAACCAGTCAAAACCCCTGAGCCGAAGTTTTTGGTCAGATAACGAAATTCACCGGTAACCATGGGGTTTCGATTGGTATAAATGGTCGGCGTGATGGTGGCATCATAGTTGGGCGCAAGATTCAGATAATAAGGCGTGCTGATCTCAAAGCTGTCTGATGAACCAAAGCCGACAGTCGGTAATAAAAAGCCAGAAGCTCGGCGATCATCAATAGGGAAATTGAAATAAGGCAGATATAGCACTGGCACATCTTTGATTCGCAAGGTGGTATTGCGTGCGATGGCTCGCCCTGTATCGCTGTTGATGTCAATTTTTTGGGAATCTAAATACCATTTTCGCTCTGTCGGCGGACAGGTGCTGAACATCACATCAGACATCTGGTATTCGTTTTGACTTAACTTTTGCATTTGCCCAGCATAGCCATGAGCATTAATACTGGTACTTGCAAATGCCACATCTTTGGCGGCAGCATTTTTGCCATCAGTTGAATACTCAAGACTGTCAGCCACACCGATGATGCCGACGCCGATTTTATCTGTTAGTCCGCCTTCAGTTGTTGGCATACCACCATCGCTGAACTGTACTTGACCGGTAGCGATCGCTTCACCTGTTAGGGTGTTTAGCATAATTTTATCGGCGATGACTTGCTGTCCGTTTTGTTCGACGATGACATTACCTGACAGTTCGGCATATTGTTCGGCATCATAATAGCCATAGTCAGACTGAGCATAGATGGTATCGGCAGGTAGTGGATTGCTATTCTCATCATAGCGAGTTTGGGTTGGGGCGCTATGTCGCTCTGGTTGAACCCAAGTGCCTTGACAGCGTGCTTGATCATTAGGTTTGGTGTGATAATGTTCTGCAAGCTTAGCTAGGCTTTGGCTTTTTGCACCATTGCCTTCAAAACCGAGCCGCTTAATGAATGCATCAGCCATTGATGGCTCATCATTTTGTATCTTGCGCGCTTGTTCGTTTTCGGTCTTTTCTGCTGTTACTGTCGCTTCAGCCGCTACATTATCAGTGCTATCAGAATTAGTGTTGATGACAGGCTGATCAAAATCTGTATGAGAAATAACTTTCTCATCGTTTGCCGCATCACGGCTTTCGGTTGCGACTGTTTGCTGACTTTGGCGCTCGATAGCATCAAAATCCACACCATCAAAGGCATTTTTGGTGTCTGTGATCGCTTGCGTGCCATGACCCGCATCTACCGATACGCTAGGGTCGCTGATGCGTTGATCAATCACAAGCTCAGCATTGGCAAGGGGTGCAACTGGCAAAAGCACAGCACCAAACAAGATGCTTTTGATGGCAAGATGCAGTGGATTGGCGCTTTGTTGCCTAGTTGATGGATGACAAGTATGAGTTTGAGATTGATAATCGTTCACAATTTTGCCCTAAGTGCACAAAAATAATTGGCTTATTTTACACTATTTTAAGGGGGAGTGCTAAGGATTTGCTAACAGTTGTTCAATAAAATTAAGCGAATCTTGCTAACTGTTAATCCAAGCTTAATTCACAACAATACAATACAAATTTACTGGTGAAATTTGTCAAAATCAGCTAAACTAAGCCGATTTAAACCATCGGATTTCATACCATTAATAATTGACACTTGATTTGATATCATAATAAGGATGCGCTATGAGTAGCACTCGCCATGATGAGATGATGAATTTTTTGAATGCCAATCTTGCCAAAGGCTTTGAAGTTGAAAGCCTGCCGGGAGATGCTAGTTTTCGCCGATACCATCGCATTCATCTGCCTGTCGTCGCCGAAGAAGGTAAGGTGCAGATGACTTATCTTTTGATGGATGCACCCCCTGAAAAAGAGAGCGTTGAGCAGTTTGTTCATGTTTGTGACATCTTAAGTGAGACGGTCAATGTGCCTGACATCATCGCACGAGATGTACCGAAGGGCTTTTTGTTGTTGCAAGATTTTGGCACGACAGAGTTTGCGCATTTGATCGCCGATGATGCCGAGCATAAAGATGGCTATTATACCAAGGCGCTTCAAACCTTAGTGCAGCTACAAAGCATCGATACGCAAGTTGATTTGCCGACATATAGCGATGTGAAGCTTGAGCAAGAGATGGATTTGTTTGACGAATGGTTCTTGCCTTATTTGGATGTAAAAATGAGTCCAAATGCGAAGACGCTTTGGCAAAAATTGAAGCAAACCTTAATTGATAATATCAATGCACAGCCACAAGTCATCGTGCATCGTGACTATCATAGTCGCAATCTGATGGCGGATAAAGGTAGCGATGCGCTTGGTGTGATTGATTTCCAAGACGCTGTCATCGGTGCATATACTTATGATTTGGTCAGTCTGGTGCGTGATGCTTATATTAATTATGATGAACAATGGGTTGAGAAGCGCATTCATGAATTTTATAAAATGATCGAGCCATCAGTGGATTTGGGTAGCTTTATTGCACAGACGAATATCATGGGTATTCAGCGCCACTTAAAAGTACTGGGTATCTTTATTCGACTATCTGAACGAGATGGTAAGCATCGTTATTTGGATAATATTCCAAAAGTCATGCAAGATTTGCTAACCGAGCTGACTTGGCTGAAGGATCATCACATCGATGGCGTGTATCAAGAGTTTTTGGTATGGCTTGAGACATTTGTGTTACCGTCTTATCAAAAGAAATTCCAAAAACAACTGCAGGCAGCACAATCATGATTACTCAAGCGATGATTTTGGCGGCAGGCAAGGGCACTCGCATGCGCCCTTTGACGCTGACAACGCCCAAGCCACTGATTCCTGTAGCAAATAAGCCGCTGATCGTGTGGCATATTGAACGCTTGGCGGCAGCTGGTATTCGTGATATTACGCTTAACGCAGGCTATCTGTCGGATGTGCTGATCGATGGGCTTGCCAAGCTTGACCTTGAAACACAACTGGGTATCCGCCTAAAAATCTCGGTGGAATCTGGCGAGCCTTTGGAGACGGCAGGCGGGATCAAGTATGCGCTGGATCAGCAGCTTTTGGATGATGCGCCATTTATTTTGGTCAATGGCGATGTTTGGACCGAATATGATTTTGGGCAACTGGTTCACCACAAGCTCAATGATCAGCTTGCGCATCTGGTGCTAGTCAAAAACCCTGAGCATAACCCAACAGGAGATTTTGTTCTTAATGACGGTCAAGCATCCATCAAAACTGAAGCGGAGCAGGCGCATACCTTTGCAGGTATCAGCGTAATGTCACCGCAGTTGGTCGCTGATGTGGGCGTCGGTGAAATTGCACCGCTAGCACCACGACTGAAGTCGGCGATGATGGCAGGGCGAGTGAGTGGCGAGCTGATGTCGGCGCACTGGGTGGATGTCGGTACACTGGAGCGACTTGCTGAAGTAGAGCGTTATGTGCTATCTAGCCAATAATATCTAAGCGATAAATTATTTATTTTTATTAACAAATAATTCTATGGTGAGCAATCAATCTAGCTGAGCTATCTTCAGTACCCAAAAGTATGGACTTGTTTCGGGTGCTGAAGATATTCAGCATAATGTGTTAACCATCTATCGGCGTCTGAACAAAATATCCTGCCCGCTCCATCTCGCCTGCGATGGTAAATAGGGTCTTTTCATCATTCAGCCGAGTGATGAGCTATATCGCAATCAGCAAGCCATCACGGCTCATGCTCGCGGGCCGCTCTATAGCTGCCATTAAGGCTTCTTTTGGACTGATTTGCCCATTATCTAAAATTAAGCTGGGTTGTTAATTTTTCCAATATTTTGATTTATTGAAAAAGAATCAATGGGCACATTTTAGGCACAATTTGGGCACACAAAAATTTGCATGTGCCCAACTTATCAAAAGTGGTCACACAACAGCACAAATAAACAACCGCCCAAACCCTTGATTTTAAACAACAAAAAAGCCCAAACCGTTCGATTTGGACTTTTTAAAATTTGGAGCGGGAAACGAGATTCGAACTCGCGACCCCAACCTTGGCAATCTTGGGCGACTATTTTTCGACGAATAACCTTATGTTACCTTAAATAATATCTTTATATATCAATATCTTATGGTTATTATCAGTGTGGATGCTGATTACACGCTTTGATGACTTTTTATTTTTTGGCACGAAAAACAATAGGGTAAATTTACCCCATCATTTTTCGTATTTTATCATAATTTTGAATTTTTTGCTCTTGTGTTTGCTGATGAAAGTTGCAGGTATTGATGGATTTGAATTATTTTAATTTTATATTTTCTATTTAATAATATTAATTTTTTTATTAAATTCTTATAATTTGTCAGTTTGGTTTGGGGTTTGGTATGCCAATTTTGCGGTGATTGATGGTGTTATTCACCGCATATTTTGCGGAGAATATGTGGTATAATTACCGCAGATGAGGCGAAATTGAGAATAGTGATGGTTGATACGTTTATTCATGAATATCCAAATTGGACAGATTGGCAGCTTGATGAGGGGCAGCTACTTCCCCTTGTTGCTCGCATTCGTTTGCTTCAGGGGCGCTTGTTGGGACAGATGAGCAGCCTTGGGTTTGATTTACCACTTGAAGTTTGTCTTGAGGCATTGACATTGGAGGTGATTAAGACATCGGAGATTGAGGGTGAATATCTTAACACTGAACAGGTACGCTCTTCGGTTGCTCGGCACTTAGGTATTGAAGCACTGTATCAGCATCAGCTTGTTACGCCAAGTTATGAAGTGGAAGCGATTGTTGAAATGATGCTTAAGGCAACTTCAAGATTTGATTTGCCATTAACCTTAGATGAAGTCTGTCGTTGGCATCATGCACTATTCCCACAAGGGCTAAGTGGCATGTATGACATTAATGTGGGTGCATTACGAGATGATGCCAATGGCCCGATGCAGGTGGTCTCAGGTGCTTATGGCAAAGCCAAAGTACACTTTGAAGCACCAAAGGCCGATAGATTGCCCGATGAGCTTGAGCGATTTTTTCAGTGGTATAACGATGATGATACGGGACTTGATTTGACAATTAAGGCAGGGCTTGCACACCTGTGGTTTGTCACGCTACACCCGTTTGATGATGGTAACGGTCGCCTAACTCGTGCACTCACTGAGCGGATGCTCGCCAAAAGCGATGGCAGTCCGCAGCGATTTTATAGTATGTCCGCACAAATTCTTGCCAATCGTCGTGAGTATTATCACATACTTGAACAGACTCAAAGGGGCTTGGCATCAGCCACCGAATGGCTAATTTGGTTTTTAACCAATCTAGAAGCAGCTTTGATACAAGCACTTGTTCAGTCACAAAAGGTTGTCGCCAAGTCACAATTTTGGCATATATATCGCCACACATCACTCAATCCACGGCAGGTAGTGATGATCAATAAGCTTTGGGGTGATTTTTATGGCAAGCTTACCACCAAAAAATGGGCGAGTATCACAAAAGTATCCACAGATACCGCTCTAAGAGATATTAATGATTTGGTTGAAAAAGGAATTTTGGTGAAGTCACTAGCTTCTGGACGCAGTCAAAGTTATGAGCTGAGCTGTCTTGTGGAGTAGCTACAAAAAAGATATTCATGCATGAATTTGATAAAATATTATCAAAAACTACCAAAAATCCCGTAAATTTGATAAAATAATATCAAAATTAAACCAAGTTGAGGTGGTTATGCTTCATCTGTATGACGATATTGATGCACGCTTAGCTTTGGCAGCGTATCTAAAACAAAAACGCAAAGATGCTAAGCTGTCACGCCGAGCACTGGCTGAAAAATCCTTGATTCCAGAGCCAACCATTCGTCGGTTTGAGGATACAGGTCATATTTCTTTAAAGAACTTTTTGTTATTGTGGATGATATTGGATGATATTGCTCGGTTTATGAAATTAACCAAACCTAAAGCAATCAAACCCAAAACCATCGCTGAGGTGCTCGCTTATGATAAGTAACTATCAGCCGACTCGGTATTTGAGTGTTTTGTACTGGTACAATCATTACAATGATTGCTAAGCATTTGGATGAGATATATCAACAAAACAAGGGTTTATGGGTTGGTTCGGTTTGCTGCAAAAGATACCAAAGCCGACACATTAATATCTATCGTTACCAGTAGAATCAAACCCGACAGTCATTGCTTATACGGGCAGCTACAAGAGCTACAATACTCTTGGAATGATTAATTTTAAGTGCTTGAATTTACAATCTAACCGCAACACCAAATAAAAAAAGAAGTGTTCATCAATTTAATGTATCATTAAGTTACCACACAAAACAAGACATTAAACAGATGAACACTTCTTATAAACATCTTAGCATAGATGAACGTGAAAAGATAATGGTTTTACTATCTTTGGGCAAATCCATTGGTATGTACCGGTACAAACATCGTATAGTTATGAACTTCTATTTCAACATCATGAATAGAACGGAAGTTTTTAATATGGATGTTCGTAATTTCATAAAATTGCTCCTAAAACATTATATATGCTTATTCTGCGCCACATCAGTAATGTATGGCTGATCATCATCCACCCAAAATCTCTCTCAAAAACGCTCTCAAACTCAAACATTGTATCCCTTCAAAAGTATTGCCGTCAAATTCGTCCATCGTCACCACATATTTGGGGTAGTTGTCTTGAATTTTCAGCAGGTTGCCAAATTCTCGCTCAAGCGTTTTTTCTTCATTAATGGTCAGCGCGGCCTGCACATAAATACGTTCGCCATTTTTCTCTGCCACGAAGTCAATCTCTTGGCTATTTAAACCGCCGATTTTGACATCATAACCTGCGATTTGAAGATGATTGAATATGCAGTTTTCAAGCAATTTGCCACGATCTTGTACCCGATAGCCAATCAGGGCGTTTCGTAAGCCTAAATCTTCAAAATAGTATTTTTCGCCAATCTCAAAAATGCGTTTACCTTCAATGTCATAGCGTGGCACTTTGTGGATTAAAAAAGCGTTGGCAAGATATTCCACATAATTTTGTACCTGCATGCTTGATGTGGTAATTTTCTGCGATTTTAAAAAATCAGAGATTTTTTTGGCGGAAAATAGATTGCCGATATTGCTTGCTAAAAATTGCGTAAGTTGCTCTAAAAATTGCACATTTCGTAACGCATAGCGGTTCACAATATCCCGAATAGCAATGGTGGAATAGATATTTCGTAGATATTCAAACACGATATTGTCTTGCAACGGCAAGTCTTTTAAATAAGGCAAACCGCCATATTTCAAAAACAGCGACATCGATTTATCACTATCGTCCAGTTTCATAAAATCAAGAAATTCAAAATAGGAAAGGGAATGAACATTAATTTCAATCGCCCGCCCACTTAAGCTACCCGCAATATCCCGAGAAAGCAAATGAGCATTGCTGCCCGTGCAATACAAATCCAATTCGTCATCTAATAAAAGCGAACGTAACGCTTGTTCAAAATCTGTAATTTCTTGAATTTCATCGATAAAGATGTAATTTTTTTGACCGCTCTTTTTTGCCGATAAGACAAATTCTGCCAATTCTTGTGCTGTTTGAATGGGCGAAAATGCTAAGTCTTCTTTGTTGATATAAATAATGTGGGCATTTTCATCCGCTGTTTGAATCTCTTGCATAATCTGAAACAGCAAATAGCTTTTGCCCACACGGCGCTGCCCTGTGAACACTTTAATCAAACGTTTTCCGATAAACGGGTGTACCGTTTCAAGGTATTTCTGGCGATAAACTAAATCTTTTTTCATGGTAAAATCCTAAAACTATAATTGATATTTTACCTTGATATAGAAAAAGTTTCAATTATACTTGAAACTTTTTCTATAAATAAAAAAGTTTCAAGTATAAACTAATTGCCTAAAAGTAAATTGATGATAAATTGCGCTAAAATACGATAATCTACGACAAATTACGATAAAATATGGCAAATTACGATAAAATATGGCAAATTACGATGAAGCCATCCAAACCTCTCGCTTTATTGGAACTGGAAATGTGGGGTATGGATTGGTAAAGTGGGGTTGATATTGCCTTTAAGCGTTTTGTTCAAAGGATGTTCACCTCCCCACATCCTGCAAATACCCAAAACAATAAAATGGCTCACGGTAATCATAATACAGTTTTCTTAAGTTTGCTGTATCTCGACAAAACATAGCAGTGCGGATATTTATTCGATAGACATCTAGGCAGGTGCGTAATGAGCCGATGAAGTCTTTGATTTCAGGTGATTGGGGATTAGATGGTTGATATAAACACTCAATATTATCCAGTATTAACAAGTATCGCTGACTACCTGAGATAATTTGCTCAAATACAACTCTGAGAGAATAACAGCTATCTGCTTGATTGGGGCAAACAGCTGCAATCATATGCGACATAAAATGCTGATAAATAGATGCTTGCACATCAGCAAAGTCATAATAAATCACATGAATATCAGCATCTTTAGCCAGTCTTTCAAAGACTTGTCTATATTCATCCAATCGATACAAATACGCATCATCACTGCTATAGAACACAGCAGTATCTAATATCCCTTCACAAAAGGCATCAAAGATACGCGTTGGTAGGTTTTTCATGGGTTTTGGCTTATGATAACTGCTATTAACCATCAATCATCCAAAGATGTATAGGCTGTCATCTGAGCATAAATAAATTCAGGCACCATGCAAAATTTAGGTTCTCCATCTTTTATAATAGCAATCACATCTTTTTCGACAACTTCCATCCAGTAATCAAAATCCTCTTCTAACTCTGATAACTCGATGTAGTGTTTGGGTGCATAGTCTTGAAGTGTCAGCTTTTGGGTGCTTGCTTGCTCCATATGAGTTTCCTTGTTTTATGCTGTGATGATTCTAAGGTTATTTGAAATTAAGAGATTTTGGCTTTGGTTTCCATTTTTTTGACTCATCATCATAACCCCAAGTCTCATTAAACAAAGGTGTTATGCTTAACCCTTCTTGGGATGTAAGTTTTTTGTAAATTAAATCAATTGTAGTCAACATAAGATGTATATATTCATTATTCTCCATGCTTCGAAATGAGATATGGATAGGACTCACTGCTCCTGGATCCAAAATGGGTATGTATTTTAAGTCTGTCATATGTATCGCACGGCTGTTTTGCGGCACAACGCAAACGCCCGAGCCTGACGCAGCAATACCGAGAGCCAAGCGAATGCCTGAAACTGATTCTGTATTATCAATAGTTAAGCCATGTTCATAAAAGATTGACTTAATATGGGTTGCGAATGTATATCCAGGTGTATCAGGGAATAGCAAGACCAACTCATCAACTATATCCGCCAAATATACTCCATTTTCATTCTGCGCAAGTGGATGTGACTTATGAACAGCCAATACCAATGGTTCATTTCTAAGAAGAATGCGTTTAACAATGGGATCGCTAAAACTCAATCGACCAAAACCAACATCAATATCGCCTTTTTTAAGAGCCTCCACTTGTTCAAAAGTGTTAATTTCAATAAATTCAATATGCAAATCAGGTGCGAGTTGACGAAATTGATAAATAATTTGCGGTAGAAGGCCTAGCAATAGCGATCCAGTAAAACCCACTCTGAGTTTGCGAGCCGAGATACCCGTGCGTCGCGTCATTGCAACCATTTGGTCAATATTATTCAGAATGCGCTTTGCGTATTGATAAAAAAATTTACCGGCATCAGTGGGTTCAATAGGTCTGCTATTCCTGTTAAGTAAAGGAGTTCCAATTTCATCTTCCAGGTTATTGATTTGTCTGCTAAGAGGGGGTTGGGCGATAAATAAACGCTCAGAGGCTTTGGTGAAGCTTTGTTCCTCAACCACTGCAACAAAATACCGTAGATGTCTTATGTCCATATAAACAGAACCTTTTATAAATATGTATGTTTAAAAATACCACAGCGTAGCAAGTTTTGCAATTTTAATCTTGAATGAGAATGACAATAAAGGCGAGATACTTAAAAGGTATAAATATATACAAATTAAGTCTTTGAATTAAATCTCTTTAAAGGTTATTTTATCACCATAGTATTTTTAAACAGGCAAGGAGCTGTTATATGCAGATGGAGAAAGTGGATATTCAATCCGTAATTGATCAAGCGAAATTTTCAGGGTTTCATTGGAAAGTTTTGCTTTGGTGCCTAGCAATTATTATCTTTGATGGCTATGACTTAGTAATTTATGGCGTTGCTCTACCGTTATTAATGGAGCAATGGCAATTAACCTCCGTGCAGGCTGGCTGGTTGGCTAGTTCCGCTTTATTTGGCATGATGTTTGGGGCAATTGCTTTTGGAACGCTCTCTGACAAACTTGGACGCAAATTAACAATCATGCTGTGTGTATTGCTATTTAGTGGCTTTACCTTTTTAGGTGCATTTGCAGACTCTCCGATTCAATTTGCGATTTTGAGATTTATTGCAGGTTTGGGAATTGGTGGGGTAATGCCTAATGTTGTATCTCTAACGACGGAATATGCTCCAAAGCGCATCAAAAGTACCTTGGTGGCTATCATGTTTAGTGGATATGCTATCGGCGGTATGGCATCGGCATTACTGGGGAAAGTTTTAGTGCCTCAATTTGGCTGGGAAATTATGTTTATGATTGCTGGTATTCCGATTTTGTTATTGCCGATTTTGTGGGTAATGCTTCCAGAGTCATTATTGTATTTAAAACAGAAGAACAAAGATGAAGAAGTTACTGTAATGCTTAAAAAGCTTGAACCCTCATTGGTGAGCAAGGAATTTGTAGTAGCGCCACTTGAAGAGACTGGAGGGGATGCTGCGCCATTAAAAGCATTATTCCAGAAAAATCGAGCCACTAGTACTATCATGTTTTGGATAGCATTCTTTATGTGCCTATTAATGGTATATGCTTTAGGCAATTGGCTACCAAAATTAATGATTCAGGCGGGTTATTCATTGGGCGCAAGTATGTTGTTCTTGTTTGCGCTAAATATTGGCGGAATGATCGGTGCTATTGGTGGAGGTATGTTGGCTGATAAATTCCATCTGAAACCGGTCTTAGTTGCGATGTTTGTTATGGGTGCTGGATCACTTGTTTTACTTGGATTTAATAGCCCGCCGATTGTATTGTATACGCTGATTGCTATCGCAGGCGCAGCAACAATCGGGTCTCAGATTTTATTATACACCTTTGTTGCGCAATACTATCCTTCTGCTGTCCGTTCAACAGGTATGGGTTGGGCATCAGGTATTGGCCGGGTTGGTGCCATTGTGGGACCTGTTTTGACAGGAGCTTTATTGGCGTATCAATTGCCACATCAAATGAACTTTATGGCAATCGCCATACCGGGCATCATTGCGGCCATTGCTGTTTTTATGGTAAATCTCTCTAGTGCTCAACAAAACTGAGAGTTGGATAGCAAAAAGCCGGATTTGGAAATAAATCCGGCTTTTCTAATTATTTGAGCAAATATACCTTTTAGGTATAAAAAAATACAAAAAGAGTCTTGGACAAGTAGTTTATAGTGATTTAAAGTATATATCAAGCAGTTTATCGCTCAAGGATTCATAAAATATGTATCAATCTGTAGAAACGTTTATCCTAGATATTCCAACCATTAGACCGCACAAGCTGTCTATGACAACCATGCAAGTACAAACGTTGGTGCTTGTCAAAATCACAGCTGCTGATGGCACAGTGGGTTGGGGTGAGGCGACAACCATTGGCGGACTTGGCTATGGTGAAGAAAGCCCAGAAAGCATCAAAACCAATATTGATACTTATTTTGCCCCTTTGGTGCTAGCCAGTAAGGCTAAAAACATCGCTCAACTGCGTAAACTTATCAATCAGTCTATCAATGGCAACCGCTTTGCCAAATGTGCTGTACAAACAGCCCTGCTAGACATTTGGGCAAAACAGCTAAACTTGCCTTTAAGCGAAGTGTTGGGAGGTCGCTTGCGTGACAGCGTACCTGTCTTGTGGGTCTTGGCATCAGGTGATACCGATAAGGACATTGCTGAAGCTAAGGCAATGATTGAGAAAAAGCGCCACAATATTTTTAAACTCAAAATAGGTGCCAAATCCGTCAAAGAAGATGTTGCCCATGTCATCGCTATCAAAAAAGCCCTAGGCGACAGCGCTAGCATTCGCGTGGATGTCAATCGCGCTTGGAGTGAGCTTGAGTGCATTGATGGCATCGCCAAGCTTCAAGATGGTGGCATTGATTTAATTGAGCAACCTTGTGCAATTCATCAACTTGATACTTTAAGTAGATTGACCAAACGATTTGATATTGCAATTATGGCTGATGAAGTGTTAACAGGCCCTGATAGTGCATACAAGCTTGCCAAGTGTCATGCTGCAGATGTGTTTGCTGTTAAAATTGAACAGTCTGGTGGGCTTTTAGAGGCTTGTGAAGTAGCTAATATTGCACGCTTGGCGGGGATTGATGTTTATGGTGGCACTATGTTAGAGGGGGTTGTTGGCACGATTGCATCTGCACATGTGTTTAGCACCTTTGAATCATTGCCTTATGCAACAGAGTTGTTTGCGCCATTACTTCTAACAAAAGAGATTTTGACAACGCCTTTGGTGTATAGCGATTTTGAGTTACAAGTACCCAAAGGTGCGGGGCTTGGGATTGAGATTGATGAGACCAAGGTAAAGGAATTGACAAGAAAATAGCTTTACAAATAGGAGAAAGTGATGCTTTATCATGTAAAAATGGATGTAAAAATCCCGCTGGATATGCCAAAAGAAACTGCAGATGTTATCAAGGCAACCGAAAAAGCCTACTCTCAAGAATTGCAACGCCAAGGTAAGTGGCGACATTTGTGGCGTATTTCAGGGCAGTATGCCAATATCAGTATTTTTGATGTGGAGAGCAACGAAGAGCTACACACCATTTTACAAGGTCTGCCCCTATATCCTTATATGAGTCTTGAAATTACACCGCTTAATCGTCACCCCTCTTCTATCAAAGAAGACGACAGCTAAAAACACTGTGGGCTATGACACAGCTAAAACCATAGTAAGGTAACAAGGAAATGATAGCCAGCTTCTGCCAGCTATTAAAAATCACTTAACAGTAATATGGAGTATGTTATGAATCGCGAACAAATTGACGCATTGGTCAAAAAAATGAATGTGGATACCGCCACAGGCGAGGTGGATGCGCGCGTACAAGAGATTGTGGTGCGTCTTTTGGGCGACCTATTTGAAGCCATTGTGGATTTGAATATCACCCAAACCGAGCTTTGGAAAGGCATGGAGTATATTGCCGATTTGGGGCAGGCTAACGAAGTGGGTTTGCTTGTGCCAGGTTTGGGGCTTGAACACTTCATGGATTTGTTGGAAGACGAGAAAGACCAACAAGCGGGTGTGGAGACGGGCGGTACACCACGTACCATTGAAGGACCTCTGTATGTAGCGGGTGCGCCAGAATCGGTCGGTTTTGCACGCATGGATGATGGTGCTGAATCTGACAGTGTGGACACCCTTATCATTGAAGGCGTAGTCACCGATGTGGACGGTAATATCATCCCCAATGCTAAGGTTGAAATGTGGCATGCCAACGGTAAAGGTAACTACTCATTCTTTGATAAGTCACAGTCTGATTTCAACCTTCGTCGTACCATTTATACTGATGAAAACGGCTGCTACAAAGCCCAAACTACCATGCCTGTTGGCTATGGCTGCCCGCCTAATGGTCCAACCCAAGCTTTATTGACGCTTTTAGGTCGTCACGGACAACGCCCATCACACGTACATTACTTTATCACTGCTGATGGCTATCGTAAACTCACCACACAATTTAATATTGAGGGTGATGAATATCTTTGGGATGACTTTGCCTTTGGTACTCGTGAAGGCTTGGTTGCAACCGCTGTGGATGTCACTGATGAAGCACAAATCAAAGCCAATAATCTGGACAAACCTTTTAAGCACATTCGCTTTGATTTTAAACTCACACGCGACACCCAAACTGCCCCAAGCACCGAAGTTGACCGCAGACGCGCTCAAGGCTAATGCCTTTTATCATCAGCTAGGCTGACGGATAGCCTGGTTGATGATATCTAAGTTCAGTCAGCTTAACAAGGAGAAATAATTATGCCGCGCATTCCTGTCATTAATACAAGCCATCTTGACCGAATCAACGAGCTTTTGGTTGAAAATAAAGAAACGGGTGAATATAAGGTTCATCGCTCTGTATTTACCGATCAAACCTTATTTGATCTTGAAATGAAATATATTTTTGAGGGAAATTGGGTGTATTTGGCGCATGAAAGCCAAATTCCCGAAATTAATGATTATTATACGACGCATATCGGACGCCAGCCAATCATTATTGCACGCAATAAAGATGGCGAATTAAACGCAATGATTAATGCTTGTTCGCATCGAGGAGCTCAGCTTTGTCGATACAAAAAAGGCAATAAGTCATCATATACTTGCCCATTTCATGGTTGGACATTTAATAATTCAGGCAAACTGCTAAAGGTAAAAGATCCGAAAGATGCTGGCTATCCAGAAAGCTTCAATAAAGATGGCTCCCATGATCTAAAAAAGGTCGCACGTTTTGAAAGCTATAAAGGATTCTTGTTTGGTAGCCTAAATCCTGATGTATTGCCATTACAGGAGTATTTGGGTGAGGCAACCAAAATCATTGATATGATTGTTGATCAAGCAAAAGATGGTTTGGAGGTGCTTCGTGGTTCGTCAACATATACCTACGAAGGCAATTGGAAGCTTACCGCAGAAAATGGTGCTGATGGATATCATGTTACGGCAGTGCATTGGAACTATGCGGCAACCACTCAACAGCGCAAAGAAAAACAGGCAGGTGAAGATAAAATCCGCGCCATGAGTGCAGGTGGCTGGGGCAAGCAGGGCGGAGGTTCTTATGGCTTTGAGCATGGTCACATGCTGCTTTGGACTCAGTGGGCAAATCCAGAGGATCGTCCAAATTATGCCCAGTATGATTCTTATAAAGAGCTGTATGGCGAAGCGATGGCAAAATGGATGATTGAGAGATCGCGCAACCTCTGTCTGTATCCAAATGTATATCTAATGGATCAGTTTGGTTCGCAAATCCGTGTTTTGCGTCCATTATCTGTTAATAAAACCGAAGTTACAATTTACTGCATTGCTCCTAAGGGGGAGGATGTAGAAAATCGTAAACGTCGTATTCGTCAGTATGAAGACTTCTTTAATGCATCTGGTATGGCAACTCCAGATGACTTGGAGGAATTCCGTTCTTGCCAAGTTGGATATGCGGGCATTGAGGTTGAGTGGAATGATATGTGCCGAGGTGCCAATCACTGGGTGTATGGCGCGGATGAATTCGCAAAAGAAATTGGTCTCAAGCCAAAGCTTAGCGGTGTTAAAACTGAAGATGAAGGTCTATATCTGGCTCAGCATGAGCACTGGATGGAAGTCATGAAGCGGGCTATTAAAAATGAGCGAGAATTGGAATCGGGAGGTGTTGCATGAGTTTAGTGTCTGTAGAATTACATCATAAGATTAGTCAATTTTTGTACAAAGAGGCTAGATTTTTGGATGATGAACAATGGGATGATTGGCTAGAGTGTTACGCTCCTGAAGCTTCCTTTTGGATGCCTGCGTGGGATGACGATGATACACTAATCACTGATCCAATGTCTGAAATTTCCTTGATTTATTATCCAGATCGACAGGGTCTTGAAGATCGCGTTTTCCGTATTAAAACCGAGCGTTCGTCAGCGACAATTCCAGATACGCGCACAAATCACAACATTCACAACATTGAGGTTGAGAGTGTTGATGGCGGTAGGGCTATTGTACGATTCAATTGGCAGACATCAAGTTTTCGCTATAAAACCATGTATCAATATTTTGGTATCTCTCGATATGTGATTGATATCTCTAGCGATGAATTCAAGATTTTGAGTAAGTATGTCGTACTGAAAAATGATTACATCCACCAGGTGATTGACATTTATCATATTTGATTAAATCAAGCCTGACTTTTTATTAATTTAATGCGCTTGTTCTACCTTTGGAATGGGCGAGCGCTTTTACAAATCTTAAAATCACCAAGATAGGGATATTTAGTTATGAGCCACAATGTCGCTTTACAATTTGAAGATGGTGTTACTCACTTTATCCAAGTTAATGATGGCGAAGTTTTGTCAGACGCCGCTTATCGACAAAAGATGAACATTCCGCTAGATTGTCGAGATGGGGCATGTGGTACTTGCCGTGCATTTTATGAGTCAGGCACTTATGAGATGGATAAGGATATGTATATCGAGGATGCCTTAAGTGAAGAAGATGCCCAAAATGGATTTGTGTTGGCTTGTCAGTGCTATCCAACCTCTGATTCGGTTGTTCAAATCTTGGCAAGTTCCACTGTCTGCAAAACTGAAATTCAAACATTTTCAGGCAGTCTAAACAATCTGCAAAAAGTGTCTGATAGTACGATTTCTTTTGAAATTGAGCTTGATGAGGGTGAGCCAGAAATTAATTTCTTAGCGGGGCAGTATGTCAATGTGGAGATACCGGGGCTTGGTGAAACGCGATCTTATTCATTTAGCTCAAAACCAGGTGACCGTAAAACCAGTTTTGTCGTGAGAAATGTTCCTAATGGCAAGATGAGCTCATTTTTGACTAATTCTGCACAAATTGGCGATAAAATGAAATTTACTGGTCCTTTTGGCAGTTTTTATTTGCGAAAAATTGTTCGACCGACCTTATTTTTAGCAGGTGGAACTGGCATAGCGCCATTTTTATCCATGCTGAAAGTATTGGATGAAAAAGGCTCTGAGCAACCAGTACGCATGATATTTGGCGTTACAAATGATGATGATCTGGTTGGGCTTGACGTTTTGGAGTCGTTCAAAGAAAAGCACAGTTGGTTCGATTATCGGACGGTCGTCGCGAATGAAAAATCATCTCATGAAAGAAAAGGCTATGTGATTGCTCACATCGATGATGATTGGTTGAATGCGGGTAATGTTGATATTTACTTGTGCGGACCTGTAGCTATGGTGGATGCAGTGAAGCAGTGGCTAGATAACCAAAATGTTGTAGTGCAGAATTTCTTGTTTGAGAAATTTTCAGCCAATTAATAACAAATGCTTATTCATAATAGATGGATTACAAATTCCATAAAATGCATTACAATTATATTTTTATAGCATATTTATTAGTTTGTTTGCATCTATGGTTATAAAAGGAGTGAGTATGTCCCTTTCCAACCCAATCACAATTAATTCTCAGAATTTGAGAGATATTATGAGTGAGTGGTCGTTTTTTTGCGACATTCGCCATGCTATACACCAACTTCCTGAGCTGGGGTTTGAAGAGTTTGAAACTAGCAAGTTGATTGCTGAGCTGCTTACTACATGGGGCTATACTGTTCATCAAGGATTGGCTAAAACAGGCATTGTCGCAACTTTAAAAATAGGTGATGGTGGTAAAACAATTGGTTTGCGTGCGGATATGGATGCCCTGCCAATTATTGAAAATACTGGCAAATCATATCAGAGCCACATTAATGGCAGGTTTCACGGATGTGGACATGATGGCCATAGTACTATCTTGCTTGCATGCGCCAAGCAGCTTGCCAAAACTAAAAATTTTAACGGTACTGTGAATTTGATTTTTCAGCCCGCTGAGGAATTATTGTGTGGTGGGCGCATCATGCTCGAGGATGGTCTGTTTGATCAATTTCCTTGTGATGTAATTTTTGCAATGCACAATATGCCACGATTAAATACTGGAGAGTTTTATTTTAAAACTGGGGCAATAATGGCGTCATCTGATACCATCCATATCCACATTAAGGGAGTGGGAAGCCACGGAGCTATGCCAGAATATGGCATTGATGCAACGTTGGTGGCTTGCCATATTGCGATTGCGTTACAAAGTATTGTCTCCCGTAATGTTAGTCCGTTGGATCAGGCGGTCATTACAGTGGGGCAGCTAACATCGGGAAATGCACCAAATGTGGTGAATGACAGTGCCTTATTAAAATTAAGTGTTAGAACGTTGAGCTCTAGTGTGCGCCAAAATGTGCTAAAACGCATTGAGGAAGTGGTTAATTTCCAAGCTCAGAGTTTTGGTGCAACTGCTGAAATAGAGCATGTCAATGGCTGTCCGCCTGCTGTTAACGGCGATGATGCTACCGCTTTTGCCATTAAAGTTGCTCAAAATTTGGTGGGAGTGGATAAGGTACATACCGATATTGCACCACTAATGGGGAGTGAGGATTTTGCTTTTATGTTAGAAGCCAATCCAAATGGAAATTACTGTTTTGTAGGGAATGGCGGTGGAGAAGGTGCCTGCATGGTGCATAATCCCGCCTATGATTTCAATGATGAAATTATTGCACCTGCCGCCGCTTACTTTTGTGGATTGGTTGAGAATTATTTAAAAGATTAATAAAAAGGACTTTGTCACATGACTACATCTTATCAAGAATATGGCTCAAAGCAGTTCCGCGGAAATGACAGACTGCTAATCGGTATGGTGCTAGGCGTATTAACATTTTGGCTATTTTACCAATCCATGTTCAATGTGGTGCCATCCATTCAACAAGATTTGAATATGAGTGACTCATCACTGAATGCTGTCATTAGTTTGGGATCGCTGTTTTCTGGATGTTTTATTATTTTAATGGGTGGTCTTGCCGATCGTTTTGGTCGGGTACGCCTAACTTATATCGGTTTTGCCCTAAATATTCTTGCCTGTCTGGTATTGTATTTTAGTAGTTCGGCTTTTACTTTCGGTATTGGTCGTGTATTACAAGGGTTGTCATCAGCCTGTATTATGCCAGCAACTTTATCTATTATCAAAAATTATTATCAGGGCGCTGCAAGACAGAGGGCATATAGTTTTTGGTCTATCGGTTCGTTTGGCGGGTCGGGATTGTCATCTTTTGTTGGTGGGGCTATTGCAACCAGTCTAGGCTGGAAGAGTATTTTCTTGCTATCTATTGCCATTTCTATCATTGGTGTCTTGCTAATTAAAGGAACGCCGGAAAGCAAATCAAATGAAATTGGTACCAGTCGTTACGATTATATTGGGTTATTTAGTTGTGTACTAGGTTTATTGGCATTAAACCTATTGATAACAAAGGGTTTTCGACTGGGTTTGACACACCAATTTACTCTGATGATGCTTGCGGGAGCAATTATTATGGGAATTGTGTTCTTTCGCACCGAAATACATAGAAGATCCAATGCATTTCTTGATTTTTCATTATTTAAAAGTCGCGGGTATAGCGGTGCCTGCCTGTCTAATTTCCTACTAAACTGCATGGCGGGCACGATTATTATTATCAATACTTATTTGCAACAAGGGCATGGACTAACAGCCTTCGAGGCAGGTGTAAAATCATTAGGCTATGTGGCAATGGTAATGATCATGATTCGAATTAGTGAAAAATTATTACATAAATTTGGCTACAAAACACCTATGTGGCTTGGTACAGCGATCACTGCTGTGGGTGCCTTGGGTCTATCTATGACATTCGTTTCGCATGAGATTTATATGTGGTGGGTAATTGTATCTTTCGCTGTCTTTGGATTTGGACTGGGTTGCTACTCAACACCTGCTGCAGATTGTGCCATGGTTAATGTCCCAATGGATAAAGCAGGTGTTGCAGCCGGTGTGTTTAAGATGGCAAGTGCGCTGGGTGCTTCATTTGGTATTGCAACTGGCGCAACTATCTTTAGCGCCTTTAAGGGTGTTGATGTTCATGTTGCCGCACAATATGCTTTATTAACCATGGTAACTTTTGGTGTGTTGGCAACACTTGCAGTATTGGCTATTATCCCTAAGGCTTCTGCGAAGCCAGAACAAGTGTAAATGATTTATGATTTATTTAAGCAAGGAGTGGGCTTATGTCACGTAATAAACGATTTAAGGATAAAGTAGTCATTGTAACGGGGGCTGCGCAAGGCATTGGCAGAGGTGTAGCTCTGCAAATCGCTAAAGAGTCTGGGCGCGTCGTACTAGTAGATCGCTCTGATTATGTGAATGATGTGGTTCAAGAGATTAAAGACCTTGGGGGTAAGGCTGTCGCTGTTAAGGTTGATCTTGAAACTTTTCTGGGTGCCAGCAAGGCGGTTGAATATGCTTTGAAAAAGTATAAAAAAGTTGACATTTTGATCAATAATGTTGGCGGTGCGATTTGGATGAAGCCATTTGAAGAGTTTGCGGAGGATGAAATTGTTAAGGAAATTAACCGCTCGCTTTATCCCACGCTTTGGTGTTGTCGTGCAATATTGCCAATAATGATTGCTCAGCAGGCTGGCGTTATTGTTAATATTTCATCGATTGCAACACGGGGTATTAATCGTATACCTTATTCGGCCGCCAAGGGCGGTGTAAATGCTTTGACAGCATCTTTGGCTTTTGAACATGCTAAAGACGGCATTCGCGTGAATGCTGTGGCAACTGGTGGTACAGAAGCACCACCTAGAAAAATACCTAGAAACTCACAAGAGCAATCTGCGCAAGAAAAGGTGTGGATGCAACAAGTGGTTGAGCAGACAATTGACCGCACTTTTTTGGGTAGATACGGCACAATTGATGAGCAGGTAAATGCCATTTTATTCTTGGCATCTGATGAATCATCATATATAACCGGTGCTGTGGTACCAGTCGGTGGGGGTGATCAAGGTTAACCAAAGACCGACAAGGAGTGTCTTATGAGTTGGATAAAAGGGTTGCTTAAAGACTGGTCGTTATCTGCAACCATTGCTGGGTTTTTGGCGGTAGCGATATCCTATGCTGGACCACTTGTGATTGTATTTCAAGCGGGACAGCAAGCCGGTCTAGATAATAGCATGATGATTTCTTGGATATGGGCGATATCGATAGGTTCGGCTCTGACTAGTATTGCACTATCTCTCCGTTACAAGATGCCAGTTTTATTGGCTTGGTCAATTCCTGGAACGGTATTGCTTCTTGATTTATTACCACAAATGACCCTGTCGGAAATGGTTGGTGCTTACATTGTAACAGCGATTATTAGCCTAGTGATAGGCATAAGTGGATATTTTGATAGGTTACTATCTTGGATTCCACAGGGAGTTGCAGCTGGTATGATGGCGGGGATATTACTGAATTTTGGCTTACAGATCTTTAATTCTGCCACTGATTCACCTGTGCTGGTTTTTACTATGTTGATCGTGTATTTGATTGGTAGAAGTGTTAGCCCCCGGTATGTAATTTTTTGGGTCTTGCTATCAGGTCTTCTGGCCGCATATTTTCTAGAGGGATTTGATGGTTCTGAGATTCGATTTTCAATATCTAAGCCTCAGATTATTGCCCCAGATTTCTCATGGCAGGCGATATTAAACCTGGCGGTACCGCTGGTTATTCTGAATTTTACAGGGCAATTTTTGCCAGGTATGGCTTTATTGCGATTGAATGATTATCAAATGTCAAGTAAGCCCGTCATTAATACCGCAAGTTTGGCATCCTTGGTAATCGCTCCATTTGGTGGAATTAGTATCGTGCAGGCAGCGGTGACGGCAACTTTATGCATGGGTAAAGAATGCCATGAGCACTCAAGTCAACGATATATTGGCGGAGTTGCTAACGGCTTATTTTATCTGTTAGGGGCGTTATTTGCAGGCAGTTTGGTGGGCTTGTTCGAAATCCTCCCATCGGCATTGATTGGAGCTTTGGCCGGCTTAGCCTTACTTGGCGCATTACTGAATAATCTATCAATAGCTATGCAAACTTCTGCGCAGAAAGAAGCGGCTTTGATTACCTTTTTGACAACTGCCTCGGATATTAGCTTGCTTGGTTTGAGTTCGGTATTCTGGGGAGTGGTAATCGGTATGATTAGCTACCTGGTTTTGAATGGCAAATTCTTAAAAAGGAGAATTGGATGATAAACAAACACACAAGCCTTGGCGACGCCATTAGCCATATCAAAGATGGCTCAACCATTATGATTGGTGGCTTTGGCACTGCAGGACAGCCCGCTGAATTGATTGATGGCTTGATTGAGCTTGGCGTCAAGGGTCTAACAATTGTCAGCAACAATGCAGGTAATGGCGACTATGGACTTGCCAAACTGCTAAAAACAGGGGCGGTGGATAAGGTGATTTGCTCTTTCCCGCGCCAAGCTGATTCTTGGGTCTTTGATGAGCTGTATTTATCAGGCAAGATTGAGCTTGAGCTTGTACCACAAGGGAACTTGGCGTGTCGCATTCAGGCAGCTGGTATGGGGCTTGGTGCGATTTTTACACCCACAGGCTATGGTACGCTTCTAGCAGAAGGCAAAGAAACTCGCCATCTTGATGGCAAAGACTATGTACTTGAAATGCCCATCAGGGCTGACTTTGCTCTGATTAAGGCGCATCAAGGTGACCGCTGGGGCAATCTGGTGTATCGTAAATCAGCACGCAATTTTGGTCCTATCATGGCAATGGCAGCCACCACAACCATTGCCCAAGTGTCAGAGGTGGTAGAGCTTGGCAAGCTTGACCCTGAGCATATCATCACCCCTGGTATTTTTGTGCAATATGTTGTAGAAGCCACTCCTTCATCACCCACTAAGACAGAGATATAATATGTACCAAAAATTAAGCAGAGATGACATTGCCAAACGCGTTGCCAAAGACATTCCAGAAGGTGCTTATGTCAATTTGGGGATTGGGCTACCCACCAAAATCGCCAATTTTCTACCCAAAGACAAAGAAATCTTTTTACATTCTGAAAATGGCTTGCTTGCCTTTGGTGAAGCCCCCGCCAAAGGCGAGGAAGATGACGAGCTGATTAATGCAGGCAAAGAATATGTGACCATGCTCACAGGGGGAGCGTTTTTTCATCATGGGGATAGCTTTGCGATGATGCGAGGCGGGCATTTGGATATTTGTGTGCTTGGGGCGTTTCAAGTAGCACAAAATGGTGACCTTGCTAATTGGCATACAGGTGCCAAAGATGCCGTACCTGCAGTTGGTGGGGCGATGGATTTGGCAGTCGGTGCCAAAAAAGTATTTGTCACCACCGAGCATACCACCAAAACAGGCGCCCCCAAAATCGTCAAAGAGCTTAGCTATCCTGTAACAGGCAAAGCCTGCGTGGATAGAATTTATACCGATTTGTGCGTCATTGATGTGACTGCCGACGGTCTAAAGGTAATTGAGATGGTGGAGGGTTTGAGCTTTGATGAATTACAAAGCCTAACAGAAGCGACTTTAATTGATACTACCAGTGAAATTTAAGGAAGATACTCATGGAAACTGCTTATATTATTGATGCAATTCGTACGCCGTTTGGTCGGTATGGTGGGTCGCTTGCCAATGTGCGAGCCGATGATTTGGGGGCAATCGTTTTAAAGGCAATGATGGAGCGCAACCCCCAAGTGGATTTTTCCCAAATTGACGATGTGATTTTTGGCTGTGCCAACCAAGCAGGTGAGGACAATCGCAATGTGGCACGCATGTCAGCGCTATTGGCAGGTTTGCCCGTAGAAGTGCCGGCCACCACCATCAATCGCTTGTGTGGCTCATCTATGGATGCACTCGCTTATGCCAATCGCGCCATCAAATCAGGCGAAGCGCACCTAATAATTGCAGGGGGTGTGGAGAGTATGAGTCGCGCTCCGTTTGTGATGGGCAAGGCGGAAACTGCCTTTGCTCGCACTCAAAAGATTGAAGACACCACTATGGGTTGGCGCTTTATCAATCCTGCACTCAAGGAGCTGTACGGCGTGGACACCATGCCACAAACTGCCGAAAATGTCGCTGAACAGTTTAATATCAGCCGTGAGGATCAAGATAAATTTGCACTGCGTAGCCAAACTTTGACCAAGCTTGCCCAAGATAAGGGGTTTTTTGATAAAGAAATCATTGCTGTGACCATTCCACAGCGTAAAGGCGACTTGATTGCGGTAGACAAAGATGAGCATCCACGAGCAACAAGCCTTGATGCCTTGGCAAAACTAAAACCTGTTGTCAAAGCAGATGGTACAGTTACAGCGGGTAATGCCTCGGGCATCAATGATGGTGCAGGGTCAGTTTTAATCGCCTCTGATTTTGCGGTGCAGAAATTTGGTCTGACACCCAGAGCCAAGATTGTCGCCAGCGCCACGGCGGGTATTGAGCCACGCATTATGGGATTTGCCCCTGTGCCAGCAATCAAAAAATTATTGGCAAAAGCTGACTTAACACTCAATGACATGGATGTGATTGAATTAAACGAAGCCTTTGCTGCCCAAGCGCTCGCATGCACTCGCGCGCTAGGTCTTAATGATGACGACCCACGCCTCAATCCCAATGGCGGTGCGATTGCTTTGGGACATCCGCTTGGTGCTTCTGGCGCAAGACTTGTCACAACCGCCCTAAATCAGCTTGAGACCATCAATGGGAAGTACGCCCTGTGCAGTATGTGCATTGGTGTGGGGCAAGGCATTGCGATAATTATTGAGCGTGTTTAATTATTATATTAAACAATTATTATATTAAGGAATGATTATGTCGTATTGTCAAACCAAAGATGGACAAATTTTTTATCAAACCTTTGGGGATAAAAGCAACCCTGCCTTGATTTTTTCAAACTCTTTGGGCACTGACCATACCATGTGGCAGCCACAAATTGATGCATTGCAAGATAAATTTTTTATTATTGCCTATGATACTCGTGGACATGGAAAATCAGATGCGCCAAAAGGAAGTTATACTATTGAGGAGTTGGGCGAGGATGTCATCACTTTATTAAATGAATTATCCTTACAAAAAGCTAACTTTTGTGGCATTTCTATGGGTGGCTTGACAGGGCTGTGGCTTGCCATTCATCACTCTGAGCGTTTTAATAAAATTATTGTTAGCAATACCGCCGCCAAAATTGGGCAAGAAAGCGCTTGGCAGGATAGGGCAAAGCTTGTGCTTGAGCATGGACTTGAAAGTATTGCCAGTTCAGCTCCTTCTCGTTGGTTTAGCGAGAGTTTTGTTGTCCAGAATGGGGATGTTGTTGATCGATTGACTAAAAATTTGTCCAATCAAAGCGCTGAAGGTTATTCGGCTTGTTGTCAAGCTTTAGCTATAGCTGATGTGAGGGATGGGCTCAAAGAGATTAAGCTGCCTATTTTATCAATCGGTGGAGAGCTGGATCCAGTTACCCCTGTTAGTGATGCCCAATTTATTGTCGATAATGTATCGAGAGCTATTCTTGCAACCATTCAAGCGTCACATATAGCAAATATAGAGCGCCCTAGTGATTTTAATAAAATAATTGAAGGTTTTGTGGATGGCTAAACTTTTGATTTTCAAAGATAGGGGTTGGGTTCGGGTTTTGTACCGGTATACATATTTGCATTAAGGTTCTAATTACTCGTTCAGCTTTGCTGTTGGTTGGTAAACTTTTGATTGATTTGATTGTCATAGCAAGCTTCGCTAAATTCATAAATTTGTACCGGTGCAGGATTGATTAAGTCTCAAGGGTTGGGTATTTACTCCAGCCCTTGAGTTTTTTTGGTTTTTGATAACATAAATATACCATCAAGCCCTATATATTACTCTGAGGCTTATCCAAAAAAGCATCAACCCCCACCACCAATAAAAAGCATACATGTTGCAATATGGCAACGCCATTATGCTTCTTCTTATCGATGGTATAGGTATTTGATATCAAAAATCCCGTATAAGAGCTATTTGCACGAGTTGATTTTTTGGCAATGATTGTGGTTTCTTGCTTTAATTGAGCCAATTCTTGGTTTAGATTGATAGACTTTTTAACATCAGACCTAGCGGCAACTTCAATCTGCCAATACTTTTTGTCTAGTAGCTTGACGGCGATTTGTGCAAATCGATAAACTTGCTCCCGATCCTTAAAAGGCATTCGCATCTGACCACTTACAAAGCTTGCACCGCGTAAAATCACCACAAAATCATCAAATGCTTTGCGATCTGCCTGATATAAATCACCTAATTTTTCAAGTAAATTGTGTAGTAAAGTGATTTCCTGCTTGATTTTGGGTTCGATCGGTAGATATTGATTTGGATTCTTTTTACCTTTATCCCCAAAATAGGATGTTAATTGTTTACGATGCGTGTCAATATAATTCTTAATCTTCTCAGCCTTGATTGAATCCAAGCCTTCGGATTTGGCGTGCTCAAATGAGTAATTGTCTTGCAGCTTCTTCAAAAACTTCATCACGGCTGCATGTACATCAATCTTTAAGATATCAGGCATCTGATTTTTGCTTGATGCTTTGTGTGACGCGATTTTGATGGTAGGCAGTGTAACACGAGCAGGTCTGTGATAACAATTGGCATCCAATTGCTTGATTATCAGTGTACGAATATCATTTAGGTTCACCATGCCGCTATCTTTATCATAGGCACGACGCCCATTGTCGCTAAAACTTTGGCGACGAAGACCTGTCAGCGCCTCCACCAAAGTCGCAGGCATTTCAATCGTCGTATGAGCCATTTGACTATACGCAATCAAATCAGCCACATGAATGTAGCTAGAAAATGTCGTTTCAGGCGATGAATGGCCGGCAAATTCTGCCAAGATGCTCCATGCTGTTGTCGATATCTGATGACATTCACCCAAAAACTTGCGCTTAATCGCCAATATCTCATCACTGCTATAGTCACTGAAATATGGCAAGAGCGCATCTGCACCACCCAAAATCATCGCCATCACACTGATGGCATTATGGCGAAAGCCGTGTGGGGTTACCTTATAAGGCAAAGTATCCAATATCACCGAGATTGGTTTTTGGATTTCATGATATTCAAGCGCACTCGATTTGTGCTCTAGCGTCAAAAAGAAAGTCTCATTTCTTTGTTTGCGTAACAAATACCACTCATGCACCAATTGCAGTTCGGATGGTTTGAGCAGTGGCTGCAGGCAAAGCCTACGATGACCATCATCAGATTTGATACTACGATAACCATTGGGACGTACCAAAATATTTAGGATGACTGTTTGTTCTTGCTTGTAATCATACTCAAAATCCCTAAGTTTAAGCCCCAAAAGCTCATTGATCCGCATGCCTGTGCGATACAAAAGAATAAAGATGATGTCCAATATTTTTTGATTATGCTCACTCAATGTTGATGACTGTATCAGATTGCGGATATGCTGATACATAATAGGTGCGACAAGGACAGGCTCAACCACCATGCCATCGCTTTTACTTGCAATTGCGACACCGGGAATGCTCACAAAATGCCTTTGCAAAGATTGGTGTAAGGATCTGAGCACAGTTGCTGTGTAGCCTATCTTCTTCTTATTGGATTGATAAATGATACTTTCATATAAATTGATAAAATCATCGGCATTCCAAGTGGTTATGTCTTGATCTTGCACAAAATGTAAAAACCAATCGCCAACCTCGCTTAAATAGCGTTGGGCACTTGTAGATTGATGACGTTTGATACCTGCAGATTTTACGCCGTTAAGTAGATCGCTTATCCAATAAATCAGACCCAGCTGGGCACTTATTTGTGTCTGACTGGCAAGCCCCTTAAGCGATTCGATGGCTGTGGTGTTAGTTTGATTTAGGATATTTCTTATTTCACGCACTAGATCGGATTTATATACAGCTGGTTTATCGGTTGGCTCTGCCTTACCTTTTTTGATGGGCGAAGTCGTGGTAAACAGCTCATCGGATAGCGCTAATATCAGTGGTTTAAAGCTTGGTGAGTGGTATTTGTTCCACTGATCACTGCCGATGCTCGTGTGTTTTTGCTGATCGCTGACAATGGCAGACATTTGCATATCCAGCTGTGAATTTTTAAAGGTCTGTCTGGCAAGATACAAACCCTTTTGTATTGCATTAAAGTGTTGAGACTTTGGTTGCTTGATTTTCAGAAGGGCCTGCAACGCCTCCTGGGTTTGTTCAAATGTCGGCATTTTGCCTTGGAGATGGCGGTTGATATAAGCAATCCACATCAAGCTGACATCATCAATGACGATATGGCGAGTGATAAATAACAAAG
>NZ_CAMCBS010000002.1 GCF_945873075.1 uncultured Moraxella sp. | reverse complement strand
TCAAAATAATGTCCGCCCCACCGTCAATCAGTGCCAGCGTACTTTCGGTGTAGTTATCCACCAGTTCATCAAAGGTCACATTCCTAAACGCGGGGTCATTGACATCAGGCGAGATGGAGCAAGTGCGAGAAGTCGGACCGATGACACCAGCGACAAAGCGGGGCTTATCAGGGGTTTTGGCGTTGTATTCATCACAGGCTAGGCGAGCTAGGCGGGCAGCTTCTCGGTTAATCTCGTAGGTGAGATGCTCCATGTGATAATCCGCCATCGAAATCTGCGTGCCATTAAAGCTGTTGGTCTCGATGATGTCCGCCCCAGCTTCCAGATAGCTTTTGTGAATGGCGCTGATGATGTCAGGCTGTGTCAGGACTAGTAGGTCATTATTACCCTTGACATCGTTCGTGATGTCGGCAAAACGAGCACCCCGATAGTCGCTTTCGGTGAGTTTATAATTCTGAATCTCTGTACCCATCGCCCCATCAAGGAACAAAATCCGCTTCTTTAAAAGCGCTGTCAAGCGTGCTTTATTGGTGCTTTGGGCATCTCGATAAGCAAATTCGCCCTGTGGCGTGCGGATAAAATTATCAGGATTGTGTGGCTTATGTGTGGTGTTGTTATTGGCTGATACACTCATGATTTTTCCAAAATTTGGCAAATAAAATGGGGTTATTATAGCAGTTTTATGGCGTGATGATGGCTAAGTTTTTGTAATTTTTGTCGATGTGGTTTCGTTGGCAAATGATGGGGAAATTGTTATACTAGATAAATAGTAATCAATCTTTTGATGGAGTGTAAAACGATGAAAAAGCTAGCTACTTTGGCGATGGGTATGGTGCTGTCGATGTCGGTGATGGCAAATACTGCCTATGATAAAGGCGTGTATTATATCATTCAAGACACTAAAGACAGTTATCAAAAGGCATTTCCTTATTTTAAACAAGCAGCAGAAGAAGGGGATAAATACGCTCAACAGCGTCTTGGTTCAATGTATAGTTTAGGCCAAGGCGTGCAGCAAGATTATCAAAAGGCAGCCGAGTGGTACACCAAAGCCGCCAATCAAGGGGATGCTATTGCTCAATATAATCTTGGACAAATATATCTTCAAGGTCAAGGTATACCACAAGATTATCACAAGGCGATAGAGTGGTACACCAAAGCAGCTAATCAAGGATATGCTTTTGCGCAAAACAACCTTGGTACAATGTATGAAAATGGCAATGGCATCCACCAAGATTATAAACAAGCCTTTAATTGGTATGCTAAAGCCGCTGCCCAAAATCACGCCACCGCTCAAAATAATATTGGCAATATGTACTATAATGGCTGGGGCGTTCGCCAAAGCTACTCTCTTGCCAAAGAATGGTATAGCAAAGCTTGTGATAATAGCTACCAAGAGAGTTGTTATAAATATCACGCACTCAACCAACAGGGTTTTTAATAATAAGGTAAACCATGTATCTATATATGCTAAAAATCGGTGCTACACCAAAGGGTCGGCTGATTGAACAGCACGATATTTTCTTTGGTATCGCTGATGATGTGCGTGAGCTGATACCGCATTTTGAATCAGCTTGGGCGGAGATTAAGGACATTTGGCACTTGGATGCCTATCGTGCAGTCACCGCCGTCGATGGCTATCGTATCGAAGTCGTCGATAAGCACAGTACGCCTGATGTGCCATCTAACAAACAGCTGTACTTTGTCAATCTCGGTGGCTACAAGCCCAATCACTTTGAAGAATATCATCACAAGCTACTCATCGTCGCCGACAGCATCCACCAAGCGACCGCCATCGCCAAACAAAGTGAGTTTTATCAAGAGTTTAATATTGCTAATACTCGGGCGACATCGCATATCGATGATAAATACGGCGTGGATATTGATGAAATTCACAATGTCAGTGATGTGCTACCCCAAGCGTTCAAAGACCGCTTCCGCCTGCGTATCACCGCAGATAGAACGGCAATAGCTGATGAGATGGTGATTGGCTATCTGCCGAAGAAGTTGTTTGTGTGATACAATGCTCGCTAAGCCATTTTATCAAGCATGACCGAGCGACACCATGACCCATCCCATCTGCCAAGCGATTTATAAAGCCACGCCTGCTGACTTTATCGTCACCGAAAATCTTGCCATCGAGCACACTCACGACGGCGAACATCTGTGGCTATATATCACCAAAGTCAATCTAAACACCGCCTATGTCGCCCGCCTGCTTGCTGACTGGGCAGGTGTGCCTGTGCGAGATGTCGGCTATTCGGGGCTAAAAGACCGCCACGCCATCACCCATCAGTGGTTCAGCATCCGCCTGCCGACCAAAGCTGTGCCAAGTACGCCTTTTAGCGAGTTTATCAAGCCACATCTGCATGATGGCGAATCCGCCGAGATTGGTAAGCAGGCTTGGCACAATCGCAAGCTAGGTCGTGGTACGCACAAATCCAATCATTTCACCATCACCCTGCGAGCCATCACAGGTGACAAATCAGCCATCGATGACAGGCTAAACCAAATCAAAACCGGCGGGGTGCCAAATTATTTTGGCGAACAGCGATTTGGTAATGATGGCAAAAATACCGAGAAAGCCAAGCAGTTTTTTGACAAAATCCTAGCCAGCCCCAAGCCCTACCGCCCAAACAAGAAAACCGCCGAGCGTGATAGCCTGCTGATTTCGACCGCTCGCAGTGTGTTATTTAATGCTATGCTTGATGCTCGTGTGGCTGATGGCAGCTGGCAAACGGCACTTGATGGTGATGTGTTTAATCTCAATGGCACAGGGTCAATCTTTGTCGCTGATATTGATGATGACATCCATGCTCGCCTAAATAGTGGTGATATTCACCCCACCGCCCCGATGCATGGCACAGGCACGCCCAAGCACAGCAATGATGTCGCACGCCTGTATGATACCGTGCTTAGCCGTGATGACTTTGCGGTATTTTGTCAAGGATTGCAAAAGATTGATGCCAAAATCAGCTATCGCCCCTTACGCCTATTGGTGCGGTTACTTACTTGGCGATGGGCAGATGATGCGTCGTTGGTGCTGGATTTTGAGCTACCAAAAGGGGCATTTGCCACCGTCGTGCTATCGGCGGTGGTGGATGAGCTAGTGAATCAGAGCCCATCTCATTCATGACTTACGGTAGAAAAAAGAATAAGCCCATCCAAAAAATGGACAGGCTTATTCAGATGATGTGTCTTGAGGATTATACCAATAATGGCACAATCGTTCCCCAAGCTCGCAATTTTATTATAAAGCTATTACAGCCATTTGCAAGCACAATAACCGCCAAACAGGATTTTTTTATGCATTATCCCACCAGTATTTTATTTGTTTGTCTTGGTAATATCTGTCGCTCACCTGCTGCCGAAGCGGTGATGGCAGCGAAGATTGCCAATGCACGCCTGCCCATTCGCCTAGACTCGGCAGGCACTGCCAATTATCACACGGGCAATCCGCCCGACACTCGGGGTATCAAAGTCGGCAAATCGCTTGGCTATGATTTATCCACCCTAAGAGCCAGACAAGTGAGCGTGGCAGATTTTTATGAATTTGACCAAATCTATGCAATGGATCACAGCAATTTGGCAAATCTGACCAAGCTACACAACCAAGCCATGCAAAATGCCGATGGTCGCACGGTGGCAAAGTTGCAGTTATTTGACCCGACGGGCAAGGCGGTTGCTGACCCTTATTATGGTGATGAAGCGGATTTTGTGGCGATGTTTGCACATTTAGAGCGGATCGCTGATAGTTATCTTGCGACATGGCACAGTCGTATATGAGATTTGTTATTATTTAGGTGCGACTATTTACAGGCAGATGGCAAGTCATTATAATGCTTGCATACGCCCGTGCGATTATTTTATAAGTAGCAATCATGTTAGACACTCATCAACACAGTTATCAAGACAGTTATCAAATTTGTCATCAATACGACCTATCACATCTGAATACCATGGCGTTACGCTGTGTGGCTGATACTGCCATCATCATTCATGATGCTGATGCACTGCCCAAGCTTGAGCTTGGTGATTCTTGGTTTGTGCTGTCAGGTGGAAGCAATGTATTGCTACCGAGTAGGCTTGATACCACCGTGATTTTGCCACGCATGATGGGCAAGCGCATCGTTGATGAGACTGATGAGTATATCCTGCTTGAAGTGATGGCAGGCGAGAATTGGCATGAGCTGGTCACGCATTGCACGCATCAAGGGTGGTATGGACTTGAGAATCTGGCACTGATTCCGGGTCTTGCCGGTGCTGCACCTGTGCAGAATATCGGCGCTTATGGCGTACAGCTAGAAGATGTGCTTGAGTGCGTACAGGTCTATGAATGGGCGACGGGCGAATTTCACACGCTTAGCCGTGATGACTGCCAATTTCGCTACCGTCATAGCATCTTTAAGGATGAGCCAAACCGCTATCTGATTACCGCCATCACCCTACGCCTGCACAAAAACCCAACCATCACCCGTACAGGCTATGGCGATTTGCACGCACACGCCCTATCGCTTGCCCATGATGATAATCGTGAAATCATCCGTCCGCTCGATGTCTATCAAGCGGTCATCGCCATTCGTGAATCCAAATTACCCAATCCTGCCATCTTGCCAAATTGCGGGTCATTTTTCCAAAATCCTGTCATCCCAACCGAGCAGTTTTTGGCACTACAAAGCAGTTATCCAACCATACCATCTTATCCTGTCAGCGATGATGAGACCAAAGTGCCAGCAGGTTGGCTGATTGACCAATCAGGGCTTAAAGGCAAAGGTATTGAGCCAATTCTCACCCACGCCAAGCAAGCACTGGTACTGACCAATCATGCACCACTGACCGCCACCCAAGACGACATCAAGGCAGCGGCGAACCACATCATCAGCACCGTGCATGACAAATTTGGCATCACGCTCGTGCGTGAACCTGTCTGGGTCAATGCCGATGGTAGCTACATCTAACTCACCAAAGCCGTCTAAGCCATCTAAGCGGCGGCGCATACTTGGCAAGCTTGCTTGTGCGCTTGGTATCGGTGGTGTCGTCATTGTCATCGGTGCAGTCTCGGTCGTGACGCCGATTTTTGCCACTGTGGGTAGTGGATTATTATCACTGTATTCTGCCATCACCCTGCCTAAGGCAGTCGATGACGCATCAGCCATCGTGGTGCTTGGCGGTGGTCTGACTAAAGATAACGACGGTCAAATCATACTCAACCACTACAGCCAAAGCCGTGCCGATGCAGCCATCAAAGCATATCAAGCACACGCACATACCATCATCACCAGTGGTGCAGAGTCGCCGTGGCTGATGGATTATCTCAATCAAAAACTTGGCGCACAAGCAGTCATCATCAGCGACAACGCCAGTATGAATACCTGCGAAAATGCCATCTTTAGTGCCAAACTCATCGCCCATCACGAACTGCCCAAGACCGTGTATCTGGTCACAGACCGCTACCACATGGCTCGAGCACGCAGGCAGTTTGCCCAAGTAGGTATTGCCACCATCGCCATTGATGCGCCACTTGCGATAGCCCCAAGCTGGCTTAAGCCCAAAGACAACCTAATCCACACTCGCCGTACCATCTATGAAATAGCAGCTTTGGCACGAGATATCGTCGCACCCCAAGACAACTGCCGAACCAGCGATAAAATCAGCCTAGAAGAAATCAGCACCCCAAGACGCAAGCCCAAGCTGTTTTTGTCATCGCTTGACAATCAGCCATCATAATCACAAAAGCCTAATGCACTACCTACGCCCTACATGGCGATGGCTTTGATGGGGAATTTTGACCGATTTATAAAAATTTTCCCAAAAATTTCACCAAAATCACTTGCATTTGGTAAAATTTTCTATATAATACGACGCATTGGAAGCTTGGCAGAGCGGTTGAATGCACCGGTCTTGAAAACCGGCGTGGGTTTATAGCCCACCGAGAGTTCGAATCTCTCAGCTTCCGCCATTATTTTTTTGATTGTCAGCTTGACAATATACCGCTTTAGGAAGCTTGGCAGAGCGGTTGAATGCACCGGTCTTGAAAACCGGCGTGGGTTTATAGCCCACCGAGAGTTCGAATCTCTCAGCTTCCGCCATTATTCATTACCCCAGTCGCTATATCGCTCGACTGGGGTTTTTGATATGTATTATTCCACTTTTTATCACTGTGTCAGTTTATAGCCATCTTAGCCACATTTAGCCACCTGATAACCACACTTAAACCCTACTTAGCCACATGGTGCTTTTATGATTTCTAGCTCATTAAGCCAAGCATTTATCCAAGGTCTGTTTGTCTCGGGCGGTCTGATTATCGCTATCGGCGCTCAAAATGCCTTTGTGCTCAAGCAAGGCTTGATGAAAAACCATATTTTTTGGGTGGCATTGACCTGTTTTTTGTGCGATTTTGTGCTGATGAGCTTTGGCGTGCTTGGCTTTGGCTCGCTGATTAGCCAAAGCCCGATGGCGACCATTGCCCTAGCTGTGGTGGGCGCACTATTTCTAGCCGTGTATGGACTGCGTGCCATGCGCTCAGCCATCGCAGGCGGTACTAGCCTTACGCTTGATAATGACAGCAAGCAAAGCACACTGCTTGCCACCATCGGCACGACCCTTGCGCTGACACTACTCAACCCCCATGTTTATCTCGACACAGTGGTCATCATCGGCGGTGTGGCAGGTACGCTTGGCTTTGAACAAAAAATCGCTTTTTTGGTAGGTTCGCTACTGGTCTCTGCCACTTGGTTTTTTGGTCTAGGCTATGGCGCACGGCTTTTGATACCCTTATTCAAAAAAGCCATCACTTGGCAAATCCTAGATGCTATCATTGCCCTAGTCATGTGGGCGATTGCCATCAGTCTTGGCGTGTATGCGTATGAGCTGTATGTGGCATAATTGTGTATGTGGCATAGTTGCTAAGCTCGTGATAAGACAGTGATTTTTTGACAATCAATTTACCTATCACAAACTCATGATGGATAAATTTGCCGTCGGACGGCTTTTGTGTTACAGTGGTTTTATTTTTAATCGCTTCTTATGTCGCTCATTCGCAAACGCAAACTGACCAAACGCCAAACTCGCCAAATCGAACAAAACCAAAGCATCCAAGTCGATGATGGTACGCTTGCTACCGGCGTGATTATCTCGCACTTTGGCAAACAGCTTGATGTACAAATCACCGCCTTGCCACAGATTTTGCCGACACAAGCCAAGCCCAATGATGGCTCGGATAGTACAGATAAATCCGCAGTCGCACTTGGGGCGATTTGGCGCTGTCATACACGCACCAATCTACCAATGCTCGCCACAGGGGATGCGGTCAAATTCAGCCTAGATACCACCGCCAATCTTGGGCGTATCGAACAGCTACTTGAACGCACAACGCTCATCACTCGCCCCGACCGCTATCACAAGGTCAAGCCTGTGGCGGCAAATGTCGATGTCTTGGCGATTGTCTTTGCACCCCTGCCCAAGCCTGCGGTCAATCTGATTGACCGTTATCTGCTCATCGCACGGCTCAATGACATCACGCCACTACTTGTGCTCAACAAATCCGACCTACTGCCCGACCACCCCGATGTCAGTCAGATTATTGCAGAATATCAAGCACTTGGCGATAAATATGGCTTTAGCGTCATCACCACATCAAGCGTCGCCAAAGACGGTCTTGGCACCCTGCATCAGCATATCGATGGTAAGCTGTCTATCTTTGCAGGGCAATCAGGTGTCGGCAAATCAAGCCTAATCAATGAGCTACTGCCTGATGCTCGCCAAGCCACCAACATCATCTCGGTGAACTCACAGCTTGGTCAGCATACCACGACCACCAGTCGCCTGCTTGCTTATGACGACCAAAATCTGTCCGCAGGTGGTATCATTGACACGCCTGGTATTCGTGAATATGGCATTTGGCATCTGTCGGCTGATGATATTTTGGCAGGCTTTGATGAATTAAATGAGCTGGCGGGCACTTGCCAATTTCGTGATTGCAATCATCATAGCAATGCCAAAGGCTGTGCTTTTTGGGCGGCTGCTGCACAAGATGAAGTGTTGGCACGGCGGATTGAGAGCTTGACATCATTGATTGATGAAGCCAAAAACGGACAAGCTGCCGCTAAGCCACAGGGTAAATGATTAGCGCTCATATATTTGCGAATAACTTGATGACTATCACTCCCTTTGCTATACTAAAGACAAAGATTTTAAAAAAAATGCCCACCAATGCAATTAAGGATGAATTATGGATACTCCTTCTTTTTCTGTAACCATCACACCTGAAATTCATGCAAAACTACAAGATATTTCAGCCTATGAAGAGCGTTCCATTCAAAACATCTTAACAAAAATGATTGAAGACTATATTGATGTCAAATCTCAAGAAATGGCACAACAGGCAGAACTTGACAAACTACTTGATGCAAGACTTCAGCGTATTAAGCAGGGTGAAGCAATTTTCTATAGTGCAAAAGAAGCGCGCGCCAAAACCCGTCAAATTATCAATCAATCTTTTGAGCAATTAACCAATGGCTAACACACTTTACTCTGTTACCATTGAGAATGAAGCATTTTCTGATATTAATCAGTTGGTTTTGTTTTATTTGCACCAAAGCCAAGATATTGGATTGGCGCAAAGAGTTGAAGATGCAATTTATGACGCCATCGACACATTAGAAATAATGCCTATGCGATGCGTATTATATAGAAAAGACCCACCTTTATATAAGCTAACATTAAATCAATTTCCTATCATTATTTATTTTGTTATTGATAAGCAATCACATACAGTTCAAATTGTGCATGTATATCATGGTGCCAGTAACCATCAACCAAATTTATAATTTCCATCCTATCTGCAAAAACAAGTGCAATTAACACCATTTCCTTATATAATAATCGTTTCACAGATTATTTATGGAGTATCCCTTGGAACGCTGGTTTGAGTTTGTGGGCAATCACCCGTTTTTATTTGGTTTATTAATCGTTCTTGCCATCGCATTTTTTGCCATCGAAGGCAAACGCAGTGGGCGTAAAGTACCACCGAGTGAAGTTGGTCTATTGGTCAATAATCACAACGCACGCATCATCGACATCCGCCCTGCCAACAAGTTCGCCCAAGGGCACATCACAGGCAGTGAAAATATCCCATTCACCGAACTCAAAAATCGCCTAGCCGAACTACAAGGCATCGAAGTCCCCGTCATCATCGTCTGCGATGTCGGTCTGCAAGCAGGTGCAGCGGTACAGCTTATCGCACGCCCAAATTTCATGCGTCTAGAAGGTGGTATTCAAGGCTATCAAGCAGCAGGCTTGCCACTGGTTGGTGCTAAGAAAAAATGACCGCCATCAGCACCCTTGAAATTGTTGGCGACTTACCCCATATCATTAGAAAGTTAGCATTTTTTTGAGAATAAACATGACCCAAGTAACCATCTACACCACCCCGGTTTGCCCATACTGCACCAACGCCAAACAGCTACTGACCAACAAAGGCGTAGAGTACAGCGAAATCAGTATGTACGATTTGACCACCGAAGAGCGTCAAGCATTATCAGCCAAAACCAATGGCTATCGCACTGTGCCACAGATTTTTATTGGTGAGACCTTTGTTGGCGGATTTGATCAGCTCAATAAGCTGAATCAAGAAGGCAAATTGGATGCGATGTTGGCTTAATGAATTTTATTCATTGATTTTTATTCATTGATATTGCCCAAATTCACACATTGACAGATTTTGACACAAGGAGCATACCATGTCAGACGAACAAACCCAACCACAGCTTGGTCTTGAGCGTATTTATACCAAAGACATTTCATTTGAAGTGCCAAGCGTTGAAGTATTCACCAAGCAATGGAAACCAGAAACCGACATCAACATCGCTGCTAGCGTGACCGATCTTGATGAAGATTATAAAGAAGTCGTGCTGACTGTCAGCGTGACTGCCAAGCTTGAAGATACCGTTGCATTCATCGCCGAAGTCCAACAAGCAGGTATTTTCCTACTAAAAAATATCCCAGAAGACGATCTGCCACACCTACTACAAGCTTATTGCCCAAATATCCTATTCCCTTATGCGCGTGAAGTGATTAGCGATTTGGTCACTCGTGGTAGCTTCCCACAGTTGCTACTTGCACCGGTGAACTTTGAGCAAGCTTATATCCAAAGCCAGCTTGAAGCACAAGCCGAAGCCGAAACCAACGGCAACGCCTAATTTTTTGGCAATCCATAAAAGCTCGAATATATTTCGGGCTTTTTTGTTGTCCTTTTTTGTCCAAGTCCAAGCTTAAGCCTAAACCAAAGCCCAAACCACCCCATTAAGCCAATCAGCATAAAAATGCATTTAGCAGTTGCAATCATGGTGTATTTTTGATAACTTTAGATGATTTTTAGATAAATAAGGCGATGCCATGAACAGTGTACAAGTCAAAATCCTAAACCCAAAAATCGGACAAGATCCTAACTTCCCGCTACCCACTCGAGCGACAGATGGCTCAGCAGGTATCGATCTGCGTGCGTGTATCGATGCACCCATCACCATCAAAGCAGGTGAAACCAAGCTGATTGGCACAGGTCTATCTATCTATATCGCCGATCCAAACTATGCAGGCATCATCCTGCCACGCTCAGGACTCGGTCATAAGCATGGGATTGTGCTTGGCAATTTGGTCGGTCTGATTGATGCCGATTATCAAGGGGAGCTGATGGTCAGCGTGTGGAATCGTAGCCAGACGGATTTTGTACTTGAGCCTGCTGAGCGTATGGCGCAGTATATGGTCGTGCCTGTGGTACGCCCAAGCTTTGAGATTATCGATGAATTTAGTGATGTCAGCGAGCGTGGCGCAGGTGGCTTTGGCTCGTCAGGTCGTCAGTGATTGTTTTTTTATAGAAGGATTTGTTTATGTCATTAAGCTTAGAAGATGCCAAGCTCACCGCTGAAGTCATCACCACCGCCCTACCTTATATCCAAAAGTACAAAGACAAGCTGATCGTCGTCAAATACGGTGGCAACGCCATGACCGATCCTGTCCTTGAGAGCTCTTTTGCCCGTGATATCGTCCTACTCAAGACCGTCGGTATTCACCCTGTCGTCGTGCATGGCGGTGGGCCACAGGTGGATAGCTTACTATCAGAACTCGGTCGTGAGTCCGAACGCATCGATGGGATGCGTGTGACGGACAAGGCAACGATGGATGTCGTCGAGATGGTGCTTGGCGGACAAGTCAATAAATCCATCGTCAGCCTAATCAACAAACATGGCGGTAAAGCCATCGGCATGACAGGCAAAGATGCTAATCTTATCCGTGCCAAAAAATTATATATGCAAAAAATCGATGACGAAGGTCGCCCACAAGCCATCGATCTTGGCTTCGTCGGTGAAGTCGAATCGGTCAATAAAGATGTCATCGATATGCTGATCGCCAGTGACTTTATCCCTGTCATCGCACCGCTTGGTGTCGATGCCAATGGCAATACTTACAATATCAATGCTGATCTAGTCGCTAGCCGTGTCGCTGAGTTTCTCGGTGCTGAACGCCTGCTACTACTGACCAACATCAAAGGCGTACTGGATAAACAAGGCAATGTCCTAACCCATCTATCCGCCGATGATGTCGATGCACTCATCGCTGATGGCACAATCTCGGGTGGCATGATTCCAAAAATCGCTGGCGCACTCGATGCCGTCAAATCAGGTCTGCGTAGTGCTACCATCGTTGATGGTCGTGTACCGCACGCTTGCTTGCTTGAGATCTTTACCGAAGAAGGTGTTGGTACGCAGATTTTGCGAGATAAGTGATTTTTCAAACTTTAATAGTCAAATTACTACCCCAAAGCACTAAATCTTTGGGGTATTTTATGGTCTTTTCTCTAGTAAATCATCAATTTTCTGCCATGATTCCACCCAATTTGCTGTATCTTCACAACAATAACGGATAATTTTTATAATAACCTTATAATCGGTCTTGATACTTCTATTAAAAATTGGTTCATGATGTGCAATTCTATTTCTTAATTTTCTAAGTCTGTCCAAGTCCATAAAAACAACTTCCCTTAATTTGCCATTGCAATCACTTGCATTTGGTAATGCCGCAACCAAATCATTTTGCCATAATTCCTGATCAAAACGAGCGGTAAAGAAACTTTGCCAAAATACAAATGGAAGTTCTGCTATTGTTTTATCAACTATACTCTGGCGAACTTTGATTAAATCTCTTTGACGACTTTGTTTCATTGTTCTGATAAATCTTGCATTATTTATCCAATCTTCACCATATCTTTGCTCAATAATCTTAGCAACTGAATTTCTAACAACCACTTCACAAACCGCCAAACATTCTAGTAATGCAGATGAAATTTGTAAGTTCCAAAGATACAAGTCAAGTGCTTTCTTATGACTATCAGAATATTTTTCATATGTTGCCATTCTTGATATCGACAGTGTATTTCTAATATTTTCATATTTATCACTTGATTCCATATCCAATAAGCCTTATAATATCTTTGTTCGCTAGGGTTTATTGAGGGCTTTTGCCTACCCCCTAGTATTAAGCGAAAAGCCTGCCATTTGGTAGGCTTTTCTTTTGCTAGGAAGTTTATATTTTATCATAAGAATTTAATCATACATATAACTATTCAAGTCATAAACCAAAAAGCTCATCCCGTAGGATGAGCTTTTGTGGTATCTAAAATCGCTTCAGATTAGAAGTTGTATTCTAGACCTGCGCCGACGCCAACTTCATTTTGGTCGTCACGATTTGCAGCTTTGTCTTTTAGGTAGCCAGCATAGACATGGCCAGTCGCAGCTTTATTGAACGCATACTCACCACCTAGGATCGCACGCTGTTTCTCACGATCGCTCACGCCTGCATAGTTGTCTACATAGTCAAGCTGACCATAGACAGTCCATGGGGTAGCAGTTTTGTATTTAGCGCTAAGCGTATAGCCGTTTTCTTTATCTTCTGTAGTCCAGTCGGTATTTTGATATAGCGCACCCACTGTCAATGCTGGCGTGACATCGTATGCACCGCTGACACGAAGCTCAGTGATCTTGTCATCCAATGCTGGGATATTGGCTGTGCTGATATAGGTGACGCCACCACGAACTGGTAGATTTTCTGGTTCGTATTTTAGACCTACGCCATAAGCTTCAACATCCAAAGGACCCACACCAAGCACATCATTTTTTAGGTCTGGCTGAGTGGTGTTTAGCTCATCCATTGAATACATGCCTAAGAATTGTAGGCCATTGTAGCTTGGTGAAACATAAGCAAACGCATTGTTTGCGCGTGGTTCGTTGAACGCAACCAGCAAATCATCACCACCAACGACGCCACCAACAGATACATCAGCATAATCAATCATATCATCAAGTGCTGATAGGCGACCTGCCAACAATGTACCATAAGTTTTGTTTGATAGACCGATGTAGGTATCACGAGATTGTAGCGCTTCGCCGTCATTGTTATCTGGGCGGATACGATATTCTAATTGATAAACCAAATCTGTATTAGCGGTCAATGCTTCAGCACCTTTGACACCGATACGAGATCCTGCTGTATTTAGGCTGCCACGAGTAGAGTCATCTGTATCCGAATCAATCACATCGGTAGTCATGACGATTTTACCATAGATGGTAGGGGCAGCTTGTGCAGCGGTGATAGACAGTGCAGCGATCGCAGACGCTAGAACTAGTTTTTTCATGGTTATGCTCCATTTGGGCTTTATTTGACATCACTTTGCCAAGTTACACAATGTTAATTTTTGGCAGGTTAAGCGATAGACAGTTTCGATATGCACACATAGCATACCAAATTTGAAATAATTTGCAACACCTTTATAAAAATAATCAGTTACTCATTAGTCACAAAAGTTTAGGAATTTAACTCAAATGCTACAAATCCCTATAAAAACATCACACCACCCCGCCAACAAAAAAGCCCACCCCGTAGGATGAGCTTTTTGGTTACGGCAGTTCAGATTAGAACTTGTATTCGATACCTGCACCTACACCGAAGCCTTGATAGTTACCAGTTTTGGCAAATACTTTGGTTTCGTCATTGTGAGCAGCCCAAGTACCAGCTTCAACATCTTGATCTAGGTAAGCACCATAAACATGACCAGTAGTTGCTTTGTTGAATGCATATTGACCACCAACTACATAGCGTTGTTTTTCATTGCCTTTTACACCACCAGCGTTATCTACATAGTCAACTTGACCATAGACAGCCCATGGGGTTGCAGTTTTGTACTTACCACTTACTGTATAAGCATTTTCATTATCATCGCCGCTGTAATCAGTATTTTGATATAGTGCACCCAATGTAAATGCTGGAGTTACATCATAAGCACCTGAAACACGAAGCCAAGAAAGTTTTTCATTGCTAGCGCCGTTGCTTGCAGAAATGTATGCTACACCACCACGGAATGGTTGACCTTCTGGAGTATACAATACAGCTGCACCAAACGCATCACCGTTTAGAGAGTCTGCACCGTTTTCATCCATGACATACATGCCTTGAAAGCTTAGACCATTGTAGCTTGGTGAAATGTATGCAGCAGCATTGTTAGCGCGTGGCGAATCTTCTGATGCTAGAACATTGTCACCACCCAATACAGCACCTTGAGTCACATTGGCGAAGTCTACATTGCCATCGATAGATGATAGGCGACCAGCTAGTAGGGTACCGTATTGCTTGTTTGCTAGACCGATATAAGTATCACGAGCTTTAAACTGTTCGTCTTGAGTGTTCTCATCAACTTTTACACCGTATTCTAGTTGGTAAACTAGGTCAGTGTTTGCAGTTAGTGCTTCAGCACCTTTAAAACCGATACGAGAAGCGTTTGAATTAAGTTTTGCACGACTATCGTCGATAGTTTTTTCAACGCCGGCGCGATCAGTGTAATCAAAATCACCATCTTTGTAATCAACGGTAAGGAATGCTTTACCATAGACAGTTGGTGCAGCTTGTGCAGCAGTGATAGACAGTGCAGCAACGGCAGTAGCTAGAACTAGTTTTTTCATGGCTTTCTCCACTAAGAATGGGCATTCATTGCCCGCTACAAGTTTTCTTGTCAATGATGTCCGCACTACCTAAGTACTGCGATTCATCGGATTGTGATTTTGGCTGACTGACACTTGGTAACATTGAGAAACATTACAGAAGTATCCGTGATAGCCAAGCTTCATAATGTATCTATAGAATACCAAGTTTGAAATATTTTGCAATACCTTTGATGGGGATAAATTTCAAGATTTGGCAAAATATTTTATAAGATATTGATTTTTTTATTATTATATAAAAATGAAATCCCCAACATTTTTGTAAATTTTGGGGATTTTATGGTGATTTTGGAAATATTTGCTCATTTTTTGGCTAAATTTTTGGCAATTTTGGCGAATTTTACAAAATTTGTTACAACTTTGACAGCATCAAAACTTGACAATCTGATGGCTAGTATTCATCAAATTGTAATCTTAGCCTGTACAATGTTACCATTTTATGACAAGCAAGTTACAATCATTTTCCTAATTTCTGAATATGATGATAATAAAAAACACTTCACAGTCATGTGAAGTGTTTTTGGCTGGGTCAAATACTATTTAGAACTTGTATTCAATACCAGCGCCGATGCCATAACCTTGATATTTTTCATCTTTTGTGAAAGTGGTGGTGCCGCCACCAACGAAGTAGCTTTGACCTGCCACACGATCTTCATCACGATATGAAGCGTATAGATGACCAGTTGCTGCTTTATTGAAAGCATACTGAGCACCTAAAATATAGCGCTGACGCTCCGCTTGCTTAAAGCCACTGGCATTATCGACATAATCAGCTTGGCCATAAACCTTCCATGGCGTATCGGTCTGATAACTTGCACTTAGTGTATAGGCATTTTCTTTTTCAGTTCTGCCTGACACTTCACCTAGGTCGGTGTTTTGGTATAGTGCGCCGATGGTGGTTTTTGGTGTGACTTTATAATCCCCAGAAACACGCAAGGTTTTTAGATTGTCACCACCTTGCATCCATGAAACACCGGCACGCAGTGGCAGCGTGGTAGGCTTATAGATGGCTGCGACAGCATAGACATCACGACCAAAAGTATCACGACTGCTGTTGCTTAGATGCTTGCCATTAGCATCAAATTCATCACCACTGAACTCGTCAGCGACATACATGCCTTGGAAGGTTAAGCCATTATAGCTTGGTGAAGTGTAAGCAAATGCGTTGTTAGCACGCGGTTTATCGATCGCTGCTAGGACATTATCACCGCCATCGACAGCACCAACAGCCATATTTGCAAAGTTCACATTATTATCCACTGCTGTCAAACGACCTGCCACCAGTGTACCATATTGCTTATTCGCCACACCGATATAGGTATCACGAGCACTAAATTGTGAGCTATTATCATCAACTTTGACACCATATTCCAGCTGATAGACGACATCAGTGTTGGCTGTTAATGGTTCAGACCCCTTAAAACCAATCCGAGAAGCAGTAGAATTCAGTTTGCTACGGCTTACCGATGTGCTGTCAGTGACTGTGCTGCGATCTGCACTGAGTGTATCAGTATCAGAATCGACGGCATCAACCGATAGGAAAATTTTACCATAAACCGTTGGTGCAGCTTGAGCTGACATTGAGATAGCTGCTACAGCCACAGCTAGCGCTAGTTTTTTCATTAGGTTTCTCCATATTGGGCATATCTGCCCTACTGATTTTTGTTCATTGTTGGTTATGTTTCGTGCCAGCTGTTTGTTGCTACCGACACACGAAAAGTTCTGAAAATATTTCTATTTATTAATATTTTGTAACTTTATATAACATTACAGAAACATAATAGATAGTTAATTTTCAAACTTATAATATAGAATACGGATTTTGGGATAATTTGCAATAGCTGAAATGATGAAGATTTGATGACAAAGTTTTATTTTTATATTTTTCAATCAGTTATAAAATATTACAGCATAAAAATTTTATTCTACAATGTGATTGGATAGTGATCTGGATGCGTTCTGCTGAAAAAATATGAACTTATTTTTGAGTGAATAATATGTCAAATGCATAATTTATGCCGCAATATTGGTATATAATTATGCAATATTTTAGTAATATTCGTAATAATTATTTGATTATTTCCGAAATTTCTCATTTTATATTCCTGTAATATTTCAATTTGTTTAAAAATGTTAATTTATGACAAATCTGACTTTCTCACTGATTTGCATACTATATATAGATAGCAGTAGATCATCATTGCCCAAGTAAGTTTTGCGCTTTATGAGATAGTGGATTTGCGCTTGATATACATAAAAGCCACCCACCGCCCATACCATGTTATAATAGTGGGATTAAGATCTATTTTGAATTTTTTGGGCTTTATTTATGACACACACCACCGACATTCACCCAGATGATGATTTGGCGACGATTACCACTCGTGCTCGTGCCAAGACAGATATTAGCCATATTTATGAGTTCTTGGGCTGTCGTACATCCGATGCGTGGCTCGCCCTTGCCAAAGACAATCTTCCCCTACTGCTCCAAGACCACGCCAACTGCGAAAAAAAGGCGGCAGGGACGGCGATGAACTTGATTTTTCGTTATGAATTTCATCGAGACCTACAAGAGCGTCTAGCACAGCTCGTGCGTGAAGAGATGCTACACTATGAACAAGTGCTGTCACTGATGAAAGATCGTGGTATCGCATGGCACTACCTGCCTGCAGGTCGCTATGCCAAAGGACTACTCAAGCATAAGCGTACGCATGAGCCTGCTGCGATGGTGGATGTGCTGATTATTGGGGCGTTTATTGAAGCGCGTTCGTGTGAGCGGTTCTCGGCGCTGGCTGATGTCATCGATGATGAGAAATTGGCTCGTTATTATAAATATCTACTCAAATCAGAATCACGCCATTATGAAGACTATCTGGTACTAGCTCGCTCGATTACTGATGAGAGTATCGATGAGCGAGTGGCGTTCTTTCGTGAAGTTGAGCGAGAGCTGATTGATACGCCTGATGAGATGCTACGCTTTCATAGCGGTGTGCCAAGTCGTGAGCTACTGGCCCAAAGCCAAGCGCACGCCTAAAACTGAATACCACTTAAGGATAAGATGATGACCCACCCCACCCCTGTATATCTTGCTAAGTCCGTCAAAGACTGGGAAAGCAGATGGTTCGCCGCTGGTAATAGCAGCTATGGACTGATGCAACAAGCAGCACTCATGATGGCAAATCATCTGCTGTCGGTGCTTGCGCCATCACGAGTCTGCATCTGGTGCGGTAGTGGCAATAATGGCGGTGATGGCTATCTGCTCGCAGTATATCTGTCACGCCATCATCAGGTGAGTGTCTATCAAATCGCACCGCCGACGAGTATCGATGCCATGCGTGCCTGCCAAGCTGCCATCGATGCAGGTATCAGTATCACCGATACACCTGTGATGGCAGATGCGCATATCGATGCGGTATTCGGCAATGGTCTAGACCGTCCGCTGTCTGATGAGATGCATGCCATCGTCGATGCGTACAACGCCCAATCAGGCTATAAAATCGCCATCGACATCCCCACAGGGCTACATCCTAACACAGGGATGCCACTGCCTGCGTGTATGCGTGCTGATATGACGCTGTGCCTGATGGGCTATAAGGCAGGTCTATTGATGGGCAATGCTAAAAGCCATGTAGGTAAGCTTATCTGCCTGCCACTCATCCCTGCCGATGATGCGCTGTCTGCGGTCGCTTGGATTGATAACACACTGCCTGCCCTGCCTACTCGTGATGGTACACGCAGTCATCAGCACAAGGGTAACTATGGCTCGGTGATGGTCATCGGTGGTCATCCGACGATGGGCGGTGCGGTCATCATGAGTGGTGAGGCCGCCATCAGTGTCGGTGCAGGTCGTGTCACCATCGCCACGCATCCTAATCACCACCCTGCCATCATCACTCGCAGACCCAATCTGATGGTGCAGGACATTAGCGCTATCACGCTTGATAGACTGACACACATGACAGCCGTCTGTGTCGGTATGGGGCTTGGGCGTGATGCGTGGTCGGTGCAGGTTTTTGAGCAGTCTTTACAGGCTTTGGTACAGCTTGACATCCCTGTCATCATGGATGCCGATGCACTGTGGCATCTGGCTCATCGTCCCGATGTACGCCTGCCAACCCATGTCATCGCCACACCACATCATGCCGAAGCGGCTCGCCTGCTCGGTATCCATGCTGATGAAGTCGAAGCCGACCGCATCAGCACCATCTATGCACTACAAGCACGCTACGGTGGGCAATGGGTACTCAAAGGCGCAAACACGCTCACCATCGACCAGTACGGCACGATTCACATCTGCACACTAGGCAATGCAGGCATGGCAACCGCTGGCATGGGTGATGTACTGTCCGGCATGATGGCAGGCATACTTGCCCAAGCACCCGATACACCGATTCATCAAATCGTTGCTTTGCACGCTCACTGCGGCGATATACTCAGCGCTGATGGCGTCGTCGTCGATGTCAATCAGATGGGGCAAATGGCAAGTCAAGTGCTAAAAATTTCTTAATATCAAGTTAATTGCAAGCTGTTTGGCATGCTTATCATCAATAAAGAAAAATCCCAAAATCACAGCTGATTTTGGGATTTTTGCCATTAACAAACCGACTTATTCATGCACTTTGGTCGCACGCTGTAGCACAGCTTCAGGTAGTTCAAGCCCTTGTTCGGCAGCGTGTTTTTTGCTCACGACCAAATCAAGCTTTTGTGGGATAAACACAGGAATATCCGCAGGTTTTTCACCCTTAAAGATGCGAGCGATGATTTTGCCTGATTCTTTGCCAAGGTCGGTATAATTGACACCCAGCGCCGCCACCGCACCACGCTCGACCGCTTCGGTATTTGATGCAATCAGTGGGATTTTGGCATCTTTGGCGACTTGATAAATCGCTTCATAAGCATTAACCACCATATTATCGGTCGAAGTGTAGAAGACATCGACTTTACCTACTAGACTCTTGGCGGCTTGGGTGATGTCGGTTGATTTGGATGCTGGCGCTTCGACTACATTAATGCCAAGTGGTGCTAATTTTTCTTTTAATGATTTTAGCACAACGGTTGAATTGACTTCACCCGGATTATAGACAAAGCCGACATTCTTGACATTAGGCACTAGCTCACGAATCAGCTCAATCTGTGGCTCATACGGTAGCACATCTGATGCACCTGTGATGTTATTGCCTGATTTTTCAAGGCTTGCCACAAGCTTGGCTTCGACTGGGTCAGTCACCGCCGAAAAGACAATCGGCAAATCCGAAGTCGCTGCCGCCAATGCCTGTGCTGATGGCGTGGCGATGGCATAAATCACATCAGGATTATCAGAGACAAACTGCTTGGCAATCTGACCTGCCGTTGCCATATTGCCTTGAGCTGATTGGAAAGTAACAGTTAGGTTCTCACCTTCTTTATAACCTTCGGCAGCCAGCTGCTCAATCGCACCGGTGCGAGCTGCATCGAGTGCAGGATGCTCGACGATGGCAGTAATGGCTAGGGTTTTGGCTTCTTTGGCATCGGCAGGGGCAGCAGTTTGCTCAGGGGCTTTGTCGCCACCGCACGCACTCAAGACAATAGCTGTGATGCTTGCCCATAGGGTCTTTTTAAAAAAATTCGTGTTCATAAACATACTCACCATAAAAAACACACAAATAACTCAATTCACTTGGCAAACTTTGGCAGATTTTTTTGACAACGCTTAGGCAAAGCTTAGACAAAGCTTAAGTCATCCGCCAAGTTGTCATTTTATAAAAGTATAGACATTTTAATTTTAACAAAAAAAATTCATCAGCAAGATGGGCGATATCAATGATACACCCATCGTAGGCTGATGTTAAAAAAACTTATTTTTGTTGGCGTGGCGCTGTGGTATCAACATTGATACTCTCACCCAGCGTGGTCAAATCCACCGTCACACCTTGCTCGGCGGCGTGTTTTGGGCTGATAAATAGTGTCAAGGTATTCATCACCTGCGGGGTGATTTCGCTTGGCTTTTTGCCATCTAACACATCTGCGACCATCTTGGCAGTGGTCAAGCCAAAGTCATAATCATTCACGCCAAGTGCAGCTGTCGCACCACGACGCACCGAAAATTCATCAGAAGTAATCACAGGGACTTTGAGTTCATTGGCGACTTGCACCATCGCTTCCATCGCAGATGCGACGCCATTATCCAGTGATGTGTAGAACAGATCCACCTTGCCTGCTAGCGAACGGGTCGCATCCGCCACATCGCTTGAGCGGTTGGCAGGGACTTCAACCAAAGTCATGCCGTATTTTGGTAGCAGCTTGGCAAGTTCTTCTTTGACCACCACAGAGTTGGCTTCACCCGGGCTATACACAAAGCCGATACGCTTGGCATCAGGTTTGATTTTGGTAAATAGTTCGACTTGTGGCTCAAGTGGTAACTGGCTTGATAGACCAGTGATATTTTCTTGTAAGCCCTTGTTATTGCTATCGATAAGCTTGGCAGCGACAGGGTCAGAGACAGCAGTATAAATCAGTGGAATGGTGGTGGTCGCTGCCGCTAGGCTTTGGGCGGTCGGGGTGGTGATGGCAACGATGGCATCAGGATTATCAGCCACGAACTGCTTGGCAATCTGTCCTGCGGTCGCCATTGAGCCTTGTGCTGATTGGAAATTCACGGTCAAATTTTGACCATCTTTATAGCCCAAACTTGCCAATCCATCAATCACGCCTAAGCGGATATCATCAAGTGATGGGTGCTCAACAATCGCTGTAATCGCTACCGTCTTGGCGGCTTTTTCGGCGACCTTGTCAGCTGATTCGGTGCTTGGCGCAGGCTGTTCGGCTGCTGGCTTATCTTGGGCTGATTGATTACAACCGACCATCGTCGCTGCACCAAGCAGCATCGCTGGCATTACTAGGGCAAATTTATTGCGTGCTAAAGTCATACAATTCTCCAAATTCAAAAAATAAACGCCAACATTGGCTAAAAAAACTATCGGCAAAAAAGCTGATTAGCCAGTAGATTTTAACACAAGTTTAACAAGATGGATATGCTTTTGAAACATGGTTTGTGATATTCAAAAAAAATCACGCCATCATACAAAGCGATGGCGTGATTTTGGCAAGCTTAAAACGATTGTTCAGACTGCTTGGTAAATCTTGGTAAGCAGTCTTAGGTGGTTTTAGTAAGTGTCATTACCTTCAACAATCACAATCTCACCCACAGGCACGGCAGGTTTTTGCTCTTGCTTGGCTTGCGGTTTGGCTTGTGGTTTGGCTTGTTGCTTGCTTTCTTGTTTTGGTTCTGCCTTTTTCTCGGTATTGGTCACTGTACGAGTGATGGTTTGGCGAGTTTCACCGTCTTGTTTTGATGGGGTGATGGTACGAGTAACGCCATCATTATCCGATGATTTGGCAGTGTCAGCTTTTGCCACAGGCTTAGCAGTGGCTTTTTGTGGTTCAGCCTTTGGCTTGGCTTGGGCTTTTTGTTCGGTTCGTGGCTTAGACTGGGTTTGAGCTTTTTGTTCAGTCTTTGGTTTTGGCTTAGACTGAGTTTGGGCTTTTGGCTGTGTTGTGGTCGTAGGACGACTGACCGGCGTGGTATCAGTAGTCGCATCTGATGCCACCACTTCGCTTGTGCTACGATCAATCACCTGCGGGCGCATCGCTACCACAGGTGCTGCAACCGCCGCAGCAGCGACGGCAGCGGCATCCATCGCACCTGCATCAGCCGCAGCTGCCGCATCCATCTGACTGGCAGCCATTACCAGCGCATCCGCCGCCGCACCAAAAATCGGGTGCTGTGGATTGTCCAGTACCGCCTTATTATCCACAATCTTATAAGTCACGCCTTGGGTTACGATACGCCCTGCGATCAGCTCACCACCTGCAGCTTTGATATGATCAGCAAGGTTGATGTTACGCTGTGCCAATAGATTCTCCGCCGCCATCATATCTTGTGCTGATGGTGTGATATAGACATCTGCACTACAGCCTGTATCGGTGTTGCTGACATTTTGTAAATCAAAACTCACCGTGCCAAGCTGACTACGCACCTTAGTTTCCATATCTTGCATCTGTAGCTCTGACATACCCGTCAAGCGAGACAATGATGCATCGAGTAGTGCTGATTGCAGCGCATCATTTAGGCGATTTTTTAGGCTATGATCATCACACACGGCAGTGATTTGGGTGACCACAGGCTCAGCCACAGGCAGATTCTCAGCCGATTCGTCAGATTTGCTACAACCTGCCAACGCCAACAATGCTACAGTACTCGCACTGATAAATTTGATGGTGGAATTTTTCATAACCTTGCTCTTTGTGATGATCAATCAATAAAAGCCACTTGCCTGTGTTATAATAATGACAAGTTGGCAAAATCACTGCATTATAGCAATAGTTGGATAAAATCGCACCCCTTTGCCAAGTTTTGATACACTTATCCGTTTAATTTTTACAAAACATTAACATGACGACATCAGCCACTGACCGAAATTTTGACCCCATCGCTGACCACTTCGCCAAAAAAGTCTATGGCGGACTCAAAGGTCGTATCCGCTTGGCGGTACTCACGCAGGACATCACAGATGCCATCGGTGAGCTTAGCCAAACGCTTGGCAGACCACTGCGGGTGCTGGATGTTGGTGCAGGGCTTGCGCAGATTAGCCTTGAGCTTGCCAACAATCATCATGTCACCATCAATGACATCTCGGTCAATATGCTTGATAAAGCCAAAGACAGTGCGATGCAGATGGCTATCAATCCTGACCATCTGCGTTTTATTGCTTGTCCTTATCAAGCGCTGCCCGAGCATTTGAGCGATGAAAAATTTGATATGATTTTGTGCCATGCGGTGCTTGAGTGGCTTGGCGAGCCTGAAGCGATTATGGCGTTTTTTGATCGGTATTTGGCAGATCATGGCGTGCTGTCATTGTGCTTTTATAATCCAGCTAGCCTGATTTATCGCAATCTTGTGATGGGGAATTTTTATCAGCTTGACACGCCCCGCCCTGCCGATGACAAGAGCCTGACGCCCAATCACCCTGTCGCCCCCGAAGCAGTTGAATCTTGGCTGACACATCATGGCTATACCATCACCATCCGCTCTGGGATTCGGGTGTTTTCGGATTATGCACCGCTAAAGCGTGGCGGACTCAACAATCCCGATGACATCGTCGCAATGGAGCTACGCTACGCAAGGCAGATGCCGTTTCGTCTGATGGGTCGCTATTTGCATATCATTAGCCAAAAACAAACTCAACAGTAGCCAAAAAATCACCCGTTCTTTGCTCATCCTCACCCAATCTACATCCATGATTGGGTGATTTTTTTATACAAAACAACTACATAATGCGGTTTGATACTTGGTATATTAACAAAAATATAACCTTATGATACAATTTAGGCATTTAAGTGTTTAAATTAGTCATTCATCGAGCATCCGTGTATGTTTTCTTTTTTATCCATTGAATTTGCCTTATTATTCATCGTATTTTTGGCAGTATATTGGGCATTTCGCCAGTCACCAAAGTGGCAAAATATCCTACTAATACTCACAAGCTATGTGATCATCTATCTGATGGCAGGAATTGTTGCGGTTAGCGTATTGTTTGGCTACACTGTTTTTGTTTATTTTATTACAAAATTCATGGCGACAAGCGAACGCAAAAAGCCTTGGCTTATCACAGGTATCGTCATCACGCTTGTGCAGTTGAGTATTTTTAAATACTATGACTTTTTTCGTGAGTCGATCAAGCTTGCCCTTGAAACGCTACAACTTGATAGCTCAGGACTAATGGCAAACATCATTTTTCCGCTAGGGATTTCTTATTACTCATTTCAGGCGATCAGCTATATGGTTAGCCGCTATTATGACGAAAAAGAAGTACCCGCCTTTGGCTTTGCCGATCTTTTGACACATTTGTCATTTTTTGGCACGATCAGTGCAGGCCCGATTGCTCGTGCCAAAAGCGCATCAGGTCTGACAGATATCGAAGGCAAGCCGTGCGGTATGAGCGCCCAAATCCGCACGCAGTCGCCACGACGTATCCTATTCCCCACCATCGCTTTATGCTTGATTTTATTGGCATTAATCAAAAAATGGTGGCTGGCAGGTTGGCTTGCGGATAATTGGGTGAATCCAATTTTTACCAATCCGATGCAGTACCACAGCCTAGAAGTACTGGTGGCGATTTATGCTTATACCTTACAGCTGTTTTTAGATTTCTCGGGCTATAGTGAGATGATGGTGGCATTTGGTATGCTACTTGGTTTTCGCCTGCCGGTGAACTTCAAAGCACCGCTGATTGCCCACAATATCCGTGCCTTTTGGGACAGATGGCATATTAGCTTATCGACTTGGATTCGTGATTATATCTACATTCCACTGGGTGGTAGTCGCAGTGGCTTTGCCAAAACACAGCTAAACCTACTCATTGCGATGGGTTTATCAGGCATTTGGCATGGCTCAAGCTTGAACTTTTTGCTTTGGGGGATTTTGCACGGACTTGCCATTATTTGGCTTAACTGCACCGATAAGCTATGCCAAAATTATCTCGGCATGGATGCCAAATCATCCCGCAATGCCCTATATAATCACAGCTGGCTTGGCAAAGTGATTGGTATTTTTGTGACTGTCACCTTTGTCAGCCTTTGCTTTGTCTTTTTTCGGGCGACCACTTGGGCAGAAGCGATGGGGATTTTTAGCGCACTTGTGTACAACCACACCAATGTCGGCTGGAATGATAATCCGATTTATATGCTGTCTATCTTTTTGGTGGCGTGGCTACTGTATCCGCTTTATACCAAAGCCACACCAAGCATCGTCAAGATTGGCGCTCGTATCCCAAAAATCGTGCTCATTCCTGTGATTTTTGTGCTACTTATGACCGTGATTATTTTTGCACCATCAGGCATTCCAGGATTTATTTATGCAAACTTCTAATCCATCTACCCAAAAACCCGTGAGCGACCGCCAATATCCTGAGCCAAAACACATCAAACTTGGCGAGATTGAACCGCCTTATGACCATAGCTCAACCATCAGTTATTTGCTGTTTGTGCTATGCTTATTTGCCGTGCTGAGCATTTGGATTATGCAAAATTCGGTGAATGCGTATTTTTTGCAAACTTATCACCGTGAAAGCCCAATTGCACCACTCAGCCAATATAGCCTATGGGCAAAAGGTGGCGATATTGGCAATGCATTGTATGCGGCACACGGGCAATTTACCGACCAAATCGTCGCCTATAATCAGCAAATTGCCACCAATTTTAATGAGCAATATGCCTACACACCTGAATACAAGGTGCAAATGGCAATCAAAGCTGAGCTAGAAGCCGCCAAACAAGCACAGCTTGCCGAAGAAAATCGCCAAAAAGAGCTGGCGAACCAATATGTACTTCGAACCGGCGATGAGATTTTCTTTGCCGGTGACTCAATGATGCAAGGGGTTGCGCCACACGTTCAGCAATACCTACAAAAAAATTACAATATCAAATCAGTAAACCTAAGCAAACAAAGCACGGGACTGGCTTATCCAAGTTTCTTTGACTGGCCAAAAACCATCGAAGAGACACTGGCAAGCAATGCCAATATCAAAATCTTGGCGGTATTTTTGGGCCCAAATGACCCGTGGGATATGCCTGATTTACAAACCAAAGCCCGACTCAAATTCCAAACACCTGAATGGGAAGCGTCGTATCGCGCTCGCATGGCAAGTATCATCCAAAGTGCACACAGTCGTGGCGTCAAGGTGATTTGGATTACACCGCCAAACATGAAAAAACAACAGCTCAATGAGCAGATGATTTATCTGAATAAAGTCATGCAAGAAGAGCTCAAAGCCCATCATGTGCTGACGCTTGATGCTCGGCAATTGTTAGGTACGAGTAACGATGTTTACAATGATTATCTTGTAAAAGATGGCGAAACCATTAAAATGCGTAGCTCCGACGGTATTCATTTTAGTGTCCAAGGACAAAAATTGATTGCCGAAGCCCTTCAACAACAACTCACCATCTTGCCATAGGCAACTGGTGTTAATGGTAACTGTCATGAAAAAACAACTTGCCTTATCCACGCTCGTGTCCGCCCTATGCCTTGACGCTCAAGCGACTTATCTGACCAATTATGGCGAGCCAAATACAGACAAATTGGTACAAGCACTGAACAATCAACAGGTGCATATCGTACAGCTTGGCGACTCACACACCGCTGGCGACAGCATGACCGACGCCCTACGCTCAAGCCTACAATCTCACTATGGCAACGGCGGTATGGGCTGGGCGATGCCAATGTATTTTAGCGGTCAACGCATGGCACGATTTGGCTATGACAATTATCAATGGACGCCTGTGTCTAGCCGTCGCACCACGAGCGAAGATTATACGCTAGGCGGTCTGATTGCCAAGCCAAATGGTGCAGGTAGCACACTCACCATCAAATCCAAACGCAATGAACCCACCCAAAACATCATCGTCAGCATCAAACAAGGCGCGTATGATGGTGTGCTTAGCGGTGTTGATGCCGATGGTAATCGCTTCACACTCGAAGCACCCATCAAAAACGGCACTTGGCAAACTACCAAAATCCATGCCAAGCTACCATTCACCATCACCGCCAATGGCACTATGAGTGATACAGCCATCGGTGGCTGGTGGGCGTTTAATGCCAATGGCACAGGTGCAACCGTATCATCACTCGGGATTAATGGCGCTGAGCTATCACACTGGAGTCGCTGGAATATGACGGCATGGCAAAATGAACTTGCCACCGTCGCACCCAATCTCATCATCCTAGCCTACGGCACGAACGAAGCCTACAACAGCGTCGAGCCTGAGCGTGTACGCCAAGTGCTGACAGAGCGTATCGCCCAAATTCGCAAAGCGTCGCCAAACAGCGCCATCATGATTGTCTCATCCCCTGAAGCGCTCAAAAACACCGCTGGCTCATGTGGCACACGCCCAAGCAAACTCAGTGACATCCAAGAAGTGCAACGCCAAACCGCCCAAAGCCTACAAACCCTGTTTTGGGATTGGCAAGGTGCAATGGGTGGCAGCTGCTCGATGAAAGGTTGGATTAATAGTGGTAAAGCATCAAAAGATGGTGTGCATTTTACCCATTCAGGCTATACACAGCTGGGCAATCTGATGGCAGATGACATCATCTCGCTATCATCAGGCACAGGCTATCAGCCAAGCAGTTTTTATCAACCAAGCAATACTTATCAGCCAAACAGTCATTACCCGACCGTCAATGGCACGCTTAACGACCAGTCAAGCATTCGCATTGTCCGCTGATGCGTGATTGATAAGACTTGGTAATATCGGGAAGTTATGCTATGCTAACTTCCCTTTTTGATGAATAATTAACCAAGTCATGCATACAACCACCACCCCAAACCGCACGCTACTCATCGGCTCGCTACAAGTCATCATGGCGGGGATTTGTTGGGGGACTTTGGGGATTTTTTCGACACAGCTTGGCAGGCTTGGGCTAGATAGCTTTGCCATCACCACCTTGCGCATCGTTACCGCTGGCATGATGGTGCTTGTGCTATTGCCAAGCTTATATCGCACCTTTTTGACCATGCGTGCCAAAGAATGGCTCAGCCTAATCGTGCAGTCGCTCATCGGTGTGCTTGGTATGACTTTGTGTTATTTTTATGCGGTCAGTCAGGTGGGTGTCAGCATGGCGGTGGCGCTACTTTATACTGCGCCTGTGTTTAGCCTTGTGCTTGCCAAGCTTATCCTAGGCGAGCAAATCTCGCTCAAATCCGCTCTACTTGCCATCGTTGCCGTCATCGGTGTGGCGTGCTTGATGGCAGGTGATACATTTAGCCTGAATATGGGCGTGGCGGTCGGTCTGTTGTCAGGGCTATGCTATTCGCTGTACGGCATTTTGGGCAAAAAAGCGATGTCGTTTAACCACTCGACACAGATGGTGTTTTTTAGCTCGGTGGCATTTAGTGCGATTGCCCTGCTATTTTTACCCCAGACCTTTGCCACTTATCAGACGGTGTTGACGCTACCGATGCAGGCATGGGTTTATGTGATTGGGCTTAGTCTGGTTGGTACGATTGCACCGTTTTTTCTGTATATGACTGCGCTCAATAAACTACCTGCCACGACGGCATCGGTCTTTACCATCATTGAGCCATTGACAGCGATTATCTTGGCGATTGTGCTACTTGGTCAGCCACTACTACCCTTACAGATGATTGGTGTGGCACTGATTATTGGGGCGACTTTGGCAAATGCCCTGATTCATCGTTAATGTTAATGAAGTGATACGCCAAGATTGATATGCCGATGATAACTTTACAACTTTATCAAGCTGACAATTTGCCATCTTATCAATCAGGTAGCTAATTAGTCAGTCAGCCAAATCAATCCAGCCATCGACCCAGCAGTGCATTGACCGCTGATTCAGTGCGTAAAATGCGACTGCCCAGACTCACCGCCTGCACCCCGACACTGCCTAATAGCTCAATTTCATAAGGGATAAACCCCCCTTCAGCACCGACGATAAGCACGCTCGGCAAGCCATCTTGCACCACCGTGCCAAAGCCGATATCCGCATAAGGATGCGCCACGAGCGCCTTACCATCACCGATGATGACAGGTAGCTCGTCTTGGACAAAGGGCTTGAACCGCTTTGCCATCACAATCTGCGGTGGCACGGTATCAATGCCCTGCTGTAGCCCTTCGGTAATGTATTCATCAATTTTATTTAATAATGGCGAGCTCCAATAGGATTTGTCCGTGCGATAGCTATTGATAAGCACAATGCGATTTACCCCCATTGCTGTCATATCCATCACAAGGCGGCGTAGCACCTTTGGACGGGGCAGTGCTAATATGACGGTCAGATTCAGCTTCGGCGGTGGTGATTTATCAAGGCTAAGCATACCCAGATGAATGCCATCATCACCCATTCGCATGATGATGGCTGTACCGATGAGCCCATGACGACAGCCGACCTTTAGGGTATCGCCCACGCCTGCCCCGAGCACTGTGCGGATATGTGCGATGGTCGTCTTGTCATTGATGAGTACTGTCTCACCTGTGATGTCGCTTGGGTTTAATAAGATAATATTCATAATCCATGCCCATTCTCTGTATGATGTAGCACGCTCATAATCTCATCAAACTGATGCGTCAGTGCTGATTGCTTGGCTTTGACAAGTCGTTCGCCCTGCTCGCCACTCCAGCGATAGACATAGGTCTGTACCAGCGCCTCAATAAGCTTATCTGCTACCTGTGCATCTGTGGCATCCAATTGCGCCAGCGCACCCACTTTGCGCAGCTCTTTGGTCAATAGATGACAATTATCATCATAGCTACCCATGATAATCGGCTTGCCAAGACTTGCCGGCTCAATCGGATTATGCCCACCCACAGGCACAAATGAGCCACCCACCACCGCCACATCACACAGCTGATACCATGCCATCAGCTCACCCATCGTATCCGCCAGATACACCTGCGTCCGGTCTGTGATGGTATCATTTGCCAAGCGTCTAGCGGTCACAAGCCCCATCTCACAGCACAGCTGATACACCGCATCAAAGCGTTCGGGATGGCGTGGCACTAGGATTAATAATGGGTTAGCCTGTTGATTGGACAGGGTTTGTAGTTTATCAATGAACTGACGATGTGCAGTGAGTGCCAACAACTCTTCACTATCGTGCGTACTTGCCATCGTCCACACTGCTCGCCTGCCCGCAGTATGAATCACATCCGCCATTGTCTTGGCAAGCTGTTGATTGGCAGGGGTTAGTCCACTTTGGCTGACCCATTTGAGCGAATCAACCACCACAACCTGCACATCATTCGCCCCAAGTGCCAAAAACCGCTTGGCAGAGTCGCTATCTTGGGCAATGATTTTATCCAAATTTGCCATCATACTACGGCTGACCTTAGTGATTTTGGCATAGCCTTGATAAGATTTGTCCGTTAGGCGGGCATTGACCATCAATGCAGGGATGTTGTGTTTTTTTAGTTCATATAAAGTATTCGCCCACAGTTCAGTCTCGATAAACAGCGTCATCACAGGCTTTACATGAGCCAAGAACCGCTGTATCACCACAGGGCTATCCACAGGCACAAAGCTATGCGACACCCGTGATTGCTCAATCTCATCAGCGAATAATCGACTCGCTCGCTCAAAGCCCGTCTGCGTGGTACTGCTAATCCATAAGCCAAAGCCAGCATCGAGCAGTTTTTTTAATAATGGATAAGCGGTATTTAGCTCACCTAATGAAACAGCATGACACCAAATCACCCCCTTATCTGCCTTTGGTGCAGGCAGATACCGCTCACCAAACCGCTCACCCAGCTCACGAGTCAAGGTTGGTCTGTGGCGAGATTTTTTCTTGACCATCATCCGATAGATGGGCGCAAGTAAGCTGATGGCGACTTTATAATATAGTGGCGGGGCAACGGGTGTCATCATTGAAAAATACTAGCAAAAATTGGCATAAATAATTGGCGTATTGTAACATTTTCGCCCCATAATGGCGATAATACTTGCCAATAAAAAAAGACAGGCGAAAACCCGTCTTGCGATAATCCGCACCCTGTTATTGCTCAAGCATCTTTGGGTCAGCACCAAATTGATTCTCACCGCGAGTGCCTTCGGTGCATAGCAAAATCAATAGCCAAATCCCACCAATCAGCGGTACAAGCGAAATAAAATACCACCAGCCTGATTTATCCACATCATGCAGGCGACGCACGGTCAGCGCAATGATTGGCACAATCGTCGCCAAATAAAAAATCGACGCCACAAGCACAAAAAAGTACGACAAATATTCTGATATCCAAAAGGTGATATTCATCAACATGGACAGGATAACAGCGACAATCATATACACAAGCATCGTGCCCCAATATTCTTTGCGACGAGCTCGCCCATTAAAATTGGCATAATTTTTGGTGATGGTTTGCACCGCATAATCCACAAAAGTCGCAGGCGTTTCTTTGCTGTTGATTTTGACCAAGCTGTTATTGATATCGGTGGCAAATTTATTAAACGAATCACCAACCTTATTACCAATCTCATCAAGCTTCGCCACCGTCTGACTCTGCGCAGGCATCGCATAGACATCAGGATAAATATCAATCGCCTTGTGCGTATCATCGATATTAAAATCCACATCTTGCCCTGCTTTTGGCAAGCTTTGACCATGCCACTGGTCAGCATTGAATAAATAGCGAGTGCCATCACTGCTTAGAATCAGTCCACCGCCTTGCGCCACCGAAAAATCTAAAATCTTACCTTTCATCAGATACTCATCATTGTGTTAATCAATTTTTTAATAAAAAAATCATTATAACACTTTTTATAATTCTCAACAATCATCTACAGGACAAAAATAAAAAGACAGGCGCAAACCTGTCTTTATAGTCATCTCAAACCAAGCATCAGCCATTTAGCATATTGCCCAAGAACTCAAGCACATTTTTTGAGCTGGCTTTGGTTTGCAGGTGTTCAAGCTTGGCTTTGACCACTGCTTTTGGCTCACTAGATAGTGTCTGCCAACGAGCCAATGCCGTCAATAGACGAGCCGCCAAAAGCGGATTACTGCCGTCAAGTCGCTCCACCGCTGACAAATACAATGCCACGCCTGCTTCGCTCCACAGCTGAACTGGCTTGGCAGCGAGCGCACCGAGCACCGCACGCACACGATTTGGCGTATTCCAATCAAAATCATCACGAGCCATGAGACGGGCAATCTCATCGACACCGGTATGGCTTGATGAAGTTTGGGCGCTAAACCAAGTATCAATCACCAAATCTTCATCGCTAAATCGCTCATAGAAATTCTCGATAAATACTTGTTTTTGTTCAAGATTATGATGAATAATCGCTGTCAGTGCACCCAGTCGCTCACTCATACATGATGCCTTATCATACTGTGCATACGCCCACGCATCCGCACCATCGATACCTGCGGTCAATGATAGGTCAAGTAGGACATTTTTTAGCAATCGACGGCCACGAGCATCAGGCGTATCAGCATACGCTTCATTGCCAAGCGACGCATACCACTCGCCCGCCACATCAGACAGCAACTGTGCAATCAGTGATTTGAGCGCATCACGGCGTGCCTTGACCGCTGTAGGGTCATAGTCGGTATCATACGCCATCGCAAGCTCTTTTTCGCTTGGCAAATCAAACAAACGAGCAGCAAGCATCAGGTCGGTGTCTTTAAGCTTAGTAACAGCTGTTTTTAACGCATTGGTCAAGATGCTTGCATCATCGCTATTGCCAAATAGCCAACGATTGACCAAGCTTTGCAAGGCTTGCCACTGGTTAAAGCCTTCGGTCTCGAACGCCACTAGGCGTGCCAAATCTTCATCGGTATAATCAAAATCCAGCTTCACCGGCGCAGAGAAATTACGCAGTACCGACACCACAGGGTGCGCACCGTCGCTAAGCTTGATGCCATCAAAGACAAACTCATCACTGTCTGTGGTCAATAGCAGCATATCGCTTGCCAACATCTCACCTGTCACACTATCAAAAATCGCTGTACCCACAGGGATAGGCAGTGCAATCGGCGCATCATAATTTGGCACATGGCGAGTTTTTTGGGCAAGGCTTATCACCACTTTATCGCCATCAACACGAGATGAGCCTGACAGCACAGGCGTGCCCGGCTGACGATACCACGGCATAAATAGCGACACTCGCTCATCAGCGACCGACAAGGCGGACAAGAAATCTTCAACCGTCACCGCCATGCCATCATAACGGCGGAAATATTCGTCCGTGCCTTGACGGAATTTATCTTTGCCAAGTAAATTAGCAAGCATACGCACAATTTCTGCACCTTTTTCATAGATGGTCATGGTGTAAAAATTGTTAATCTCAACAAAGCTCTCTGGTCTGACAGGATGCGCTAACGTCCCTGCATCTTCGGCAAACTGCGCCGAGCGTAGCATTGCCACATCTTCGATACGCTGTACTGCTTTTGAGCGAAAATCCCCCGAAAAGCTTTGGTCGCGAAATACCGTAAAACCTTCTTTTAGGCACAGCTGAAACCAATCACGGCAAGTGATGCGGTTGCCCGTCCAGTTGTGAAAATACTCATGCGCAATCACTGATTTGACATTAAAACTACGCTCATCGGTCGTAGTCTCTGGGCTTGACAGCACACAGCTGGTATTAAAGATATTCAGACCCTTATTTTCCATTGCCCCCATATTGAACTGACTGGTCGCCACAATCATATAGCGGTCAAGGTCATAGGCACGCCCATAGTTATCTTCATCCCATTTCATCGCATCTTTGAGCGCCTGCATACCGACATGGCACTTATCAATATCATGCGCTGTGGCATATACTTCAAGCAGCACATCACGCCCTTCGATGGTGGTATAGCTATCGCTTAGCACTTCTAGATTGGCGATGACAGCGGCGAATAGGTAGCTGGGTTTTTTGGTTGGGTCATGCCAAATGGTAAAGTGACGCTCATCACCGACATCGCCTGACTCAATCAAATTACCATTGGCAAGCAAAGTTTTAAAGCGTTTTGGCGCTTCAAGTCGTGTGGTGTATTCGGTCAGGACATCAGGACGGTCGGGAAAATAGGTAATCTTACGAAAGCCTTCAGGCTCACACTGCGTCACAAACATCAGCTCATCGCCCTGACCTGACTGATACAGGCCTTCAAGCGTGGTGTTGGTCTGCGGGGTGATACGCACACGAGTTTGTACCACAGCATCATTTGGCGCATCTAGAATGGTCAGCGATTCATCGTCTTTTTTGTAGGCATTGTCGCTAAGCACTTGACCATTTAGGCGAATATCTTGTAGCTCAAGACTACGCCCAAACAGCACCAACTCACCTTCATGACGGCGGGTCATCTCAAGGGTAGCATCGACAGTGGCATGGTCATCAAATAGCTGAATATCCAAATCCACTTTTTTTACTTCAAAGCTTGGCGGTGTATAGTCTTTTAGATAAATTTTGGTCGGTTGTTCGGCGCTCATAGATATACTCTTTTGTAGATAAATAACACAACATACTACCAAAAATTGCTTTTTTATGAAAGCAAATCCACCGTTATCTTTGTTTTGTTGTAGTAAATGCAACGATTTAGACAACCAATGCAAAAATCACTTGTCAAATTGTTATAAATTTGTCATCATATAGGCAGTGCATTTACTTTCCAAAAACAAATCATGCAACCAAGATTGCATTATAATAATCAAAGGTGTCCTATGAAACACTTCGGACTAAAACTAGTCGCACTTGCGATGATTCCTGCCCTTACGATTACCACAGGCTGTGCAAGCAAACAAGCCCAAACCAATGATGTGGTTGTCGCACCAAATCAAATGGCAGGCTACACAGGCAAAGTCTATACTGGTGGTGCTTTGGTGAATAATTCAGACGCCATCAAACAAGCCGCCGCAAATCTGCCTAGCCTTGTGCATTTTGACTATAATTCTGATGCCATCAAGCCACAAGCCGCTGCCATCTTGGATGAACAAGTCAAATTCTTGACCGCCAATGAGACCGCTCGTGTACTGGTCGCAGGTCATACCGATGAGCGTGGTAGCCGTGAATATAATATGTCACTGGGCGAGCGTCGTGCTGCTGCGGTGCGTGGTTATCTGCTGAATAAAGGTGTCAAAGAAGCTAATGTTGAGATTGTCAGCTTTGGTGAAGAACGCCCTGTCGCCACAGGCTCAGACGAAGCATCATGGTCACAAAATCGCCGTGCCGAATTGTCGTATTAATTCACCCTATCCAAAAAAAGCTCAATTCATTTGGGCTTTTTTTTGTCTAAATCTTATTCAATAGCCACCATCCATGTCGCCCATTCACCCCCCTTGGATATACCAATCTCAATCCACCATCATCGCATATGCACAGATGACAACGGCGGATAAATCTCTACAGTCGTCTGCCGTGCGTGAGCTACTGCATTTGGTATTATCAAGATTGGGTAAACAAAGTGTACTATCTGATGACAACTTTCCTTATCGGCTGATGGTAGGTAGTCTGGCGCAGGAATTTGTCAGCTTTAGCCATTCGGCAGACTGCGTGGCGCTAATTATCAGTCCTTATCCATGTGGTGTCGATGTAGAAAAGCGAGCGATTACGCAGGCGGTGGCAAAGCGGTTTTTTAGCCATCATGAAAATTTATATCTACAAAATTATCCAGCAGACACTCAAGCCATCTATCGGCAAATCCTGTGGCAATTAAAAGAATCATGGATTAAGCTAAACGGTGGTACGCTGACACAGGGTATGGGCGTGGATTTTGGACAATATTTAGCCCACATTCATCCACAAAACGACAGCATTATCCCACTACACGATGGCTATATGACTTATATCAATCCAAGCTTACATCTATCGGCGATTTTTCAAATGGATTAACCATATTTCCGACCCATTTGGGAGATTTGCTTTAATAAGCGCTCAAGTTCACAAATTCTCTGATGGCTTGTGGTTAATTCCTGCTCTTTTGCCGCCAAAGCCATTGTCAAATCTTTGGTCTTTTTGGCAAAAATTTCTGCCTGCTCTCTTAAATTGTGGACAATGCTTAAATTGATTAAATCTAAATATTTATGCTCAATATAGACATCATTAATTCTGCCCTTACCTAGCACCACCTGCTCACGATAAAACTCTGGCAAGCCATAATAATGCGCCAACTCTCGACACTCATCGATAGCCAATGTATAGTTATTATTAATAATTTTCTCTTTCATATTAAAGATGTGAAATGATTCATTCATTCCCATCTCACGACTACTAACAGAGATGGCCGTGGTTAGCACTTTACTTATAGCTTGCTCTGCTGATCGAATCGGAATATGCGCGAGTACAATATCTTGAAAGACCAAATGTTGAATTTTTTGTTGAGTATTTTTATCACTCAAAAAATGATTTCCTTGCGCAAGTACCACTTTAGCAAGCATATCTCGAGAAAAAATCACCTTTTGATGCTCAGGTACACTCATCTGACATCTTGCAAAATCGTCAAAATAATTAATAAAATCAAGATTCTCACATGAGTCATTCGGCAAATAATTCACCCATTGCATTGCACAGACGCCATACCGGGCTACCGCTTGTAAATGCTGATCAAAAAATGCTTTTTGGTTCAGCCTATATTGGGGGGGGGAATTGGGGCTGATGCTAATAAATTCATCAGCATCTAAACACATAAATATATCTGCATCCGTATCACCTTGGATATGTTGCATTAAATTTGATAGTATCTGATGCTGTCTATGGCCATGTGTTGTATCTTGAAACAGGCGGATTGGCAAACCTTCACCGTATAAATTCTTTAGAATAGATAAAGTGTTGTCAGTGCTACCATTGTCTAAAATATACATCTCATCTGCAAAATTTAGATTGTGCCTTACAAAAGACTCAATAATATCAGCTTCGTTCTTCACCATTGAAAAAATTGCAAACTTCATAATTTATACTCATGGATATTTGTGAGTTGAAATTGGCAATATGTTAGGGTATTTATCTTAGTTTTGTCAATTTATTTATCAAAAACTCTTTTCTGCCAATAAAAAACGATGCCACAGTACTGTAGCATCGTTTTGTTCACGATCAGATCGTGATTAGAAGCGGTAAGTTACACCAACTTTTGCGATTGGTGCCCAACGGCCCCAGTTTTTGTCTTCGATTTCAGCAGCTGCTTGGTCAGCAACTTGTTGAGCAGCTTCTGCAGTCATAGTACCTGTACCATCAGCTTCGATAGTTGCACGAGTATCACCCATGTATGCAGCACCAACTTCACCAAACACACCCCAGTTGTTGTTGATGGTTGGGCGGAAACCAACAGTCATGTATGGAGCTAGTTTGTTACGATGCTCTAGAGTACCGTTTAGACCACCAACATCAGTCGCTTGGTAAACTTCGCCACCGATCTTATAAGTACCATTGTCACCCAATGCTTTTACTTTTACATCATTGTCAGGAACGATGATACCACCGCTTACAGTGAACCAGTTCGCTGCTGGGCGTACTTGTACACCTAGGTATGGGTTGCTAAGATCAGTGTCAACTTGATAAGTAACACCACGAGAAGTGAAGTCATCACCAACTAGATCAGTAACATCGCCACCAGTCCAACCAGCAACCAATGAAGTCTTCTCGTTTACTGCCCAAGCAACGTTTGCACCGTAGCCTAGAGTACCAGCTTCAACGCTGATTGCTGCTGGGTTGATAGCAGTTTTAACCAGTGTACGACCACCGTCAACTAGTGCTGAGCCAGTGTTTTTTACAACATTAACAGTGCCAGTAGCAACATTAGATGCTGTATCAGTTACAACATTTGCCATTGCAGAAGTTGATAGTACTACCGCACCAGCGATCAAAGATAGTTTCATTGCTTTCATAATTCTCTCCAAATAAGCAATTAATATGGGTTTGGTTTTGTTCGTCTTACTGATAGCAAACTGTTTGTTTGTCATCATTGGTTACATTTTAGGGAATAACCACGCCTTTTACCACCCATTTGGCTCGCTTTTTATTGGTAGTTTTGTAAGAACAACCTGCATTAGGTAACAATACTTGCCAGATTCATCAAAGCTGCAATTTTATTTACATTTGGTTACTTTTGGTAAGATTTGTGGATGTGTTTCATTTTTTTTATTTTAAAAATCAAACGGTTGTACACTGAGCTGATTTTTATATTCATGATTAGTCACGCACGAGTCTGAGCTCATACTTTTTGATGGGAATAATCTTGATCGTTGGTGATGGCATATCTGGCGCTTGAGTTGTGATGGCTAGCCACTGCATCGCCATGCTTTTGGCATGTACACCTGCATCAATCAGACATCTGAGCGCTTGGTGCTGATACATGGACTGCGCCTGACAGCTTGACACAATAGAAGTCATCGCTACAGCATACAGGTCTATTTGAAAAAACAACTGCTTCGCTGCTGTTGGTGAAGTAGTATCAGCTTGGTCATTTGGCATCGCCTGTAGATGCTGATGAGATTTCACCAAATAATGCGAAGCATCAATGGCGGTAGCATAGCCATACCACCAAAGCTTGTCGATGCATTGCATGCTCATACCATCATATTGACCATCACCATATCCGATATTTGAGCGACTCAAATCACCGCAAGCATGCAAACTTGTGATACCACCGTGCGTAGATGATGCTTGGTGCATAAGCTTAGCAAGCCATGTATTGGGCGACATCACCATCTGCGATAGATGCGATGGTGGCGTTTGCCAAATCTCGGCTGTCGCTTGTTTGGCTATGATCAGTTGCTTAGCACGCTGTGCACTTTGGGCGGCAGATTTGACATCTGAGTTTTGCTGATTTAGCATGATCATCACGATGGTACTAATCACTAGCACCAAGATCAGCACAGCGATCAGCACGAATCCTTGCTGAGTTTTTGGGTTTCTCATGGCATGACCACCGAATCAAAGTAAAGTGATGCCGTGTGTAGTCGGCGTGGCAGTTGATCGTCAGGTGGTGATATTGTTTGATCAAAGATTTTGATTGGCGCTGCTTGTACACCTTGTTGGGCAAGAGATGCACGGCTGATGATGGCGTACTGCACGCCCAATATCGGCTGTCCATCGGCTTGAGATTGATACTCATGAATACGCATCTGTGCGACCTGCGATGACTGAGCTTGTGAGCCAACCAACAACTGCACCCAAAATCCATCTATATTTGGCAGTATTATCTCGCCTGCTGTACTGCTATCTTTTAGCACCCAAGGCTGAGTCACCGCCCCACGACCCGAGACAGCAGAATCAATGATCGCAGTCATAAAAGATGCTCCAACGCCACGACGATCACGAGTGCCATCTCTATCGATGACATCTGTCACAAAGTGCGCAGCATCACATCGCAGTGACAAGCTACCATCACTCTCAGCTTGCACAAAATAGCGCTCAATCACCACTTGACCATCTATCATCGCCATCGTACCGTCTTTTAGCCGTGCTTTTCGTGGACCAAGCGCCAAATCACCTTCACAATCCCACAGATCCATCGGTGCGACATACCAGATGGTCAGTTGATCAGATGGCAAATGATTTAAATGCGGTGGCTCATCCGCATGACGACTTTGACTAAGCCACTTAGATGACAAGCCTTGAAACTTAAGCATAGCGATTTGGGTTGGCTGAGTGATTACTGCACTTGGCTGAATCTGCGTGAATAATCCGATGCCACTGCCTGCCAGTCGCAGCTGTTCATTCATCGTGACCGTGGAGACATCTTGATCCATCAGCATGGCGATATTTTGTGCACGAACCTTACCATCAAACCCTGTGCGATAGACACCAACCATCACAAGGCTTAGTAGCAGTGCCAGTACAAGCACTACCAATAGCTCAATCAAGCTCAACCCCATTTGACTTGAGCGCATCACTCATCCCCCAGTACAAAGCAATGAGCACTATTTTTTGGTACAGGATTAAAGCAATCAGTGATGATCTGTGGCGCATCATCACCCCATGCTAGCGCCCAGCAGATACCAGTTTGGCAATTTTTGGCCAAGACTGTCATGCGTGCCGTCGCTGCACTTTGTGCCAACTGCCAAGCACTAAGCTTTGCCAAAGTATCTCTAGAACAAGCGGCTTGACATTCGATGTGTACCGCCTGTACCTGTCTGATATAATCATCAATATCACTTGCACTGCCGATACTTTGCGCCAATGTCTGGACATAAATACGCTTTTGATGCTCATCAAAATACTGTACAGCATCATAATGCCCACTAATTAATGTCACTGCCTGCGAGCGAAAATCAGCTTGGCCACTACCCAATAGTGATCTTGACCCCACCGCCAAAAACCCAAGCACAGCGATGGATAAAATCAATAACGCCACCACAACTTCAAGCAGGCTCATGCCAAATTGGCGATCCAAGCGTTTCATAAATATCTCATAAATAAGGCAGTCCAAACTCAATAGAGCCATGCGCAAGGCATACTGCCATCAGCTTGACAGATGGAAATTCAGCTTTTAGACAGCTTGCCATCTGGGTCAATGTCGCCCCCGTTGTCACTACATCGTCAAAAATAATCAACTGCTGACACGGTAGCTTGGCGTCACTAACCCAAAATTCCGATTGCATATTATTAAGTCGCTGCTGTCTATTTAGCCCACGCTGCTGCCGTGCGCCATCTCGGCGTGCAACACCATAATACAAAGGTAAAGACCAATGATGTGCCAAATGCCTTGCTAGTATATCTGTCGGATTAAATCCGCGACGGCGTATGCGTGTCTGAGTCGTAGGGATGGAGACGATGGCGGTATTTGTCGCATGACAGCCGACAGGCTTTGGCAATGTCCGAATCAACGCAATCAGCGCAAGCAAGGCTTGAATATCTTCATTTTCTTTAAACTGATGAATAATACGATTAATGGGATATTGATAATAGCTCATCGGATATAGGCGTAATCGCAGTGATGGCTCGCCTGCCACTTCGATAACCCTAGGTGCCAGCCGAAGCGGTATCTGCATTTGGCATACTTGGCAAATCAACCGAAAATAAGCATGCCGCTGCTGACAGATGACACAACGGCGCAGCCACATCGCACACCACAGTGATGGCAAATATGGGGGTAGTTTTGGGTGCGCTACTGACGAAAATTTATACAAAAAAGCAGGCTTGGCAACCTGCTTTTTTGGTGATGATGTCTGCTGAGATTTGGGCGACATCATACACACACCATCTTAGTATAAACCCATCCAGTCATTGAGCATCACACCGACACCCACCCCTGTGGTTTCGGCATTATAATCGATGATGGATTGACCATAGCCATGGAATAGCTGTACATAGCCACTGATGCCTTTACCGATCGGGTGCACATAGTCTAGCTGTACAGCCCCTTTATTGGTGCTAGGATTGTAGCGGACAGTACCTGACACATTACCACCATTGACAGGATATAGGAATTTGACATCGCCATAGCCATAATAATCGGTGATATCAGGGTTGTCATCATCTCGTGTGTTTTCGTTATTGATGCGTGCCCATAGGCGTGGCATTACTGTCAAATTACCCCACTCCATGCCTGCCATCAGATAAGCACGGTTCCATGAACGAGACATATCACCTTCTTCACCATTAGAATGATGCACCGCACCAGCACCAAGCATACGCAGGCGACCACCCCACGGCAAATCAGCGCTCACAGGCTGCGTCACAAAGACTTCTGGCTGATAGTCGTGCGCACGAAATGGGCGAGAATGATCAGAATTATACACCTGCCAATGCGACTGCTGTGTATAACCAACCCATAGATCAGCATCTGTACCTAGTAGATTTTCGGCGGCTTTTGCCTTGACTGATAACTGAAACTTCATTTCAGGAATCTGCATTTCTTGTTGGCTATAATCCACTTGCTCACGAGATGGCGTCTGTGGGTGTCGGTTTGGATTGGCATTAAGATACAATGGCAATACATACATAGGATTATGCGGGCGTGCTTGCCAAAGGCCTGTGTTATTCTTATCCAAGTCAAATGCTAAGCTAAGCGGTGAATATCTATCAGCTGCCGCTTCTAGCTCTTGAGATGTTGGTAGCTCATCAGGCTTAGCAATGCTTTTTGATTCATCAGCATAGACAACCTGAAAATCACCCTTAAAGGCACTTTTTGCGGTATCTGACAGGGCAATTTGGCGCTTTGGGCTTGTGATATTTGGTATTTGACCTTGTGCTAGCGAATCAAAACATGCCAACCGAGTTGCATCGTGGTTTAGTGATGCACACTCCAAAAATAGCTGCTCACCACGAGCTCGATCGATCACAGCAGGCGGCGCATCCGCTGGTGGCACGCTAGGCATGGCAGTTGGTTGCACCGCTGGGATTTGGGCAGAAACAGGATCAGTTGCATATGCATTGAGACTCATCACACCACAGCCAATCAATGCAGAAAGCTTAGATACATAAACAGATTTTTTCATCATTAATACTCTAAAAAAAACGCTCAATGAGTTATTGATACTTTTGTCCACGAAATTCGATATAGCCACCTTGATGGCGACCAGCTGGGTCATGATGCGTCCAGTGCACCACACCACCTTTATCGCTGTATTCATATTCGCCATAAAAATCCACCCAATCACCTTTAGCAAGCGCATCCACTCGTGGAGCAAGGTCGATATTATGCGCAATCAAGATGGTTTGTTTTTGACCATCGAGACTGACGATGAATTTTTGGTGGCGACTGCCTTTGTTGTCATCTGTCAAGAGTGCTTTGACTTTGCCGCAGCCACGCACTTGGACATTGGACTGCTTGGCTTGATAGCTTTTGACAATCAGCTCATTATTACAAAGCGATGATTTTGCTTGGTTTTGCTTACTGGTTTGAGTGTTATTCTCTTGCGTCTGCTTGCCACCATCTTGGGTGGTGCTGGTTGCTGTTTGCTTGCTTTTTGCAGTTGCTGTCGTTGCAGTTTCGCCATCGCCATTACACGCACTCAATGCCAACATCGATATGAGCGCCACACTGCCAATTTGCCAAAATTTCATCATAGCTCAATCACTCAAAAAAACACCGATAATCAATCGGCAAACAGTCTATTATAGCAAAGTTTTTGGATTTGCCCTAGTATTTTTGTAATTACAAGGCATCGACAATATTTTGGCGAATGGCAAGTTCAGCCAGCACCCGCCCTTTTGGGGTGCGGTCGATGTATTTTTGTTGGATTAGATACGGCTCAATGACATCTTCGAGCGTGCCACGATCTTCGGCAAGTGCCGCTGCCAGTGCTTCAACACCCACAGGCCCGCCATTGAACCGCTCTTTTAGCGCAATCAAATAACGACGGTCAAGTTGATCCAGCCCCTGCTTATCCACCGCAAGCATATCCAGTGCTGCTGATGCCAATTGCTCGGTGACGATGCCATTGCCTTTGACTTCGGCATAATCACGCACACGGCGTAATAGGCGGTTGGCGATGCGTGGCGTGCCACGGCTACGGCGAGCCACTTCGGTTGCGCCGTTATGTTCCATCTGCACACCCATCAAGCGAGCCGAACGCTTAACAATCGTCGTCAAATCCGCCACATTATAAAATTCAAGTCGCTGTACAATCCCAAAGCGGTCACGCAGTGGCGATGTCAAAAGCCCCGCTCGTGTTGTCGCCGCCACCAGTGTAAATGGCGGTAAATCAAGCTTAATCGAGCGAGCCGCCGGCCCTTCACCAATCATGATATCCAGCTGATAATCTTCCATCGCAGGGTACAAAATCTCTTCGATGGCAGGGCTAAGTCGATGAATTTCATCAATAAATAGCACATCGCCTGCTTCAAGATTGGTCAGCATCGCCGCCAAATCCCCCGCGCGCTCAAGCACAGGGCCAGATGTCGAACGCAGATTACCCCCCATCTCACGAGCGATGATATTGGCAAGTGTCGTCTTGCCAAGTCCTGGTGGGCCAAAAATCAGCGTATGGTCAAGCGCTTCATCACGGTTGCGCGCCGCTTGGATAAATACCCCCATCTGCTCTTTGACATCAGGCTGTCCGATATAATCAGCCAAAGAAGTTGGGCGAATGGCACGGTCGGTGGCATCTTCTTTTTTGGTATTTGGGTCGATTAGGCGATTGTCTAGCATGGTTTGGCATCACACAACAAAAATTTTCGCTATTTTAGCACAGTTTTTCAGACAGCTTGCAAATATTACCATTTGCCTACTCTTGCCAAAAACTGCTTACAATTGGGCTAAATTTTTCCCAAGTGTTGCTAAAACTGGATAAAATCTACAATACACATACACTTAACAAGCGGATTTTTTTTGTTCAACACAGTATCATAAGCAAGTTCCAAACTCTTTCGTGATTCTTATGATGAAAAACCAAGCTGTTGAACGCACCTTAATTTCTATGATTCGGACTGACACACGCTCAAGCCAAATTGCGCCCAAGCCATTGTCATGGTCTGCGTTATTGTTGGTGCTGATGCTTGGCGTGGCGTTTTATCAATCGGCAGCTAGCGCAAACAACAACCGCTATCAGCGAATCTCAAGCGTTCAGCCTGCCAGCCAAGACATCTATCTCACCGTCAGCCAATACGAGCTTGCCTTGGTGCAAGTACTATCAGAAATTTGCCCACCAGTCTTAAACGAAAGACAGCGAGTGCGATTTGACAAGGCTTATAATCGCCAACTGCGTCAGTTTATGCCACGCTCAAGCAATCCCCAACAAAGCCTGCGTCAGCTATCGATGCAACGAGATTATCGTGCCGTCCTGCACAATGTCCGTGCATGGACAGCCAGCTACCCTGCCGCCGAAAACCGTGCTTTATGCCGTGAATTTGCCGAAATGTCGTTTTGAGTGAGTAAGTTTTATTCATTAAATTGCCCACTTGTTTTACACTTGGCATGATTTTATCTATTTTGTTTATAATATTATAATATTTTTTTCATAAAAATATCTCACAAAAGCGCCATTTTTACGCCAAATTTTGTTATAATACCCCAAGTTGCTTACACTAAGTTGCGCACCATATTTCTTACAAGGGGTATTTTATGTACACATTCAATCGCCAATTTCCCAATACTCGCCTGCGTCGCCTGCGTGTCAGCGACGGCATTCGTGAGATGGTGCGTGAGACGCATCTAGCCCCCTGTCATCTGATTGCTCCTGTATTTGTCATCGAAGGCGCAGGCGAAAAACAAGCCATCGCCAGTATGCCTAATGTCTATCGCTACACGATTGACCTACTTATCGACTATGTCAAGGCACTGTTTGCCGAAGGCGTGCGGATGATTGATATTTTTCCTGTGATTAATCCTAGTCTTAAGACCGCTGATGGTCAAGATGCCTATCATCCTGATACGCTTGCTGTGCGCGCGGTGCGTGCCATCAAAGATGCTGTGCCTGATATGATTGTGATGACTGATGTGGCGCTCGACCCTTATACCACGCATGGTCAAGATGGCATCATTAATGACACAGGCTATGTGATGAACGACATCACCACCGAAGCACTCGTCAAGCAAACCCTAGCCCATGCCCAAGCAGGCGCCGATGTCATCAGCCCAAGCGATATGATGGATGGGCGTATTGGTGCGATGCGTGATGCGCTTGAGTCAGCTGGCTTTGTCAATACAGCTATCATGGCATATTCTGCCAAATATGCATCGGCATATTATGGGCCGTTTCGTGATGCCGTCGGCAGTAGTGGCAACCTAAAAGGCCATAAAAAACAATACCAAATGGACCCTGCCAACCGAGCCGAAGCCCTGCACGAAGTCGCCCTAGACATCAAAGAAGGCGCTGATATGGTGATGGTCAAGCCAGGTCAGCCTTATCTTGATATCGTGCGAGAAGTCAAAGATAACTTTGGCGTGCCAACTTATGCCTATCAAGTCTCGGGTGAGTACGCCATGCACATGGCCGCCATCCAAAACGGCTGGCTCACCGAAGCGGTCATCCTTGAGAGCTTGACAGGATTTCGCCGAGCGGGCTGTGATGGTATCTTGACCTATTTTGCGCTGGATGCTGCACGCCTACTCAACGAAAAAGTATGAACGCACAAGTTAAAAGTTACCCTACTATTTTTTATTAATTTATCAGCGTTATTTTGTTAAAATCATGCTAAAATGCTGATAAATTTTATACACATTTCACATGAAAACCCGTTTGCCTAGGCAAACTTACCAAAGACGGAATGGATTATGACAATCGAAAACGATACCGCATCATTGACTGATGCACAGTTGCAAAAACAGCAATTTGAACAAGCTGCCCTTCACTACCATGAGCACCCACGCCCAGGTAAAATCTCAGTCACCCCAACCAAGCAAATCGCCAACCAGCGTGACCTTGCTTTAGCATATTCACCGGGTGTAGCTGTCCCATGTCTTGAAATCGAAAAAAACCCAAAACTTGCCGCCAAATATACCGCGCGTAACAACCTAGTCGGTGTCATCACCAATGGTACGGCGGTACTAGGCCTGGGTAATATCGGTGCGCTAGCATCGAAGCCTGTGATGGAAGGTAAAGGCGTTTTGTTCAAAAAATTCGCCGGTATTGATGTTTTTGACATCGAGATTAACCAAAATGATCCTGATAAGTTCATCGAAGCGGTAGCAAGTCTTGAGCCGACTTTTGGTGGTATCAACCTAGAAGACATCAAAGCGCCAGAATGCTTTAAGATCGAGCGTGAACTGCGTGAGCGCATGAATATCCCTGTCTTCCATGACGATCAGCATGGTACCGCCATCATCGCCGCCGCTGCACTATTGAACGCCCTAAAAATCGTCAATAAAGACATCAGCCAAATCAAAGTCGTCTGCTCAGGTGCAGGCGCTGCTGCCATCAGCTGTCTTGAGCTGATCATTGCCTTGGGCGTGAGCCGCTCGAACATCTTCGTCCTAGACTCTCGTGGCGTCATCAATACCCGCCGTGAAAATCTTGACGAATCAAAACAACGCTTCGCCCAAGATACCGATGCCACCACCCTTGACGAAGTCATCGGCGATGCTGATTTCTTCTTAGGCTTGTCAGGTCCAGGTATCTTGACCCCAGAGATGGTCAAACGCATGGCAAAAGACCCAATCATCTTCGCCCTAGCCAACCCAACGCCTGAAATCATGCCAGAGCTTGCGCACGCTGCTCGCTCAGATGTCATCATGGCAACAGGCCGTTCTGACTATCCAAACCAAGTCAACAATGCCCTATGCTTCCCATACATCTTCCGTGGTGCGCTAGATGTTGGTGCGACCATCGTCAATGAAGAGATGAAAATCGCTTGTGTACACGCTATCGCAGCCATGGCGCATACCGAAATCTCAATCGGCGAGAGCGAAAAAGTCAAAGGCGATATGGGCAATAAGTTTGGCCGTGAATACCTAATCCCTGGCCCACTAGAGCCAAATCTAATCCTAGAGATCGCCCCAGCTGTCGCCAAAGCTGCTATGGATTCTGGCGTGGCAACATTGCCAATCGAAGACTTTGATGCCTATCGCCAAACCCTATCTGAGTTCGTCTATAACTCAGCCTTGGCGATGAAGCCTGTCTTTACCCAAGCCAAACAAGCGCCAAAACGCATCGTCTATGCCGAAGGTGAAGACCCGAATGTTCTGCGTGCTGTTCAAGTCGTCGTCGATGAAAACATGGCAAAACCAATTTTAATCGGTCGCCCTGATGTCATCCAAGCCCAAATCGATGCACTAGGCCTGCGCCTATCGATCGGTAATAATGTCGAAGTCGTGGATCTGAATAACAATCCTAAGCACGATGAATACTGGAAGTACTACCTAAAAAACAACCAACGCCTAGGCATCTCAGAAGAGCTGGCTCGCCGTGATATGCGCCGTAAGAGCTCGCTACTTGGTGCAATGATGGTTGAACAAGGTGATGCTGATGGTATGCTGTGTGGTACTTTTGGTTACTACGATTTGCACTTGAACTACATCCGCCGTGTGATTGGCAAGCGTCAAGGCGTGAGCGACTACTACGCCATGAGTGGTGTCATCATGCAAAACCGCACCCTATTCATCGCTGACCCATATATTCACGAAGACCCAACCGCCGAACAGCTGGCCGAGATGACTGTCTTGGCAGCTGAGAGCGTGCGTCGCTTTGGTGTTGAGCCACGAGTAGCGTTGCTATCACATTCTGATTTTGGCACGTCAAACAAAGAATCAGCCATCAAGATGCGCCGTGTGCATGAGCTACTGACTCAGATGAATGTGGACTTTGAATTTGATGGCGAAATGCACGGCGATACCGCACTAGATGCTCGCCTGCGTGAAGAGAACCATCCATTTAGCACGCTTAATGGCTCAGCCAACCTGCTGATCATGCCAACGCTTGACGCTGCCAACATCGCCTTTAACCTAATCAAGGCGGCGACTGGCTCAGCAGCTATCGGCCCTGTCCTACTAGGCGCAGAAAAACCGGTACACATCCTAGTACCATCATCGACCGCTCGCCGTATCGTCAATATGACTGCGGTTGCGGTGACCGAAGCTCAAAAAGCTGCGCAGTAATCCTGCCAAGCGCCAAAAATGTCAGCCTAAGCGCTGGCATTTTTTATTGGTTTTTTTATAAAAATCTTGCTATAGTAAATCCATCTCATTCTTACAATCATCGGAAAAAATAGCATGAAAGTATATCTGGTCGGTGGTGCAGTGCGTGATGGGCTGCTTGGACTACCTGTTAAGGACAAGGACTTTATGGTCGTAGGCACGGATACTGCCACCATGCTCGCTCATGGCTTTAGCCAAGTCGGTGCGGATTTTCCGGTATTTTTGCACCCTGATACGCACGCCGAATACGCACTTGCCCGCCTTGAGCGCAAAGTCGGCACAGGGCACACTGCCTTTAGCGTGCAGTCAAGCCCTGATGTCAGCCTAGCCGATGACTTATTACGCAGAGATTTGACCATCAATGCACTTGCCATCGAAGTGACAGGCTTATTTGATGACACACCAATCACAGGCGAAGTGATGGATTATTATGGCGGGCTCGATGATTTGCACGCCAAAGTGCTACGCCATGTCAGCCCCGCCTTTAGCGAAGACCCCTTGCGTGTGCTACGAGTGGCTCGCTTTTATGCCCGCTTTGCCCCGCTTGGCTTTGTCATCCATGATGACACGCAGGCACTCATGCAAAGTATCGCCGCCCAAGGCGAATTATCACATCTAAGCCGTGAACGCATTTGGCAAGAGACAGCTCGGGCGATTGCCGAACCACATGGTTATCATTATATCGACTGCTTGCACCGACTTGGGATTTTGGCGCATCTATTACCGACACTTGCCGAGCGATTGGCAAATTATGACACATATCAAGCGATGATGACAAGATTGCAAAACGCTTGCCGAGCAAATAGTCCGCTTGCCACTCGCCTAGCGATGCTGTTTTCGGTATTTGGCGATGACATCAATGGGCTTAATGACTGCCTAACACGGCTCAATGTCCCAAAAGCCATCGGTCAGTTTATCCATGCGTTTATTCATTATCGTGCGACACTACTTGCCCTGCCAAATATCACCGCCGAGCAGCTACTCACCGTGATTGAGCATACCAAAGCTCATAAAGATGATACACTACTGATGTCGCTGTATGATGCTTGTGAAATTTATCAAAATAAATCAATGCCTTATCCAAAGGCATGGCTAGCTGATGCCATCAGTCGCTATCAGTCTATTGGTATGGCAAATATAGACAGCACACTTACTGGCAAAGCCATTGGCGATGAGCTGACACGCCTACGCACACAGGCACTGTATGGACTGATTGGTAATTTTCAGATGGCAAATGCGTTGACAATTTTTTATATTTTAAATTAGTGTTTATCAATTATGAACAAAACCGCACTCATCACAGGTGCTGCCAAGCGAATTGGCAAAGCCATCGCCACCACCTTACACGCCGATGGCTACGATGTCATCATCCACTATCATCACAGCCATGATGACGCTTGCGCCTTGGCAGATAGACTGAACGCCATTCGTCCCAATTCTGCCAAGACCATCAGCGCAAGCTTGGATGTCGTCAATGACAGTCAGCTGCTTGATGAGTTTACAGAACAAGTGCTGTCCTGCTTTGGCAGACTGGATGTCTTGGTGCATAATGCGTCGAGCTTTTATGCCACGCCATTTGATGGCACGCACGAGACGATGATGGCGCATTGGCAGGATTTGATGCTGACCAATGCCAAAGCACCGCTACTACTGACACACGCATTCGCCAAAGAACTTAAACAAAATCAAGGCAGTATCCTAAGCCTGCTTGACATTCATGCCGATGCCAAGCCCTTTGTCGGTTATCCGATTTATAATATGGCAAAGGCGGGGCATCGCATGATGGTACAGAGCTTGGCACTTGAGCTTGCGCCTGATATCCGCATCAATGGCGTCGCCCCTGGGGTGAATATCTTTCCTAATGACGACCAAAATCCCGAGCTAAACAGCCAAACCCAAGCCATCTTGACAGACTCTGTGCCGCTCAAATGCATCGGCACACCCGATGACATTGCTAGTGCTGTGCTGTTTATGATCAATAGCCGCTATATCACAGGGCAAATCTTGGCAGTGGATGGCGGTCGTGGGCTGACCTTAAAGGGCGGGTGATGGATAAAAAAAGCACATTGGGATAATTTTTCATCAATTTTTACAAAATAATTTGCCAAAATTGGTGAAAATTGAACAAATTACCAAAAAACTTGCTGACAAATCACTTTTTTTGGGCTAAAATTCACAAGAACTTACATGGGTATTGATTTTTGTTACAAACTAGCAATTTTGATACCCATTTTTTCAACCCTACTTTTTTTAATTCTTGGAGCAGATAGCCTAATCGAACCAAATTCAAACGATTGCGTTTGATACGATGAAGCTTAGTTCTCTTTTGTGTTGGCTGCATTTTGCACACTTAAAAGGAATACCATCGTTGAATACTTCACCTACCCCGAATGTCGCTCGCCTGCAGCGAAACCTTGGTCTTTGGCATGTCATCATCATCGGTCTTGCCTATATCCAACCAATGACCCTACTTGATACCTTTGGTCAAGTCTCGCAAGAAAGTTTTGGACATGTACCAATGTCCTACTTTTTCGCCCTAATTGCCATTTTGCTGACATCTCTCAGTTATGGTCATATGATTCGCGCATATCCATCTTCAGGTTCTGCTTATACTTATACCCAAAAATCCATCAACCCAAGCATGGGCTTTATGGTGGGCTGGTCAAGCTGGCTTGACTATCTGCTATCGCCAATGGTCAATATCATCCTTGCGGTGCTATACCTAGAAGCACTATTCCCATCAGTAAACCACTGGGTGTGGGTGATTGGTTTGACGGCATTAATGACAGGTGTAAACCTATTTGGTTCAAAAGTGGTAGCGTATTTCAATAGTTGGATTGTATTCATCCAAATTGCCATCATTGCTATTTTTGTGTTCATGACATTCCAACATCTTCAAGGTGGCGTCAATGCTGATGGTACAATCGATCCGACCAACGCCTACCAATTATGGAGCCTAACTCCTTTTTGGAATGATACCACATCTATCACAGCTGTAATTACAGGTGCAACCATCCTATGTTTCTCATTTACAGGCTTTGACTCATTATCAAGCTTGGCTGAAGAAACTAAAGATGTTAAAAATACTCTACCAAAAGCAATGTTCCTCACCTCGCTAATCGCTGGTATTATCTTTATTGTAAGTACCTATTTTATGCAGCTGTATTTTCCAAATGAAGCTGTTGGCTACTTCAAAGAAGCTGTTGAAGAAGGTACGCAACCATCAATTCTTTTGGCAGTTGGCGGTGCAGTATTCCAAGGTTGGGTATTGGGCTTTGCGATTGTTACCGTAATGGCATCAGGTATCTCAGCACACGCTGGCGTATCTCGTCTGATGTATGTGATGGGTCGTGATGGCGTAATCAGCAACAAGATTTTTGGTCAAATCCACCCTAAACTTCGCACACCAGTAAATAACATCTTAATTGCAGGCGCTGTAGCATTAACAGCAGGTTTTATCAATCTTGACACTGTCGTCAACCTAATCAGCTTTGGTGCATTGACTGCATTTAGCTTTGTTAATATTTCGGTACTTTTCCATTATGTATTCCGCAATAAGCTTGTTAAAAACGGAAAGGATGTATTTAATTACATTATTGTTCCCGTACTTGGCTTTATTAGCGTATTCTTAATGTGGTTAGAAGTTGATGGCTTGACTCTTAAAGTTGGTCTATTCTGGGCAGCACTTGGCTTTATCTGGCTAGGTATCAAGACTCGTGGCTTTAAAGCACCAGTACCACAATATAAAGAAGAAGATGTATAATCTTTGATTATATACACAAAATATCCCCGATGCTTGTCGGGGATATTTTTTTCACACCTTAAACAGTCAAAAAAACTGTCAAACGCTCATCTAAATACTCATCTCCACCCGAGCACCAATCGCATCGGCGATTTCTTCGATGTCCACTTCTTCATTTAGCTCGGTGCTAAACTGCGCATTTTGTAAATCCTGCTCAGCGCTATCGACTTTTGGGTATAAGCGTGGCAAATCAAGCATCTGCTTCACCAGTGCTTGCTTAAGCGTGTCTCGGCGACCAAGATACCGCTGATAAAAGGTGGAATTAAGTAAACTCGCCCCACCTTGCCCGACCGAATAAATCGTCGCCAGATAGTCTCTCGTGGTCATGCCGCTATTTTGTTCTGCCAAATAAGTCTCAGCAATATTCGATAGCCGAGCCAATCGTTCACGGCGCACTTGATACAATTCGCCAAACAGTTTATTTAGACCCACAGCCGTTGATGATAGCCGCTCTTCGATATGATTAAATAAAATCGCACGATGCGGTAAGTTTAGCAGTTGTAGCACCAATCGAGCCACGCCCGCCCCTGCGCCATCATTGACATCATTCATCAAAAATTTGCGTTTTTCAAAATCAATCAAGATACGCATCAATAGCTCATCTTTGCTTGAAAAATGCTTATACAGCGTTCCTTTGGCCAGATCAAGCTGCATCGCTAGGCTGTCTAGCGTCAAATCACCTTCACCAGAATCAAGCAACAACTGCTCTGCAGTTTCCAAAATCCGTGCCTCACGAAGATTGTACAACTCCTTGCGGTTGGACATAGTTCATTCCTCAAAAACTCAACCAGCAAATTATAGCAAACCAAGCTTGTCTTGACATCAATTTTTAATTATCAACATGCGCTTATTTTACAAATATTTTCTAATGCCAAATAATGCTGAGATCTATATGACCAAGTTATTCTACTGTACGATACTGTAACAAAGTTACAATTTCTCCCATAAATTTATGTGAATAATTGTTCACTTTTTATAGGAAGTATGATAGCATAATAAAAGGCGGTCACTGCGTACAAACCTTTGTCACACCAAGCTTTGTGCAGTGTCATTGATAGGCTATTGATGGCATTTTGCCAAAATATTTGGAATACTGATCGCTGTTTTTGCAAACTTTTTGGAGAAAGCATTAAGTTTGTCGCCCAATTTTATAGGTAACCTTCGTTTATGAGTATCGAACGCAATCCTGAAGCCTTTAAAAATGCGCCCATCAACTGGGTGCCTGCCATCGTGCTTTTATCTACGCCACTACTGGCAATCATCCTAGTGCCTTGGTATCTATGGACACACGGGGTCAATCCTGCTGTTTGGACGGCTTTTGCCATCTTTATGGCGTGGACGGGACTATCCATCACCGCAGGCTATCACCGCCTATGGGCGCATAAGGCGTATGAAGCCCACCCGATTGTCAAATATTTCTTATTGCTTGGGGCGACCTTAGCTGTCCAAAGCTCTGCCTTTGACTGGTGCTCAGGTCATCGCACGCACCATCGCCATGTCGATGATGAATATGAAGATCCGTATTCGGCTCGCCGTGGTTTTTGGTTCAGCCATATGGACTGGATGCTGCACAAATACCCAAGCGGTCAGTATGATTATAAAAATATCCCTGATCTCAAAAAAGACAAACTACTTACCCTTCAGCACAACTACTACGGCTTTTGGGTTGTTGCGACAAACTTAGTCGTCGTCGGTATCGCAGGTCTGATCACTGGTGATATGCTAGGGACATTTTTGATCGCAGGTCTATTGCGTCTTGTGCTGACACATCACTTTACCTTCTTTATCAACTCGCTTTGCCACATGATTGGCACTCGCCCTTATACTGATACCAATACCGCGCGTGATAATGGCGTGTTGGCGATTTTTACTTGGGGTGAAGGTTATCACAACTACCATCATTATTTCCAATATGACTATCGTAACGGCGTCAAATGGTGGCAATACGACCCAACCAAATGGTTTATCGCTATTTTGTCAAAAATCGGTCTCGCATCAGACTTGAAGCGTGTCGATAATCTGACCATCAAGCACGCCGAAGTCACCATGCAGTTTAAGCGTGCCCAAGAGCGAATCGTAAACGGTGGTGAGCCAAGCCTGGATGAGCGTTTGATGGCATTCAAAGAGCGTATCAGTGCTGAATATGACGAATTTACCAAAACCGTCGAAGAATGGCACGCCCTAAAAGCTCAAGCTATTGAGCTAAAACGAGCAGAATTTGCCAATCGCCTACAAGAAGCTGATGACAAGCTCAAAGCGCAGTTTGCCGAAGTCGAAGCCAAAATCCTAGCGCACAGCGAACGTATCGAAAAGGCATTTTTACAACTTAAAGGTAAAACCGCCAAAGCCTAAGCTTTAGCAACACTTTTTCTCCACCCTTTATCCGACGCTTGGATAAAGGGTTTTTCTTTTTTTATCGCATTATCACACTTAGCCAAAGTGTGCTACACTGTCTAAACCATTTATCACCACCCTTAAGATGCCATGAAATTTATCACCGACTATCATAAACATGACGAACGCCTGTACCGCCATATCAATCCTATGCCACTTGATACGCCTAAGCTAGGTGCGATAAATCGTGGATTGATTGATAAACTTGGACTTGGCAATCTTAGCGATAACGACTGGCAAGATGTCATCAGTGGGCGACTGACGCCACTGGCAAGCCAAAGTCCGCATGGGTTACAGCCGATTGCAATGGCATATGCAGGGCATCAGTTTGGGCAGTGGGCAGGTCAGCTTGGTGATGGGCGTGGCTTATTAATCGCACAGCTGATGGATGATGATGGACGACTGACAGATTTGCACCTAAAAGGCGCAGGACGCACGCCCTACTCTCGGCATGGCGATGGGCGAGCGATGATTGCTAGTACTATCCGTGAATATCTGTGCGGTCATGCGCTGAATTGTCTTGGTATCGACTCATCGGATGCGATTGGCTTTGTGGTGTCGGACACACCCATTCAACGCTATCAGATGGAGCGAGCCGCTGCACTACTGCGTGTCAGTGACTGTCATGTCAGACTGGGGCATATCGAATGGGTGGCGATGTATGCATCAGATTATTTATCAGGATTTATCACTCATATTTGCCAAAGTTATTATCCATCACTATACGATAGCACGGCAGGTACGGCAGATATGCCTGCACTGATAAAGCAAATTGCCATCAATACCGCATGCATGATTGCCAAGTGGCAACTGGTCGGCTTTAGTCATGGGGTGATGAATACGGACAATCTGAACATCACAGGTACGACGCTTGACTTTGGGCCCTTTGGATTTATGGAAAGCTTTAACCCTGCTTGGATTAATAACCACTCCGACCACACAGGCAGATACACTTACCAAAATCAGCCGATGATTGGCTATTGGAATTTGGCAACGGTGTTCAAAAATTTACAGCGTATCGGCGTGACACCGACCGCCATTGATGATGCGCTAGATAGCTATGAACAAGCGCTACAAGAGACTTATCATGATGGACTTGCGCATAAGCTTGGCTTTGCCAACGCAAGTGATGAGACGACGGCGCTTGGCTATGAACTGCTTGATTTGATGAAAACTTATCAGCTGGATTATACCAATACCTTTCGTGCATTGATTGCGGTGGCGGATGATACAGTGGATAATACGGCAAATAAAATGTACAGCGATACTGCCGATACGCACGAACGCCGACTGCTTGGCACACTCACTCGTGGCCTACCGCACAAGGCGCTAGACACTTGGCAAGCATGGGTAGCACGCTTTACTCATCTTATCCAAGCCGAAAACGACACTCAAGCGGTGATACAGCGACTGACAACGCACAACCCCGTCTATGTGCTACGCAACCACATGGCACACACCGCCATCACGCATGCCCTAACAGATGATTTTGGTGAAGTGCAGCGCTTATTTGAGATACTCAGCACCCCTTATCAAGTCAATCCCAAAGCAGTCGCCAATGACATCACGCCTGCCTTAGCCGACCAACAAATCGCCGTCAGCTGTCTATCCTAACAATCTTGCACCAAATGCACAGACAGGCGGATAATCCCTTTATGCCAATCGGGATTTTTGGTAAAATAGCACAAATTTTGGGCAAAGCGACAAAAAGGCTCTGCCAATCGGTCTAAGAGAGTGCCATGTTAAGCATTTATTTATTAATTCCGCTCAGTCTCATGCTATTTGTGGTGGCGATTTGGGCGATTTATTATGCGGTCAAGTCCAATCAGTTTGAAGATTTGGACAATGCCCCCGAGCAAATCATCCTGGATGACCGCCAAGCACGCCGAAAAATCCAACAATCAAAACATAAATAAGGCATCGTATGACTTTTGCACTGATTTTTGCTGCGCTAAGCATGGGTTTGCTTGGTTCGCCACATTGTCTTGGGATGTGTGGCGGTATCGTGGCGGCGTTTAGCCTGTCGATGAAAGCACACAGTCCCACCAAAAAACTGCTACTCATGGCGTGCTATCATATCGGACGCTTGGGCAGTTATGTACTGCTTGGGCTTGTGGCGGCGACCGTTGGTAAGCATATTTTTGCGCCATTGATGGCAAATGGCAATCTGCCAAAATATCTGCTCGGCGGTGCGCTTATCTTTGCAGGCTTGTTGATGTTTGGCTTGCCGGTGCTTAATAAGCTTGAAAAAGCAGGCTTGGGTTTATGGAACGCACTTGCTCCAATTCGCAGTAAGGTGCTACCGATGGATACCGTGCCAAAGGCGGTGTTTGCAGGCTTGTTGTGGGGATTTTTGCCTTGCGGTCTGGTGTATGGGGCGCTTGGTGTGGCACTAGGACTAGCAAGCGATGACCAATTTGGTCTGTCGGCAGCAGGGTTTATGGTGTTTTTTTGGCTTGGGACTTTGCCGATGCTCCTTGCAACAGGTTCGCTGATTACTTGGCTAAAATCCAAAATCACCACCTTGCATCTGCGTAAATTTAGCGGTGCTATCATGATTATCTCAGGGCTTGCCATTGCCTTTAGTATGCCACTCATGCACAAGCTTCACGGCAATCATGGCGACCACAGCAACCACAGTGCACACGCCAATCACAGCGACCATAGCACGCACGATACAGCAAGTGCAGATGGCAATCACACCGCCCACTCAGCGCATACAGACCACACACAGCATCAGCCTGCCAATCCATCCACCGACGCCAAGCCTGATGCACACGCCACTCATACTGACCCCACTCATACCGACCACAGTCAGCACACACATCATTAATCAAAATTAAACACCCCAATTGGCTAACAATGCTAACAATTGGGGTGTTTTTTTACTAAAGTTTGCAATTTTTTGCCAATCACAGCTTATCGCTTATCCGACATATCATATTTTTCGATATCAATCGTGCCAAGAGCTGCTATACCTGTCGAAAATTCAAGACATTTATAATCTTCTGGGGTTTGGTCATCCATATTGATATTTTTCTTGTGAACAACCGTGCCATTGGTATAAATCACATCACCCATCTTAAAGGTAAACTGCTTAGGCGGTCTATCTTTATTGGTCATGGTCAAGGTTTTATCCTGCTCATTCCACTGAATAGCATCTTTTGGAAATTCAGGAAATGCAGCAGCCAGTTTGCCATGTTGGTTTAGTAGATACAGACAACCATCTTGCCAATAAAATTCTCTAGATGTTGTCATTAGTGTTTGACCTTCATGAATTGGGTCAATCCAATAATACATAATATGTGTTTTAACTGGATTGACTGTCTGTGCGATAGGTTCGATAGTCCGTTGCTGTGCTTGAACAGTTGGCTGCGTGGTTGTGCATCCAATAGTGAATAGTGCTAGAGTCAGTGGTAAGAGCATTTTCATCATCATTCCTTGATAAGCTTAAATTTTAAAGTTTTTCAATACTTACTGTACCGATATTTGCCATACCATCTGGCGATAAACATTTTCTATCCTGCTCATCTGTATTGGCAATTTTTTCTGCCGTATAAGCAGAATAATAGCCATTGGTAAGAATCACGTCACCCATGTAAAATTCCACAGTTTCAGATAAATTATTGGCGTTTTTAAGTGTTAAAGTGCGGCGCTGCTCATGCCACACAACGCTGTCTTTGGGCAGTTCTGGGAATTGGGCGGTGAATTTCTTGCCATTTTGCAATAGATAAATGCAACCATTTTCCCAATAAAACTCACCTGATACCACACCAAGCATTTGCACAGGATTTTTTGGATGCACCCAATAATACAAAATCTGTGTCTGGGTAGATTCTGTGGTTGATTGACCTACTTGAACGGTCGGCTGTGTGGTAGTACAGCCGACGGTGAATAGTGCTAGAGTCAGTGGTAAGAGTTGTTTCATCATCATTCCTTGATAAGCAAATCCATCCGATTGATACACCTTAGCATATACGATAAGCATTCATCAAGCAAGCGTTTATAAGATGATTTTGTTACTTTATACCCATAAAAATACCCCGAACATCACATTCGGGGTATTAACAATCAATCAGCCATCAGCTGACTGCATTTAGGCATCAAGCAGTGCCTGCGCCGCCGCCAAATCCAGCGTCCCTTCATAAATCGCACGCCCTGTGATCGCACCGAGTAGATGCTCGCTGTATGGCTTGAGCACATGGATGTCATCAAGATTGGTCACGCCCCCTGATGCAATCACCGGCAGACCGCTAAAGCGAGCTAACTCCACCGTCTGCTCGATATTCACGCCCTGCATCATGCCATCTTTGGCGATGTCGGTATAGACGATGCTTGACACGCCCGCATCAGCAAATCGCTTGGCAAGCTCGGTCGCCTTGACATCGGTGACATTCGCCCAGCCATGCGTCGCCACCATGCCATCTTTGGCGTCGATACCGACGATGATATGCCCTGCAAACTCACGGCAGGCAAGCTCCACAAATTCAGGCTCTTCGACCGCCTTTGTGCCGATGATGATATAGGTCAGCCCTGCGTCTAGATAATGCTCAATCGTGCTAAGACTACGCACACCGCCGCCCAGCTGAATCGGCAAATTCGGATGCGCTTTGGCAATTGCTGTCACCACATCTTTGTGCACAGGCATGCCATCAAATGCACCGTTTAAATCCACCAAATGCAGACGGCGTGCGCCTTGAGCTACCCATTGGCTCGCCATCGCCACAGGGTCATCGCTAAATACGGTGTCATCGTCCATTCTACCTTGCTTTAGGCGGACGCATTTGCCATCTTTTAGGTCGATGGCAGGGATAATCAGCATAGACATAAGTTTTCCTTATTAATGACGGTCTATCAATGGACAGCATTTTAGCAGGTTTTGGGCAATTATCCTAGCATTGCTTACAACAGTTTAAGGCAAAAACTTGCCAATCATCGTCCACATCACTTGTATATACTTATTAGTTTTATAAATATAAATCAGCAAAATCGGGCTTTTTGATGCAGTTTTACCCTATTTTTTGCTATATAATCATTAGTTAAGCCTATAATTTTTCGGCATTTTAGCGTATAATTGAAAGGTTACTTGTGTCAATTGTACTTTTTGGGTAATGTTACAGTAACAAACCTTATATTATTACACATTGACATAAGCCTTTAGACAAAATCAACTTGCAGCTATCTGATAGCCACAAGCTTTGGATGTTTTTAGGGAAATTTGGTAGCCAGCCATTGCAAGCCTTGTTTTGGGCTGTTGCTGTGCTGGTGTGTTTTGGTCTTAATTTAAGTATCCGCTTATGATTACCATCAAAAAAGGCTTGGACTTGCCCATCACAGGTGAGCCATCCAAGCAAATTAGCGAACACACGCCAACTCAAGTTGCACTTGTCGGTTATGACTATATCGGCATGCGTCCAACGATGTTTGTGAAGGAAGGCGATATTGTTGCCAAAGGACAGGTGTTGTTCGAAGATAAAAAGCGTGCGGGTGTCAAATATACCGCCCCTGTGAGCGGTAAAGTGGTCGCCATCAATCGTGGCGAACGCCGTGTATTTGAAAGCCTAGTCATCGCTCGTGATGATAATGCAGCCGCCGAAATCACCTTTAATGGCTATAATTCAGAAGATTTGAGCCTGCTTGACCGTGCCACTGTGGTTGAACAGCTGGTCGCATCAGGCGAATGGACAGCACTTCGCACTCGTCCGTTTAGCCGCTCACCTGAAATTGATAGCACACCTGACGCCATCTTTGTCACCGCAACCGACACCAACCCATTGGCGGTTGATCCTGCGGTGGTATTATTTGAAGAAATCGCTTCTTTTAATGATGGCTTGGCAGTTTTATCAACGCTCTCACCAAAGACCTATGTCTGTCATGGTGATGTCGCCCCTGAGAAAGTAAGCAAAACCGCAGAAGGTAACGAAACCATCTATCAAGGTTTCACCGGTGTGCATCCAGCAGGTAACGCAGGCACGCACATTCACTTTTTGCGCCCATTGGGTCGTGGTACGACAGTTTGGACGATCAATTACCAAGACGTCATCGCCATCGGCAAGCTATTTACTACCGGTAAAATCCACACCGATCGCCTAATCAGTCTGGCAGGCCCTGTGGTCAAAAACCCACGTCTAATCCGCACCACTCGTGGTGCTGACCTGCTTGAGCTGACTCGTGACGAGCTAAACGGTGATGACAACCGTATCATCTCAGGCTCTGTACTATCAGGTCGCAAGGCAACTGACGCTGTGGCGTTCTTGGGTCGTTTCCACAACCAAGTCTCAGCACTGGCTGAAGGTCGTGAACGCCCTGCGATGCACTTTTTTGCTCTAGGTAGCAACCGTTTCTCAAAATTGCCAATCTATATCTCGCAATTTTTCAAAGGCAAAAAATACGCCTTTACGACCAGTACCAACGGCTCACCACGCGCGATGGTGCCAATCGGTCTTTATGAGACTGTCATGCCACAAGACTACCTACCTACTCAGCTACTGCGTGCACTGATTGTCGAAGACATCATCACAGCGGTGGATTTGGGTGCTTTGGAGCTTGACGAAGAAGACTTGGCATTGTGCACCTTTGTATCACCGGGTAAATATGAATTTGGTGATATTTTGCGTGATAACTTGACCCGTATTGAGCAGGAAGGCTAACCATGAAGTTCATTCACAATATCTTTGACCGTATGGAGCCATCATTTGCCAAAGGTGGTAAGTACGAGAAATATTATGCTGTGTTTGAGATGTTTGACACCTTTTTCCGTCAGCCGTCATCTCAGACTTATAGCGCTTCTCATGTGCGTGATGGTATCGACCTTAAGCGTATCATGATTACTGTTTGGCTATGTACTTTCCCTGTGATGTTCTGGGGTATGTACAATGTCGGCTTTCAAGCCCTAACCGCCATCCAACAACTGGGCATCACCCCTGACGGCTGGCGTACCATCATCACCGATATGGCGGGCTACGATCCAAATAGCGTTTGGGCGTGTTTCCTTTATGGCGCGATGCAATTTTTGCCAATTTATGCCGTGACCTTTGCTGTCGGTATCCTATGGGAAATCATCTTTGCCGTCGTGCGTGGCCATGAAGTGAACGAAGGTTTCTTTGTGACTTCGGTGCTATTTGCCCTATCACTACCACCAGATATTCCACTATGGCAAGTGGCGCTAGGCATCAGCTTTGGTGTTGTCGTTGCCAAAGAAGTGTTTGGCGGTACAGGTAAAAACTTCCTAAACCCTGCCCTAGCTGGTCGTGCGTTCCTATACTTTGCTTATCCTGCCTATATGTCAGGTGATGCGATTTGGACAGCGGTCGATGGCTTTAGTGGCGCAACCCCACTTGGCTTGGCAGCACTGGGCGTAACACCTGATAAATTTGTCGATGCCTATGGCAACACCATCACTTGGATGGATGCCTTCCTAGGTAATATGCAAGGCTCTATCGGTGAAGTCTCTACCCTTGCCATCTTGATTGGTATGATTGGTCTGTTGTGGACTCGTATCGCATCATGGCGTGTGATTGCAGGCTCTGTGGTGGGTCTGGTGGTGACTGCGTTCATCTTTAACCTAATCGGCGGCGAAAACCCAATGATGAGCCTACCTGCCCATTGGCATTTGGTCATCGGTGGCTTTATGTTTGGTGCGGTATTTATGGCAACTGACCCTGTGTCAGCAGCACATACCAATACAGGTCGTTGGTGCTATGGTTTACTTATCGGCTTTATGACTGTGGTTATCCGTGTGGTGAACCCTGCATTCCCAGAAGGCATCATGCTTGCCATCTTGTTTGCTAACTTGTTCGCACCACTATTTGACTACTTCGTCACTCAAGCCAACATCAAACGCCAAACTGCACGGAGATTAAGCAATGTCAGCCAAAAATAGTAACGCAAGCACCATCGTCACAGCGTTGGTACTGTGCTTGGTGTGTTCGGTGCTCGTGTCGGCAGTTGCTGTCGGTCTAAAATCTAAGCAACAAGACAATGCGCGCCAAGATTTGAACAAAAACATCCTAATCGCTGCTGGCAAATTCAACCCACAAACCGACTCAACATCGGTGATTGCTGAGCGTTTTGCCAGTTTTGATGTGCGCTATATCAATCTAGAAACCGGTGCTTATGCCACCGATGAAGAGATTGCTGCAGCAGGTCTAGGTGATGTCAATAGCTATGATGTTGCCAAAGCTGCACGCACACCAAATCTATCAACACCACTAGAGAATGACACCGCAGGTATCGGTGGCAAGCCGAAATTTAGCAAAGTTTATCTAGCTAAAGGTGCTGATGGCAATGTTGAAGAACTTGTCCTACCGATTCATGGTGCAGGTCTATGGGGTCAAATCTATGGTCTATTGACCCTAGACAAAGACCTAAATACCATCAAGGGCGTAAACTTCTATCAACACAAAGAAACCCCAGGCTTAGGTTCTCGTATCACCGATGAGCCATGGCGTGCCCTATGGGTGGATAAGCAGCTGTATAATGAAGATGGTTCGATGAAGATGGCTGTCACCAAAGCTGGTACAGCCAAAGAAGGTCAAGTGGATGGCATCAGTGGTGCAACTTTGACCATTCGTGGTGTGAATAATCTGCTGCAATTTTGGATGGGTGAAAATGGCTACAAGCCGTTTTTGGATAACCTAAAAGCCAACAAAGCTGATTCTGGTCAAGGAGCATAATCATGGCTGATACCAAAAGCATCTTAACAACGCCGATTTTTAACAACAACCCGATTGCACTACAAATCTTGGGTATCTGTTCGGCACTTGCGGTAACAACCAGCGTCCCAAACGCTTTGGTGATGTGTATCGCCCTGACCTTGGTTACGGCATTTTCTAGCTTTTTTATCTCAATTATCCGTAACAAAATTCCATCATCGATTCGTATTATCGTCCAGATGGTCGTCATCGCATCGCTGGTTATCGTGGTTGACCAAATTCTACAAGCGTTCGCCTATGAAATCAGTCGCTCGCTATCAGTCTTTGTTGGTCTAATCATCACCAACTGTATCGTTATGGGTCGTGCTGAAGCATTTGCCATGAGCAACCCACCAATCCCAAGCTTCTTAGATGGTATTGGTAACGGTCTTGGTTATTCTGCGGTATTGCTATTTGTTGCAACCGTGCGTGAGATTTTGGGTAATGGTAGCTGGTTTGGCATCCAATTACTCGAAAAAGCCACCGATGGCGGTTGGTACATTCCAAACGGTCTGCTACTGTTGCCACCATCAGCATTCTTTGTGATTGCAGGCTTTATTGCCATTATCCGCATCTGGAAAAAAGATCAACAAGAGCCAGCAGAATATGTGATGAAACCACAATCTAAAGGCATGGGGGGTCACTAATGGGACACTATATTAGCCTATTTATTACATCTGTTTTCATCGAAAACATGGCACTTGCCTTCTTCTTAGGCATGTGTACCTTTATTGCGATTTCAAAGAAAGTCTCAACCGCCATCAGCTTGGGTATTGCAGTGGTTGTGGTGATGGCAATTACCGTGCCACTCAACAACCTACTTTATCAATACCTACTAAAAGATGGTGCATTAGCTTGGGCAGGTTATCCAAATACTGACTTAAGCTTCTTGGGCTTTCTAAGCTATATCGCACTGATCGCTGCTGTGGTACAGATCATGGAGATGTTCCTAGATAAATATGTACCTAGCCTTTATAATGCCCTAGGTGTATTCCTACCATTGATCACCGTAAACTGTGCCATCATGGGTGGCGTACTGTTCATGGTTGAGCGTGATTATAACTTCGGTGAATCGATCGTCTATGGTATCGGCTCAGGTCTTGGTTGGGCGATGGCGATTGCAACTCTAGCCGCCATTCGTGATAAGCTGAAATATTCGGATGTGCCTGGCCCGTTGCGTGGTCTTGGCATCACCTTTATCACTGTTGGCTTGATGTCGCTTGGCTTTATGTCATTCGGCGGCATGTCGCTATAAGCAATTAGGAGAAAAGTATCATGGAATTTGGTACCGCATTTGGCGGCGTTGCCATGTTTACCGTCATTATCATGAGCTTAGTTGCTGTTATTTTGGTGGCACGCTCAAGATTGGTAAACAGTGGCAAAGTTACCATTAATATTAACGACAACCCTGACAACAGCGTCACCACCGAAGCAGGTGGCAAGCTGCTACAAACCCTAGCAAACGAAGGCATTTTCCTATCGTCTGCTTGCGGTGGTGGTGGTACCTGTGGTCAGTGCCGTTGTAAAGTTATCGATGGCGGCGGCGATATTTTGCCGACCGAAGAAGGTCATTTCACCCAAGGCGAAATCCGTGACGGTATGCGTCTGGCGTGTCAGGTTGCTGTTAAGCAAGACATGAAAATTGAGATTGACCCAGAATTTTTTGATGTCAAAAAATGGGAATGTACTGTTATCTCAAATGATAACGTGGCAACCTTTATTAAAGAGCTGACATTGAAGATTCCTGAAGGTGAAGTCGTCCCATTCCGTGCCGGTGGCTATGTACAGTTAGAAGCGCCACCGCACACCGTGCATTACAAGGACTTCGACATCGCCCCTGAATATCACGAAGATTGGGATAATTTCAATCTATGGCGTTATACTTCAACGGTCGATGAGCCTGTGATTCGTGCCTATTCGATGGCAAACTACCCAGAAGAAAAAGGCATCATCAAGTTCAACATCCGTATCGCAAGTCCACCGCCACGCGGCCCTGAAGGTATCCCACCGGGTAAGATGTCATCGTATGTCTTTAGCCTAAAACCGGGTGATAAAATCACCGTATCAGGCCCATATGGTGAATTCTTTGCCAAAGATACCGATGCCGAGATGGTATTCATCGGTGGTGGTGCAGGTATGGCACCGATGCGTTCACACATCTTTGACCAGCTAAAACGCCTAAAATCAAAACGCAAAATCAGCTTTTGGTATGGTGCGCGCTCAAAGCGTGAAATGTTCTATGTCGAAGATTATGACGGATTGGCAGCAGAGTTTGACAACTTTGAATGGCATGTCGCTCTATCTGACCCACAACCAGAAGACAACTGGGAAGGCTACACTGGCTTCATTCACAATGTGCTGTATGAAAACTATCTAAAAGACCATCCAGCACCTGAAGACTGTGAGTTCTATATGTGTGGACCTCCGGTGATGAACGCTGCGGTTATCTCAATGCTTAAATCACTGGGCGTTGAAGATGAAAACATCCTACTGGATGATTTCGGTGGCTAATCACCAAAAAAAACCAAAATCCCTGCCGTTTGGCGGGGATTTTTTTGGGCAAGCCTTTTTGATAATTAGCAAATTTATCACAAAGATTAAAGCCCTATATTTACAACAAACATCAGCCAAAACAAAACCGCCTTTTATCGCAAAAGGCGGTTTGTACTGATTTAATCAACAAAATCAGTCAATCGGCGGTGTGTAGTTACCGCTTGCGATGTCATCTTTGATGCGTTCGGCTTCTTTGAGCACTTGAGCAAGTAGCGCTTGGACATTTTCAAGCGTCGCCACAGGGCTAAGTGTAGTCATCTTCAGCGACTGCACATCTTGGCGAGCATCAATCACCCGAGTCACGCCGATATTGGCTTCACCACGGGCAAACAGCTCATCAGCGACATTTTGGTTCAGACTGTCGATAAACTCGGCAGGATACCCCGCTGGCACGACACGGAACAGCACTGATGCAAACTGTGGCTCAACCAATAGCTCAAGCCCATCGGTCGCCTTGATATAATCCGCCACTTGACGAGTCAGCTTCACCCCGTGGTCAATCATTGAGCCGTACAGCTCTTCGCCCAAAGCTTCGATGGTCATCCACAGTTTTAATGCATCAAAACGGCGTGTGGTTTGCAATGACTTAGAAACAAGGTTTGGCACGCCATGCTCTTCGTCATAAGCAGAGTTCAGATATTCTGCTTCATAGTGCATAAAGCGATAATTTTGCTCATCTTTTAGTAGGAACGCACCGCATGAGATACTTTGAAAAAAGTGCTTATGAAAATCCAGCGTCACCGAATCAGATAACTCAATGCCATCAAGCATATCACGGTAGTCATTGGACAATAATAACGCCCCGCCCCATGCCGCATCAATATGCATCCACGCGCCAAATTTATCGGTCAATGCACGCACCGCCTTTAGATCATCAATCGCACCAGCATCGGTCGTGCCTGCGGTTGCTACCACACAGGCGATGATTTTACCATCATCTTGCAGTGCTTGCATGGTTTTTTCTAATGCAACCACATCCATTTGAGCATTTTCATTCACAGGTACTGTAACAACCGATTGAAATCCCATACCCATCATTGCCATGTTTTTTTGGACGCTAAAATGGGCATTTTCTGAGCAGATGACTTTCACCTTTTGCATGGCATCGGCAGGGATGCCATCACGCTGTACAGACCATGCTTGTCCGTCGCTATTTTGGTAGTTTTTGGCGATGCACCAATCACGGGCCAGCAGCACACCCATCAAGTTCGACTGCGTACCACCTGAAGTAAAGACGCCAGCCGTACCGCTACCATAGCCGACTTTTTGGCGTAGCCAGTCAATCAGCTGCACTTCCATCAATGAACCTGCTGGGCTTTGATCCCATGAGTCCATCGATTGGTTGGTGGCATTGATGAGCACTTCAGCGATTTGGCTTGTTACCATCGTTGGGCAATGCAGATGCGCCAATGAATGCGGATGATGCACCTTCAGGCTTTTATTCAAAAACAGCTCAACAAGTCGCTCAAGCGATGCGTGCACGCCCAAGCCTTCTTTGGTCGGCTCAAAAGCGATTTCTGAACGAAGTTGCTTAATGCTACCGCCGGTGTACATTTTGTCGTTTTTTAGCCAGTTGGCGACGGCTTGAGTTGCCTGTGCCATCGCTGATTCATAATCGGCGATGGATTGAGCATCGTTGCACAGTAGGGCTTGTTTATGTTGGTCAAAAGTTGGCATAACGCAGGATTTCCTAGTTGGTGAAAATAGGGCTATTGTAGCATAATTTGGCTATGCTTAGACATCCACCCTACATCAAAACGACAACAAAGCTTCTCGATAATACTCATACTGCTTTTGACGCAGTTCGATCTCACGGGGCAAGCCCTCGGTGATGGACTGGGTCAGCTTATCAAATTTATCCAAAATAGCGACAATTCGGGCTTGTTCGGATAGGGGTGGGATGGGGATTTTAAATTTTCTAATATTTTCCATCGTTAGATTTTTCATAGATGATGAACTTAAATATTTTCCAATTTGCTTTGACTGAAAAAAAGTGGTTTGAAAATAATACAGCACAAACCTAGGGTGCACTTGGTTCTTATCTAAAAATCTAATTCTTGCGACATTTGGTGCTAAATAGTACTTGTCATTTTCAGGAATTAAAGCAACATTACCCACAGTGCCGACATAAGTAAATAAAACATCATCTATAAAAAGCTTACTGCGATTCAACTTTGAAAAATCACTATTATCTATATATTTCACATCATTTAAATCAAGTCTCCCCTTCACATTCAGTCCACGCAAGGCGATAATTGTTCCTTGTTCGCTATATTGAACATAGTTTGTAAACTCAAATCCAGCCAATTTAGTGACTTCGCTAACTTCACCCAAAGTCTTCCACACCACTGTCCTGCTGTCGCTCGCTGTCGCCAAGGATTGTACGGCTTCAGCATCAAATGTCAAGAGTTTATCACGATAATATTGATATTGTTTTTGGCGTAAATTTAGTTCACTTTTTAATTCATCAAGCAAATCGTTTATTACATCCAACATCCTTACAATTTCAATTTGCGCGGATAGAGGCGGAATTGGAATTAGAAATTTTTCTAGCATTGGTTTTCTGATTGATGTAGCAGTTGCACCCACGCTTTTTGACAATATGTATTGTTTAAAACTTTGACTCATAACATGATATAAAAACTTAGTATTAACGTTCTCATCATGAATGCAAATTCTGTACGCTCTTTGATGTAAGGCATACTTACCCTCCACATAATGAAAAATATCACCAATACCTCCCTCACCTGGAATAACAATGGCGGTTTCATCAAACTGATAACTATTAGAGCGCAAAACATTTTTTGAGCGGACATAAAATGGATAATCTCCATTTTCACTTTCATCTTGGCGATTTGAGCTTCCTGTGCCTATAACAGCCACTTCACCCAACGGCTTCCACTCCACCGTCTGCCCATTGAGTAAGTTTTCTAAAAACGGATGTTGTGCCATCAGTCATTTTCCTTATTTAATAACCCATTTAAATTACCAATACCCTTAAATTTCTCCACAAACTGGGCGATTTTTTGGAACACGCTTTGTTTTTTGGTGAGATATTGCGGATTGAGCGGGCTCATTTTTGGTAAGATGTCGTTCAATTCTGTGCCGTTTTCGCTGGCGTATTCACGCTTCAATGATGTGGCGATATAGCGCAAGGCAGCATCGCTGTTGAGATTCTCATCAGTGATGAGCTCATCGGCTTCTTTTTTCTGCTCACCTTGGGCGAATTGATAAAAGGCTTCGATCACGCCTGCTTTATCGGGCAGGTTATCCAGATCGGTTTGATTGATAAAGTCCACAATCAAGCTTTCTTTGGCACGATGGTCGAAGCTTGAGCGAATCAGGCGGCGAATCTCATCGATGATGATGGCTTTATCCTTGGTTTTTTTGTTATGCTCAAAAATCAGCTCTAGGATATAATCCAAATTAATCTCTTGGGATTTTAACAAATCCACTTCAAAGACCACATCATCCCAGCTGATGGTGGATTTGGCTTGTTCTTCGCCCTGTTTTTGCTGACGACTCCAGTCACGGATGTCGTTATAGGTAGAACGATAGTCCTGTATCATGCGCTCGCTCGGCAATGGGATAGCTTGTAATTTGTCTAAAGTTTCATCATCGAGCTGATATTTATTTTGGATGTCTTGAATGCTTTGGCTGATGTGAGCAGCTGCCACTTCATCGGTCTCATCGGTGATGGGCGGTAGGCGTTTGAGCTCCATCATCGCTTGATATTCATCAAAGTTTTGTAGGGCATTTTCGGCACGCAGATATTCGCCGAATAGCTTGGCGAAGTCTTTTTTGTCCTTTTCGGTGATGATATTATCAGGCTCGCCAAATCGCTCGTTCAGCTCATTGACGATATCCACAAAGCCACGATGCGCACGCCCTGACAGCGTATCAGTATAGCCATCCAGATAGCTATTGAGCGGCTGCTCGAGCACCACTTGGCGAGTGCTTTTATTGCCAAATAGCGTGATGGCGTCGATGGTCGGCTGCTCTAGATTGCGGAAAGTGACGATATTGCCAAAGGTCTTGGTAGCGTTATAGATGCGGTTGGTACGGCTATAGGCTTGGATCAGCCCATGATAGCGTAAATTTTTGTCCACAAACAAGGTGTTGAGTGCTGGTGCATCAAAGCCTGTCAAAAACATACCGACGACGATAAGTAAATCAATCTCTTGATCCTTGACACGCTTAGCCAAATCTCGGTAGTAGTTTTGAAACTCTTTACTATCTACACTAAAGTTGGTTCTAAATTCGGCATTATACTCATCGATCACCTTTGTCAAGAACTCTTTGGCACTGGCATTCATCGCTGAGACTTCAAAGCCTTCGTCTTCGATCTCACCGATGGCGTCCTGCTCTTCGTTGGCAGCGTATGAGAAAATGGTGGCGATTTTTAGCGGTTTAGCGCTGCTCTTTTGCAGTTCATGGAGCGTCTCATAGTATAGCTTGGCAGCATCGACGCTACTGACGGCAAACATCGCATTAAAGCCCTTGCCTGTGGCGTTATTACGATGCGTTTTTTGGTGGAATCTGTCCAAAATATAGCTGCTGACTTCACGGATGCGCTCGGGGTGCATCAGTGCTTTGCGGTTCTCGACGGCTGATAGCTTGGTGAGATCTTGCTCGTTTTCATCAGTTTTAAACTTCGGCAGGACATTATGATAATCCACCTTGAACTTGAGCACCTTTTCATCACGGATGGCATCGGTGATGACATAAGAATGCAGCTGTTCGCCAAAGACGCTGGCGGTCGTCTCGGCTCCGATGGCATTTTTTGGGAAAATCGGCGTACCTGTAAAGCCAAATTGACAAAATTTCTTGAACCGCTTGCTAAGGTTCTTTTGGGCTTCGCCAAACTGCGAGCGATGGCATTCATCAAAAATAAACACCACAGGCTCATCATAAATATTCAAATTATGCTCGGATTTCATGAGATTATTGAGCTTTTGGATCGTGGTGACGATGATTTTATTGTCATCTAGTTCAATATTAGCTTTTAGCCCTTTGGTGCTGTCCGAGCCATTGACACTATCAGGGCTAAAGCGTTGATATTCTTTCATGGTCTGATAGTCCAGATCCTTTCTATCCACCACAAAGAACACTTTTTTGATAAATGGTAACGCTGTGGCTAGCCGTGCTGTCTTAAAGCTCGTCAAGGTCTTGCCCGAGCCTGTGGTATGCCAGATATAGCCGCCACTGGTTGGGTTGCTGTAGTTTTTGGTATTATACGAACTGCTGATTTTCCACAAAATCCGCTCCGCCGCCGCAATCTGATAGGGGCGCAAAATCAGCAAGGTGTTACTGCTGTCAAACACGCAGTATTTGATTAAGACATTGAGTAAAGTATTCTTGGCAAAAAAGGTGGCGGTAAAGTCCTTAAGATCTTTAATGGGAATATTATCCGCCCTTGCCCAGTTCATGGTAAAGTCATAGCTGTTCTTCTCTCGCTTGGTGGTATTGGCAAAATAGCGGGTGTTGGTGCCGTTACTGATGATAAAAATCTGTAGGTATTTGAACAGCGAATTTTCTTTATTAAAGCTTTCTTTGGAATAGCGATGAATTTGATTAAACGCTTCACGAATGGCGACGCCGCGTTTTTTGAGTTCGATCTGCACAATCGGTAAACCATTGACCAAGATGGTGACATCATAGCGGTTCGTACTCGTACCCGTCTGCTCAAACTGATGGATGACTTGCAGTTTATTATTGCCCAGATTGGTCTTGTCCAGTAGATGAATGTTTTGGATACGGCCATTATCAAACACAAAATCATAAGCACTGTCATCGTGCAGTTTGCGAGTTTTTTCGATCATATTCTCGCTGGGCTTATCCAGATATTCTGCCACAAAGCGATGCCATTCACCATCGCTAAAAGCGGTATTATTCAGCCGCTCTAGCTGTACACGGACATTGGCAAGTAGTTTATCATGCGTCGTTAGATCGGTGCGATATTCATAGCCCTGCTCCACAAGATCGCTGATAAACTCCCGCTCCATCTCGCTCTCGGTCTGATAGCTGCTGACTTGCTCGATCTTGTCGTATTTATCCAGTACGATAAAGTGATTGGTTTCGGTGATGGGGGTGGTTTGGGTTGTCATGGGTTATCTCCAAAAAATTTCTGAAAATGTGCTATAGCATTATTTTCTTCAAAACAACTTTTAAATAACACAATAATCTCTTGTTTTGATCTTCCATTTAATTCGGCTTCTAAATCATCTATAGAATGAGAATTCACATTGAATAACTTTCTTGCACCTGATGTATTGGCAAAAAAATCACTTTGATTCAATCCATTAAATTTAGTATAAGTTTCAATAATCCTTCTAATAGGATTTAAAAGCATATTTGGGCTAGCATCATCCTGACTCAAAAGAAACTGTAACTCCTGCCAAAGTGCAGCATAGTTTGTTTTAAAATCGTCTTCTCCATTATCTATATTAATACAATTAACACGATTTTTAATTTTTACCAGCCGATAAAAATTACATTTATCATATTTGCAACCATATTTTACATTTAAATAAAAATGAATATTGTGTGTTAATAAAATAAATATCTCATTATCACGAAGATGCCTATCTTTTAATCTCTGCAATTCTTCAATAATTAGATACTGAACCGCATCATCATTGGAATTCATTGGATCGTCAAAAACAACACATCTTTTACTTGAATGAGAGTTATTACTCAATTCATTTAATTTCTCAATAAAATACAAGAAAGCAATCAGGTTTTTCTCTCCAGTGGATAGCTCTTGAACACTTCTTATATTTAAATTTCTTAAGCACCTGACTTTATAATCATTGCTTGTCTCTTGATGAATCAGCTCAAAACTGGCATAAAGTTTTAATTTCTTATTTATTCTTTCAACTAGAATTTTTTCATTTTTTGTACTTTCCAATAATTGCTTGATATTCTCTTCAATTTGGTTGATATTATTTTGGCATGCTTTAATTTTTGATTCTTCACCATCAACTTTATTTTTTAAAACTTGAAGCAGATTCTGATGTACTTCCAAGTTAGACTTTTTCGCTTCGTATTGGAATTTATCACAATACTCTTTCACAAAGTGATAACGCAGAGCATCTCGAGCACCCGTTTGTTTTTTTATTAAGTTGCTACTGTTATTGTCATCTACAATCTGATTGTAATGATTAATGATGGAATTAATATCATCAGGACAAGTCAGAGCAAGTTTTTCACACTCCTCAAATAAATAAGCCAACTTATTGTTTAATTCAGAAATCAATTTATTTAAAAAAATTTCATATTCATTTTTTAAGTCTCCTAATTTATGGTTGATTTCATCAATATCGGATTTGTAGTCAGCGTAAAATTTGGAGCTATCTATACTGATGTTTTGAACATCGCTGATATAAGACTCTAACTCTTTAATTTTATTTTCTATCTCATGTTTAAAATTTCTCACATCATCTGCTGAAAAATAACTCTCTAGTTCTGCTAATGTTTCTTTTGAAACAATATTATTACAAAAAGCACATTGTTCTCCTGCTTGATGTAAGCTTAATCCTTTTTCAGCAAAATCTCTTTTTTGAGCGTTGTCATCCAAACGACTTAATCTCGTTTTTTCTACAACTTTTCCTTGAAGCAATGTATTTACATCCTTTAATTCATTACTTAGATTGATGTTTAGTTTATTTATTATTTGAGCTGATTTAACTTCAGACCTCAGCAATGATTCAAGCTTTTCAATATCTTGAATTTCCAAACCTTTGGCATATGGTATATCATGTTTAAATGATCCAATATCATATGATGTTGAAGATATCTTCAAACCATGATTTTTTATCTCTCTTGCTTTATTTCTGCAAAAATCATCAATCTCATTTTCTATATTTGCTACTTCTTTTTCTTTTATCTTATACTCTTTCCATAAATTTTCCGTTCCATTATCGATGAGATTATTGCGAATGGATTCTATGTCCTTTCTAATACCCTCTATTTGGTTTTCTTTTTTAGATATTTCTTGATTAATCTCAGTATTTTCTTCTCCTAGAATAACAGTGTCCAGAGTATTATTTTCACTAATAACACTCTCAAATCCTTGAAATACTCTAACATCATAGTCATTGCATTGATCTTTTACCAATTTAGTGATTGTAGACTTCCCACAACCATTTTTACCAAAAATAAAATTAACTTTTTTGTTAAATTCGATTTCACTGAAGTTAAATAAATCATTATCAGTAAGATCAACCTTCATTATGATTCTCTCCTATATTTTAGAGTGTTTATCAGTTGTTTTTTAGGAACCTCATCTTAAATCCTTGAAAACCCCAACAACCTCTCCCGATAATACGCATACTGCTTTTGGCGCAGTTCAATCTCACGGGGCAAGCCTTCGGTGATGGGCTGGGTCAGCGTTTCAAATTTATCCAAAATAGCGACAATTCGGACTTGTTCGGATAGGGGTGGGATTGGGATTTCGATTTTGTGCAATACACTCCCCTTGATTCCTTTAACTGTTCCACCAGTGGCATATTTACTTAGTTCATTTTGGAAATACTTACCCAATAGAACAAATTTTAAAAAATCATTACTTAAAACATTGGGATTCTTTGAGCAATATTTAATCACTCTTTGCGCTAGCGCTATATCCTCTCTATCCACTTGAGCAACATGACCACAAGGGGCTTCTGTTGTAATTAAAACATCTCCTAGTTTTGGCAAACCTCTTCTCATAACTTCTTGATATTCACTTTCAAGAACATACTCTTTGGATGCTTCGTAATCAATAAATCCTTTTTTAATATTTTTTGCCGTAACTAAATATATTCCACTCTCCGCCTTATTGGGAGTTTTTCCACGATAATCAACATAATGACAAATTTCTCCCAAAGTCTTCCACTCAAACCCAACTTTTGCCAATTCATCAACAGATAATAATTTATCTCTATAGTATTGATATTGTTGATTTCTTATGTTAAGCTCAGCGGTGAGCTCAGCGGTGATAGCGGTAAATGTGTCCAAAATTTGGGCAATTTTAGTTTGTACGGATAGGGGCGGGATTGGGATGTATAATTTTTTTAATTCACTTGCATTTAATGCAGGAATTCCTGAAAAGCTACATAATGCATGAATTTCATGCTGAAATTGCAAAAGTACATGATATAAATATCTTACATTTAATTGTAAATTATCTTTAATGGTGACAGAATAGTTTAAATTGCCTCGATAATATCTACCCTCTTGCCATGTAATTGACCCTACACCCGCTCCACGAGTTGTAATTCCTATCGGGTCATTGTCTGTATTCCATGTGTCAATAAATCCTAAAGGCTCTCTGCCGCTATTGATAACTGGGTATTGTCCACTATTATCAGAAATCATCTGCTTACTTACAGCCTGACCTGTTTTTATAACAGCTAAATCTCCCAACGGCTTCCATTCCACCGTCTGCCCTGCTAATAACTGTTGTAAAAATGGTTGCATAGTTATGCCTCAATCTGTTCAATAATTTCATCAATCTGACGGCGTAGCGTATCGATCTTGGCGACGGTGGTTTTGATTTCGCTATTGAGCACGCTGATATCGATCACTTCACGAGTGTCTTTGGCTTCGACATAGCTTGAGACCGCCAGATTATAATCATTGGCCTTAATGGCATCATAATCTACCATCGCCACTTGATGGGCGACATCGACTTTATCAGCGAATAGAGTCATGATGGTATCGATATGCTCATCGGTTAAGATGTTGTTATTGGTTTCTTTTTTGAATAACTCACTGGCATCGATAAACTGAACACGGTTATCATTGGTCTTGCCCTTATTAAGCACCAAAATATTCACCGCAATCGATGTCCCAAAGAACAAATTCGGTGCAAGCGCAATCACCGTCTCGACATAGTTATTATCCACCAGATACTGACGAATCTTGGCTTCTGCCCCACCCCGATAAAAAATCCCCGGGAATGAGACGATCGCCGCACGCCCTTTGGCAGACAAATAATTGAGCGCATGTAGGATAAACGCAAAATCCGCCTTGGACTTCGGCGCCAACACCCCAGCTGGCGCAAAACGCTCATCATTAATCAGCACGGGATCATCAGAACCAATCCATTTCACCGAATATGGGGGATTGGAGACGATGGCGTCGAATGGCTTATCGTTTTGAAGCTGTGGATTTAGCAGTGTATCACCCAGCTCAATATGAAATTTATCATAATTGATATTGTGCAAAAACATATTCATACGAGCTAGGTTATAAGTCGTATGGTTAATCTCTTGCCCAAAGAATCCTTCTTCGATGATATGCTCATCGAACTGCTTTTTGGCTTGTAGTAGTAGCGAACCCGATCCACAAGCAGGGTCATAGATTTTATTGACCTTGTTTTTGCCGTACAGTGCCAATTTGGCAATCAGCTTGGAGACATGCTGCGGCGTGAAGAACTCACCGCCTGATTTGCCGGCATTGGCAGCATAATTGGAAATCAAAAACTCATAAGCATCACCAAATAGATCGATTTGGTTGTCACTAAAATCCCCAAAATCCAGTTCAGCCACGCCTTTTAGCACCGCTGTCAATCGCTTGTTTTTATCCGCCACGGTATTACCCAAGCGGTTACTGGTGGTATCAAAGTCAGCGAACAAACCCTTGATGTCATCTTCGGATGCATAGCCACTGGCAGATGATTCGATAGCCATAAAGATATTTGCCAAATCGGTGTTCAGATCTGGATTGGTGTGGGCGGTTTTGGCGACATTAACAAATAACTGGCTTGGATAAATAAAAAATCCTTTGGCCTTGATCGTGTCATCTTTGATGGCGTCCAAGATAGGATTGGCATCATCAAAGCTTGCATAATCAACGCTGTCATCCCCTGCTTCAATATAATCGGCAAAATTCTCACTGATAAAGCGATAAAATAACGCCCCCAAGACATATTGCTTAAAATCCCAACCATCCACAGAGCCACGGACATCGTTGGCGATTTGCCAGATACGGCGGTGAAGTTCGGCGCGTTGTTGCATATTTGTCATGATAGATTCCTTAGATACATTTCAATAGATTAAATAATATCATTGTAGCATAAAAAATCATAAAAATAAGGCTTAGCATCAGATGCCAAGCCTTATTTGTTCAGTGCTTTGATTTAATCAGATGAATCAGCCACGCACCGCCTGCAATGCTTCGCCGACGGCTTTTTTGAAGCGTGCGATAACCTCGTTGCACTCATCAGCGGTGATGGTGATTGGGCAAAGCAGACGCACTACTGTACCGCCACGACCGCCACGCTCAAGTAGTAGCTTATTATCAAAGCAGGCTTTTTGGATAGCAGCGGCAAGCTCGCCGTCAGCAGGATATGAACCCATGTGGTCGGCAGGCTTACGCTCATCGACGATTTCGATACCTGTCATCAGACCACGACCACGCACATGGCCGATGCATGGATATTCTTCGGCGATTTTCTTTAATTCACTGCGTAAGAACTCGCCTTGGATGCGTGAGTTCTCAGCTAGGTTGTTTTTGGTGATTTCTTCTAGGACATTGTAGCCTGCCGCCATCGCTAGCTGATTGCCACGGAATGTGCCTGTATGGCCTGCTGGTGCCCATGCGTCAAATTTCTTATTAATCGCAAGGACGCACAGTGGCAGACCGCCACCCACTGCCTTACTCATCACCACCACATCAGGGGTGATGCCTGCGTGTTCAAAGGCGAACATCTTGCCCGAGCGCGCAAAACCTGCTTGGACTTCATCTAGGATAAGCACGATGTCATGCTTGGCAGTGACTTCACGGATTTTTTGTAGCCATTTGGCAGGGGCTGGGACGACACCACCCTCACCCTGGATGGCCTCTAGGATGACCGCAGCAGGCTTGACCACACCGCTTTCGACATCTTCGATGAAATTCTCAAAATAATAAGTCAAGGCATCCACGCCTGCTTCACCGCCTAGACCCAATGGGCAACGGTATTCGTGTGGATATGGCATGAACTGCACGCCTGCCATCAGATTGCCGACTTTTTCTTTGGCAGATAGGTTGCCTGTCATGGCAAGCGAGCCATGCGTCATGCCATGATAGCCACCGCTAAAGGCGATGACATTATCACGACCTGTATAAGTCTTGGCAAGTTTAATCGCAGCTTCTGTGCCGTCAGCACCGGTTGGACCGCAGAACTGTAGGACAAAGTCTTGTGGGAAAAATGACAACAACTTCTCGGTAAACGCATCTTTAATCGGCGTTGTGATGTCAAGGGTATGCAATGGCAACCCGCTTTCCAATACATCTTTGATGGCGTTAATCGTGGCAGGATGGTTATGCCCTAGAGCAAGTGTGCCTGCGCCAGCTAAGCAGTCAAGGTACTCATTGCCCTCGACATCGGTAATCCAGCAACCTTGCGCTTTGGCGATTGCCAATGGCAGTTTGCGTGGGTAACTGCGGACATTGGACTCCATCTCGTTTTGACGAGTTAGGTAGTATTCATTGGTCGCATCAATGATTGGTTTTACAGGTGTTGCATTCATAAAACAGCCTTAACAAGTTTAAGTCGTGGTTATCTTTTCCTATGACTTATGGGTGAAAATGACCAAGTCAGTGACTTGAGTGTATGCTTGTTTTTATCGCAAAAACAAACAAGCGCATGATACGCCTTTTTTTAAAAAATAAAAGCTTTTTTTGCCAAATTGCCAAACTTTTTTGTAACCGAGCATCGTTTTTGCCATTGCCATATTTGCTTACGCTTTTTAAATCTTGATATGGATGATTTTATAGAAATTTTATGGCAATTTCGTTACAATAGCCAATTTAATTGACACACAACCACAATGCACAGCACCGACCCACTTCGCAACACCAAAATCCCCACCACCGACCCACAAGCTGGGCTTAAGCTCACCGAGATTTTTTATTCGCTCCAAGGTGAAGCATTGGCATCGGGATTGCCGACGATTTTTATACGGCTGACAGGCTGTCCGCTACGCTGCACTTATTGCGATACCACTTATTCGTTCACCGGTGGCGAGCGGTTTAGCTTGGATGAGATTATTGAGCATATCAGCCAATATCCGTGCAAGCGTGTCTGCGTGACGGGCGGCGAGCCATTGGCACAGCCCAATGCCATTGCTTTGATGGACAGATTATTAAGCTTGGGTTATGAAATCTCGCTTGAGACAGCAGGTGCATTATCCGTCAAAGATGTCCCTGTCGCCGTCTCAAAGGTGATGGATTTAAAGACCCCCTCATCAGGTGAAGCGGACAAAAATCTGTGGGAAAATTTGGATTATCTCACACACCACGACCAAATCAAAATCGTCATCGCAGACCGTGCAGACTATGATTGGGCGGTGGATAAGCTGCATACTTATAAGCTTGATAAAAAAGTCGGCACGGTGTGGTTCTCACCGATGTTTAATATCCAAGATGCCCACAAAGGCGATGTGCCAAGCCTTGCTACCGACCTTGCCGAATGGATACTGGCTGATGGCTTGCCGGTGCGGTTTCAGCTTCAGCTACACAAAATCATCTGGGCAGACGCCAAAGGTAAATAATCAGCAAACAAGGATGTCAGATGGTTAAGCTGATTTTTATCGGTGTGATAGCAGGTGCATTTTTTAGTGCGACTTTTGTGCTTAATGAGCTGATGGCAAGTCAAGGCGGTCATTGGTTCTGGTCGGCATCCTTGCGCTATGTGTTTATGTGGCTACTGCTGTCTGTGATGATTGCCATCAAAAGTGGTGTGGGCACGCTTGTCGGTCTGTATCGATTGTTTAGCGAGCATTATAAATTTTGGTGCATCGCAGGTGGTATCGGCTTTGGGATGTTTTATGCGCCGCTGTGCTTTGGGGCGGATCATGCGCCCGGTTGGGTGATTGCGGCGACTTTTCAGTTCACCACAGTAGCAAGCCTGATCGTGCTTGCACTATTTGGCGAGCGACTGACCAAGCAAGTGATCGCCACCAGCGTGCTCATCTTTACAGGGGTGGTGCTGACCAATATCGGCGAAGGCCTGCACGGTGGTACGACAGGTTCGCTGACAACCTTGCTACTGCTTGGTGCGTTGCCTTGCTTGGTGGCGGGATTTTGTTTCCCGATTGGCAATCAGCTGGTATGGTACGCTACTCGTCCGCCATCGACGCATCCGCTATTATCTAAAGTGCCACATTTGACAAGCGAGCTGATGGCTAGCCCTTTACATAAAGTATGGCTATTGTCCGTTGGCTCGCTACCGTTTTGGCTCGTGCTTGGACTCATCGTACAGCCACCGATGCTTGGCGTGTCGCAGGCGTTCAATTCGCTGTTAGTCGCCTTATTTGCCGGTGTCATCGCTACATCGCTGTTTTTGTTCGCCCGCTCCAAGGCAAGCAACAGTGGTCAAATCGCAGGGGTGGATGCCACTCAAGCCACCGAAGTGATTTTTTCGCTGATTGGTGGTGTGCTACTGCTTGGTACGCCGATGCCGTCAGTGATGAGCTGGATTGGCATTGTGATGGTGAGCGTTGGGATTGTGTTATTTTGTCGGATACAAAGTTAGATGAATTTACCGTTTAGCCCTGAACAAATGATCTATCTACTTGACATGGTCGGCATCATCGCCTGTGCCATCGCTGGGACGACGCTTGCTTTGTACAAGCGATTTGATCTATTCGGCTGTATCTTGGTGTCGATGGTTAATGCCATCGGTGGCGGGACGCTCCGAGATGTGATGCTGGATCGCCATCCGCTGTTTTGGATGACGGATCTGAGTTATGTCGTGGTGATTACGCTAACATCCATCCTAGGGCAGATGTTCTTTCATCGTCATCAGCGGATTGATGGGATGCTCAAGTTATTTGATGCGATTGGCTTGGCGGCATTTAGCGTGATTGGGCTGACGGTGGCATTATCCTTTGATGCACATCCGATTATTGCCATCCTAATGGCGGTGATGACAAGCATCGCAGGGGGTATCATGCGTGACATGATTTGTAACGAAATTCCCCTAGTACTCCAAAAAGAAATCTACATCTCGGCAAGCATCGCAGGCTCGGTGCTGTATCTGATATTGCTGCACTTTGGTGTCGCTGACTGGATGCGTGAGACGGTGGCGTTGATGACCATCTTTGGCATACGAATGTTGGCGGTGAAGTTTGATTGGCATTTGCCATCGATACAGTTGAGACGGTAACGGGTTTATTTTTAATCGCCACAAAAAAGCCATTTTCTACAAAATGGCTTGTTGCTTAATCCATCACCCTGCGATACCATCCACTCTTGGCTGCACGAGCATCCGCCCAAAGCCAATCACAAACAGCACAAAGCACATCACCCACAGTAGTTGCGAGTAGCTGAGCACCTGCAAATAATCATCCACCATCATCGGCAAAAACACACGCACCGGCACACACAGTATCATCAGTCCAAACATCATCGAAGTCAGCTTAGGCGGCGCATGGATATTACGCCCTGTATGTCCAAGACTTACCCGAGCCATCATCGCCACCGTCGTCATACCGATGGCAGTCAGCGCCAGCGAATGCACAGCAAGGCTTAGACTGTATGTCGTCCATGGTAGCCATGCAAGTAGCAGTAGTGACACCACCAAGCCCCAAAACGACAGATACAGCGACCACAAGAGCGGCTTTTGCCAAATACCCCGATGATACCAACCAATCAATCGCCACGCATTGACCCCTGCGCACACAAGCGCACTCACCGTCAAAAGCACAGGCAGTGATAGCAAAGTACCGACCGCCACACCGATAAAGCTGATTAGGCTAATTCTATCTCGCCAAAGCGCATTGGGCAGTGCCACCTGCTCGCCTGTAGGCTTGCCATCTTTGCCGACCATCACACCTTTTTCGATAAAAAACGGCAACACCCGACGGCCAATCGTCAGCACCACGCCGACGATGAGAAACAGAGCAACATACAGCGACACACTCATCCACGCCTGCTCATTACTCGCCATGCCAACGCCAAAGCCAAGCTGACACAGTAGCAGTAACACAAGCTTGGCAACGATACCTGCTTGGCGTTTTTGGCGAGCCAGCCACACCGCACGAGTCACCACAAAAGTCGTCAGCACCCAAAACAGCACATCGCATAGCCAAGCCATCACAAGCCCCACATCACTACCTATAATGCCTGCACTAAGCCACAACACTCGTGCGATAAACCACGGCACCAAAATCCCAAACAATCGCCAGCCCACAGGCATCGGCACACTCGTCCATGCCTTGACCGCTGTCAATAAAAACCCAGCAATCACCGCACAGCCATAACCGAACAGCATCTCATGTCCATGCCAAAAGATAGGGTTTAGCACCGCCAAAAACTGCACCTGCTCAATGAGTAATAAATGCCACGCCACCATTGTGATGATGGCAAAGATGGATGCACTTAGAAAAAATATCCGAAAGCCGAGATTTAGCACAGGATGTGGGGATTTTTGTGGTTTGGCAATATTAATTAGCATGACTTAACCTTATTTGTATGTTTAATGATTATGATGACAAGCTTTCTCCCTACGCTAGCTATAATCTCGTGCACCAAAAATCGCCGTGCCGACACGCACCATCGTCGCCCCCTGCGCCACCGCATCCGTCATATCATGGCTCATCCCCATACTTAGACTGTCCCAGTGTGGTAGCTCAAACTGCTCTGCCATCGCATCAAATAACGCCTTAGTACGGACAAAGGCATCACTGCCTGCCTTATCAGGAATGACCATCAGTCCACGCAGGTGTAAATTCTCATAATCCATCATCGCACGGATAAGTGACGGCAACTCATCAGGCAGACAGCCAGACTTGCTGTCTTCATCATCGATATTGACTTGGATAAGCACATTCAAGGGTGGCAATCCTGCTCGCTGTTCATTCAGTCGCTTGGCGATGACATCTCGCTCGATGGTATGCACCCAATCAAAATATTTGGCGATATCACGAGTTTTGTTGCGCTGAATACTGCCGATATAATGCCAAGTGATGGGCAAATCTTTGAGCGTATCGATTTTGCCAAGTGCTTCTTGTAAGTAATTCTCGCCAAAATCCTGCTGCCCAATCGCCACCAAATCAGCAATCATAGCAGCAGGCTTGGTCTTGGACACCGCAATCAATCCACAGGGGCTGTCTGTACGATTGGCAAGCCTATTGGCAGTATCTAGTGCAGATTTGACAGCTTGATAATTATTAAGTAATTCATTTTTATCATAATTTTGAACATCTTGTGATGACATAGCGCACCTATCGTTTGGCTGTTTTTATGATAAATATTGTAGCATAATTTGCTGATGGCTTGTGTATTTTGCCAAGTTTTGCTTTAATAAGCACATCTAATTTTAGCGATAATAAAATGACACCGAATTTGACCGACCTACTTAGCTTTGCACACGCAAAAGGCGCATCCGATTTGCACCTATCAGCACATCAGCCGGTGATGGCTCGTATTGATGGGCAGATGATGCCACTTCAGCTACCCACGCTCAGCCATCAGACGGTACTTGAGATGATGCGCTCGGTGATGAGTACTGATGAGTATCAGACTTGGCAAAGCCAAAAAGAGCTGGATTTTGGCATACAGACGGCTACGGCTCGCTTTCGGGTGAATGCGTTTTTTGGGCAAATGGGTGCAGGGGCGGTGTTTCGTGTCATTCCATCATCCGTGCCAAGCCTTGATGCGCTTGGGATTGCGCCGCTCATCACGCCGATTGCCAATCAGCATACAGGGCTTGTGCTTGTCACAGGGGCGACAGGCTCGGGCAAATCAACCACGCTGTCCGCCATCATAAACCACATCAATCACACTCGCCAAGCGCACATCATCACCATCGAAGACCCGATTGAGTTTATCCATACATCCGGCGCATCGCTCATCACTCAGCGTCAAGTCGGACGAGATACGCACAGCTTTGAGCAAGCATTGCGAGCGAGCCTGCGTGAAGATCCTGATGTGATTTTGGTGGGTGAAATGCGTGATTTGACGACCATTCGTCTAGCACTCACCGCAGCAGAGACAGGGCATTTGGTGCTTGCCACACTACATACCACCAGCGCCGTCAAAAGCATCGATCGCATTGTCGATGTCTTTGATGCCGCCGAAAAATCACTGATTCGCACCATGCTTGCCGACTCGCTCACCGCTGTCATCGCTCAGCGACTACTACCTGCCACAGGTGGCGGTCGTATGCCTGCATTTGAGATTTTGACACGCACGCCTGCGGTTGCCAATTTGATTCGTGAAAATAAACCATCACAGCTACAATCAGTGATCCAAACTTCGCAAGCACACGGCATGATTAGCCTTGATCAATCGCTCAAAGCCCTACTCGCACAAGGCAAAATCAGCATCGATACCGCTCGTGAGCACGCAAGCGACAGCGCTTTGTTTTGATGCTTTTTTAACAATCTAGCTTTGTTTTGACAATTTGGCTTGGTTGGATAAATAAAAAGCTTGGCAATGAACGCACTGCCAAGCTTTGATAAAGGCTTTTTATTTACCAATTTGACTGATTTAGCTTATCAGCCACCGATTAGCTGTTGCTTAAACTGCTTAACTTTCGGCGGTTTTTTGGCATTCGCTACTGTCGCACACACCATACAGCACCAGCGAATGACCTGATAGCTTAAAGCCGTGCTCTTCAGCCACTTTAAACTGTTCAGCTTCAATGATTTCGTTATGAAACTCAACAATCTTGCCACAAACATCACACACCAAATGGTCATGATGCTCATCTTGGACGATTTCAAATACCGATAAATTATTCTCAAAATTATGACGCTCAACGATACCTGCTTGCTCAAACTGGGTCAGCACACGATACACCGTCGCCAAACCCACATCTTCGCCCTGCTCCGCCAAGGCACGATAGACATCTTCGGCGCTCATGTGGTGGTGTTCGGCATTTTCAAGCAGTTCAAGAATTTTGATGCGTGGTAGCGTTACCTTCAGTCCTGCTTTGCGCAAATCTTTATTTGTAAAAGCCATAATCAACCCTTAAAAATCTCAAAATATAACAATGTATAGATAAGCCATAATTTACCACAAAAAACGCAATGTTGCACCTTTAAATCGTAACTGCGAGCAAAACATCACGATGAGTTTTACCAAATCATGGATAAGTCTTATAAAAATGTAAAATCAACGCCCAAACTTGCCAAATTTACTTGCATAATCGATGCGTTATGTTTAATATGGTCTGATTAACCGTTTATCCATGGGAGCAACCATGCAAACCACAAAAAAATCAACGCTTTTAAAATTTGCCAGCATCGGATTGGTGGCGATGCTTGCTTTGACAGGCTGTAATGTGTTTCGTGTTTATACCATTGATTTGCCACAAGGTACGCCATTATCTCAAGCACAGGCGGATAAGGTACAAATCGGCATGAACGCCAACCAAGTCCTGTATCTACTTGGCTCACCATCGATGCGTGATACGCTTGCGCCAAACCGCTGGGACTATCTGTATGACTACACCGCAGGCACTGATGGCAAAAGAAAGAAAAAACCGAATGTCAAAGATGCCAGCCAATATCTAAGCATTTATTTTGATAATCAAGGTCGTGTCGTGCGTATTGATGGCAAAGACAGCCTGCCTGCGACTCGTCATTGATTTGATATGTATAAAAAGTCCGCCCTAGAGCGGATTTTTTATAGCGGTTTATAGCCAAGTTTTTTGAGCGTAACTTTGGATTTGGATTTGCGTTTTGCCATCGGATCGATGGTCAAAGCTCGATAAATCTCTACCCGATCACCATCTGTCAGCATGGTATCTAGGCGCACTTTTTGACTATAGATGCCGACATACCATGCCTTATGATTGGGCTCATCGGCTTGATGTTCATCGCACCATGCGCCAAACCATGCAAGCGTATCTTGCGTGTCGCAGTCGCTCATACCGATCGCTTGCATGACAGTTGTGCCTACAGGCACTGACAGCTCTTGATAATACTGCTTGCCATCAGCACTCACATGGCTGATGGCAATCTCAATCATTGTAGCCATTCAAGCACCAATCCCACCACTGCTACCACAATGGCAATCGGCACAATGATACGCACCAGCACACGCCACAGGTTATAACGCATCTCACTATTGAAATTCAGCGCCTTTCTTAGATGACTAATTTTCATCACAAAGCCTGAAAACACCGACAGCAGCAGCACCGCCACTAGGCTTAGCGCAATCAGCGCCATCAATAACGCCTGCACAGGCGCAACGCTCAAAGCCAAAGTCAGCACCAAAGTCGCCACCAAGCCAAGCACCATACCAAAGCGTGCCATCAACTGCATCCCTGCGTAATACAGCATAAATGATGCAATCAACAGCATACCCAGACTTGTCACAATAAACGATGGCAAAGTCACCAAAGCATTACCGGCAAGCAGTGCAAACGCCCCAAAAATCAGCTGAGTAAGCCAAATAGGTACAATAAAGCCTGTCAAAGATTTTTTGGCCTGCATCAGATGCGGTGCAATACTCATCCCGCCAAACCAGTACAGACCGCTACCCACGCCAACGCACAGCAGTGCTAGCACCACCGCCTTTGCCCATTCACCAAGGCTAACATCCGTCATCACAGGCACGCTCACCGAGCTGTCAAACAGGGCAATCATCGAGCCTGCAATGACAAGTAACATCCCCACGGGTAGCAGACGAGCCTTGAGCAAGCTTAAAATCAGTGCCACCACCGACACGCCCGCCGCCACACCAAAGCTTGGTACGCCAATAGTACGACTCATCTCACTAAACTGCGACATCGCACCTGTAGCGATACGAGCACTGATGCTTGATGCAATCAAAATCGCCACCAACACAGACAGCACCGCAAAGCCACGCCAAACAAGGCTGGCATCCGCTTCACGGGTCAGCTTTTGCATCCCTTGCCAAGGTGTCTGCCCCGAGCGAGCCGACAACGCAAATTCAGCAAATAGCACAGGCAGACCGACAACCACCATGGCAATGAACCACAGCACCCAAAAGTCCAACTCTCTGGCCATGTTTGGGGCGATTTGACCAACAAACAACAGTGGCAAACTGCTCGCCACAAAAAAGACCATATAACGATGTAGCATAGTTTTCACCATGAGTAAAAGTTTGTGCTATTTTAGCATTAAATTTGGTCAAGATGTGCAATTGTTCATACTGCCATCTTAAGCCCTATCAATTTAAACCCCATCAATCTTGGCTTACACCAAGCCTGCCAAGACCGTTTTACCGCCCTGCCATCAATAAAAAAACCCCAAACGGGGCTTTTTTGCATTCAGCTTACGATTAGTGAACCGCTGTCAAGAATTCTGATAGAATCTTGATGTCACGATCAGACAGCTTCGATGCGACGATTTGCATCATACCTGGCTCGCCTTTTTTGACTGAGTCATTGGTACGCACTTCCATATCGGTAGCCACTTCATCTTGACGACCTGCAGCACGGAATAGTTTTAGCTGAGTTGCCAAATAAGTCGCATGCTGACCGCCTAGGCGTGGGAATGCGGCAAAGGCATTACCTGCACCTTTTGGATCATGACAGCCTGCACATGGAATCACGCCACGAGTCTTATCACCGCCTAGATATAGCTTAGTTGCTGCAGCATAAGTTGCCTTGTTACCATAGCCTGGTGTCCAAGGCGCTTGATTGGCATAGTAGCCTGCGACATTAGCAAGATCTTGCTGAGTTAGGCCAACCAGCTGCGCCTCCATCACACCATTACGGCGTGCTTTGGTCTTAAAATCCACCAATTGCTTATATAGATATTTGATGTTTTGACCGCCAAGGTTTGGCTGCATTGGCGATGGGCTGACACCGTTCGCACCATGGCAAGCGGCACAGTTCACATCAACAATGACTTTACCTGCTGCGATGTCATAGGCAGGCACAGGATAAGAAGCGCTGGCACTTAGGCTAGCAAGACCAATCCCTGAAGCTAGGGCGATTTTGGCTAAAGTTGCTTTTTTTGCAGGTTTCATATGACAATTTCCTACTAACTTGGCTAAGTCTTGGGTATATGTATAGCGACTGAAATCAATCCAAAATTCAGCGCCAGTTTTCTATTCTAAAACGATTAACAGGATAACCTTCCTAAACTTCTGACTATTATAGCAAGGTTTGGCTAAATTTTCCTACAAAAATTGTGGGTTTGGTAACATTTTTTCAAAAAAAAGATGGATTTTGTCCGTTTTTTGGTCAAAATCCATCCTATCTTTAGTCATCACTACAACAAATCAGCACCATTTGGCATTAACAATCTCATCGGCTGATTTGCTCATGCTCATTTACTCATATAGTCAATCAACTCGGCAAATTCTTTGTCGCTACAAGTTTGGCACAGACCCATCGCAGGCATCTGCGGCATCCCTTGACGAGTGGATTTGACCAAGCCATCCATGCCTTTTTGGGTTTTGAGCTTTTGCCAAACTTGCGTATCGCCTTTTTTTGGCGCAGACAGATTGCCACTGTCATGACAAGCGGCGCAGCTTTTTTGGTAAGTGCTGGCAACATCGGCTGATGCCTGAGCACCAACGCCCACAGCCACGCACAGTAATGTTGCCATTAGGCTTAATTGTTTCACTAAGTTTTCCTTATGCATCGGATGATGACGCTGGTTGGATACCAAAACTTATCACATCTTTTAGCCTTTTATTATCAGCATTTTTCTTGTAATTACAAGCCTAATTTGGTAACTGCTTTTTTGAATGATAGTCATTATTATTAAGCACCATGTGTCAATATCACAACTTTGCCAAACTTTGCCTTTAAAGATGACGCCCTTCGTGGTAAACTTAGCCCAAAATCTTATCAATATTGAACTCATGAACAGCACCGACTATTTAAAAAAAATTCACCAAACCAGTTTTTTGATGTCCGCACCGACTTTCAAGCTCTGCCCTGAAGACAGTGGCTTTGAAGTGGCGTTCGCTGGCCGCTCAAATGCTGGCAAGTCATCCGCCATCAACACCATCACCCACCAAAAACAACTCGCCCGCTCATCCAAGACCCCGGGGCGTACGCAGATGATTAACTTTTTTAAGGTGGGGGCTGATGAAGCTCGCATCGTTGATTTGCCGGGTTATGGCTATGCCGCCGTGCCTGAGAGCATGAAAATCAAGTGGCAAAAAGAGCTAGAAGAATATCTGGTCTCACGCAAATCGTTGGTCGGGCTTGTCTTGATGACTGATATTCGCCATCCGCTTAAGTACTTTGATGAGCAGATGCTCCACTGGGCAAAAGATGGCGGTCTGCCTGTGCACGTGCTATTGACCAAGTCAGATAAGCTAAAGCGTGGCGCTCAAAAAGCTGCCCTACTCGCCACCAAAAAACAGCTACAAGCACTGGATTTACCATTTAGCATTCAGCTATTTTCGGCGCTCAAAAAAGAAGGTATGGATGAGCTTGCGCTTATACTTGGCGAATGGCTACATTTAGCTGAGATTGATAATAAAGCCAAAGCTGATGATGCTACTTCATCAAATGACAACGCTGATATCAGCACTCAGACAGATACTCCATCAGACACTGCCACAACTGACACTCAAGCGGTAACCACCGATGAATAAAGGCGTGCTATACATCGTTGCCACACCGATTGGCAATCTGTCTGACATCACCGCTCGTGCCATCGATACGCTCAAAAGCGTCGATATCATCGCCTGCGAAGATACTCGCACATCAGGTAAATTGTTAAATTATTTTAACATCACTACCCCGACAACCGCCTATCATGAGCACAATGCCGACAGCCAAACCGAGCGATTGATTGACAAACTGCTCGGCGGGCAATCGCTTGCACTCATCAGCGATGCAGGCACGCCACTGGTGTCTGACCCCGGTTTTCGCCTAGTCAAGGCGGCGCATGAGCATGACATCACGGTCGTGCCGATTGTCGGTGCGTGTGCGATGATTGGGGCATTGTCAGCGGCAGGCTTGGCATCGGATAAGTTTAGTTTTATTGGGTTTTTGCCCGCCAAAAGTCATGGCAGACAAAAGACGCTAGAAGCATGGCAAAACCGCACTGAAACGCTGATTTTTTATGAAGCGCCACATCGTATTATCGACAGTCTTGCCGATATGGTGACGGTATTTGGTGCACATCGTGAAGCAACACTTTGCCGTGAATTAACCAAAACTTTTGAAACCATCAAAAAACTGCCACTTGGCGAGTTGCTTGACTTTGTCAAAAATGACGCCAATCAACAAAAAGGCGAAATCGTACTCGTCGTGGCAGGCGCTGATGATACCGAGCAAGAAGTCCAAGACTATGACACATGGCTACTACGCATCGCCCAAGAGCTACCGCCCAAGAAAGCCGCCGCTGTCGTTGCTGATGTCTTGGGGCTCAAAAAATCTGCCGTCTATGATAGACTGCTTGCTCTACAAAACGCATGATATATAATTTAAACTTAATGGTATAAACACAGGAGAATAGTAATGAGCCTAAAAGATACACTCACCGAAGCGGTCAAAACCGCCATGAAAGCCCGTGAAATGGACACCGTCAAAGTCCTACGCAATGTCCAAGCTGCACTCAAAAAAATCGAGATTGACAGCCAAATTGAGCTTGATGATAAAGCGGTGCTTGAGCAACTACAAAAGCAAATCAAACAGCGTCAAGAGTCATTGACCATCTATCAAGCCAATGGCCGTGAAGACTTGGCACAAAAAGAACAGTTTGAAATCACCATCATCGAGCAGTTCCTACCAGCACAGCTGTCTGATGATGAGCTCACTGCCATCATCACCGCAACCATCAGCGAAACTGGTGCGGCTGGCATGAAAGATATGGGCAAAGTGATGAATGCCGTCAAAGAAAAAACCGTCGGTCAAGCTGACCCTGCGGTGATTTCAGGCTTGGTCAAAAAAGCACTGGCAGGTTAATCAATTTTTATCAAAATTGAACAAAACCCACAAAAACAAAAAGTGGCGATATCAATTGCCACTTTTTGTTTGCCTGATGCTTTTGGATAACTTTTTAAATATTTTTATCAGTTAATCAAATATGTTTTGAATTTTATAGACATACTTTGTTCATTAACAGCTAATAGCTATGGCTTAAACTCCTGCGCATCCACAATGGCTTCTTTATCTTTTTTGAGCATGGTCAGCATCATCTTAGTGCGTTCTTGCTCGCCTGCTAGCTGCTCGGCTTGAGCGATGGACTGCAAGGCTGCTTGATATTGCCCTTGCCACAGTGCTTCTTGACTGCGCGCTCTGAGCGCATTGATGGTGGCGATGGTCTTGGCGATGTCATCTTGGGCACTTCTTGCCATCAGCTCATAGGCTTGGGCGGCGTATTGCCACGCCACTAGGTCATTTGAGCCATCTTGGGTGAGTAGCGAGAGTAGGCTATTTGCCTTTTGACCATCGCCATGATGGATATGATAATTGGCAAGCACTAGGCGTAAATCTCGACGCTCGGGATAGATGGCTTGGCATGGCGTGAGTATCTCAATGGCGCTTTGATAGTCTTTTTTGGCAAATGATAGGTGCGATTTGGTCAAGCACACGAGCGTATCAGCGGTGTCAAACGCTACGCCATCAAAGACTTGCTTGGCTTCGTCATGTCGCTGACGGTCTGCCAAATAAGTCGCCAAAGCAAGCTTTGCACCATCGCTTTGGGCAGCATTGGCGACAAGCTCGGTATGCGATGTTTGATTGGTGAGATATTTGATACGCCACACCCAGCGGTCAAATAGCTTGGCTTGGGTTTGCTTGGCGCTCATCATCGGCGCAGGATGGCTAGCTGCTCGGGCATTGGCTTCGCTGAGCCGTTCGGCGGTGAATGGGTGCGACTGCATAAAGCTTGGCATAAAGGCATTTTTGGCTTGGTTGATGTTCAGCTGTCTTTGTAATCGCCCAAAAAATCTTGGCATTGCATAGGCATCATAGCCCGCCTGCACCAAGATTTGCATACCGACACGATCGGCTTCTTTTTCGTGCTCACGGCTGTGTGTGGCGGCGTTTTCAGCGGTGGCTGTCTGTGAGCCTGCCATCGCAAGTAGTGCTGCATCACCCCCTGCTGCCGATGCAGCAATCGCCGCCAACAGACCACCCAGCTGTAGTGCCATCAGTCGTTTATTATTCTCCATGCGGTGTTCATAGTGCTTTTGGCTGATGTGTGCAATCTCATGCGCGATGACGCTCGCCACTTCATCTAGCCCCTGAGCGGATAATATCGTCCCTGTATTCATACCAATCAACCCACCCGGCACGGCAAAGGCATTGATATTCTTATCCATAATCAGTGGCGTGGCATACAGCTGACGAGTACGCACGACGGCATTCATCTCACCAGATAACTGCATTAGCACCTGATTGACCCATGGATCGGTGACGAGAGGTAGCTCACGGTTGATTTGGCGTAATGACCAAGCGGCAATCTGCTCATTGCGATGCACTTCATAAAACCCTGCACCACTCGTCATCGTCGGCAGACTAAAAGCACTCGTCGGCGCCTGCGCCTGTACGGTACTGGTACTTATGCTAAGCACCACGGGCAGCGCCAAGTATAATGAATGGAATCGGTGTTTGGTCAGAAAATTTTTCATATCAATGGCTAAATTCACAAGACAAAATAAACAGAATTATCCTATGATGATTGTACTTGAAAAATAGTACAAATGTATGTCTTATGGACAACTTTTTGTTATTAGCATTGACAAGGCTGTAACATTTTGTCAATATAGGCTACCTTAAGCAACAAATTCTCGCTTAATTTGGTGTATTTTTTAGTTTTATTTTCAAGGATTGTTTATGAAACACCCACTACTTACTCCATCTCGTTTGGCACTTGCTGTTGGTTTGAGTGCATTATTGGCTGCTTGTGGCGGCGAATCAACTGACAAACAAGCTACCCAAAGCACTGCCAAAGCCACTAAAGCCGATGAGCTAACTATCAATAACGGCGCTGAGCCAGAATCTCTAGATCCGCACAAAGTTTCAGGCGTGCCTGAGTCAAATATCCTACGCCAAATGTTCGTCGGTCTGACCACCACCGATCCTGATGGCAAGACAATTCCAGGTATGGCAGAAAGCTGGGAAACCACTGATAACAAGGTCTGGACATTCAAGCTGCGTGATGCCAAATGGTCCAATGGCGATCCTGTGACCGCCCATGACTTTGTGTACTCGATGCGTCGCCTTGGCGATCCTGCGACCGCATCACCGTATGCCACTTATCTAGCAGATGCCAAAGTGGTGAATGCACAAGCCGTCGTCGATGGCAAGGTCAAGCCTGAAGAACTTGGCGTCAAAGCCATCGATGATAAGACACTTGAAATCACCCTATCTGAGCCTGTGCCATATTTCCCTGACATGCTGATTCACACATCAGTCAAGCCTGTAAACCAAAAAGTCATCGAAGCACATGGCGATAAATGGACAGCTCCCGAAAATATCGTCGTCAATGGCCCATATAAGCTAGCCAGCTGGCAGGTCAATGAGCGCATCGTCCTTGAGCGCAACCCACAATACTATGATGATGCCAAGACCACGATCAATAAAGTGACCTTGCTTGCTGTATCAGCATCGACCACCGATGTACAGCGCTACAAGGCAGGCGAGATCGACATCACTTATGATGCACTGCCACCAGAGCAATATGATCAGCTCAAAAAAGATCTGGGCGCAGAAGTCATCGAGCCACCGAAGCTTTGTACTTATTATTATGAGTTCAACCACACCAAAGCACCATTTGATGATGTGCGTGTGCGCAAGGCACTATCTTTGGCACTTGATCGTGACACCATCGTCGATGGCATCCTAAAACAAGGTCAAAAAGTTGCTTATCAATTCACCCCAGAAGCCACCCAAGGTATGAAAAACTTTGAGCCTGAGTGGAAATCTTGGGATAAAGCCAAGCGCATCGAAGAAGCGAAGAAACTCTTGGCTGAAGCTGGTTATAGCGAATCAAACCCATTGAAGTTTGAACTGCTGTACAACACCAACGAACAGCACAAGACTTTGGCGGTGGCAGCAGCGGCATTTTGGAAAGAATCGCTTGGCTTTGTTGAAGTTAATCTAAACAACCAAGAATGGAAAACTTATCTAGAAACTCGCCGTACACAAAAGCATGAGATGGCTCGTGGCGGCTGGTGTGCTGACTACAACGAAGCATCGACTTTCCTAAATACCTTCAAGTCAGATAACTCTAGCAACTATGGCAAATACAACAGCCCTGCCTTTGATCAGCTGATGACACGCACCCTAAGCGGTGATGTCACCCCTGAACAGCGTGCCGATCTGTACGCCCAAGCAGAAGCTGAATTGGATAAAGATTCTGCCACCATCTTTGTATATCAATACACAGCGCCACGCTTGGTCAAGCCATATATCCAAGGCTTCTCAGTCGTTGATCCATTGGGCAACTGGCAAGCCAAAGATCTTAGCATCAAGCAATAATTGGCCAACACTCATCAAGCTTATGGTCGCAACCGTGCGATCGTAAGCTTGATGACATCAATTTTTATCGCCATCAGATAGCGATATTTACTCATCGATCAAGGAAAGACCCATGAAACAAACCCTGTTAAAACCAAGCTTACTTGCGCTCAGCCTAGCCTTAGCACTCAGCGCCTGCTCAAAAGACAGCGCCAAGCCTGCTACCAGTGCTGCCAACCCAACTGGCATCACCATCAATAACGCCAGTGAACCTGAAACGCTCGATCCACACCTAGCTCAAGGCGTCCAAGAAGCCAATATCATCCGTCAGTTCTCAGAAGGCTTAGTCAGCACGGACAATGACGGCAATCTGATTCCGGGTATCGCCACCGAATGGACGACGAGCGATAACAAGGTCTGGACATTCAAGCTGCGCGATGCCAAATGGTCCAATGGTGATCCTGTGACCGCTGATGACTTTGTGTATAGTTTTCGCCGTCTGGTCGATCCTGCCACAGGTTCGTACTACGCCAGCTATCTAGAAGATGCTAAGCTGGTCAATGCCCAAGCCGTCATCGATGGCAAGGTCAAGCCTGAAGAGCTAGGCATCAAGGCGATTGACGATAAGACACTGGAAATCACTCTATCTGAGCCTGTGCCGTATTTTGTGGATATGATGATTCACTCATCAGTACAGCCTGTGCATCGTGCAACGGTGGAGAAATTTGGCGAAAAATGGACAGATCCTGCCAATATCGTCGTCAATGGCGCATATAAGCCAAGCCAATGGGTGATTAACGAAAAAATCGTCCTACAAAAGAACCCAAGCTATTACGATGCGGACAAAGTCAAGCTTGAGAGCCTAACGGTACTACCAATCCCACAAGCCACCACCGATGTACTGCGCTATCAAGCCGGTGAGATCGACATCACCGCAAGCGAACTACCGCCAGAGCAATTTGAACAGCTTAAAAAAGAACATGGCGATGAGCTAAAGACCGCACCGACGCTGTGCACTTATTATTATGACCTAAACCACGAAAAACCACCGTTCAATGATCCAAAGGTACGTCAAGCGCTATCATTGACGCTCGACCGTGAACAAATCGCCGAAAAAGTGATGGGTCAAGGTCAAATTGCGGCATACCAATTCACCCCAACCGCCATCAAAGGTAATCTAAAATACACCCCGGATTGGCAAGCATGGGATAAAGCCAAGCGCATCGAGACCGCCAAACAGCTACTTGCCGAAGCAGGCTATAATGAGTCAAATCCGCTGAATTTTGACCTGCTTTACGACACTAACGAAAGCCATAAGAAAATCGCTGTCGCAGCCAGTAGCCTATGGAAAGACTCGCTTGGCTTTGTCAATGTCAATCTGACCAACCAAGAGTGGAAGTCTTATCTCGACAGCCGCCGTAATGGTAACTATCAAATGGCTCGTGCTCGCTGGTGTGGCGACTACAACGAAGCATCGACTTTCCTAAATCTGCGTAAGTCGAACAACACCAACAACTGGACACGCTATAAGTCAGCGGAATACGATCAAGTGATGGCACAAACTTTGGCGGCAGGTCTATCTGATGCTGATCGCATCAAGCTGTACGAACAAGCCGAGCGCATCATGGATCAGGATCATAGCCAAATTGACATTTTCTACTATGCCAATGTGCGCCTGGTCAAGCCCCGTGTCGGCAACTACGCCAACAAAGATCCACTGGATCAATGGCAAGCCAAATACTGGGTCATCAATCAATAATCCAGAAGCACCGCACAAACAGCCTGCTACCATGCAGGCTGTTTTTTATCGCAGCCTGCAAATGATGATAGATTGCAAAAATTTGCATAATTATCACCAAAACGCTTAAAATGCCCACTTTTTTGGCAGTTTTATTCGATTTTTATGATAATGCCATCGCAAAATATCTCAAATAAATCATAATCATCTTGCAAAGTTTTGATATAATACGAAAATTGTGGTTTGTGTTTACAAACTGGCAAGAATTGATACAGTTTTGATGCAATTCAACATTAAAAAAATGATTATTGCGACTGACTGATATTTTTTGGTTCTGCATTGACCAACCGCACGGCTGTACCCTTTCTTAGACAGCCATCAAATGGAAGTGTTTTGCCTTGGCAAAAAGAGGTTTTTTATGCTCAAGCTCATTATTCGACGCACCTTGGAAGCGATTCCAACGCTACTTTTTCTGATCACCATTTCATTTTTTATGATGCGACTGGCTCCTGGCAGTCCATTCACTGGTGAACGCAATCTACCCCCTGCGGTTCTAGCAAACATCGAAGCTAAATACAATCTCAATGATCCGCTTTGGCTACAATATCTACACTATCTTAAGCAGCTACTGCACGGGGATTTTGGCCCATCGTTCAAATATAAAGACCATACCATCAATGAGCTGCTGATTCAGAACTTACCTGTATCGATTGAGCTTGGCGTCTATGCCTTTATTATCGCTGTCGTCATCGGAGTGACGATGGGTATCATCGCAGCACTCAAGCAAAACAGCGCTTTTGACTATGGTCTGATGACGCTTGCGATGGCTGGCGTGGCGATCCCAAGCTTTGTCAAAGCGCCGCTGATGGTGCTGATTTTTGCAGTGATTTTAAAGTGGTTCCCGGCAGGCGGCTGGAATGATGGCGCCTTTATGAACCTTGTGCTACCGGTGACCGCATTGTCCTTAAGCTATATCGCCAGTATCGCTCGTATCACTCGTGGCTCGATGATTGAGACGATGAACTCTCAGTTTATCCGCACCGCACGCGCCAAAGGCTTGCCACTGCGACACATCGTCATCAAGCACGCCCTGCGCCCTGCATCGCTGCCAGTGATTTCATATCTTGGCCCTGCATTCGTCGGTATCATCACAGGCTCAATCATCATCGAAACCATCTTTGGCCTGCCAGGGATTGGTCAGCTATTTGTCAATGGCGCCTTGAACCGTGATTACAGCTTGGTGCTGAGCTTGACCATTTTGGTGGGTGTCTTGACCATCGTATTCAACGCCATCGTTGATATTTTATACGCGGTCATCGACCCAAAAATCAAATACTAAGCCTGATTGCGATATTTTTATAAGGATTGTTTATGTCTAACATTGCAACGACCACACCAACCACGACCCAAGCCAAAGAAATCAAAGGTCGTAGCCTGTGGCAAGATGCTTGGCGCCGCTTTTCACGCAACAAAGCCGCCTTGGTCAGTGGCTTGGTATTATTATTGATTGGATTATTTGTGACATTTGTGCCGATGTTTGCGCCATTTGGCTATGCCGATACCGACTGGGCAAATATGGCATCAGCACCATCGATGGAAACCAAGCACTATTTTGGTACCGACAACCTTGGTCGTGACCTGTTGGTACGTACTGCTGTCGGTGGTCGCATCTCGCTCATGGTCGGTATCGCTGGTGCATTCGTGGCGGTACTATTTGGCACCATCTATGGCGCAATCTCAGGCTATCTGGGTGGTAAAGTAGATATGCTGATGATGCGTTTTGTTGAAGTGTTAAACGCATTTCCGTTCATGTTCTTTGTGATTTTGCTTGTGACTTTATTTGGTCGTAACATCATCTTTATCTTTGTTGCCATCGGTCTGGTGTCATGGCTTGATATCGCCCGTATCGTGCGTGGTCAAACCTTGAGCCTAAAAAACAAAGAGTTCATCGAAGCGGCTCATGTCGGCGGTGTGTCTGGCTGGAAAATCGTTACCCGTCATATCGTACCGAATGTGCTGGGCGTGGTCGTGGTCTATGCGTCACTGCTAGTACCAAATATGATCATGTTTGAATCTTTCCTAAGCTTTTTGGGTCTGGGCGTTCAAGAGCCGATGACCAGCTGGGGTGCACTACTACAAGAAGGTGCACAGACCATGCAGGTATCGCCATGGCAGCTGATCATTCCATCGATCTTTTTGACCATCACACTGTTTTGTTTTAACTTCTTGGGCGATGGTCTGCGTGATGCGCTGGATCCAAAAGATCGCTAATAGATGACACAGATTTAAGGATATTAACAAGGTGTGGCGATCGTCATACCTTAGGAGAACACCATGGCTTTATTAGAAGTATCAGACCTAAAAGTCAAATTTGCCACCGAAGACGGCTTGGTCACTGCCGTCAATGGACTCAATTTCAAACTCAATCAAGGCGAAACGCTTGGCATCGTCGGCGAATCAGGCTCGGGCAAATCGCAAACCGCCTTTTCGATTCTAGGACTGCTTGCCAAAAACGGTCGCACCGAAGGCTCAATCAAATTCCGTGACAAACAACTGGTCGGAATGCCAGAGCATGAGCTGAACAAAATTCGTGCTAATGAGATCGCCATCATCTTCCAAGATCCGATGACCAGCCTAAACCCATTTATGAAAGTGGGCGATCAGCTGTCTGAAGTCTTGGTGCTACATAAGGGCATGAGCAAGGCCGAAGCGTGGGAAGAATCCATCCGTATGCTCGATGCGGTCAAAATCCCCGAAGCTCGTAAGCGTATCGGTATGTATCCGCATGAGTTCTCGGGCGGTATGCGTCAGCGTGTGATGATCGCGATGGCGCTACTGTGCCGTCCAAAGCTACTGATCGCTGACGAACCGACCACTGCACTTGATGTCACCGTGCAAGCACAGATTATGGCACTACTAAACGACCTAAAGCGTGACTTTGACACCACCATCATCATGATTACCCATGACCTAGGCGTTGTGGCAGGCACTTGTGATCGCATCCTAGTGATGTATGCTGGTCGTACGATGGCATATGGCAAGACCGAAGAGATTTTTTATAATCCGACGCATCCATACACCATCGGTCTGCTCGGTGCTGTGCCACGCCTAGATAATGACAATGAGCGTCTCACCACCATTCCTGGTAACCCGCCAAACCTACTGAACCTACCAGTCGGCTGTCCATTTGTTGAGCGTTGCCAATACGCCATGGACATCTGCCACAGCACACCGCCTGAGCTACAATTCTTGCCGAATGAGCGTCAGCGCGCCTGCCACTGGAAGCACCCAAATCTACCTGTAGGAGAATAATGCATGAGTACCCCACTATTACAAGTTCGCGATGTACAAACGCATTTTGACATTCATAAAAAAGGTGCGTTCTTTTGGCAAAAGCCTGCCACCCTAAAAGCCGTCAATGGCGTGTCATTTGACCTAAAAGCAGGTGAAACCTTAGGCGTGGTCGGTGAATCAGGCTGTGGTAAATCGACACTGGCTCGCACCATCATTGGTCTGGTCAAAGCCAAATCAGGCAGTATTTTGTTTGATGGTGAAGAATTGGTCGGCTTATCTGAAAAAGGCTGGAAGAAAAAACGCCAAGAAATTCAGATGATTTTCCAAGATCCGTTGGCGTCATTAAACCCCCGCATGACCGTCGGTGATATCATCGCCGAGCCACTACGCACCTATCACCCTGAGCTTGGCAATGAAGAGATTGGCAAGCGTGTGCGTGAGATGATGAAAAAAGTGGGTCTGTTGCCCAATGTCATCAACCGCTATCCACATGAGTTCTCAGGCGGTCAGTGTCAGCGTATCGGTATCGCTCGTGCGCTCATTCTACGCCCAAAGCTGATCATCTGTGATGAGCCAGTATCGGCGCTCGATGTATCGATTCAGGCGCAGGTGATTAACCTACTCCAAGAAGTCCAAGAAGAAATGGGCTTGGCACTGATTTTCATCGCCCACGATCTATCTGTCGTCAAGCACATCTCAGATCGTGTATTGGTGATGTATCTGGGCAATGCTGTCGAAGTCGGCACTGACACCGCCGTGTATGACAAGCCAACACATCCATACACCCAAGCACTGATGTCGGCCGTGCCGCTGCCCGATCCAGAGCTTGAGCGCACCAAAGAAGTGCAGCTACTCGAAGGCGATCTACCAAGCCCAATCAATCCGCCATCAGGCTGTGTGTTCCGCACTCGCTGTCCAAAAGCCACCGATGCTTGTGCCCAGACCAAGCCAAGCCTTGCTGGTAATGACGATCATCAAGTGGCGTGCTTACATGCGCAGGTGTAAGTTAAGATAATAAAAATCGGCTTAGTGATTAAGCCGATTTTTTGTATCTACTATATATTTAGCAGAGCATGGTTTACAATTGCACTACCGTCACGCCGACATCACGGTTATTTTCCATACCTATGAGAGCATCAATAGACGCTTCCAAATCGATCGTCCTGCCAATCAGCTTCTCAGGCGCCAAGCGACCCGACTGAATCAGCGTCATCATATCATCATAGCGATGCGCCTGCATACCATGACTACCGATAATCTCAAGCTCATTGGCAATCACACGACCCATCGGGATTGGTGGTAGGCTATGAGTGCCCAGCATGAGTCCAACTTGGATATGCTTGCCAAGTTTGCGCAAGCTATTGATGGAGTTAACACAAGTTGCTGTCGCACCCAGTGCATCTATCGATGCGTGCGCACCGCCACTGGTCAAATCACGAACCACTGCGCCCACATCTTCAACACCTGTGGCATTGAGGCAGATGGCAGCACCCAGTGATTTTGCCAATGCCAGTTTATCTTCTTGGACATCGATAGCGATGACATTAGCACCTGCCGCCACAGCAATCATAATCGCTGACAAACCCACGCCACCGCAACCATGCACACACAGCCATTGTCCAGCTTTGATTTTGGCTTGATCAATCACCGCACGATACGAAGTTACAAAGCGACAGCCCAAGCTTGCCGCCGTGGTAAAATCCATCGTCTGTGGCAGATGTACTAGATTTAGATCTGCATGATGAACCGCCACCAGTTCGGCGAACGACCCCCAATGCGTAAACCCTGGCTGCGACTGATGATCACATACCTGTTGATTACCCGAATGACAGCTCGGACAATCCCCACAGCCTGCCACAAAGGGCACCGTCACTCGATCACCAACTGCAAACCGCTTAACATTCTTGCCCACAGCGGCAATCACCCCCGCAAACTCATGTCCTGGCACATGCGGCAAGATAATATCACTATCATGCCCCACAAATCCATGCCAATCACTGCGACATACGCCAGTTGCCTTGACTTCGATGACTACGCCATCGTCATGCACGATAGGATCGGTTACGCTTTGTATGGTTGGGCGTTTGCCAAATTGTTCTATGACGACTGCTTTCATAAGACACTCCTTGTGTAACTGTTGATGCCATACAAATTCTATGGCAAAAAATAGGCGAATTGATCGTTTTAATTGTAGTCAATTTCATCTTACTACACAAGCAATTCATCTTGACAAATACCTTGATAAATCAAGTTTTGCCCTTATAAAAATCCCAATCACTCAAATCTATTGCCAAAATTAAGACAATACCCATGACAAGCCCTATCTTTGATTTTTTAGACACACCCGACCAAACAGAGCTATCAGCACAGCTGACTGAACAGTTGCATCAAGCCACCTTGCCACTAGATACGGTGACGGTATTTTTTGACGCACGCAATCTACCTTGCCCGATGCCATTACTCAAAGCCAAGCTTACCCTACGCTCGGTCGCCGATGGCAAGGCACTGTATCTGATTGCTACGGACAAAAATTCTCAGCACGACTTGGTGGCATTTTGCCAAAAAAACGGCTACACCGTCCATGCATGGCAAAGCGAGCAGGCTGATGCGATGATTTATCATTTTATTATCAAAAAACCTTAATTAATTATATTAAGTATCTAAAAATTGCCACAAACTTTGCTGATTGTAAAATTTATAAAACAACCACATCTAACACTAGCCACGACCGCCAATTTGCCGTACAATACAAAGCAATGAATAACAAAATTTAGTGGAAACAATGGCACCAAGAAACCGACACGATGACTATCACGATGATTATGATGGTCACAGCTATGATAATTATGACGACGGCTATGATGAAGATTATGCCGATTATGAAGATGTGCTTGATGATGAACTCATCGGCGAGCTCGATGATTTTGACGAGACGCTGATTGATGACATCGATGACTTGGACGAATCAGCCACCCAACTCATCAACAAACGCCCACAAATCATCGATCATGGCGATACCGACAAGCACAGCATCCCGACCAAAGAGCTTGTGCCTGCGATGCCAACGCACCTAGCCGCGCCGGGGGTCAATCTCGGTGCGTATATCAATACCGTGCACCAAATCCCCATTCTCACCCCAGAGCAAGAGCAAGAGCTCGCCCTACGCTACTACAATGATGGCGATGTCGAAGCGGCGCGCCTGCTTGTCATGAGCCACCTACGCTTTGTGATTCATATCGCACGCAGTTACTCAGGCTATGGACTCTCCCAAGCCGACCTGATCCAAGAAGGCAATCTGGGTCTGATGAAAGCGGTCAAGCGTTTTGATCCCAATAAAGGCGTGCGATTGGTCAGCTTTGCGGTGCATTGGATCAAGGCCGAGATTCACGAGTTTGTCATCAAAAACTGGCGTATCGTCAAAGTCGCCACCACTAAGGCGCACCGTAAGCTGTTTTTTAATTTAAGAAGTCTTAAAAAATCCAGCAATCAGCTGACACTCGAAGAAGCCACCGCCATCGCCAATGATCTGAATGTCACTGTCAAGCAAGTGCTTGAGATGGAATCACGGCTCACCAGCTACGATGCGTCCTTTGAAGCACAGGATTCGGATGATGAAGATGGGCGTTATGCACCGCAGTTATTCTTAGAAGATGCTGCCGACCCTGCCGACATGGTCGAAGAAGCCGACTGGGAAGAGAACACCACCAACGCCCTAAAAGATGCGATGGACAGTCTTGATGACCGCTCACGAGACATCATCACTCAGCGATGGCTCGCCGACCAAAAATCCACCTTGCATGAGCTGGCTGCGGTGTACAATATCTCCGCCGAACGAGTCCGCCAAATCGAAAAAAATGCAATGGATAAAATCAAAGAAGCCATCACGCTTGACCGTATGATTTTGGAAAATGACTAAACAATAACCATCATCCGCTTGGACAAGCTTATCAAGCTACAAGCGGATGATTCACAGATGATATGATGATGAACTGGCTAAAAATCGCAGCACTGAATCTTGCCATAGGCGTGGGTCTTGGGGCGTTTGGCGCACATGGGCTCAAAAAATTTGCCGACAGCTATGCCATCGACATTTGGCAGACAGCTACCTTATATCTGTTCGTGCACGCCTTGGGACTACTTGCCATTGGTGTATTGCACACGGTGAGCCAATACCGTGCCGATAAGTCTGCCTATCTGATGCAAGGCGGTATCGTGATTTTTAGCGGTAGCCTGTATGCGATGGCATTGGGTGCGCCCAAATGGCTTGGTGCGATTACACCGATTGGCGGGACGCTGTTTATCGTAGCATGGCTATTGCTTGCTTTTGGTCGTCATACTGTTAAGCATTGATAAACAATTATCTTGTATAAATCAAACCATCAGATAACAAAAACGGATTTCTTTATGACACAGTTACTACTAAACGGACAAGCGATTGAAACGACAGCCGCCACCGTGCTTGAGCTACTGACCGCACAAGGATTGACCCAAGGACGCTTTGCCGTCGAAATTGATGGGCTACTCGTGCCAAAATCTCGCCTAGCTGATACCGCTCTTAGCAATGGCATGACCATCGAAGTGGTGCAGGCTGTGGGTGGTGGCTGATGGCACTTATTAGCCCGATTAAATAAAAATACCCAATGATTATCACAGCCTGTTAGTAATAAAATGACAATCATTGGGTATGCTTGTACTATCGCATATCAAGCAGGCTTTTGCAAGCTGTTTTTAACTTGTTTTATACTTGGTTTGTGCTTTGCGATTTTTTCTTGGATTTTAATCAAAGAAAGCCAAACCATAAAAGCCCAAAAAACCCATCACCTACCGACACCACAGACACCACAGGGACGAGCCATGACCACCATCCGTATCGCCAGCATTCAGCTGAACAGCCAAACCGATATCGACGCCAACCTTAACATCATCACCCACGCCATCGGTGATGCCGCCTTGCATGGTGCTCGGCTGATTGTCCTGCCTGAGAATGCTTGCGTCATGGGTCGCCAAAGTGAGCTTGCCGATAGATTTGATGAAATTTGTCAATTTTATCAATCACTTGCAAAGACTCATGGCGTACATATCCTAGCAGGTACACTGCCTTGCCCCACCAGACCCAGCGGCACAGCCGTCGCCCATGATAAGGTACGACAGGTGAGCCTACTCATCGACGACACAGGCGCTATCAAGGCACGCTATGATAAAATTCATCTGTTTCGTGCCACCGTCGATGATGCCACAGGCAATTATGATGAAGGCAAGACCTTTGAAGCGGGTGATAAGCTTGTTGTCGCTGACTGCACCATCGATGGCGTGGCGGTGGGCATTGGCATGATGATTTGCTTTGATGTCAGATTTCCTGCGCTAGCACAGCGGCTACGCCAAATGGGTGCGGACATCATCACCGTGCCTGCGGCGTTCACTTATCAGACGGGCAAGGCACATTGGCAACTGCTACTCCAAGCCCGTGCTCTAGATAGTCAGTGCCTAGTCGTCGGCTCGGCACAAGGCGGCAGCCATCACATCGGCACAAGCACACGAGAGACTTGGGGGCATTCGTTGGTGGTAGATGCTAGTGGCAAAGTGGTGGCAGACAGTGGCACGACCGACATCGGCACTGATGGCTATGCGGTGGTGTATGCCGAATTTGACCCCGCCAAGCAAGCCAAAATCCGCCAAGCGATGCCGATTTTTGACTGTCATCGCTTGGGCGCTTAACTCATCTGCCCTTATTGATTGGAACTTTACCATGAAAGCTTATCCGTTTTATCTGATCAATGTCTTTGCCGAAAGTCATTTTGGTGGCAATCCTTTGGCGGTCTTTCCCCATGCCGATGGGCTAACTGACGAGCAAATGCAGGCGATTGCCAAGCAGTTTAATCTATCCGAGACGGTGTTTATTCATCCACCGACAGACAGGCATGGCGTATCGGCGGCGGCTGATTTACGCATTTTTACGCCAAATTATGAATTGCCACTGGCAGGTCATCCGACGCTTGGCAGTGCGTTTATTTTAAAAAAGTTATACAATCTACCATCATCATTTACCACCAATACCCAAGCCAAGCCTGTGCAAATCCACATTAATGATGATACCGTGCAAATGGCAGTCGCAGGGTTTGAAGTTCATAATATCACCAATTATAGTTCAGCACTACATGATATTTGTGGACTTGCACCCAGTCACATCGTGGACACGGGGTATTTTGTCAATGCAGGGACTTTGCAGTTTTTATTACAAGTAGATAGCCCATCAGCACTGCATTCTGCCAAAATCAATCTTAATAACTTACAACAATTATTCATCAACCACCCTTGCGCTAATGGCTATGAACCGTCGATTTATTTATGGGCACAGGATGATAATGATGATAGTGTAGTTTATGCAAGAATGTTTGCCAAAGAAGGTGATGTTATCAGCGAAGACAGCGGTACAGGTTCGGCGTGTGCCAATTTGGGGGCGTATTTTATTCAACAAAATCAATATCCTATCGCCAAAACCATCCATCAAGGCGATGATATGGGACGACCCAACCGCCTGACGCTCAAAGTCGATGACGAGCAGACGATTTTTGTCGGTGGGCGTGTGGTGCAAGTTGCCCAAGGTGAGTTTTTGGTATAAGTTTTTGGGTGTAGATAGATAAATTTAACGACTTATTACACCAAGCCCAATCTGCCATCAACACAGCCATCAATCCGACCACGCCATCTTAAGCACACTTGCCACCACCCACGGCGTCACAAGCACAGCGATGATACTGCCTGCTGCCATCAGCGCCAATGTCGGTAAGCCATTGAGCCCCGTAGCGTGCAAATCCACCGCACCGGTAGCAAAAATCAGCACCGGCAGCTGCATCGGTAGTGCAATCAGCGGCACTAAGATAGCGCCATTTTTGAGTGTCAAAGTCAGACTGCTAGCAATCGCCGACAACGCAAGCAGTAGCGGTGAGCCGACGATGATGGATAAAGCCAGCACAAGCGCATCACCGGTCGCCATGCCAAACAGTACAATCACAAGCAATGATAACAACGCCACCACGCCTGCACTAAACAGCCAATGCACCATCAGCCGAGCCAGTACCCACAGCATCAGCGGTGCTTTGGTGACGACCATCTGCGCAAGCGTGCCATTGTCAAACTCACCACGGAACAAATCATCCACACCAATCACAAGCGCAATCAGCGCAGCAATCCACACCGCCGATGGCGCAAGGCGAAGTAGCAGATTTGGCTCACTGCCGATGGCAAGCGGAAACAAAGTGATGATGAGCAAAAACAGCACCAAAGGAAATAGCCACTGCACCGCCCCTTGGCGTTTGATTTGCCATTCACGCTGTAGCATGGTCATAAACGCTTGGTTCATCATAAGGCAAACTCCGCCAAATCCAAAGTGCAGTTGGTTGCGTGCGTCGCCTGATGGCTAGTCATCAGTACCGCACCGCCATCACGGGCGAACTGCCCGATACGAGCTTCAAGCCGTGCCACCATCGCCACATCAAGCGCTGTCAATGGCTCATCGAGTAGCCAAAATGGTGCATCTGTCGCATCCAGTACAAACAACCGAGCCAAACCGACACGACGCATCTGCCCTACCGACAGCTGAACGCTTGAGACATCCGCCAAGCCTTGCAAGCCCACTTGCTCAAGCGCCCCTTCAAGCACCTCATCATCCGCCTGCACGCCGTACAAGGATAACAAAAACCGCAGATTTTGCCCCACTGTCAAAGCCGAGCTAATCCCAAGCTGATGCGACACATACACGCACGCCCCATTTATGGTGGCCGACCCTGTCATGATGGGTAGCAAGCCTGCAATCTGCGACATCAAGGTCGTCTTGCCCAGACCATTCTCGCCAATCAGATGGCAAATATCCCCCGAGTACAGCGTCAAATCCACACCTTGACACAGCAAAAAATCACCCCGCTGCACAGCCATCTGCTCTAGGGATAAAATCGGCTCGCCTGCACTTGGTTTGGTGATATTTGACGATAAAGTCGCGACAGTCATGAAGTTTATTACCACAAAAATTTATCCGCTATCATACCAAAAAACCACATCAAAAGCTAAAAAAGCACGCAATCATCACAGATTTTACAAAAAAAATTTGGCAAATCCGCCCCTTGATAAGATGCTGATGGTAGTTTGATTGGCACTTTGGTAGAATTTTTGGTATGCTAAGCATCCAAAACACAGCACCATGACGATGATGAAATTATTAAAAAAACTAAAACAACTGCTCAATCTAGATACACCACAGGATGATGCACCCAAGCCAATCAGCGAGCCTGCACTGCCTGATACGGACAGCCAACTGCCAAATGCCAAGCCAAACCCAAGCACGCTTGAGCATCTACCCATCACATCCGCCATCGCCGAGTGGCTCAATCAGCACGGCTGGCAGCTTGAGCATCGCCCATCAGATGCCTATGGCATGATGCCAAGCGGTGTTGCGCAGGTGCATCACTTGATTGTGCCTTTTGGGGGTGGTGGGGATGAGTGGACTTGTGTGTTTCGGATTAATGAACGCACCAAGCTTGTGTCTGTGTTTGGCGTCTTAACCGATGTCGTGCCACTGTCCCACTATGCGCCGATGATGATGGCGATAGCGATGGCAAATCTTGGCATCCCGTTTGGCAATCTTGAGATGGACCCGACCGATGGCGAAGTGCGTGCCAAAGTCAGCTTTGATGCGGAATTTACCAATCTTGACGACCATACACTGGATTGCTATTTGCAAGGTGTGGCAAGCCTAACCGAACTTGCCCAAAAGCTGTATCACGATGTGATGAGCGAACAAGAGCCCAGCCCGATTGTGCTGGATTATCTCAATGCGCCTTTTACATCCAATGACACTCATGATGAGACATCTGGACAATTTTTTGAGCCGACACAGCAATATCAATAAGTTATTCTAAATTATAAAAATCCATCATCTATGTTCAAAATCGCCCACTCGCCCATCTTTTGTCATGCTGTGCCCGAAGGTCATCGCTTCCCGATGGCAAAGTATGAAAAGCTACCACAGAAACTGATTGCCGATGGTATTGCTACGCCCAGTCAGTTTTTTGAGCCGCCGATGGCGACGGTGGATGAGATTTTGACCACGCATACACCCGACTATTGGCACGCCCTAGACACGCTGACCTTACCTGCCAAAGACTGCCGTAAAATCGGTCTGCCTATGAGTCAAGCACTCATCGACCGTGAACGGTTCGTCGTCGGTGCGACCATCGCCTGCGCCAAGCACGCCCTGATAAATGGTATCGCCCTATCGACATCTGGTGGTACGCACCATGCCTTTGCTGATAGCGGAGAAGGGTTTTGTATCCTAAATGATGTCTGCGTGGCGAGCAATGTGCTACTTAGAGATGGACTTGCCAAACGCATCTTAATCCTAGACCTAGATGTCCATCAAGGCAATGGCAATGCAGCCATCATGGCGGACAATCCTTCAGTATTTGTCTTTAGTATGCATGGCGAGAAAAATTATCCTTATCATAAGCCAAAATCCGACCTAGATATCGCCCTAACAGACGGCACAGGTGATGATAAATATTTAAAATTATTAAACTATCATCTGCCAAAGGTGCTCGATGAGTTCTGCCCTGATTTTGTGTTTTATCAAGCGGGGGTGGATGTGCTGGCTGATGACAGACTTGGACGCATTAACCTGTCTATGGACGGACTTATCCAAAGAGAACAATTTGTCATCGAAACGCTCCACAATAACAAGCTACCAACAGTGGTTACGATGGGTGGTGGCTATGCCCCTGATATTGATATTATTGTGCGGGGACATAGTGTGGTGTTTGGGGTGGTTGGTGGATTATTGTAAAATCATGGCTCACTTCCAATAAAAATGGGCATAACCTAAGTTATACCCATTGCAATCAGCTTAAACAAAGCCGATAAGGTCAATTAAAGCCCCTTCAACTGCTCCACCTGCTTAGCAATCTCGGCAAGCTGAGTGTTTAGCTCATCAAGTTTGGCTTTTTCGGCGGCGACCACCGCTTCAGGTGCTTTGGCGACAAAGCCTTCATTGGACAGCTTACGAGCGATGCCATCGGCTTGTGCTTGCAGTTTTTCGGCGACTTTGGCGAGACGGCTTAGCTCTGCGGTCGGGTCAATCAACCCTTTCATCGGTACGAGCACCTTGACCTGCCCTACCATGCTCGATGAGCACAGTGGCACTTCATCGGTGTCGGCGACGATGGTGAGTGTTTCGACTTTTGCCAGTGCCTTGAACTGATTGGCGATACGGCTGAGTGATGCTTGCTCGGTATCGTTCGCCCCTTGTAGTAGTACAGGCAGACGCACGGCATTACCCAGCTTCATCTCGCCACGGATGTTACGCACCGCACCGATGAGTGCTTGTAGCCATGCCATATCCTGCTCGGTCTGCTCACTGATATCATCGGCGTTCGCCACAGGGAAATCAGCGATGACGATGCTGTCAGCAGATTTGCGGTCAATCAGTGGCGCAACCGTCTGCCACAGGCTCTCGGTCAGATACGGCATGATTGGGTGGGTGAATCGCATGGCGACCTCAAGTACATGAATCAGCACATAGCGAATCTGCGCCTTGCGCTCATCGCTGACACTGTCGTCATTGAGCGCTGATTTGGCAAGCTCGACATACCAGTCGCAATATTCATTCCAAATAAACTCATAAATCGCTTGGCTCACCAAGTCAAAGCGATAAGTCGCCATCGCCTCATGGATGCTTGCGATGGTTGAGTTTAGACGGCTGACAATCCATTTTTCGGGTAGCTCCCACAGCTGTTTATTGGCGGTTTTGTCAATGGGTAGCTCATTGCCTGCTTTGTCCACGCAGTTCATCAGCACAAAGCGGGTGGCGTTCCAAATTTTATTACAGAAGTTACGGTTGCCCTCGATACGCTTGATATCAAAGTTAATATCACGACCTGTACTTGCTAGGCTTGTAAAGGTAAAACGCAGTGCATCCGTGCCGAATGCCTCGATGCCATCGGCAAATTCTTTGCGGGTGGATTTTTCGATTTTGGCGGCATCTTTTGGATTCATCAGCCCTGTCGTACGTTTCGCCACCAAGCTTTCTAGGTCAATGCCATCAATCAAATCAATCGGGTCAAGCACATTGCCTTTTGACTTACTCATCTTTTGACCTTGACCATCACGCACCAGACCATGCACATAGACGGTCTTGAACGGTACTTGTGGCGTACCATCGGCATTTTTGACAAAATGCATGGTCAGCATAATCATGCGAGCCACCCAGAAGAAGATGATGTCAAAGCCAGTCACCAGCACGCTGGTTGGGTGGAAAGTCTGCAATGCTCGTCCGTCATCATTTGGATTACCCCAATCAAGCGTGCTGAATGTCCATAGACCTGAGCTAAACCAAGTATCAAGCACATCTTCATCTTGGCGTAGGATGACATCGGCAGGCAGATTGTATTTACTGCGAACTTCAGCTTCGTCATGCGCCACATAGATACCGCCCTTGTCATCATACCATGCAGGGATACGATGACCCCACCACAGCTGACGGCTGATGCACCAGTCTTGGATATCACGCATCCACGCCATGTACATATTCTTGTATTGTGCGGGCACAAACTCAATGCGACCATCTTCGACCGCTTCAATCGCAGGCTTGGCAAGTGCCTCAATCGCCACATACCATTGGTCGGTCAAATACGGCTCAACAATCTCACCACTGCGGTCGCCTCGTGGGGCTTTGAGTGCGTGCGGTTCGATTTTTTCAAGCCAGCCTTGAGTTTCGGCATCTGCCACCAGTTTTTTGCGGGCATCAAAACGAGCCAAGCCTGCATAATCGCTCGGTGTCGTCTCAAGTGTCGGCTCACGCTGAGTTAGGCTCTCATAGACCTGCATATCAGCTAGGATATTGGCATTTTTATCAAAGATATTAATCAGTGGCAGATTGTGGCGTTTACCCACTTCATAGTCATTAAAATCATGCGCAGGGGTGATTTTGACACAGCCTGTACCAAAGTCTTTTTCGACATAAGTATCCGCCACGATAGGCACGATACGACCCGTAATCGGTAGGACGATATTTTGACCAATCAGATGCGCATAGCGTTCATCTTCAGGATGTACCGCCACCGCCGTATCACCAAGCAAGGTCTCAGGACGAGTAGTTGCCACCACCAGATAGTTCTGACCATCTTTGGTTTTAAGCTCTTGATTTTCAAAGAAATATTTAAAGTGCCACAATGAGCCTTGCTCGTCGTGATTTTCTACTTCTAGGTCAGACAATGCCGTCTCAAGCTTGATATCCCAGTTCACCAGACGCTTGCCACGATAGATAAGACCATCATCATACAGCTTGACGAACACATCTTGCACCGCTTTTGATAGGCCTTCATCCATCGTAAAGCGTTCACGGCTCCAGTCCACCGATGAGCCTAGACGACGGATTTGGCGAGTGATGTTGCCACCTGATTCGTTTTTCCACTCCCAGACTTTTTCTAGGAATTTGTCACGGCCTAAGTCATGGCGTTTGATACCCTGTAAGCCAAGCTGACGCTCAACAACCATTTGGGTTGCGATACCTGCATGGTCAGTGCCTGCTTGCCATAGCGTGTTGTAGCCCATCATGCGGTGGTAGCGAGTCAGCGTATCCATGATAGCATTATTAAAGCCATGCCCCATGTGTAGTGAGCCTGTGACATTCGGCGGTGGCAAGGCGATTGAGAAGGCTTTAGGCTTCGTGTAATCTGGCTTAAAATAGCCTGCATTTTCCCAGCCTTGATACATTCCTGCTTCAATGTCGCTTGGATTGTAGGCAGAAGATAGGCGGTCTAGGGCGGTTTGGATGGCGTTGTTGGTCATAATCAGCTCTCAAATTTATACTTAAAAAAATGGTTCTATTTTAGCAAGTTTTGGGCGGTTTGTGGGGATTTTTGATGGGAATTTATTGGGTAACTTGTCTAGTATTTTTTATCAAAATGACTTTGGATTGATAATTTCAATTCCTTAATATTTATATGTATTTATTTGGCGTATAATAAACCCAAGCACATTCAAAATAAAATTGATTATCATAAGGACATCGGTTGCAGTGTCCTTTTTTTGCTTTATAGTTATAAAAATGGGTGTATTATGAACAAATCAAGCTTAGGCTTTAAGCCAATACCCACGCTGATTGCCATTGCTTTGGCGGTGGCGATTATCCTGATTCCAACCCCTGATGGCGTGACGCCACAAGCATGGAATCTACTTGCGTTATTTGTCGGGGTGATTGCAGCGATTATCGGCAAAGCCATGCCAATCGGCGCAATCTCAATCATCGCCATCACTTTGGTGGCTGTCACAGGCATCACCGTCAGCGATGGCAAGGCGGATGCCGCCATGAAAGATGCCTTATCAAGCTTTGCCAATCCTCTGATTTGGCTGATTGGTGTGTCCATCATGATTTCTCGTGGTCTATTAAAGACAGGACTTGGCGCGCGCATTGGCTATATTTTTATTGCGATTTTTGGTAAAAAGACATTGGGCATCGGCTATAGTTTGGCATTATCCGAGCTCATCCTTGCCCCTGTCACCCCAAGTAACACCGCTCGTGGTGGCGCTATCATGCACCCGATTATGCGCTCTATCGCCGAAAGCTATGATTCAAACCCCGCCAAAAACACCCAAGATAAAATGGGCAAATACCTAGCACTGGTCAATTATCACAGCAACCCAATCAGCTCGGCGATGTTCATCACCGCCACCGCACCAAACCCAATGGTGGTCAATCTCATCGCCGAAAGTCTAGGCAGTGAGTTTCGCCTAAGCTGGAGTCAGTGGGCATTGGCAATGCTTGTGCCGGGTCTTGTGGCGTTTATTTTGATGCCTTTGGTGCTGTATTTTCTTTACCCACCGACCATCAAGCACACGCCAAATGCCGTACAGTTCGCCAAAGATAAGCTTGCTGAAATGGGCAAAATGAGCCGTGACGAGTCAATCATGCTTGCCATCTTTGGTATCTTGCTCGCTTGCTGGGCAGGTGTGCCTGAGCTGTTGTTCGGCTTTAAGATTGATGCCACTGCCACCGCCTTTATCGGTCTTAGCTTGTTGCTACTATCTGGCGTTCTGACTTGGGCGGATGTCACTTCCGAAAAAAGCGCATGGGATACCATCGTGTGGTTCTCGGCACTGATTATGATGGCGACATTCTTAAATAAGCTTGGCTTAATCGAATGGTTCTCAAACTCGCTTGAGACAAGCATCAGCGGTCTGGGTCTTAGCGGTATGATGGCAGGCTTGTTGCTACTGGTTGCTTATATGTATGCACACTATATGTTTGCAAGCACCACAGCGCATATCACGGCGATGTTTGGCGCATTTTTGACCGCAGGGATTGCACTTGGCGCACCGCCGATGTTCTTTGCATTATTGATGGCAGCGGCATCTAGCCTGATGATGACTTTGACGCATTATGCCACAGGGACTTCGCCGGTGATTTTTGGTTCAGGCTTTACGACCTTGCCTGAATGGTGGAAAGCAGGCTTTGTGATGAGCGTGGTCAATCTGCTGGTATTTGTCATCATTGGTGGCGCTTGGTGGAAAGTGCTTGGCTATTGGTGATATTCATTTATTAAACAATCATTTAAAACCATCTTGTGATATCAAGATGGTTTTTTTGCTTGATGAGTGCTTATAATTAATGAGCGTGTTTGACAAGTCTATGCACCGCCTATCTTACTTGGTCAAAACCCCCACCCCATAAACCAGCACTTCGACACCGCCATCTATATCGCACATCTCAAAGCGTAAGCCATAGATAGCATCACAGCCTGCTTTGTGCGCTTGGGATTTGGCACGCACCACCGCTTCACGGCGAGCACGGTCAAGCAGGCTCTCATAGACGGTCAAATTCTTACCAAATAAGCTAAGCACACTTGCAATCACGAGCTTAAATCTGTCTTGGGCGATGACGACATTACCCGTCACAAACACTGGCTCGCCTGCGCCATCAGGCACATCGATACGCTCGCTCGATACTCGGATATGACGGTATTTGGCTTCATCGGCGACTAGGCTTGCCAAATGGCGACGCTCGGCACGAGAACCAAAATACCACCCAACAAAGAACAAGATAATCGCAATCAGCCAATCAATATTTCTTAATAATATCGCAGAAATGTCCATGATTATTCTGTGCCGTCAGCCTGCCCAAAAGGGTTGAATTTCTTTTGCACCTTGACCGCCGTACCATAGACGAACAGCTCTGATGCGCCTGCGGTGATGTTCGATGTCGAAAAGCGAATACCCACAATGGCATCTGCACCCAGCGCTTGTGCTTTGGCAATCATGCGTGACATGGCTTCTTGGCGAGCTTCTTCGAGTAGCTCGGTATAAGCAGTCAGTTCACCGCCGACGATATTTTTTAGCCCTGCTAATAAATCCTTACCCACGTGCTTACTACGCACGGTGCTGCCATAGACGACATCAAGTCGCTCGGTGATGATATAATTTGGCAAATGCTCAAGATTGGATAACTGCATAACTTCCCCACATGATTCGTATTTGATAAAAAAGCAGGATGTACACACCCTGCTTATCGCTTTGTCAATGACTGCCAATGCTTAGTCATCGGTGTGAAATAACAAGAACAGCTCGGTGATGTTATCTTCAAGTGCGTTTGCCATATCAGCTAGCATCTCATCACTGCGAATCTCATCAAGCTCTTCGTCAATGCCTGATAGCACAACCATCGGCAAGGTCAAATCCGCCACATCTTGCTCGGTGTTTTCATCATCAAACCAATCGACATTCTCATCTGAATACATCGCATCCACAAAGCCAATCGCCCATGCTGCTAGGTCACCATCTTCGCTAAAGTCTTCGGCTTCTTCGCTGGCATCGAACGGCAGCTCAATCGGCTGTTCGGCTTTTAGGGTGTCAATCAGCTCTTGACGCCATGCTTGTAGCGCTTCTTTGACTTCGCTTGGTACGCTTGCATCCGCCCCTTCAAAGAATGCTGATAGCCAATTTGGCAATGGCTTACCCACCACAGTTGCGGTCAAAAAGCCATGCGCTGCAATCGGGTCTAGACCCATTTCATTGGCAGGTGACTCAAGATAAGCAAACAGTTCTTGTTTATTCATTTTTCATACTCTTTTTAAAAATAAGGCTTATACCAACACAATGTCAGTATAAGCAAACATCTTGTCATTGACAGCTAGGATCAAAAATCATCGTCCAAGTCATCAAAGTCATCATCAAGATCATCAAACTCCGCAAAATCGTCTTCTTCTAACGCACGCTTGAGTTTGTTGATGCGTTGCTCTTCGAGTAGTGCGTCGATTTTTAGGCGTTTTTCTAGGGGTTTTGCCTTGCCTTCATCGGCAAGCTTGGCATCAGCATCTTCTTCAAAGTTATCATCATCAAAATCATCATCAATATTACTCATAATGACTCCTTAGCTATCGTTACACTCTTCCAATTCATCCACCGTAATTGATCGGTTGAACTAGCTTATAATCGATATTGAAAAATTTGTCAAGTTTTTTATTCAATGGTGGCAGACAATCCAGCGTCTAATCTTCAATAAATACCGCATCACGAGCCACACGCAAGCGATTCACTGCCTGCTGATTGAGCGCAGTGACAATTTGACAATCACGCTCTGACATGGAAAGCGGGTTTGGTAAATTCTCAATCGTGCCCGAATGAGCAAGCTCTTGTTTGGCAGCATCTTCAAACATCAGCACCATTGGCAGCTTTCGGCGTGATGATACACCGAGCACGGCATTATTTTGGGCGGTATCACTTGCAGTGGTACACATTTTTAGGGCGAACTGACCTTGTTTAAGATGGCGATCATAGACGATCTGATTAACCATCAATACAAGCTGTGCTAACATCATCGATGCAGTTGCAACCTTGGCATGGTCATTATTTGCAAGCAGTTCAACGCTTGCGCCATTTTCATCAAACCCTTTGATGGCATAAATCGACACCCCTACCAAAAATGGTGCTTCGAGTAATTTTTCGGCAGCTTTTGAAAGCATCTGATCACACAGCGCAAAATACATTTTTTTATGATCAAATGACAGAGCTTGCAGTAGCTGATTTGGATCTTCGAAGCGGATCTGTGTCGTATAGCTAGCATGTCGCGTATTTTGTACGACAGCTTCTTCTTTTTCTTTTGGAGCGATGTTCTCATCACTCACAGTCATCTTATCATCACTCGGCTCGGGCGCAAGACTTGGGCTACCGCCAAGCACCAAGCCTTGGCTTAAGAGTCGATCTCGTGTCTGCTGCTCGATTTGTGCTCTAAGCTCACGACTTGGACGAGCAATGAAAGTATAAGCCACCCACACCAAGCCATGTAGTACGATCATCGCCAATAAAAATAGCCACTGACCCATCAAAATACCAGCAGTACTGATCGCTTTGGTGCCAACCACCACCGAGCCGAGTGCCTTATCTCCAGAGACAATCGCTTCATTTTTGGTCTGATAGCCGCCTTCATTTTCGCCAACTGAGACCACGATATTGTCTTCGGCATTATATACCGCAACGAATGCCACCTGTGGCTCTTGGGCGTATTGGTTGGCGATGTAGCTCATGCTCACACGGTCATTGATTGAGCTTGGCATGGTCAAGTCTGACACAAGCTCTGTGGCAATGCGATCCGCTACGGTGCGATTTTGTTCGGTCAAATAACGATTAGAACTCACCACAAAAAAAACTATGTGAAAAAATAAACTCACCAATAAGACAATCAAAAAAGTAACTTGCTTGGGGGCAGAATAAGACATGATAAAAAACCAACACTAAGCAATCAGAGCTTGACAAATAGAAAAAATCCCCTAATTTTCCCATGTTTACTATGATTACGCAACTGTTTTTGAGCCAAATACACAATTCCATCACATTACCCTTTTATAAAAGCTGGTTTGGTGCTAATATGTTCACTCTATGGCGGATTTATCTGCGGTTTTATTTCACCAAAAAAACGAGTTTTATCATGACCATCACTTATGCCCTACCAAATAACAGCCAAGCATGGCTACACGCCTTTTCACAGCTACAGACACTGCCACCTGCACTACATGGCGTGGATTTGACCACAGGTCAGCACAGCGAGCAGATTGAAGAGCTGCCGATTTTTGGTATTGTCGTGGTGGCAAGCTCGCCTGCTGTTGATATTGATGCACTGATGAGCGAGTGGGTGCAAGCACAGCCCAACTGGCAACTTAGCATCGTCAATGATGACGAAACTGCCAAAGCATCTGCCCATCTGATTGACAGCAATGAGACTTTGACCGCCGTCGCCATTCACCGCTATCTACTGTCTTATACAGGCGCACCGATGAGTCAGGACAAACGAGTAGCGGCTGCACACATCATTGATGAGCAAATCACCCAGCATTTATCCGCACAGCTACAGGCTGATGTGCATATCCTATCCGCTGATAAGCTACTGACACAGCATCGCTTGGCGTGCTTTGATATGGATTCAACACTGATTCAAGAAGAAGTCATCGTTGAGCTTGCCAAATTCTGCGGTATCGAAGATAAAGTATCAGACATCACCGAGCAGGCGATGCGTGGCGAGATTGATTTTGCAACGAGTTTTGCTCGTCGTGTGGCACTGCTTGCTGATGCGCCGATTAGCATTGTTGATGAGATTATCGCCAAGCACATTCATTTTCAGCCGGGCGCAGCAGCCACCATCAAGGCGCTCAAAGCGCTTGGCTATCATACCGTGCTGATTTCGGGCGGCTTTGAGCCATTTGCCCAATATGTCGCAAACACGCTTGGCATGGATGAATATTATGCCAATCCGCTACTCAATGACGGCAAAACTTTAAGCGGACTGGTCGATGATAATATCCTAGATGGCAACCAAAAAGCTGTCATCGCCCAAACCGTCGCCAAACGCCTAGGGCTATCGATGAAAGAAGTCGTCTGTATCGGCGATGGTGCGAACGATTTGCCAATGATGGCGGTGAGTGATTTGGGCATTGCTTATCATGCCAAGCCCATCGTACAGGCGCGTGCTGATGCCGCTGTCAATCTGACAGGGCTTGAGGGCGTGCTATATGCACTGGGTCATCGACTCGATGTACGCTGATTGGTTACAAATTTTTCGTCGAAAAATCACGGATAATCTGCTACCCTTTTCATTTTTAATTTGTCATTTATTTATCGATAGGATTTTTATGCTGACCATTCCCGTAATCAATGTCAAAGCCGACCCGCTAGATGCTCTTTTGGCAGGCTTAGGACTGCGTTTGCAAAACCTTGCCAAAGCTCGCAATAACGAGTCGTTTAATAATCTTGTCAAAGAACGCACCGTCTGTATTCAGTTCGTCGCACCCAATGTTGAGCGTTATTTTCGCTTTGACCAAGGGCATTTTGGACAAACACTCGGCACAGCGCACGATGCGGATTTGACCATTGATTTTAAAGACTCGATGACCGGTGTCAAGCTACTGACCAAAGGCGATGTGGCGGCATTTATGACAGCTATCCAAGATGGCGATGTCAAAATCACGGGCGATTATAAGCTTGTGCTATGGTTTGCAGGTATTGGCAAGCAAGCGGCGACCATTCCCGAAGAATATCGTGGCTATGTCGAGCAGGCCAAGCCCTATATTGAGCTTGCCAAGCCTTATGCCGAGACCGCCAAAGATGCGCTACTTAGCCTAAAGAAAAAGCTGGGCAAATAACCGTCTTGCCAATGATTTCGCCCAACACTGCAAATGGATTTGCTATTTGGTAAAAATTTCAGTACAATCGTTCACCAACTATCGACCGATAAGATGCGTCAAATCACGCATATTCAAACACAATAAACACCGACAATACGATGATGACCACCATGACACAAGCTACCACCAAGGACGAAATTGCTCGTTTATTTGACCTACCGCTGATGGATTTGCTGATGCAAGCTCAGACGGTGCACCGTGAGCATTTCAACGCCAATGAAGTGCAAATCAGCACCCTATTATCCATCAAAACAGGCAACTGCCCCGAAGACTGTGGCTACTGCTCACAGTCAGGTCATCATCGTGACAAGACGGGCTTGACAGCCGAAAAACGCCTAGAAATCGAAAAAGTGCTCGCAGCGGCACGCCGTGCCAAAGCACAAGGCTCATCACGCTTTTGTATGGGTGCAGCGTGGAAACATCCAAGTGCCAAAGATATGCCGTATCTGGTTGAGCTTATCAGCGAAGTCAAGGCGCTTGGGCTTGAGACCTGCATGACTTTGGGTATGCTAAATCCCGACCAAGCCAAAACCCTAGCAGATGCAGGCCTAGATTATTATAATCATAACCTAGACACATCTCGCAGCTACTATGACAGCGTCGCCACCACACGCAGTTATGATGACCGCCTTGAGACCATCGAGTATGTCCGCAATGCGGGTATCAATGTCTGCTCGGGCAGTATCGTTGGCATGGGTGAGAGCCGCCAAGACCGCATTGACTGGATTTATGAGCTAACCCAAATGCCGATTCCGCCACAGTCAATCCCTGTGAATCTATTAGTACCCATCAAAGGCACACCGCTTGGCGATAAGGTGCTTGCCGAAGGTCAGCTGTCAGTCATCGAATGGATTCGCACCATTGCGGTGACTCGTATCTGCTGTCCGACAAGCTATGTACGCCTATCTGCTGGCCGTGAGAGCCTAAGCGATGGCGAGCAGGCATTGGCATTTATGGCGGGGGCGAACTCATTTTTTTATGGGGATAAGCTACTGACCACAGGCAACCAATCTACCGCACACGATGACAGACTGATGGCAGAGCTTGGGCTGACGCCAACTCGCCCTATGCCAAAGCCACAAATCATCGATGCCATGAGTGGCACTGCCATCAATCAAGAACACCCCGAAGGTTGCCCGCTAAGCGCCTAATGAGTGGCTAATGAGTGGCTAAGCGGTCATCCATTGCCGCCTACTCGGCAAATCAATACCATCAAAAGATGTGCTATAATAAGCGCATCTTTTTTATTGGACGCCACAATGCTAGAGTACATCAGAGCCTTTCATATCATCAGTATGGTTTGTTGGTTTGCGGGGATTTTTTATTTGCCACGCCTATTTGTGTATCATGCGATGAGCGATGATACGCTCAGCCAAGAGCGATTTGCCCTGATGGAGCGTAAGCTGTATCGTGGGATTATGACGCCTGCGATGATTGCCACTTGGGGGTGTGGACTTCTGATGATTGCCTTAGCACCAAGTATCTATCTATCTCAAGGCTGGCTACACGCCAAACTTGTCCTTGTCGTGCTACTCACCCTGTATCACCTGTCCTGCGGTCGCTTTCGTATTCGTTTGATGGATAATCCCAAGCTTAAAAGTCATGTCTATTGGCGATGGTTCAATGAGATTCCTGTGTTTATCTTGATTGCCGTGGTGATTTTGGCAGTGGTCAAGCCGTTTTAAGCAGTATGCATACCCCAAAAAACAAAAGCCCTAGCTGATGCTTAGGGCTTTTGTTTTGCTATCTTATCAATCCGCTGTGCTAACCATCTTAATGACGGCGTTTTTCTTGGCGACGCTTTGACCATCAAGCACCGCTTTGGCAATGCTCATCTCTCGCTCGTCCGCAAAGCCCGAAAAATGATACTCAAGCCCACGGTCTTTAACAATCAGCCACACGCCATTGATGTCCACCTGTGCAGATTCGGACAATGTCAAGGATTTATCATCAATCATAAATCGCTTGGGTGTAAGCCTTAATTCACCGACACCAAACACATGACGGCGCTTCGCCTGATGACGCTTGATATTAAAGCCAAACATCGCCACAGCAAACACAAACAACGAGCCGATGGCATACTCAACAGGCATGGTAAAGCAAATCACCGCCACGACAATCCCAAGCACAAGCAATCCCACCGACCACCAAAACAATGGGTCGCCCCCTTGTCCTGTCAGGCGAATGCTGACGCCATCATCATTGACCGTCAGCATCTTACCAGCCCAATGCTTGCTGTTGTGCTTCGATGATTTGGCGGATACCAGCTTCAGCCAGACTTAGCATACTATCAGCTTCGGCTCGGGTGAATGGCTTATCTTCTGCCGTGCCCTGAATCTCAATAAAGCCCCCTGCTTGGGTCATCACCACATTCAAATCGGTATCACAGGTTGAATCTTCGGCATAGTTCAAATCCAGATACGCCTTACCATCTTTGATACCCACCGATACCGCACCAACCAAGCCCAGCAGCGGGTCTTGGGTCAGTTTCTTTTCTCGCTGTAGATATTCAAGCGCATCAATCAGCGCCACCGCTGCTCCTGAGATACTCGCCGTGCGTGTACCGCCATCGGCTTGGATGACATCACAATCGATATGAATGGTATTCTCGCCAAGCTTTGATAAATCAAGCATCGCACGCAGGCTACGACCAATCAGACGCTGAATCTCTTGGGTGCGACCTGACTGCTTACCACGAGCAGCTTCGCGCTGAGTGCGTGTGCCTGTCGCACGCGGTAGCATTCCGTATTCAGCGGTCAGCCAGCCTTGTCCTTGTCCCTTGAGCCATCTTGGTACGCCTGCTTCGACGCTGGCGGTGCATAGCACTTTGGTATCACCAAAGCACACAAGCACCGAGCCTTCGGCGTGCTTGGTGTAGTGGCGGGTAAAGCTGATTGGGCGAAGTTCATTCAATTGTCTGCCATCAATACGCATAAAAATCTCTAGTCATTGTTGTGAATTTAAGCAATTTTACCAAGTTATGCCCAAAAACACAAAACAAAAACCTGCCATCACCCAATGATAGGTGATGACAGGTTTTGATAAGTCGATATCGCTTATTTGCTCTCTTCAAGCTTACGCAAATCTTTACGCAGAATCTTACCGACATTCGACTTCGGCAGCTCACTGATGAACTCGATGTATTTTGGACGCTTGTAGCCGGTTAGATTTTCTTTTGCCCACGCACGCACTTCTTCGACGGTCAGACTTGCATCTTTTTTGACCACAAAGATTTTTGGCACTTCGCCACTGTGCTCATCAGGCACGCCAATGACGCCACATTCTAGGATTTTTGGATGCGCAGTCATCACATCTTCGACTTCGTTTGGATAGACATTAAAGCCTGAGACCAAAATCATGTCTTTTTTGCGGTCAACAATCTTGATAAAGCCTTTGTCGTCCATCACGCCGATATCACCTGTGCGGAAATAGCCATCAGCGGTCATCACTTTGGCGGTCTCATCAGGACGCTTCCAGTAGCCCGGCATCACTTGCGGGCCTTTGGCGCAGATTTCACCCGGCTCACCCATTGCCACTTCGTTGTCATTCTCATTTAATAAGATAACATCGGTTGCAGGGAATGGGATACCGATTTTGCCGGTATAGCCCCCCGGTGGATTCAAGGTCAAGACAGGTGATGTCTCAGACAAGCCATAGCCTTCGATGATATAATTACCCGTCAGGCGCTCCCACGCTTTGGCAGTGTCGGACAGTACCGACATACCGCCACCTAAGGATAGTTTTAGGTTGCTGTGGTCAAGCGCACGGAAACCTTCGTCATGTACCAAGCCATTAAACAGCGTATTGACCGCAGGGAAAAATACCGGACGATATTTGGCGTAATCTTTACACACCGCCTTAAAATCTCGTGGGTTGGTGATAAGCAGCATGCTAAAGCCCATCTTCATACCCAACAGTGCACACGCTGTAAATGAGAAAATATGATACAAAGGCAGTGCCACAGCGATGTATTTACCGCTCAAATCCTGCTCAGGGAATACCTTAGAAACAAACGGTTTGCACTGCTCGACATTCGATGCTAAGTTGGCATGGGTCAGCATCGCACCCTTAGCAACGCCTGTCGTACCGCCCGTGTACTGTAGCGCAGCGATGTCATCAAGCGATACCTGTGGGCGATTGTAAGCCGATGCCGATACTTGATTTAGCGCTTCTTTAAAGCTGATATGACCCGGGATATTCCACGATGGCACCATTTTTTTGACATGGCGTACCACCGCATTGACAATAAAGCCTTTAAAGCCAAGCATATCGCCAAGCGATGTGACAATCACATGCTTGACTTGACCCTTGTTCTCCACACGCTCAAAGGTCTGCGCAAAGTTCTCAACGATAAACAACGCCTTAGCTTCAGAGTCATTGAGCTGATGCTCAAGCTCATGTGGTGTGTATAGTGGATTGACATTCACTAGCGTCAACCCTGCTCGCACGATACCAATCATCGTAATCGGATACTGCAAGATATTTGGCATCATCACCGCCACTTTATCGCCCTTGACCAAGCCAATCGATTGCAGATAGGCGGCGATTTGACGGCTGTAATTATCAAGCTCACGATAGGTAATCGATACATCCATACAAGTAAATGCCACCTTATTGCCATGTCGAGCAAAGGCTTGTTCAAAAATATCAATCAGTGAATGAATGTTGTTTGACAAATTAAAATCAAACTCAATGCCGTGTTCTTGGTAAGTCTTGTACCATGGGCGGTCGGTGGGGACGGTGAAATGTTGTGTGGTCATAATACTTCCTTATGTCTAAAAATCCATCATTCGATACCAAGCCGTATCACGGTATGCTAAATCAGTTACATACACCCTAAATCTATCATAAGTTTGGCAGCATGACAAGAATGTTGGCAAATTTTTTGAGAAAACAGTTGTAAGCTATTAGACCATATTTTACATAATTTTCCAAGTAAAATCAGTCTAAAGCCCAAAAAATACACTGCATTTATCGGACATACTGGACATTTGACAGCCTAATCAGCCCGCACAATTAAGCTTATCGCTACAGCATCTTTGTTATCAACAAAAAAAGACACCGTGATATACACGATGTCTTATGATTAAAATATCATTCAAGCATAGCTTATAGCTTTCTGAGCTCTTTACGCAGGATTTTGCCGACATTGGATTTGGGCAATTCATCAACAAAGGCGATTTGCTTGGGGCGTTTATAGCCGGTCAAGTTTTTCTTCGCCCATGCTTTGATGTCATCGGTGGTGAGACTGTCATCTTTTTTGACCACAAAGACCTTGACCACTTCGCCGCTGTGTCCATCAGGCACGCCGATAGCACCACATTCGAGCACTTTTGGGTGAGCGGCGATGACTTCTTCGACTTCGTTTGGATAGACATTAAAGCCTGAGACCAAAATCATGTCTTTTTTGCGGTCCACGATTTTGAAATAGCCCTGCTCGTCCATCACACCAATATCACCCGTGCGAAAATAACCATCAGCAGTCATCACTTTGGCGGTCTCTTCGGGTTGTTTCCAGTAGCCTTTCATCACCTGCGGACCTTTGGCGCAAATCTCGCCTGCTTCACCCATCGCCACTTCATTGCCGTCATCATCCAGCAGGATAATGTCGGTCGATGGGAATGGCACGCCGATTTTGCCCGTGTAGCTACCAAGCGGATTGAAGGTCAAGACAGGGGAAGTCTCGGACAAGCCATAGCCTTCGACGATGTAATTACCAGTCAATTTCTCCCATGCGTCAGCCGTGCTTGGCAGCACCGCCATGCCACCGCCCAAAGAGATTTTCATATTGCTATGGTCAAGCGCGCCAAAGCCCTTGTGATGGGTCAAAGCGTTAAACAGCGTATTGACCGCAGGGAAAAACTGCGGACGATATTTGGCAAATTGCTTGGTCAAATCATCAAAATCACGGGCGTTCGGGATAAGTAGCATCGCAAAGCCCATCTTCATGCCAAGCATCGTCACCATGAACGAAAAAATATGATACAAAGGCAGTGCCACCGCCATGTATTCGCCGTGCTGATACGGCCTATCAAAGCCTGATTTGACATAGGTCATGCACTGCTCAACATTGGCTATCAAATTACCATGTGTCAGCATCGCACCTTTTGCGACGCCTGTCGTCCCGCCTGTGTACTGCAAAATCACCACATCATCAAGGGTCAGTGTTGGGCGAGTGTAGTTGGCAGAAGTTTTTAGGATATCTTTAAAGTTAATCTTATTTGGGATGCAATAATTTGGCACCATTTTTTTCAGATGACGCACAACAGCATTAATCACAATGCCCTTGATACCCATCATATCGCCGATGCCTGTGGTGATGACATGGCTAATTTGCCCTTTGTCCTGCACCTTTTCAAAGGTATGAGCAAAGTTCTCAACGATAAATAGCACTTTGGCTTCACTGTCTTTGAGCTGATGCTCAAGCTCATGAGCGGTATATAGCGGATTGACATTGACAAGCACAAGCCCTGCTCGCACAATCCCCATCATCACCGCCAGATACTGCGGTGTGTTTGGCATCATCACCGCCACTTTATCACCTTGAGCGAGACCTAGCGACTGCAAATACGCTGCGATTTTTAAGCTTATCTTATCAAGTTCATCATAGCCGATATGCACCCCCATAAAGGTGATGGCTCGCTGACCCCGATTGGCACGAAAATTGACATCAAAAAAATCCAGCAAATTATTCACGCCATCAGGCATGACAAGCTGAATATCTAGATTGTTTTTGCGGTAAGTGGCTTGCCAAGCACGGTCGGCAGGCGTGGTAAATGATGAGTAATCAGTCATGTTTCTTCCTATGAATGTTGTTGTCATTGACGGTGGCGGTCAAATGCCAAAGCTGATAATCAAGCGAATAATTAGATGATTATGTGCAAAGTTACGCAAGCCACCGACTTTTGACAATCAATTTTTGTGAACCAGTTTTCATAGTTTTTGATTGACAAGTGAATGAAAATTTGGCTTAAGTGTATTTATTTTATAGAGTAATTATTACTACTAATCAATGCGATACAATCTACCAACTGCCTTGCGATGGTGGATTTTGGGGCTTTGGGCAGTTTTTGGGCGGTTTTGGCATATTTATCAGCAAAAAACACCATCATCGCATTATCATCGCTACCAAAGCCGATGCTGGTATCAGACACATCATTGACCGCAATCATGTCAAGATTTTTGGCGATAAGTTTGCCTTTGGCATAGTTTTCAGTGTCTTGAGTCTCAGCAGCAAAGCCGACGGTCAGCACATCAGGATAAGTCTTGGCGATGGTGGCAAGCACATCAGGATTTTTGATGAGTTCTAGCGTCATGCCGTCCACGCCATCGGTTTTTTTGATTTTGTGAGCGGCGATGGTTGCCATCTTATAGTCCGCCACGGCAGCGGTGGCGATAAATACATCCGCCGTACGGCAGACATCTAGGCACACCGACAGCATCTCATCTGCCGTGCCGACATCAATGCGATGCACACCTTTGGGTGCTTGTAATGCCACACGCTTACCGCTGACGAGCACCACATCCGCACCAGCATCACGGCACGCCGCTGCCAGTGCATAACCCATCTTGCCTGTAGAATGATTGGATAAAAAACGCACCGGATCAATCGGCTCAAGCGTCGCCCCTGCGGTAATAACGACAGTCTTAGCCGCCAATGACTGTGGCAGTCTTTGGCGAGCCACAAATGCCAAAATCGTCTGGCTCAACGCCTCAGGCTCAGGCAATCGCCCTGCCCCGACATCGCCGCACGCCTGCTCGCCGCTATCTGGTGTGATAAGCTCATAGCCAAAGCGGGTAAGCTTAATCAAATTATCCTGCACAATGGCATTTGCCCACATCTGCTGATTCATCGCAGGTGCGATAAGAATCGGCGCATCGGTCGCAAGACACACAGTGGTGAGTAGATTATCCGCCAAGCCATTAGCAAGCTTGCCGATGGTGTTGGCAGATGCAGGTGCGATCACGACCACATCCGCCCATTTGGCAAGCTCAATATGCCCCATGCCCTTTTCGGCTTCTGCATCCAAAAGCTGTGTATGTACTTCATTGCCAGTCAACGCCTGCAAGGTCAAAGGCGTGATAAACTCGCACGCTGCTGCCGTCATCATCACACGCACTTCACAGCCTGCCTTGATAAGCAGACGAGCAAGTACTGCCGATTTATAAGCAGCGATACCGCCTGTGATACCGAGTAGGATTTTTGGTTTGGTCAAATCAGTCATGGCTGTCGCCTATGTGGAGAAATGGGCGTATTATAGCCTAAATCGGACTTTAGGTACAATGAACAATGACTTATAATTATCAAATCCCCTTGTATACCATCGCAGACAAGGGGATTGATCAACATCCGCCATCAAGACTGTCTAGCAATCATTTGACCTATCAAAAAGAACATCACTGCCGCCACGAGCGCAGGAACGGCCAACAATCCAACGATGGTATCTGCCGATAAATTCATCGCCATCAACCAACCCCCAACCATTGAGCCAACAACTGAGCCGCTGCGTCCCACCGCATTTGCCCAACTAACCCCGGTAGCACGGCAATGTGTTGGGTAGTATGCCGAACTGAATGCATTAGCGCCTACTTGCGAGCCTGAAACACCCACGCCGATACCAAACATCCCAATGAGCAGTAAAGCCAAATTAAGGCCAATAATTCCTTGTCCAACAATGATCAAAAATACAGCACCGGCAATATAGGATAGATACAGTACTTTTGCCGCACCTTTTTTATCCATCAAATAACCCAGAGTGATTGCACCGATAGTGCCTCCAATTTGAAAAACAGAAGTAATCCATGCAGCGTTTTTTAGGTCAAATCCAACACTTTTAAGCAATGTCGGCATCCAACTTGAGATCAGATAGATGATCAGCATGCTCATAAAAAACGCAATCCACATCAATATGGTGCCAAGCGCATAATTTTTACTAAACAATTCTTTGACACTGACTTGCGCTTTGTCAGTCGGTGCTGCAATGAGCTGCGGCACAATTGCATTGGGGTCAGCACTGATACGGCGTGCGACTTGATCAACTTTATGTTTTGGAAAATTTTTGGTTACCATAAAGCGTAGCGACATTGGAAACCACCAAATCAAAATTGGTAAAATCATCAACGGCATTACTCCACCGATAATCAAAATCCCTTGCCAGCCAATCGATGGAATCAGCTGCCCCGATACAATCCCACCTAATGCTGAGCCAATGGTGAACCCACAAAACATCAAAGTTACTAAAGTTGAGCGGCGAGCAGTTGGACAAAATTCCGATGTCATTGTGATGGCATTTGGCATTGCACCACCAAGTCCAATCCCAGTGATAAACCGCAAAATCACCAAAGTCTGCAAATCAGGTGAAAATGCCGATAAAAAACTGGCAGCCCCAAAAACAAACACCGAACCAATCATGATCGGCTTACGACCAATCTTATCTGCCAATGGCCCAAACACCAATGCACCAATCATCAATCCAAATAGACCTGCACCAAATAACGGTGCCAACTGCGGCTGTGTTAGCTGCCACTGCTCGATCAATGCTGGCGCAATAAACCCCACCGCCGCTGTATCAAAACCATCGATCGCCACTACCACAAAACACAACGCAATGATGAGTTTTTGGGTGGCTGATAAAGGCTGTGCATCAATAAACGCTTGAACTTCCATGGTATTTGTTGTTGTGTTCATCGCAAATTCCTGTCTGTTTTTCCCTAAATTTGACATAAAAAATGAGCAATCAACAATCCTAAAGCCATGTGATTTTGTTGATTGCCCTACTGATTGAAAGTGATTATTTTACATTGATGGTAATGCCCGTTAGACCTGCAATGTCTGCTTGCATGACATCACCCGGAACAACGGCACCAACACCTTCTGGTGTGCCGGTAAAAATCAGATCCCCTGGCTGCAATTCAAACAGTTCGGATAATTTGCTGATGGTCTCAGCAACATTCCAAATCAGAAAATCAATGCCGCTTTTTTGTTTGGTTTCGCCATTAACTGTCAGATGGATTTCACCTTTGTCAATCTCACCTGTCTCACCAATTGGGTGAATCACACCGATCGGAGCTGAATAATCAAAGGCTTTGCCAATTTCCCACGGGCGACCCATTTCACGCATTTTCATTTGCAAATCACGACGGGTCATGTCCAGTCCCACGGCATAGCCAAAGATATGCTTGGCTGCGTCTTCGACAGTGATGTTTTTCCCACCTTGACCGATAGCAACAACCAATTCAATCTCATAGTGATAGTTATTCGTCTGGCTAGGATATGGTAAATCAATGGCTTGGCCTGCAGGTACAGGTATGATTGACTCTGGATCGTTTGGCTTACAAAAGAAAAATGGCGGCTCACGATCAGGATCAAATCCCATCTCGCGTGCGTGAGCAGCATAGTTACGGCCGACACAGTACACACGGCGTACAGGGAATTGATCTGAGCTACCATTGATGGCTAGGCCGACAGTTTTTACAGGTTCAAACACATAAGACATATATGGCTCCTTGTTGTTGTTTTTGGTTATGCTTTTGGGGCATCAGGTTGGTTGTCTGGATAGGCTTTTTTAAATGCGTCCAAACTGTTGCAATGCGCATCAATGGCGACAATGTTTGGATAAGCGGATAAATCAACATTAAATCGTCGTGCTGAATACACCTGCGGTATCAAATAAGCATCAGCCAATGTCGGCGTATCACCATAGCAGAATCCAGTATGACGAGTACTATCCTGCACAAGCAAAGCCTCGAGTGCACGGAATCCTGCATGAATCCAAGTCGCCGTCCAGGCTTCGATAGCGTGTTCATCTTCGATGTGATGGCTGCGTAGATAACCCAAAATACGCTTATTGTTAATCGGATGAATGTCACAGCCAACAATAGCTGCCAAGGCGCGCACATTGGCACGAGCAATAGGATCTTTTGGCAAAAGCGCCTGATCTGGGTATACTTCTTCTAACCACTCGATGATGGCGACACTTTGGGTTAATACTTCACCATCATCAAGCACAAGTGCAGGTACAAGCTCTTGTGGATTGATAGCCTTGAACGTATCGCTGTGATGCTCTCCCTTGCCAAGACTGATAGGGATATACTGATAATCCACCCCTTTTAGGTTCAAAGCGATGCGTGTGCGGTGCGATGTCCCACTGCGAAAAAAATTATACAGTTTTAACATATTATTATACCTTTTTAAATTATATTATCCTTATTTTTTCGCCAATCATGCTTTGCCATCGATACGCTCACGCTCACTGTATAGACCAAGTTTCTTTTGGAATGGTGCTTCATCTGCCACAAAGACAAAGCTTGGCTGATTGCTGCGATTTGTCAAACTGACATGCGTAAATGCTGGCGCAACCGCTGTGTCAGACTTGCCCATTGGTAGCGTTTCATCATCAATCACAAGCGATATTTCCCCTTCAATCATATGAAACACTTGTGCTGCTGAGCGGCGTTTGAGATGCACGGTTTCATTGGCGCGCAACATGATGGCGGTGTAACCAATGATTTTTTGACAATCAGCACCCGTTTCTGGATTGACATATGCCACTTGTACAATATCGGTATTGGGCTCAGTTTGGGCAATATTTTCCAATACACGCTTAGCATCTACCCAGCGATAACGCAGGATTGGATAATCTGCTTGGTTGCGAGCAAACTGTTTCACTGGCACAATACCGCCATGATAGGTCGGCTCTAGAGCAACTTTGCGTTCAGCTTGATCATCCCCTTCTTCGACATAGGTTGCTTCAGCATAATACACCAGCGGCAAATCCAAAATATCCAACCATACAACGGGCTCATCACCTTCATGTCCATGCTCATGCCACATGCCAGATGGTGTCAAGATCAAATCACCATGTTCCATTGGGCATTTTTCACCTTCAACAGTGGTATAACCACCACGACCTTCTACAATCAAGCGTACAGCGTTTGGTGTGTGGCGGTGGTTGGGTGCAATCTCTCCAGGTAAAATCAACTGCATACCCAAATAAATAACTGGACTGGCACGCATGGTGGTAATATCAAGACCAGGGTTTGATAATACCAAAACTCGGCGTTCGGCCTTTTCGATCGGTGTCAGCTGCCCTGCTTGCATCAATAGCGGACGAATATCTTTATAAGGCCATAGGGTAATTTGTGATTTTGGTCTTGGGGTCAAGGGTGGCATTACATCACGCAGACTCGGCCATAGCGGAACTAAGTTATTTTTTTCCAATTCATCACGATAATCTTGGGGCAAGTCTTCAAGGCGACCTAGCTGTAAATCCATTTTTCACTCCTGTGTGTTGTCAAGATTTAGTGTGGCAACTATAACAAAGTCATCCCAGCCAGGCTATAACCAAGCTCCAATAAATACTATTAAAGTTATTAATAGTTCATGTTAAAATACTCATACTTTTGAATTTTGATGTGATGTGATGTGATGATGACTTCGATTGATATTCGCTTATTGCAGCTATTTTATGCGATTTATACGCATGAGAATATTTCGCAAGCCGCCCAAAGCCTTGATATCGGTCAGCCGGCCGCCAGTATTGGACTTGCTAAGTTGCGTAAGCATTTTGATAATGATTTGTTTGTGCGTGTTGGTCATCGCATGCTACCAACTGAGTTTGCTAAAGAATTGGCACCATTGATCAGTGAGACACTGGAGCGATTTCGACTGGTGAATGACTATCGTCGTGCCTTTAATCCACTCGAATCCACTCGTGAATTTACATTAGGGCTTACTGACATCAGTCACTTACAGCTTGTGCCAAAGCTTGCTGCCTACCTACATACTCATGCACCATCTGTTAGGCTCAATGTCGTACCGATCGATGGCTACACCCCAAGCTTAATGAGTAATGGGCAAGTGGATTTGGCGATTGGCTTTATTCCGCAACTAGAAGCAGGATTTTATCAACAGACGCTATTTCGGCAACGCTATGTAGGACTGGTCAGAAGACGCCATCCCGTGATACAGACACAGCTTAGTCTGGCAGATTATGAAGCTTGTGATCATATTGAAGTTGTACCGAGTGGAACTGGTCATTTTATGGCCGAAAATGCCCTACAAAAACTTGGCATCACTCGCAAAATTCAAATGCGTATGCCGGGTTATTTGGGCGTTGATGCCGTGGTCAAAGCGACCAATTTGATTGCAACCGTACCCGAAAAACTGGGCGATTTGCTTGACTCAAACGATTGTCAGATTTTTACTCTACCTTTTAAACTACCAACTTTTGATGTCAAGCAGCACTGGCACGCTAGAATGCACAAAAACCCCGACAATCGCTGGCTGCGACAGGTATGTTTTGATTTATTTCACCAATAAAATATTGACCACTAATGCAATATCAAATCTTTTTTATTATTCAATCTATCACCAAAACACATACCGCACCACCATCGCAAAGCACATCAGTACAATCACAGGGCGGATAAATTTAGCACCGCCTTTGACCACCATCTGCGAACCAAAAAACGCCCCAATCACCTGCCCTGCCATCATCACAAAGCCGACTTTCCATAGCACTTGACCGCCGACGATAAACAGTGCAAGGCTTGCGATATTGGTGGCGAAGTTTAGCAGCTTGGCGGTGCCTGTGGCTCGTATCAAATCCATCCCACGCAAAGCGACATTGGACAGTGCAAAAAATGTCCCCGTGCCCGGCCCAAGATAACCATCATAAAAGCCGATGAGTGGTACGATGGTTTTTTGCCATGTGCTTTGGCTGATTTTGGGCGCGCGTTCAATCTGCCCAAGATTGGGCGCAAACAGCGTATAAAGCCCCACGCCTGCGACCAGAAACGGAATGACGACTTTTAGCATCTCAGGCGGTGATAGTTGCACCAATATCGAGCCGATGGCCGAGCCGATAGCTGCCATCATAAAGGCGATTTTGATGTCTTTTGGGTTGATGACACCTTTTTTTATCATCGTAAGGCTTGCCGAGAACGACCCTGCCGATGCTTGAAGCTTATTGGTGGCAAGGGTGGCAATTGGTGGCACACCTGATAGCAATAACGCAGGAATGGTCAACAGACCACCCCCACCTGCCATCGCATCGACAAAGCCTGCCACCATCGCCACGCCAAACAACAGCATCAATATTTCTAAGCCTAGCTGAATATCCATTATAATATCACTTATCAAGTCATCGAAAATACCAAAAAATGCTTTATTATACGCCCAATTTTTGATACATTGGAAAAAATGATAACACTTATCAAAAAACAATCAAAGACCCAAAGCAAGCCTTAAGTTTGCACTTACCGTCTTGTTATTAGGAAAAACTTTACCATGTTTGCACAGATTAAGAAATTTTTGGCACTCGAAGCTGCCGGTGGTATCATTCTTGCCATCGCCGCGATTTTGGCGATGATTGTCGCCAACTCACCCCTGCACGATGCGTATCATGCGTTCATTCATGCGCCTGTGGTGGTACAAATCGGTGCGTTTGAGATTGCCAAAGATGCACATCACTGGATTAATGATGGTTTAATGGCGATTTTTTTCTTTTTGGTGGGGCTTGAACTCAAGCGTGAAGCACTGATTGGTGAGCTGGCTGATGTTAAGCAAATCTTAATGCCTGCACTCGCTGCTATCGGTGGCATGATTGCCCCTGCGTTGATTTATGCAGGGCTAAATTACGAGAACCCAGAACAGCTTGCCGGCTGGGCAATCCCTGCAGCGACTGACATCGCCTTTGCACTTGGGGTACTCAGCCTACTTGGTAATCGCGTGCCAAATGCACTCAAGGTATTTTTGGTGTCGATTGCGATTTTTGATGACCTTGGGGCGATTATCATCATCGCATTGTTTTATACATCTGAATTATCATTGGTCTCGCTTGGCATTGCAGGGATTTGCTTGCCGTTTTTGTATCTATTAAATCGCATGAATGTCGTGCGTCTGACGCCGTATCTGCTGATTGGTCTGATTATGTGGGCGGCCTTACTCAAATCGGGTGTTCATGCGACTTTGGCAGGGGTACTATTGGCGTTTTTTATTCCTTTAAAGAATAAATTTGACCCAGAACATTCACCGCTCGAAGAGCTTGAGCATGATTTGCACGGTACGGTGGCGTTTGGGATTTTGCCGTTATTTGCCTTTGCCAATGCAGGGATTTCGCTAGCGGGCACAAGCCTAGACACCCTGCTACATCCTGTACCACTTGGCATTGCTGCAGGTTTATTCATTGGTAAGCAAATTGGCGTGATGGCAGCGGTGCTGCTTTGCCTAAAGCTTGGTCTAGCAAGCCTACCGACAGGCACGAACATGAAACAAATCTATGGCGCATCACTGCTGTGTGGTATCGGCTTTACCATGAGTTTGTTCATCTCAGGGCTTGCTTTTGGTGGTATTCCAGAAGGCTTTGACCCACGACTTGGCATTATCCTAGGCTCTATCATCTCAGGTGTCGCAGGCTATCTGTTACTGCGTAAAGCTGTACCAAATGCCGAGCATCCTGTGCTTGCCAAAGATAGTGGCGATGGCTACATCCCATCTACGCACTAAGCAATATCTTGACCAAAAAACAATCCCCCATTCTGTAGAATAGGGGATTTTTTGATGATAAATGGTTAATTGTCATCACTCATCTTTCGCCAATCCAATATCTACTCACCTGTACGCCATTAGACTTAGTCAAGATATTTTCTAAGATGCCACCGTTTTTCTCAATAACTCTTGCTGATGCAAGATTGTCATGCTGACAAGTAACCAATACCTTGTGCACACCCATCTCATTGAGTGTACGGACAGCAAATGCCAGCACACGAGTTGCAATGCCCCGTCCTTGATAAGCAGGATGCGTACTATATCCGACATGACCGCCTTGTTGTAGCAGCGCATCATTGAGCGTGTGGCGTATATGCACAATCGCAACCACCACATCATCTATCAATGCAATATAGGTGCTGTCGGCGACTTTTTGGTATTCAAACCACTGCGTGCCTGCTGGTGCATTGATATAATTAATCCAACCGGCAAAGCCACCGTCCATAAAGGCATTGAGCTCATTTGCGCCGTGCATGGCATCAAAGACGGCATTAAATTCACGGCGAAAAGTCAAAATACGCGCTTTATCATCCAGTGTCGGGGTTTTAAACTGCAAATCCATCATCGCTCTCCATGCGCCACATCCGCCACAAGCCGTGCGACCAAATCCGCCATCGACTCATCACGGCACTGACTCACGCCTGTACCTGCCCATAGGCTCATCAGATTGTCATCTTGCGTGCTAGCTCCATGCGCTCGTAGCGACTTGGTCATGGCATTCATCGTCGGATAAATCGGAATGTGTGGATGACGCACCAGTCCATCAAGATGAATAAAGTCCTGCATATAACCTGTCACCAAGCCCCGAGCAAGCTTGCCCGAATACAGCCGAGTCAGCCGAGTCTCGCCACCTGCTAATAGGCGTGATTTCCACAGTGGCGATATGCACGACTCCGCCGTACTCAAAAAAGCCGTACCGACAGCGACGGCTACCGCCCCGTGATTGAGATAATGGCGTACCTGCTTGTCATCATGAATACCGCCTGCTGCAATGAGTGCAATCTGTACTTGCTCATCACTTAGCCTGTCTGTCACCGCTGTGAACAGCTGTGCCAATGCCATCGGTGATGCTGATTCATCCAGCCAGCCACCACGATGTCCGCCTGCTTCAGCACCCTGCACCACGACCGCATCAGCACCGACATCCGCCCATGCAATGACTTCATCAGGGCAGTTGGCAGTGCCAATGACAAGCGTACCCACTTGCTTGAGTGCCTGCACCTGCTCAATGCTGATTATCCCAAAGGTAAAGCTCGCCACAGGCACAGGATTATCAAGTAGTACTTGAAACTGGTCATCGAACGACTGCGCAGGCTTATCATCCAGCACAGGCGCAATGCCAAGCTTATCATAGTACTCACCAAGCCACTCAGGCATCGGCTCGCTGTATCGCTCGGTGATGGCTTGTGGTAGCACCATCAGATTGACACAAAACGGCAAATCGGTCGCCGATTTGATATCATCAATACTTTGGTGTATCTGCTGTGGCGTCATCATCCCCGCACCAAGCGAGCCCAATGCCCCTGCTTGGCAGGCAGCGACCACAGTTGCGCTATTGCTCGCCCCTGCCATCGGTGCTTGGATGATGGGTGATGATAATAGCGCTTGTAGCGATGACTTCATGCTTACCTACCTTGATTGATTAATCAGACTAAAAACTGGTCTCAACCACTCGCCCTGTCAGTGTCTGACCGCTAAATGGCGTGTTTTTGCCTTTTGAATACATGGTGTCACCACCCACCACCCACGATACAGTTGGGTCGATGACAATCGCACCGCCGATGGCTTGATAGTCGTGGATGCCTGCGATTTTGGCAGGGTTTAGGCAGATTTTTTGAACCAATTCATCCGCCGTCAAGATACCATCATTAACAAGCTTCACCCCAAGCGCCACAAAGGTATCAAAGTTACTAATCCCCGGTGTCGCTTCGCCAAATGGTGCTTGCTTGGCGGATGATGACAATGGCTCATGATGACTACAAATCGCATCAATCGTGCCATCTTTTAGCCCTGCAATCAGTGCTTTTTGGTCAGTGTTACTGCGAAGTGGTGGCAGGACATAGGCGCTAGCATCATAGCCTTCGATATCATCATCAGTCAGATGCAATTGATGCATGGCGACATCACAGGTAATCGGCAAGCCACGAGATTTCGCCCAGCGGATGAGCTCAACCGATGTACGGCAGGTGATTTGGCTAAAGTGTGCGCTGATGCCTGTTTCTTCGACCATCAATAGCTGCTTGGATAATGCCACCGTCTCGGCAAGCCAAGGAATGCCCTGCAAGCCATGAAACGATGCGATATAGCCTTCATGCGCCACACCGCCCTTTGACAGGCTTGGCTCATCAGGATAAAAGAACACTTTTAGCCCAAATGTCGCTGCATACTCAAGCGTGCGTAGCATCACCATATCATTGGCAAAGCCTTGTGTGGCGTTGGTTACTGCAATTGCACCGCCTTGTTTTAGACCGGCTAGATTGGCAGGTTGTTCGCCTTTTAGCCCATCGGTCAGCGCGCCTAGGATGTGCAGATAGATGCCACCGTCTTGCATGGCTTTTTCTCGTAAGCCCTTGAGCAGTGAGCCGTTTTGTAGGATTGGGTCGGTATCTGGGGGCAGTACGATGTGCAGGATGCCATTTTTGCGAGCTGCCAAGCCTTCAGATGCCAGCGTGCCATGCGCCTGATGTCCCGGTTCACGCAGGCGTGCGCACAAATCCACAATCGGCGGAAACACCCACGCATCATCACTGTGAGCTTGTTCAAATTTTGGCGCTTGCCAGTCATTTGGTAGATAATTTTTCATGTTTTTTTTGCCTTTATTCGTTATCAATTTGATGTAATCACAAGCCTGCCAATGCCTTTTGGTACGCATCCTGCCCTGCCACAGACAGCGCCATCACCGCCATACGCACCGCAATGCCGTTATTGACCTGCTTTAGGATGACTGACTGCGGGCCATCAGCGACACTCGATGCAATCTCAACACCACGATTCATCGGGCCTGGATGCATCACAAGCGCATTTGGGCGAGCCTTTGCCACGCGCTCTTCGGTGATGCCGTATGCCTTGAAATATTCACTTGATGATGCCAACAGTGGCGAGCCGATGCGTTCGTTTTGGATACGCAAGCCAATCAGCACATCACAATCAACCACCCCTTCATCGATGTTCTCATACACACCCACGCCATAGCGTTCAATCCCTTTTGGTAGTAGTGTGCGTGGGGCGATGACACGGATATCCTTGACGCCAAGTGTCTTGAGCGCTGCGATATCCGAGCGTGCCACACGGCTGTGCTTGATATCACCGATGATGGCGACGGATAATTCATCAAATGGCTTAGTCGCTTCACGGTGAATGGTCAGCATATCTAGCATCGCTTGGGTTGGGTGAGCATGCCAGCCGTCGCCTGCGTTGATGATGGCGATATTTGGCGTGACTTGTGTCGCCATAAAATGCGCCGCCCCCGATGCATTGTGTCTGACGACAAACATATCAGCACTCATCGCTTCTAGATTCCACAGTGTATCTCTGAGACTCTCGCCCTTAGTGGTGCTTGAGCGTGCAATGTCGATATTGAGCACATTTGCCCCAAGTCGCTTTTGGGCGGCTTCAAAGGTCATGCGAGTGCGAGTACTCGGCTCAAAAAACAGATTCATCACCGTACGCCCAGCCAGCTCTTCGGTATTGGTCAATTTACCATCTTGGTCAAAATAGCTCATCGCTTTGGTGATGATATTTTCAAGCTGAGCTTTATTTAGCCCTTCCACGCCCAAAAAGTGACGAATCGCCCCGTCGTCATTGAGCTGTGGGCGGACTAGCGATGCATTAAGTCGTGCATCGACATCGGTCAAGATATTTTGTGACATAGAGATATCCTTGCAAGTAGTGTGAAAAAAGCATTATCCAACCACCACACAAAAGCCTATGATTTCTAGGGCAAATTTGCTACACTATTAGCCAAATCTTTTGGCGGATGCACACTTTGCCAAAAATTAAGTTATTTTATAAATACTGTGTATAATGGCTTTGGGATTGATGGTTTGGTTTGACGCTTTATAGTTTAGCTGATTTACCGCCAACTAAAAAGCAAAAATTGAGATTTTTTGCCAATCATTGCCACATCGCACAAAGACACCATCGCATGATGACAAAGGACGAACCATGACAACGCTACACGACTATCTACAAGCCCACACCACGCCTGCCATCGCAAGCACCTTGACCACACTTGCCACCGCTAGTATCTCTATCAGCCATCTGCTTGACAAGGGCGCTTTGGCAGGTATTCATGGTGAAGCAGGCAACGAAAATGTGCAAGGCGAAGCCCAAAAAAAGCTTGATGTCATCTCAAACGACCTACTGCTTGGCGCACTGACTCGCAATCCGCACTGTGCAGGCGTGGCATCCGAAGAGCTTGACGACATCAGCCCTGCCAATGACGACGGCTCATTGCTTGTGCTGTTTGACCCGCTCGACGGCTCAAGCAATATCGATATTAATATGACTGTTGGCACGATTTTCTCGATTTTGCCATATCATAATGCAGGTAAACCTGCGACCGAAGCGGATTTTTTACAAAAAGGTGAAAACCAAGTCGCCGCTGGTTACTTTATCTATGGCACATCGACCATGTTGGCACTGACTTTGGGTAATGGCGTGGCAATGTTTAGCTTTGACCCAAATACCCAAGCTTATATCCTGATCAATGACAATGTACAAATCGCCAAATCCACCGCTGAATACGCCATCAACGCATCCAATCATCGCTACTGGCTTGCGCCAATCCAAGAATACATCGACGGACTCGTCGCAGGTGATGCTGGCGTGCGTAACAAAGACTACAATATGCGCTGGGTGGCGGCGATGATTGCCGATGTGCATCGTATCTTGATTCGTGGTGGCGTGTTTATGTATCCATACGACACCAAAATCGCAGGCAAAGCAGGCAAACTACGCCTAATGTACGAAGCCAACCCAATGAGCTTTGTGATTGAGCAAGCAGGCGGTGCATCGACCGATGCTGTGGCTCGCATTATGCAAATCGAACCAACGAACATCCATCAGCGCATCCCTGTGGTACTGGGTGCAGTCGAAGAAGTGGAATTTGTCAAAGCCTTGCACGCCAAAGCAGGCATCTTGGCAAATGGTGAGCCGGCTTAAGCCATGCGCTAAATGTCATGTTTCATTATGAATAATAATCAATATCACATTGCATTTACGCTATGCTACTTACAGCTTGATTTATTATCCGATAATGACATTATAAAATTTAACGATTGGCTGATGAGTTTGGGATTTTATGACGACTTGATGTTAAATATCGTATTTGATGATTTGAATTATCATGAAAACAAAGAAACCCTATTACTCATCTGCCAAAAGTTAAATTTCCCATCACTACAAATCTGTGATTTACCACTGATTTTCACCATGTGCCACATTAACTCATGGCTACAATTACCAATTGCTTGGGATAAATTAAATATACCTTGTTTTTATGACAATTTTCAAGAAGACATAAAAGCAGATGTCTCTGAGCTTGGCTATCTAATGGAACTTTTTGACACAATAGAAGTAGGCGATGATCACAAAAAAGAAATTATTGCCAAATTCTTTGAAATATGTCAAGATTGGCTACATAAATACCAAAACACCCTATCCCAAATTCTCATGCCATTTTCCCAAATCAGTATAACATCATGAATTTTATCACTTCAAAAGACAATCCCACCATCAAGCACGCCCATGCACTTTTGACCAATCACCGTGCTCGCAAAAAAAGCGGTCAAACCGTGCTCGAAGGCGTACATCTGATTGACGCCTATCTTGCCAAAGGCTTGGCAGTGGATAAGCTGATTATCAGCGAAACCGCCATCAACCACCCCGAAATCTCGGCGATTTTGGCACATATCGATGAAAGAGCAATACTTGTCATCACCGATAAGCTGTACAAAGAAATCCGCACACTCGGCGATGGCGTGGATGTGATGGCTATCATCGATGTACCGACACAGACGCTCACCACCATCACTGATGACTGCCTAATCCTAAATGGCGTGCAGGACGCAGGCAATGCAGGCACGCTACTACGCAGTGCATCATCGGTCGGTATCACCACCATCATCACCACGACAGGGTCAGCCAGCCTATGGTCGCCCAAGTGCCTGCGTGCAGGGATGGGGGCACAGTTTTCGCTAGATATTATTGAGCAGGTGAGCACGGATACGCTACTTAAGTCTATCCAGACGCCACTGTACGCCACCAGCAGCCATGTGGATAAGGTGATTTATGACCATGATTTGACTGGCAAGGTCGCATGGGTGCTCGGGCACGAAGGTCAAGGCGTCGAGCCTGCCATCCTAAGCCAAGCCACCGCCATCGCCCTGCCACAGCCCGGCGGTCAAGAAAGTCTCAATGTCGGTGTGGCAGGCAGTATCTGCTTTTATGAGATGCTACGCCAAAGACGCTATCAAGGCTAACTCATGCGCATGCTAGGCTCGCTATGGCTATGGATGGCGTTGGTTGCCCTAGTCATCATCGGTATCATTGCGACCGATGACCGTATCATCGTGCGTGAGTACTCTTGGCAAGCGCCGCAAGGCTCGCCTGCCAGCACAACGCTTACGATTGCCATCATTACCGATTTGCACAGCTGTTTTTATGGTGATAACCAAAGCCAAATCATCGACATCCTAAAATCCCGACACATCGATGCCATCGTGCTTGGCGGTGATATTTATGATGATGTACTACCACAGACGCACGCAGATGTACTACTGTCACAGCTACCTGCCATCACGCCCAATGTCTATTATGTCAATGGCAATCACGAACTGTATCTGCCCCATGACGCCTATCACCAACTAGAACAAAAAATCCGCCAATACGGTATCCATATCCTACACGGTCAAGGTCAAGCCATCAGCACTGACAGCCCTGTGATGATTTGGGGTGTGTCCGACCCTGTTGGCGGACGCTTTGGGCAAGAGTTGGCGGCGGTGGGTGCGCAAGCTCGTGCACATCAACCCAACATTCTTATCAGCCATCGCCCCGAACATATCACCGACTACACAAACCACCCTTTTGACATCGTCATCAGTGGACACGCACATGGTGGGCAGTGGCGTGTGCCGTATCTGATTAATGGGGTGTTTGCACCCAATCAAGGTATCCTGCCAAAATACGCCGGTGGTAGCTACCAACTACCCAACCCATCCAGCCACAGTCAGCAGACACAGCTTATCGTCAGTCGTGGACTGGCTCGTGAATCGACACGCTATATTCCTCGAATTTTTAATCGTCCTGAAGTGGTGCTTTTGACCATCAATCCCAAATCGGGGCAGTTGTGAAGTGGTTGTGGTGTGTCGTGCATACAACAACTTGTTGATTTAAATTGCGTTTTTTATGGTGTGTAGTATGTACTCTACCGTACTTTTATAACAACCCTAGATAGAGATTCACAAACCATTCATAAACAGCTTGCTCACGAAAGAAAGTGGCGGAATGACTAGTGCAACCACGACTTCCCGATATCAGTTGCCATTCATTGGTATCGGACTGATTAAGGATAAAACCACCACATTCACCATAAATATCTCCCCAAGACCAATCATTGATGTTACCTAAGGGCAACATTTCAGGGCGAATGATTTGCCATTGTCTAAAGACTTCAATTTCTTTAATGCGCTCAATAAAATCATCATAAGTATTCAAAGGTTTAAGCATGATTTGCATTGCTTGACGGACTTCATCATAAGTTTTATATTTATTTTGCCATATCAGATTAGAAGCAATCACTTCTTCTGAAAAAACAGGCAACTGCCTACCTAGATAGCCGTATTGGTCTAGGAATATTTGGATGCGGAAGATACCACTATCATATGCTGATACAGAAATTGATTTGTTATCTCTTAACAAATGTATTAGAGACTTATTTTCATATTTTTCCTGATAATCTAGCCCCATTCTTTGAGCATTTACACCCGAACTGGCTTTTAAAGGAAACCCAAACCCACCAATTCTATCAAAGTTAATATTAAAATGAGTAAAAAAGAATTTGTTAATAATATTAGCACTTATTAAAAAATCTTTTAATTCACTATTTGATTTCACGAATATATTCTCCTTCTATTAAATTTTGAATTTTGTTATCTGTGATAAGCGCATCATTAGCCCAAGCATAGGTTGCATACAACACGCCATCAAGAACCATTCATTCAATGGCGTGCAGTACACACTCTACTGTACTGTACTTCACCAAATCAATCCCTGCAATTTATCAGCCACAGTTAATTTCTTTGGTGAGATTGATTAACGATAGTGTATCATTTAATCCGTGTTTTCGGTAGTCATCAGCGTGTACAAGGTACACCATCCATACAAAAAAGCCAAACCCATCGCCCAATAAAAAAACCTTGAAACCAGCACAGTTTCAAGGTTTTTTTGATGTTTATCAAATCACAGCTTAGCAGTCAGCTCTGGCACGACAGTGAACAAATCCCCTTCTAGGAAATAGTCCGCCACGCCTGCGATTGGTGCTTCTGGGTCGGTATTGATAGCGACGATGGTCTTAGAGTCTTTCATACCCGCCAAATGCTGAATTGCACCTGAGATACCCACAGCGATGTATAGATTTGGGGCGACGATTTTACCAGTTTGACCGACTTGATAGTCATTCGGTACAAAGCCTGCATCCACCGCTGCACGGCTTGCGCCCACAGCTGCGCCTAGCTTGTCGGCTAGTGGCTCGATGTATTTGGTGAAGTTCTCACCGCTAGCTAGTGCACGGCCGCCTGAGACGACGATGCTTGCCGAAGTCAGCTCTGGACGGTCAGATACCGCCAGCTCTTCTTTGACAAAGCTTGATTTGCCTGCGTCAGTCGCTGTCGCTACCGCTTCGATGGCAGCTGAGCCAGTCAGCTCAGCAGGCTCAAGTGCAGTGGTACGCACGCTGACGACGATGATAGATTCGCTTGATTTGACAGTAGCGGTGGCGTTACCTGCGTAGATTGGACGCTCAAAGGTATTGGCATCGACCACAGCGGTGATGTCTGATACCATGCTGACATCCAGTAGCGCTGCGACGCGTGGCAGGAAGTTCTTGCCTGTGGTGGTCGCCGGTGCGACGATGTGGCTATAGCCTGCCGCTAGGTCTTTGACCAGTAGCGAGACATTCTCAGCTAGCTGATTGGCATAGGCAGCATTGTCCGCTAGCAATACTTTGCTGACACCTGCGACTTTGGCAGCTTGGTCCGCGACCGCTTGACAGCCTGCACCTGCAACCAATAGATGCACATCACCGCCCATCTTGGTCGCAGCGGTTACGGTGGCGAGCGTTGCTGATTTTAATTCTTTATTGTCGTGTTCTGCATAGACTAAAATTGCCATAATTCTTATCCTTAATCTGTAATAACCGTATTAGATGACGCGTGCTTCATTTTTTAGCTTGTCAATCAACTCATCGACAGAAGCCACTTTGACACCTGCTGAACGCTCTTTTGGTGCAACGACTTTTAGCGTCTCAAGCTTAGAAGTCATATCCACACCAAAGTCCGCTGGCGTTTTGGTTTCTAGTGGTTTTTTCTTGGCTGCCATGATGTTTGGCAGTTTTGGGAAGCGTGGTTCGTTCAGACGCAAGTCGGTGGTGATGACCGCAGGCAGTGGCAAGGCAACGGTTTGCAGACCGCCATCAATCTCACGAGTGACATTCACTTTATCACCTTCGACAACCACTTCTGATGCAAAAGTACCTTGACCCACACCCATCAGCGCCGCTAGCATCTGACCAGTTTGGTTATTGTCATCATCGATGGCTTGCTTGCCAAGTAGGACGATTTGTGCACCTTCTTGTTCGGCGATGCCTTTTAGGATTTTTGCAACTTGTAGCGGATATGGCTTGGCATCAGTCTCAACCAAGATACCACGGTCAGCACCCAGTGCCAATGCTGAGCGGATTTGCTCTTGGGCTTGGGTTGTGCCGACGCTCACTGCGATGATTTCGGTGGCGACGCCTTTTTCTTTTAGGCGTACCGCTTCTTCGATGGCGATTTCACAAAATGGGTTAACTGACATCTTGGCATTGGCAAGCTCGACACCAGTTTCGTCTGCCTTGACACGCACTTTGACATTGTGATCGACGACGCGTTTTACCGCAACTACTATCTTCATAAAATCCTCTTTAATTTTCAGATGTGAAGGTGAAAAAGTTTAATGAATAGGGTACACATTTAGCAGGGATTTGTAAACCATTTGGCACAACTTTTTGGGGCTAAAATGGCGATTTTGACCAGTCAGTCACAGTGCTTGAAATCGCAAATTTTATCTTAAACAATCCATCTCAAAAACTCAAACCACATTCATTCATAAGCCTAGAACCATTTGGCATAGCAGATGACTGTTGGCATGATGGATAATGACAAGCCATCACCAACCCGATGTGTCCCGCCTTGATATACAGCCCATTGATAATCTGTTACAATGACCCTCCCGTCACGATAGATACCACCATGAAAACACTCGCCACGATGACCGATGACCAACAAGGTTATTTTTTTACCCTCATCACCATGCTGATTTGGGGCAGTTTTAGCCTGATTGCACGGCTGAACGCCTATTGGCAGATCCAAGTATGGGATGTGCTTGCCATGCGATTTGGGATAGCGGCGATGATTTTGCTGCCGATTTTGTGGCTAAAAAAAGACTATCGCTTTTTGTTTGATTATCGCATGGTGCTATTGGCACTATCGGGCAGTATCGGCTATTGTGTGTTTGTGTATAGTGGATTTTTTTATGCGCCGGTGGTGCATGGCGTGGTGTTTTTGAACGGGACTTTTCCGCTATTTGCCGCACTGATCGCTTATTTGATGCTCGGGCAAAAAGTCGATCGCCAAACGGGTATCGGGCTATCCATCATCGTCATCACACTGATTGTCATGACGGTGATGATGTCGATGACCGATAGTGGCTTTGGTGTGGGGGATGCGATGTTCGTCGGTAGTGCGGTGTGCTGGGGGCTGTTTTCGGTGCTGCTACGCAGATGGTCATTTACGCCGTGGCAGGTGATGAGCGGTGTCGGTATCTGGTCGGCAGTGCTGTATCTGCCTGTGTATGCGATGTTTGTGACGCCACAGTTTGCCAATGCTGAGCCACTACATTTGGCGGTGCAGGGGCTGTTTCATGGCATTGCCGTGGTAATCGTTGCGACGCTGACTTATGCTAAGGCGGTGGAAAAAATTGGACTGTTTAAGGCAGGTAGTATCGCCAATCTTGCGCCATTTATCGCAAGTATCCTAGCCGTGCCACTACTTGGTGAATCGCTTAATCCCATCATGGTCTGCGGCCTCATCGGTATGGCACTTGGGGCGCTACAGCCGTGGCGGTGGGTGGTGCGGTAAGAATTTAAAAAAACAGAGCAAGCATTAATCGCCCTGTTTTGTGGTTATGTGTGGTTATTTTCCAAAATTATTTTTACATAGCAAAAAAAACCGCCCACCCATAGGCAGACGGTATTTGCAGGATGACTTGGTATCAGTC
>NZ_CAMCBS010000001.1 GCF_945873075.1 uncultured Moraxella sp. | reverse complement strand
TCATGGCAGCGGCTAGGGCTGATACTGCTAGGGCTTTGTAAAGGGTTTTCATAGTGGGTCCTTAAACTCAAAATTAAATTGGGAAACTACCCTGCCACTGGCAAGGTAGTTTGTTGGGATGTAGATTACCAGAAGTAGCCGATACCTAGGTTACCTGCATTCTCGTTTTGGCTGTTGGTTGCGTATGAACCACGGAATAGCCACTTACCATTATCCGAGATCGATGTGAAGCCTACTGCCACACCAGTTTCACCTTCGTACTGACCGACAGCCGCTACGAAGCCTGACTGACCTTCGCGGTATGCCTGTGGCAAGCCCGCTGCTGCCATCGCTGATGCCGAGCCAGCCTTACGGTTCGAGTCTAGGTCATCGATACGATTATTGACAGCGCCGATTTGCTGATTGAAGTTGTTCTGTACGGCATACAGCTGGCTACCATTGATCGCATCAGTCGATGATGGGCTGATCGCACCATTTGCGACATTGGTGATTTGGTTGCCGCCTACGCTTAGGGCTGGTACAGCAGTATCATCGATCTTCTGACCTGTGCTGTTGTAGTTGCCACCTGCGACTGTAGTTAGAGCTGTGTTGCCTGCATCACCACCGACATTGACTGTTGGTGCTGTGACTGACTGCCCAATGGTAATATTTTTTGCTAAATTAAACTCAACATCATTACTATCAGCAGCTTTAGTGATGACAACATTACCATCTGTGTTTTTCAGATCAACTGTGTCGCCTGGATTGACCGTGCTTGCATTCGTGCCATTTGCCAATAGACCAAAGCCCGAATTATTGATTACATCGACGATATTACCCACAGTTGCGACTTTATTGGCATTATTCGCATCAGCGATTGCCTTGCCTGCTGGTACTGTTTTGCCATCTGCATCTTTTGCAGCGCCATCACTCACTGATGCAACACCTGTCTCAACCTTGACTGAAATATTGCCCGTTGGGTTGGTGACGATGGTTGCTGTTTCAGTGTTTTCAAAGTTCAGCGTGCCATCTTTGGTGATGATGGTCGGTGCAGGCATATCTGCATATAGTGTGCCATTGGCATCTGCCTTGATCGTCGTGCCGTCAATCTTGGCTGAATAAGTCACAATGCTCGTCTTGCCATCTTCTGAAGTGACCGTGACTTGAGTGCCTGTACCTTGCTTGAACTGCACATTATCGGCAGGATTGACAAGATCCACTCGCTCGCCTGCATGATTTAGGATGTTCCAGCCAGTATTGTTGATGGTGGTTGTGATGTCACCGATGGTTGCTACACGACCTGCATCCACCGTTGTATTTGGTACAGCTTTACCATTTTCATCAACTTTTGATGTACCCGTATTGACATTTACCGAGACATTACCTGTGGTTTGATTGACTTCGATTCTTGTCGTATTGGTATTCTCAAGGTTGATCGGACCTTCTTTGGTGATAATCACTGGCGCAGGTGTGATGGCGGTTAGCTTGCCATCTTCTCCGATGGTGATGGTCTTGTCATCGACATTGATATCAAAGGTAACATTGCTTTGAGTGCCGTTGGTGTAATCAATACGAGCAGTTGTACCAGTACCGTTGACAAAAGCAACGGTGTCGTATGGCTTAACAAAGTCCACAGCTTCATCATTGACTTTTAGGTTCCAACCAGCATTTAGGACATCACCTAGAGTCGCTGCATTACTGCCTGAAGTGTTGGCAATATTCTGCGCTTCTTGTGCAGTAATTGGCGCTGCTTTGTTTGGTGCAGTTACTACTTCGCCTGCATCTTTAGTGATGTTGAAGCTTGTGGTTGGTGGCAGTGTTGTGGTCAAGTTAGTGATCACATTCTTACCTTCAGGCGTGGTCATGATGGTGATAGGGCTAGTAGTGATAACATCGCCTGCTTCATTCGTATAAGAACCACCGATGGTTGTGCTATTCAGCACAAGATCATCTTTGGTTGCATAGGTATAAGAAATCACGCCTGTAGTCGCATTGATCTCTTGAGTGACAACCATATTCTTGCCAGCTTCGAAGTTCACCTGATCGCCTGGATTGACTAGGGTTTCTTCAGCTTTAACCGTTGCTGTGGTTGAGTTGGTTCTCCAACCTGATGCATTGATCATATCAGCGACATTTTGAGCTGTAGCAACTGCATTACCTGCGTTTGTGATCGCAGCTTGTGCCGCATCTACAGCATTTTGTGCAGCTTTTTTCTGCGCTTCAGTCGCATCTGCAGGTAGCGCTGCTAGCGCATCTTCAGCTGCTTTTAAGGCATCAGTTAATGCAGGAGTAACAGGACCAGTGACGGTACCGTTAGGATTATTGGTGATGTCACCAGTTTTTACTTCTACCTTGATGCCGCCTGCTGTTGGTGTTACGGTCGTGGTATCACCATCGATTAGGCTAATTGGGCCAGTGACATTTTCGCCATTGACTTTCGGGCCAATCGCAGAGATTTGGCTGGTCACATTTTCAACAGGTACTGCACCTGCTTTTGGTGTACCATCTGCATTTACATCAGATGGATTGTAGAACTTATCACCAACTTTGGTTACTTGATCACCTTTCGCATTGACATAGGTGATTTGCGTGGTTTTGCCATCGACATTCACATTATACTGGATGGTGCTGACATTACCGTCTGAGCCGACGACAGCTGTCGTACCTTCACCATTTTTGAAGTTCACTGTGTCGTATGGCTTGACGAAATCAACCGCTTCATCATTGCCTTGTAGGTTCCAACCAGCATTTAGGACATCGCCCACAGTCGCTGCATTGTTATACATCTTCGCAGCTTCTTCGGCTGTTGGACCTGTTTGTGACTTGGTGTATTCCGTTGATGCAACATCACTAGGTACTCCAGTTGTTGCATCGATTGTCATGTCACCCACATTATAAGTCGGTGTCAAGTTACCTTTGACATTTGCCAAAGTTTTTGGTGAATCTGCAACATTATCACCATCATTCATCGAAGCGATCACATCGCCTGCATCAACTGGCGTTGCAGGGGTTGCAGTGCCTGCCGCTACCTGCTCTGGTGTTGTACCTGGTGGGTAGTATTTACCATCGATCAAAACATTATCTGCAGGGTAGAAATTGCCATCTGGTGCTTTGATTAGCTTATTACCATCAGCATCGGTATAGATCACTGGGAACTGATCCAGTGTACCTTTTGTAACTAGATATAGCTGTGAACCATTAATCGCGTCGGTAGAAGTTGCAGAAATTTCACCTGGGGCAACATTAATAATTTGACGCTCAGCACCTTTTGCACCGACAGAAACAATACCTGTAGCTGTACCTGCAAAACCACCATAGGTTACATTAGCTACTGTTGCACTGGTAATTTGATTTGCAGTACCTTTAGTTGTAGTCACTGACTCTTCTGAGCTATTTTGACCTAGGATGACATTATTTGCAGCAGTTGCAGTGATATTATTACCTAAGGCAATAGTGCCTTCACCCGATACAGTATTATTCAAACCAATTGTAGTAGAATTTGCTGCAGTAGCTTGAATGCTTGATTGCGTACCAATCGCAATAGAATTTACTGCTTCTACCTTGTTATACGAACCTAGAGTTGTTGCATTTGTTGCTGATTCAGTAGAGTTTGAGTACACGCCCAATACGGTAGAAAAATTACCGTCAGCACCCGCCCAAGAACCAAGAGCGGTTGCTCGATTAGCAGTGGCAGAACTCAGTGTACCAACAGAAGTTGAACCTAAGCCACTTGAAACAACATTATTACCTAGTGAAATAGCACTACTTCCATTTGCAATACTGTTTTGACCAATTGAAATTGAAGTACGACCAGAAGCGGTAGCATTGGCACCGATAGCCGTTGTTTGAATATCGTACGCTTTAGCACCATAGCCAAGTGCTGTACCTTGGTTCATATTTGCAATAGAAGCAGCCCCCACTGCAACAAAACCCGTGCTATTCGGTGATCCATTAGCATTAGGTCTTGCAATCGCACTAATTACAAAATAGTCACCATAGCCTGTTTTATCACCTGTAGCGTCATTAACGGGACTATTTGGGGTTACTGTTGGGTAGGTATCTCGAGTGCCTGTATAAGAACCCACAGTAAAACCATCACTATAACTGCTAGCCGCCTGAGCAACACCGCCAATTACAACAGATGTTACAGCTGCTGCCAATGCTGTTTTGGCGGTTTTTACTGATTTGGTCTTGCCTTTGGCACGAGCGACTTCAGATGCCGCCACCCAAGTTTGAGTTGCGTGGTTCCAGATAACTTTAAAAGCTTTGTTCATAAATTCACTTCTATCAATAAAGGTGATATTACTGCTCGGTGATGATAGTGACATATCAGCTTAATATGCTTACTACCGTGTAACCCCCAAGCGTCCCAAACTAACGATGCATGGCTTAAAATATCGCTAGTGTAATGTCTTCATTATAGCATTACAATTTATTATTACCACACCCCCCCCCTGCGGAAAGTATAAAATTGGTACGACATAACATATATTTTTAATATTTTATTATTATGTTTTATATCAATAAATTATGATATATTTGTATAAATTTTGTTCAATTTTTTATTGCCAAAATTTTACATAAAGTTACATAATTTACATAAAATCAACTTAATCTAAGCCTGTTTTACTGCTGAGATTTGATTAAAATTCACTCAATTCAAACATAATAAATATGCTGTATCTGTGTAACCGTGATGTCATTATAAGTTCGTACTTGTTTACAAATGATTGATTTTTGGCAAGTTTTGATGAATATAAGTAAGATTGGGCGGTGTGGTGCTGGGTGGATTTTTTTTGGTGAAATGATGCGTAATCTGCATGATATATTTTATCAAATACAATCATTGGGAATATTAATCAAAATCTACTAAAAATAATGTATCAAAATATGAGAATATGACATCTGTATGACAATACGACCGTTTTTTACGCTGATATGCTTTTGGATGATGGCTACTGAGACAATCTGCCTTTTTCTACCATGAATATGCTATAATCTGCCATTATATCGACAGGAAAAAACCCATGACAGACTTTATCCATCATACCACCACGCTATCTGACTGCGTGGGCAATACGCCACTGGTCAAGCTATCCACACTTGGCAAGAACACAGGCGCGACACTGCTTGCCAAGCTAGAAGGCAATAACCCAGCAGGCTCGGTCAAGGATCGCCCTGCCTTTAATATGATCTATCAAGCCGAACAGCGTGGCGATATCAAACCAGGCGATACGCTCATCGAAGCCACCAGCGGCAATACAGGCATTGCCCTAGCGATGGTCGCTGCCATGCGTGGCTATCAGATGACACTGCTGATGCCTGCCAACTCCACCCAAGAGCGTAAAGATGCAATGACCGCCTATGGTGCGACACTGATCGAAGTCGCTGACGGTATGGAAGCAGCACGAGATCTGGCACTACAGATGCAAGCTGAAGGCAAGGGCATCGTGCTCGATCAGTTTAACAACGCTGACAACAAGCAAGCCCACTACCTAACCACAGGCCCTGAGCTGTGGGAGCAAACCGATGGTAAGATTACACACTTTGTCAGCAGCATGGGCACCACAGGCACCATCATGGGCGTGAGCCAATATCTCAAAGAACAAAACCCTGCCATCCAAGTCATCGGACTACAGCCAGATGACGCTTCAAGCATCGCAGGGATTCGCCGTTGGCCTGCTGAGTACCTGCCGGGGATTTTTGATGCGTCATTGGTCGATACCATCATGGATGTCAGCCAAGCCGATGCCGAACGCTATATGCGTAAGCTGGCTCGCGAAGAAGGCATCTTCTGCGGTGTATCATCAGGCGGTGCAGCATGGGCAGCACATCAGATCGCCAAAGACAATCCTGATGCCGTGATTGCCTTTATCGTGTGCGATCGTGGTGATCGCTATCTATCCACAGGACTGTTTGGTGTCGTCGATGCACCATCAGAGTCAGAGTAAGCCGATATGAATAGCCAATCACCGATACTGGTCTTTGACATTGAGACCATCCCTGATGTTGAGACAGGTCGCCGTCTGTATCCGACACTCAAGGACTTGGATGATGCCGATGCACTGTCTGCCTTGACCGCACTGCGTCAGGCTGAAGCAGGCACGGATTTTATGCGTCTGCCCTTGCACAAGGTGGCGTGCCTGTCGTTTTTGTGGTTTGATGGGGTGAGTTTTCGTCTCAAATCGCTATCACTTGAGACGATGAGCGAAGATCAGATTTTGGCGACTTTTTTGCGTGCCTTTGACAAAAAGCCTGTCCTTGTCAGCTGGAACGGTGCAGGCTTTGACATCCCTGTCATCATGTACCGAGCCATGCACCACAGGCTGTCCGCCCCTGCACTGTTTAATTCTGCTCACAAGCCTGATTATCTGTATCGCTATGGCGAGATGCATATTGATTTGATGGACAAGATGTCCTTGTACAACGGCTATCAACGCCAAAAGCTCGACACCATCGCAAGCCTGTGTGGATTCGCTGGCAAAGGTGATATCGACGGCTCGCAAGTCGTGCCGATGGTACAAGCAGGCGACTGGCAAAAGCTCACCACCTACTGCGAGTCAGATGTGCTGAACACTTGGCTGATTTATCTGAGATGGCTGATATTGACTGGCAAAATGGACACGCCTGCCGCTGATGGGCTGATCGATGCCACTTATGGCTTTGTGGAGAGTCTGAGTGATAGTGACGGCAGGAATCGCCACCAGAATTTCTTGGATGCGTGGGTGCGGTAGGTGATACCCTTTCCTAGATTAACATAGATTAACATGACAAAACCGTTCATGCTCATCATAACCAAAGCATGAACGGTTTTTTTAATTGATCTCATCCACCCCAAAAAGTCGGCGAGCCGTCTGTGGATTTTCCTTAGCATGGCGAATCTGCGCCACCACCACAGTATGATAGCGATGATCGATAAAATAATAAATCAAGATGGGGAATTTTGACAGCGTCATCTTATAAACAGGCGACTCATGCCGATAAAACGCCACCACATGACGCTCTGGAAAAGTCTGCAAAGTCTCAATACTCTGCACCACATAATCAGCCATACGATCAATCAAAACCTGATCGCCTGATACCTTGTGATAAAACTCAAGCAGGGATTTGAGATCATCCCAAGCCGATGACAAAACCGTGATTTGAAAGCCCATCAATCACTTCACCGAATGCAAATCAGCAACAAACGCTCGCAAATCCTGCTTGGCACTCGTCCAATCCATCATCGATGCTTGATTGGCATAATACGCATCCATCCGCTGTGCCAAGATTTCATCAGCTCGCCGATCGGCTTGATATTCTTGCTCTTTGGCGATGATGGCTTTTTCGATGACTTCATTGATAAAGTGGTTGGCGGTGGTTTTTTCTTGCTTTAAGATGGCATCTAGCCTGTCTTTGAGTTCGGGTTGGATTTTGGCACTGATACTGGCAAGCATGGTGATGTCCTTGAGATTGGAAAGTTTTCTAATTTGTTCTTATTGTAGTGGAATTGGCATGATAAGACAAGCCATTGCAGGGATTTGACAGCTATTTTGACACCAAAGCATCTTTGCAATTTATCAAAAATCCCAGTAGAATAAAGCTAATAATAACAGCCAATAAGGAAAATGCCATGTTAATCGAAATCAGCACCCTGCCACCCATTATCCAAGAACAAATTTTACAAATTCAGCAAGGCGAAACAATCCAATTCGCCAATCACGGTCAGATTATCGGTGAATTAGTCCAAAACCACGACACCACCGACAGCGATAGCCTGATGGCGACTTTTGGGCTATGGCAAAATGATTCTATTGATGGCTTGGCGTATGAACGCAAGTTACGCAGTGAATGGGATAGAGAGTGGGAAAAATGATTTTAGTTGATAGTAATGTCATCATCTATCATTTAAATGGTGTCGCTCAAGCCACTCGGTTTTTGCAGGAGCATCGTGGCCATATGTGCATCTGCATGATTACTGTTGCCGAAGTACTTTCCTTTGCACCAAATGCACAAGCTCTAGCAATGACCGAAAAAATGCTACAAGAACAATTTACATGGCTTGATATCAGTCGTGAAATTATCTTAAAAAGTGCAGAGTTACGCCGTGAAAAGAAAATCAAACTACCTGATGCTATCATCGGTGCGACAGCGATTTGTCACCAATTGCCACTTGCAAGCAGAAATAGCAAAGACTTTGAACATCTGCCAATCACACTTATCAATCCTATTGACGAATAAACCAACTCAAACCCGCTCAAGTACAAATTTTATCATCACCTGCAAAGCAATCACTGTCAAAATCCACGGCATCGCCCCTTTGAGCCATATCATCGGCATACGATGACGCAGACGCACCCCAAGCCATGAGCCTATAATCGCCGAGATACTCATCAGCACAATCAACTGCCAATAATCCATAAACACAAAGCCGAGCGCCAAATAAGCGACGAGCTTGAACACATGAAAAAAGGTCATCATCGCTGATGCGACTGTCACCACCGTGTGCGTATCGTCGTATTTTTTGGTCAATAGTGGCATATGTAGCGGCCCTGGGCTACCCACAAACATCCCGATACCCACTTGGATAAAGCCAATCAAGTAGAAATTTTCACGGTTTTTAAGCCATTGATTAACAGGCTTTATCCACTGTGTCAGCAAAATATACACCGCAATAAACAGCGGCACCCACTCAAGGCTAATCACCCGTACAAGCAGCCAAAACACCGCCGCACCACCCACCGCACCAATCACATAAGGCAGGATATAACGCCAATCCATCTGCGCACGCCCAAACCACGCTCGACTGGCATTACTCGCTAGCTGTGCTGTGGCGTGTACAGGCACGATGGCGGTCGCAGGCAAAAACAGTGGCAACAATCCCACCAAAATCACCCCACCGCCCATACCGGCAATCCCTGAGATAATCGATGTCAGCAGATTGACCAGTGCCAATACTAGCTCATTTATCGCAATCATAACCACACCCAATGCACGCATCTGATGGTGACATTATACCCAAAATCTACCAAAACTGCGGATAGATTGGGCATAAAATCATCAAAAAGCGGATTGTAAACTGTGCTATAATAATCCGTTTACCCATCTATCTATTTTTAGCATTTATTAGCATTGATAAGACAGGCAGCTCATGACCGCACAACATTCTTTAATCAAAAGCCCAAGCAAAAAAGGCAAGCCCACCGCAAGAGCTCGCAAACGCTTGGCAGATGCTCCACCGATTGATTTTACCATCACCAATCTCTCCCACGATGGGCGTGGTGTGGCGGTCTATGAAGCTGATAATGATGCGCACAATCCTGATAAAACTGGCAAAAAAATCTTTGTCAGCTTTGCTTTGCCAAACGAAACCGTCTCGGTCAAGGTCACCAGTAGCAAAAAAACCTTTGAAGAAGGCGATGCCAAAGCTGTCGTTAGCAATCCCCATCCACAGCGTCAGACGCCGCCGTGTCCGCATTTTACCGTCTGTGGTGGCTGTAGCCTTCAGCATTGGGATGCCGATGGTCAAATCGCCTTCAAGCAATCGGTGCTCTCAGAGCTGCTTGAGCATCAAGCAGGTGTACAGCCGGATAACTGGCTGCCGCCACTGGTTGGCGATCGCTTGGGCTATCGCACTAAAGCTCGTATGGGTGTGCGCTATGTCGCCAAAAAAGACTCGGCGCTGGTCGGCTTTCGTGAGCGTGGCAGTAATTTCTTGTCCGAACTGCACGAATGCCATATCCTAGATTCACGCATCGGCTTTGAGATTGACAACCTAAAAGCACTCATCACCACGCTTGATGCTCGTGATCATATTCCACAGCTAGAAGTGGCGATGGGTGAGACGCTTGACCATGTCCCTGACAGTGCCAAATCGGTCGCCATCATCGTACGCCACATGGTTGCTCTAAGCGATGATGATATCGCCAAGCTACAAGCATTTTTTGCCGAGCGTAACTGGCAACTGTTCTTACAGCCCAAAGGCTCAGACACCGTGCATCGCATTGATACCGATGGTGCACGAGACAGCTCATTGACCGTACCACCGACGGGCGGACTGTTTTATCATTTGCCAAATTTTGAGTTGACTTATGAATTCTCGCCACTGGATTTCACGCAGGTGAACCTATCGGTGAACCGCAAGATGATGGATTTGGCGTGCGAGCTACTAGACTTACAAGCAGGTGAACGAGTGCTGGATCTATTCTGTGGCTTAGGGAATTTTAGCTTAGCGCTTGCTCGCAAAGTCGGCGAGACAGGTTTTGTCGTCGGTGTCGAAGGCTCAACCGAGATGACCGAGCGCGCCAAGATGAATGCGATTGCCAATGGCATACATCACACCGAGTTTTATGCCCAAGATTTGACGCAGGATTTTTCGGATAAGCCGTGGGCGACAGGCGAGCATCAGTTTGATGCGCTACTCATCGATCCGCCACGCTCTGGCGCGTGGGAAGTGATGGCATATTTGCCAAAATTCAACGCCAAACGCATCGTCTATGTCTCATGCAATCCTGCCACGCTTGCCCGTGATACCAAAGCGCTCATCGACGCTGGCTATCGCTTGACCCATGCGGGCGTGATGGATATGTTTAGCCATACCGGTCATGTCGAGAGCATCGCTCGATTTGAGAAGGTTTAATCAGATACAGCCACCATCATTCCAAAGTATAATCACGCTTTGGAATGATGGCGGTTTTTTAATATTCGATGCCGACCGTATCTTTTACACCGTCTTTAGTCACAAGTACTTGGCATTGGCGTGGCTGTCCATCATCCCGTTTGGACTCAATAAACAAACAATGATGCATAAAAATATTATCATATTGAATAGGCAATATTACATCGCCACCACGACCAAATGCACCAAATTTACCACCCTTTGATACGACGATAACATAATCTCCGATGTGGGAATGTATCGCATCAAATTCAATCGGAATCACGGCTTTGCCTGTGACATCTATCACCCCATAGCGCATCTGTTCGTCAGACTGGATGCCGACAAATGCAACTGGCTGATTGCTCAGTTTCGAGTTTTGATTGTCTTTGATTGCAAATGATACCGGATAAAATGGCAATGCTCGATCATAAGATGGCGAGATGACTTCTTTACCATTTTGGTCAATATAACCAAAGAGACCCCCTTTACGCACCATTGCCAGACCATTGGAAAAACTGTGCAAATAATCATAATCCAAAGTAAAATCCACCAATACCCGATAAGACTGATTAAAATTTGGCTTGCCATCAGCATCGGTTACAAACTGGATTACGCCCCATTTACCACCTTTGGATAATGGCAATGCACCCTTGTTAAACTTGCCATGCTTATCATATTCAAATGGCAGTATGATACGCCCTTTTCCATCATAGATACCGTACTGATCATCCAATTTGGCAAGATAAGCCGTACCACCTTCTTGTACCTGCTCATATCGCATTAGGTCATACAGTTCATTGTGTCGAACAGGAACAACCACTTTACCTGATTGATCAAGCACGCCAAATCGCCCGCTTTTCTTTACAATATATTTCCCTTGAGACGCTACAACATCATCATACAATACCATCCAAGATGCCTGCGATGGTGAGTACGACGGTTCTTGTGGCGCATCTGGTGCGTCAGGTTGATTGGATGATGGCTTTGATTCGGCATAACTGTTGCCGCCAAGCATGGCAACAAACAATATAAGCACTGTGGTGAATTGTCGTATTCTCATGATACCTTCCCAAATCTACTACTGCAAATTATAGCATAGCTAAACCCCATTGATATGCAATTGTTTTTTTATTCACCGCCCAAAACAAAACCCAAGAAAAATCAATTTCTTGGGTTTTTGTCATCTAATTAGCACTGATATAGTACTATTTGACACTTAAGCATCGCCAAATTTGCGAGCTTTTTTGGCTTGGCGTTTGGCAAAAAAGACTTCTTCGACTGCTTTTGGGCGATGGCTTTTTTGTGGACGGTCTTTGAATGACTTAGCGCCTGCTTTTGCCCCTTTATCAAAGCTTGGCTTGTCTTTGCCAAACTTCTCACGGCGATCAGCTCGTGCACCACGCTCAAAACGGTCATTGCGGTCAAATTTCGGCGCATCAAAGCCTTTATCAAAGCCCTTATCAAAACGACGCTCGCCACGATGCTCAAAACCACGCTCATTACGCTCTGAACGCTCAAAGCGATCGCCATCGGCACGATAGTAGCTGTCACGATTTTTGTATGGCTTATCAAAGCTACGCTCACCACGATCGCCACGCTCACGATGCTCAAAACGCTCTTCGCGATTAAAACGCTCAGACTTCGGCTGATCGAAGTTTCGGCGATGACTGCGTTCATGATTACGCTCGCCACGATAGTCATCACGACGCTCATGACGATACTCGCCACGACCATCAAAACGCTCACGGCTGTCAAATCTTGGCTTATCAAAACTGCGATCACCACGCTCAGCACCACGCTCAAAACGCTCACGAGACTCAAAACGCTTGGCATCATCAAAGCGCTCACCACGAGACTCAAAGCGATCCGAACGACTGTCAAAACGAGATTTGCGACCGAATCCGCCACGCTCTTGGCGAGCGCCATCACGATCATCACGGCGACGATTGCGACCGCCTTTGCCTTTACGGCGTGGCTCATCGATGATACCAAAATTTCGGCGTGGCTCTAGCCCTTCGATGGTGGCAATCGCCATATCACGCTTAAGGTAGCGGTTGATATTGGCAAGCTGTTTGTTGTCATCTAGGCTACACAGATTCACCGCCACGCCTGTACGTCCAGCACGGCCACAGCGACCGATACGATGCACATAGTCTTCGACTTGACGGGGCAAATCATAGTTCACCACATGGCTGATGGCAGAGATATCGATACCACGAGCGGCGACATCGGTGGCGATGAGTAGGTCGCACTTGCCTGCTTTCATGTCGCTGACGATGCGGTTACGCTTGCCCTGTGGCAAATCGCCATGCAGATAGCGTGCCTTGTAGCCGACTTCGTTTAGGGTGTCGGCAAGCTTTTCGGTAGATAGCTTGGTGGCGGTAAAGATAACGGCTTGTTTGATTTCTGGATTGTTCAGCACTTCAAGCAGGATTTTGTTTTTGTGATTAAAATCATCACAAAAATACACGCTCTCATCGATGTGCGCTGACTCAACCTTAATCGAGACTCGCTCAGGATTGGTGGTAAAGCTCTCAGCAATCTTGCCCACCGCACCATCCCAAGTGGCAGATGACATCACCGTTTGGCGAGTGCTTGGGGTGTTTTCTAGGATTTCTTTGATATCATCGGCAAAGCCCATATCCAGCATACGGTCAGCTTCGTCCAAAATCAGCATATCAAGCCCTGACAAATCCACACGCCCTTCACGCATATGGTCAATCAAACGGCCCGGGGTAGCAATCACCACTTGCACGCCCTTACGCAGTGCACGCAGCTGCCCGCCATACGGCGCACCGCCGACCAACGGCACGCTAAACATCCCACGCATCCCATCGCCATAGCGACGCACGCTGTCATGCACCTGCAAGGCAAGCTCACGAGTCGGGGTCAAAATCAGCGCATGAATATGCTTTTCAAGCTTGGGCAAGCGGCTCATCTTATCAAGCACAGGTAGCACGAACGCCGCTGTCTTGCCGCTGCCTGTCTGGGCAGATAATAATAAATCACGGCCGTTTAGCGCATGGGGAATGGCTTGGGCTTGGATGGGCGTTGGCGTGGTGTAGCCACTTTTGGTCAGTGCCTTGATGATGCCTTTGTGCAGACCTAAGTCCGAAAATTGTAGCACGAACTCGCCTGCCTGCTCGTCTGCTTGGGCGGTGCTTGCGGTGTGTAATTGATTAGTCATAAAAAAACCTTGTATTAGTCATGCCCCCACGATGAGCCAATTTTTTTGGTCAAAAAAACCGACAAGCCAACTTCAGCAGATGCTTTAGGCTTGCTACAAAATTGCATTTTGGATTTGGGTGGCGTATTGTCGCTCAACTGCTTGTCGTGGTGCAAAAAAGCACAATAAAAAACAAGCCAAAATCATCGCGACAGTTAGGACTAATAAAGATAAAATAGACAAAGCAGGTGGCAAGACCACAGCTTAGCAAGAAATCATATCATCACATGGGTCAAGTCAAACTTACCCATCAAAATCGGTGCGATGTCATCAAAAGCGTGTGTGAATTATTCACGAAAGATGAGATTATAACATGGTTTGGATAAAATTACTTGATTTATTTTATAAAAATAATGCGTCATGACTTTTTGGCATAAAATTTATCGATTTTGCCTTTAAAATTACACGCCAAAGTGCCATAATACTAAGATAATAAAACGAAATTGGTTTGGACAAGGATACAACCGTGGTACAGATTCGTGACAGCCTGCCCCTGTTGGGTGGTAACAGTAGCAGCATGGACAGTGCGACACTGGCGGCAAGTTTGGTCGCCAAACAGCTTCATCCTGATTTTAAGGCACAGCTTGCCAATCACAAGCTGGTCAGCGCCCTTGACCATACCAACAGCACCACCAATCCAAGCGACTTAAATGTCTCTGACATCGACATCGAAGCATGGATTGCCAAAGTCGCCGCTCGTATCGGCAAGGATGATTTGCCTATTTTGCGCAAAGCCTGCCAATTCGTCCAAATCCAAGTCAATAAACCCCATGTTACCCGTTCAGGTGCGTATATCACTGGTATCGGCATGGCGGATATTTTGGCGTATCTATTCCAAGATGAGAACGCCCTAGCCGCTGCCATGCTGTATCGCACCGCTCGCCGTGAGCTTGTCAGTATCGATACCATCAAAAAGAACTTCGGCGATGACATCGCACAGCTGGTCACTGATACGCTTGCGATGGGTAAGCTGTCTGAGAGTATCGAGAGCAACAAGCGACTTGAAGATTATTTTGAGAGCAATCAGCGAGATCAATTATCCAACATCTACAGTATGCTCATCAGCACCACCAATGATGTGCGTGCGGTGCTGATTAAGCTTGCTGAGCGTACCTTTGCCATGCGTGAGCTGTCATTTTCACCGCCTGATCGCCAAAAGCGAGTGGCTCGTGAAGTGATGACCATCTATGCACCACTTGCGCATCGCTTATCGATTGCACAGCTCAAATGGGAGCTTGAAGACTTAGCATTTCGCTATCTTGCCCCTGATGAATACAAAAAAATCGCCTCACTACTTGCCGAAAAGCGTAGCGAGCGTGAAGCCTATATCGAACTTGTCAAAGCCAAACTCAGCGCCGAGCTTGAAAAAGCAGGTATCCAAGGCGAAGTGTCTGGGCGTGTCAAGCACATCTATTCGATTTGGCGCAAGATGAAATCAAAGAATTTATCCTTTGATCAGCTCTATGACATCCGAGCCCTCAGAGTGATGGTCAATACCAATGCCGAGTGCTATTATACGCTAGGTCTGGTGCATGGACTGTGGCGACACATTCCTGAGCAGTTTGACGACTATATCACCAATCCCAAGCCCAATGGCTACAAGTCACTGCATACCGCGGTGATTGCTGAGAATCGTACGCTTGAAGTGCAGATTCGTACCTTTGATATGCACTTTGAAGCCGAGCTTGGCAAAGCGTCTCATGTCAATTATAAAGAAGGTCTAAAAGCCAAAAAAGACGATTATCTCACCCAAAAAATCAGCTCACTGCGTCAGCTACTCGGTCAAGACATCCCAGATGGCGAAGATGAGATTGAGCTCGATGTCGATAATGCTGAGCGGATTTATGTCTTTAGCCGTGATGGTGATATCACTGAGCTACCCAAAGGGGCGACGGTGCTTGACTTTGCCTACTATGTGCATACCGAAGTCGGCAACCGTGCCCAAGGCGCTCGGGTCAATGGCCGCTATGTACCGCTCACCCATCAGCCCAAGACAGGCGATCAGATTGAGATTATCACCAAATCCAGCCGTGAGCCGAATCGTGATTGGCTGATGGCATCGCTTGGCTATATCCATACCAATCGTGCCAAGTCCAAACTGCGCCAATGGTTCAACAAACAAGACCGTGATAAGAATATCGAAACCGGCAAAGGGCTACTGCTTAGAGAATTTGACCGCCTATCCATCGCCCCAAATCAAGTCAATCTGTCCGACTATTTTGGTGAGCTTGGGGTCAAATCCGAAGACGATCTGTATGTCGCACTGGTCATCGGTGATGTGAGTGTCACCCAAATCAGCAACCTAGTCGCCCAAAAACTGCACATCGCAGAACCTGTACCAGATGTGCCAAGTATCGACATCAAAACACCTGCTCGCACCAATAAATTTAAGATTGACTTGGATGGCTTTGATAATGTCGAAATGCACCTTGCCAAGTGCTGTAACCCTGTGCATGGCGAGCCGATTACCGGCTTTGTCACGCTATCAAATGGCATCAGCATCCACAATCAAGGCTGTCCTGAATACCTAAGACTGATCGAAAAAGAGCCTGATCGTGGGGTCAATGCACATTGGCAAGACAGCTTTGGTCGCTATCAGCCTGTGGTGATTCATGTCGAAGCACAAAATACATCAGGGCTACTGCGAGATTTGGTGCATGTCATTGACCGTGAAAAAGTCAATATCAGCCGAGCCGAAACAGTGAGCAACGACGGTGCGATTAGCCATATGAAGTTTTATGTGGAAGTGGCAGGCATTTCGCATCTATCACGCCTGCTTAATAAAATCGAGCAACAGCCCGGGGTGCTACACGCTCGCCGAGCCACAGCATAACGCCCCTTTAGCCCTTGATTGACCAATGCCGAGTAGCATACGGCATTGGTTTTCTTAACTGATCATAAGTACAGACCATGCCAGAATTACCCGAAGTCGAAACCACCAAAGCCAGCCTTGAGCCACTACTGAACCAAACCGTATCCAAAGTCAGCATCCGCTGTCCGACCTTACGCCATGCCATTCCTGCTGATTTGGACACTTTGGTCGGCTTTCGGCTTGTGGCGGTGCGTCGCCGTGCCAAATATCTGCTCTTAGATTTTTATCACACGATCGATCATCGGCACAAGACGGTGCTGATTCATCTTGGGATGTCAGGCAGCCTACAACAGCATCGAGACCTAGATGCTCGCAAGCATGATCATCTACTGATTGACTTCATCGATGATGATGGTATGACGACAACGCTACATTATCATGACCCCAGACGCTTTGGGATGATCTTGTGGATGCACAATGATGACTATATCGGCACAATCGATACCGCCGAGCGGTTCTTGTCGCATCTTGGGCCCGAGCCACTTGATGATGCCTTTGATGTCGATTATCTACGCCGCATCATCCATCGCACGGACAATCTACGCCAAAAAGCCATCGCCAAACCCATCAAATCAGTCATCATGGATCAGGCAGTGGTGGTTGGCGTGGGTAATATTTATGCTGCCGAAAGTTTGTTTTTATCCCATATTCATCCTTTGACACCAGCGTGCCAAATCGATGATGATGAGCTTGAAACGCTAGTCGCCAACATCAAACATATCCTTGCCCAAGCCATCATCCAAGGCGGCTCAAGTCTAAAAGATTTCACCGTTGGTAGTGGCAAGACGGGCTATTTTCAGCAGACGCTACTGGTCTATGGACGAGATGGCGAAAGCTGTTATCACTGTGGCAGCCTACTTGAAAACACCAAAATCGGTGGGCGAGCGAGTGTATATTGCCCCAGCTGTCAGCCATTGGTTTAGAACTAAATTAGCGATGATTGGCAAGATAATCATTTACAAAATACGGATATTTTTGTAATATATCTGTAATAAATCCTTTGAAATACTTGCCAATATATCATGAGCACACAAACCTATTATGACATCCTAGGTGTCGCCCAAAGCGCAGACATCACCATCATCCAAGCCGCCTATCACGCCCAAATCAATAAATATCGCCATGACCCTGCACAGGCGCATATGCTTGGCATGGTCAATCAAGCCTATGATGTGCTCAGCAATCCTGCCAAGCGAGCCGATTATGATGCGTGGCTACGAGTCAATCAATCACAGCCTGCCAGTGCGCCACCTTATACGCCACCTGTGCAAGTGTATCAGATGCCATCTGAGCCCAGCTATCGTGCGCCTGCCAAGACGAGCAATTCTAAGATTATCGCTTGGTTGATTGGGCTGTTTTTTGTGCTTTTGACCATTATTGTGCTGGCATATATGTTCTTGTCATCGGTGGGGACATTTGATGATGACGACACAGTCACGCCAATCAATCAACCTGCCCAAACCGTGCAAACCAACCCTGTTACTCTACAAGAAGTACAGCCACTTGAGCCAACCACGCCCGTCACCATCGACCCGCCAAAGCCTGTGGTCACTGTGACCAAAGAGCAACAGACAGCACGTAACCAAGCGCACGCCCAATATCTGGCTGCGGTCAATCGTATCAATAGCGTTTGGAACAGCCTACCCAAATCCACCCAAAACGCCCTGCGTGCCGAGCAACGAGCCATCAATGCCAAACGAGAAGCCGACTGCAAAGCCCAAGCAGCCAGTCAGCATACCGCCGCCATTGACCAAGAAACTGCTCGTTTTGCTTGTGAAGTGCCACGCATGGATGCACGCACCGAAGAATTGCGTGTCTATGCCGAGACCATCCGCAGTCAAGCTGCGCCTGTACAGAGCAATGTCAGTGATGACCCTGTGCACTATCTAAGCCCATCAGAAGCTCGTGCACTCTATGAAGCATCAGTGGCAAACATCAATGGCGTCTGGAACAATCTATCTGATGACACCCGAGAGACTCTGCGTGCCGAGCAACGAGCCATCAACGCCGAACGTGAAGCCCGCTGTAAGCAATATGCCAAAGAGTATTACAGCAGCAAAAACGACCAAACCGTCGCCCGCTATCTGTGCGAAGTACCCGAGCTTGATGCTCGCGCGATGGAGCTTGCGGAGTATTATTAATCGGTTTATCGCTAAGCAAGTATCAGCACAGGCTCAATCAAGACGCATTGAACTGCACCAAGATGATTTGTATAATACACTCATCTATCTGTATAGGGTGATGAGAAGTTTATGAAAACACTGTCTTGGTTGAAGCTTGGCGTGATGCTAAGTGTAGCACTTGGCGCATCTGCTTATGCCAACACAGATGCCAGTGCCGATGATGACACTTGGTATCAGACATTTTTGGGCAAACCCAATACAGCTGAATACATCAAAATCAACTATGACAGCATCGCTCGCCATCCCATGCGTAATGGGTTTTATACCAGCGCATGGATTGAGCGACGCCATGAACATTTCCAAAAAACCAACTTTGGCACAAGCTACGCCATCGACCGCACACACTGGCTGACGGATTGTGCAAATGACCGCTATTTGCTTGATGAAATCAGCTGGCACGATGCCAAAGGCAAGCGACTAGATGGCGCAACCAAATCTGTCAATCCAAGCACCGCCACCGATTGGACTGTCGTTATTGCGGGCAAGCCTGATTATGATGTCTATCAATGGATTTGCTGGATGGATGAAGTTAAGGCGCAGGCCAATTATAAATAACCAACAGGCACCGAAACCAAATTCTCATCCAGCCACAATTTGTTGGGATATTGACTGATAATCACCCCACAAGCGACCTGCAACTCATGTGCGGGCAAATAATCTCTTAGCACACGAAAGTTACTTGCCATCTTTTTGGTTGGATTGGCTGTTGTCTTAATCTCGATTGGATATAGCGTCTGTTGATACTCAATCACCACATCAATTTCTTTTTGGTTGGTGTCTCGATAAAAATATATCGGCGCCTGTATGCCTTGATTATAAAATGACTTAACAATCTCACTCACCACAAAAGTCTCAAAAAATTGCCCATTTTTTGCGCCATGCTGGATGGTTTCAGGCGTCAGCCATTTGGTCAAATACGCCATTAGCCCCGTATCTAGCATATATAGCTTTGGTGTTTTGATGGCTCGCTTGAGATGATTGTGATGATAAGGCTGTAGCAGATAAACGATGCCAGACATCTCAAGCACTGTCAACCATCGCTTAACAGTATCATTCGACACGCCAGCTTCTTGTGCGATATTGTTATAATTCACCAACTCACCACTGCGTGATGCGACCGATACCATAAACCGAGCAAAATCCCCAATATTATTCACATTCACTATTTGCCTAACATCTCGCTCAATATATGTCGCCACATAAGATGCGTAATACACTTCCCAATCAGTTGGCTGTTGGTACAATCTGGGCATACTGCCTTGGTGAATAATCTGCCACAAATTTTCAATAACGCCATCACCTTGGCGAGCTGTCAAATATGCCATCGTTGGCACAAATGGTTGGTCGAATGTCTCATGGCGAATTTCTCGCAATGACAATCCAAGCAACTTCAACACCGCCACACGACCCGCCAAACTCTCGCTGACATTTTGCATCAACTCAAATGCCTGCGATCCTGATAACAAAAATAACCCATTTTGTTGTTCGCGATCAATGGCAAGTTTTAGCAAGCGAAATAACTCTGGCGCATACTGGACTTCATCAATAATCACCTGTCTTGGATAATTGAGTAAAAATAAATTTGGCTCTTTTTTTGCCTGCTCGCACAATAACGGATCATCCAAAGTGACATAGCGATAGTCTTTGGCGGTACGTTGGAGCAATGTGGATTTGCCAACCTGTCTTGCTCCTGTAATCATCACCGCTGGAAATTGCAACATCAACCGCTCAAGCATCGGCTGTATCTGCCTTGGGATATAATTTATAACTTGCATAACAATCATCCATCATTATCAATCAGTTTTATATTGTAAAGTAAGCATTGGCAAAAATCTAGTTCAATTTCTCATTAGATAAGAAATCAAACTAAATTTTAGAGATTATTCGTCCACTGCAATTATATAAATTTCAAAATTTTTTTAAATTGGCTAAATTTCAAAAAACATCAATCCTGCAAACCCATCAGTCATCATTCGCCTGCTTTAGCCCGCCAAAATCTGCTATCATGGGCAAATCTTTTTTTAAGCGCATCGGAACACTTTATGTATCCTTTTATCCGTCTTGGCACAGGCATTGGCAAAAGCATCTATCACACGCTAAAAGGCGATACGCTTGGCGTCACCGACACTGGCGAAGTCAGCTTTGTGTGCAATATCAATGACATTGATAATTTTCTTGAAATGAACAATGGGCGGATTTTGACGCTGTTTGACCTTGGGCGCAACGACTTTGCCATCCGCACAGGACTTGGCAAAAAACTCATCGCCAACCGTTGGGGGCTGGTCGTGGCAGGTAGCACCATTCAATATCGCAAACGCATCCGCCTATTTGATAAAATCACCATCAAAACTCGCATCTGCGCCATCGATGAGCGTTGGTTCTACATCGAGCAGACCATGTATGCCAAAGGCGTGCCGACATCGCACGCACTGCTACGCACAGGCGTGACCAATCTGATTAGCGGTAAAGTCATCGACACCAAGCAGGTACTTGATGCACTTGGCGTAAGCGGGCTTGATATGTCACCTGATGAATGGGTGCAAGCATGGATTGATGCTGATAAACTGCGACCCTTTCCGGCCCAATAACAACAAAGCCCACCGATAAACCATCGATGGGCTTTGATGCACAAAGCTGATTGTGCTTATTTTTTCTTGACGGTTGGCTTGTCGCTTTGTTCGATGACATCTTTGGTGACGATGACTTCGCTGACATCGGTCATGCTTGGTAGCTCGTACATGGTGTCCATCAGGGCATTTTCGATAATCGAGCGCAGGCCACGAGCACCAGTTTTGCGAGTCATGGCACGCTTAGCGATGGCGGTCAGTGCATCAGGCTCAAAGCTTAATTTCACCCCTTCCATATTAAACAGGTACTGATACTGCTTGACCAGTGCGTTTTTTGGCTCGGTCAAAATCTGCACCAACGCCGCTTCGTCCAGCTCTTCAAGGCTTGCAATCACAGGCAAGCGACCAATCAGCTCAGGAATCAGACCAAACTTAATCAAGTCCTCAACCTCCACTTCACGGAACAGCTCCGTGATGCTCGACTCGTCCGCCGCCTTGACATCGGCATTAAAGCCAATGCCCGTCTTCTCAGTACGCTGACGAATCACCTTATCAAGCCCTGCAAACGCCCCACCGACAATCATCAAGATATTGCTGGTATCCACCTGAATCATCTCTTGGCGTGGGTGCTTACGGCCGCCTTGTGGTGGGATATTTGCCACCGTGCCTTCGATGAGCTTGAGCAGTGCTTGCTGTACGCCTTCACCTGAGACATCACGAGTGATGGACGGATTTTCGCTTTTTTTGGAAATCTTATCAATCTCATCGATATAGATGATGCCTTTTTGGGTTTTTTCGACATCATAGTCCGCTGCTTGTAGTAGCTTTTGGACGATGTTCTCGACATCTTCGCCGACATAGCCTGCTTCAGTCAAGGTCGTCGCATCCGCCATCGCAAATGGCACATCAAGCATCTTAGCAAGTGTCTGTGCAAGCAATGTCTTGCCCGAGCCTGTCGGCCCAATCAATAGGATATTACTCTTGGCAAGCTCAACATCCGCTTCATCAGCATCATTTTGGGCGACTTTTAGGCGTTTGTAGTGGTTATAGACCGCCACCGACAGCGCTTTTTTGGCAGCATCTTGACCGATGACATAGTCATCTAGATGTGCTCGTAGCTCTTTTGGCTTGGGCAGTGGTTTATTGAGCCAATCTTCCAAGCCATCTTGCTTGTCTGCTTTGGCATCATCTGCCTTATCTGCCTTATCTGCTTTGCTGGTTTTGGCTTTGGCAGGCTTGTCTTTAGTTTTTTGATTACCCAATAAATCACCGCACACTTCGATGCACTCATTGCAGATGTTGGCATCAGTGCCTGCGATGAGCTTTTCAACTTCGGTTTTTTTCTTGCCACAAAATGAGCAGCTTGGTACTTCGGTTTTACTCATAGCACTCTTCTCTTATAGGGCTTTTGGGCGTTTTTGTAGCACAACATCCACAAGCCCGTATTCTTTGGCTTGCTCGGCACTCATAAAATTATCACGGTCGGTATCACGCTCAAGCGTCTCAACAGATTGACCAGTATGCTCCGCCAATAGACGGTTTAGCTTGGCTTTGAGCTCGATAATCTCACGGGCATGAATCTCGATGTCCGATGCCTGACCACGAAAACCACCCAACGGCTGATGAATCATCACACGAGAGTTGGCGAGCGCATAGCGTTTGCCTTTTTCGCCCGCTGACAGCAGGAACGAGCCCATTGATGCCGCCTGACCTAGACAGATGGTTGAGACATCTGGCTTGATGAAATTCATCGTATCATAAATCGCCATGCCTGCTGTCACCACACCGCCTGGTGAATTAATGTACAGATGGATGTCTTTTTCGGGGTTGTCCGCTTCTAGGAATAGTAGCTGAGCGACGATTAGGTTCGCCATGTTATCTTCGACTTGACCGGTCAAAAAAATCACACGCTCACGCAATAGACGAGAGAAAATGTCAAATGAGCGTTCGCCACGACCTGACTGCTCGATGACCATCGGCACAAGCGTATTTTGGGGCGCATGATAGGCATCCGCCAATTGGTCATAAAAAGGATTGTTCTTGATATTCATAAATATTCCGCTGTTTAATTAATTATCCATACTAAGAAACTTGAGAACAAAAACCCCAATGCATACGCTTTGGGGCATTTGTCAATTTGCTAAAATTCAACCTTTAGCCGTCTAAGTACTTGGGCAATTAGATGGCTTGTTGTTGTGCTGCCGCCAATAGCTCTTGGTACTTGACTTCTTTTTCAGTCACTTTGGCTTGACCTAGTAGATAATCCACTACTTGATCTTCTAGCACCACAGACTCAACTTGAGCGCGTTGCTGCTTGTCGTTGGTGTAGTAGTCGATGACTTCTTGTGGGTCTTCGTAGTTCTCGGCAGCTTCAGCGATGAACGCAGAGACACGCTCTTGATCCACTTCTAGCTTTTGCGCTTCGATGATTTGGCTTACTAGTACGCCTAGACGCACCGCACGCAATGCTTGGTCTTCAAATAGCTCATTTGGTAGCATATTTGCATCAAAGCTTGCAGGGTTTGCGCCGAACTGCTGTGCAAAGCGGTTTAGCATCATTTGACGCTGACGGTCAATCTCTTGATCCAGCATCGCTTTTGGCACATCAAATTCGTTCTTTTCTAGTAGTGCATCAAATGCCGCTTGCTTGACTTGGTTGCGACCTGCGTGCTTGACTTCACGCTCCATGTTCTTACGAACATCAGCTTTTAGCTTGTCAAGACCGCCTTCAGTCACACCAAATAGTGCAAAGAATTCGTCGTTTAGCTCAGGCAAGGTCGCAGCTTTGACTTCTTTGACGGTGATGACAAACTGTGCATCTTTGCCCGCTAGGTGTTCAGCTTGGTAGTCAGCAGGGAAGGTGACGGTGATGGTTTTTTCTTCACCAGCTTTCATGCCTTTCATGCCATCTTCAAAGCCTGGAATCATACGACCAGAGCCGATCACTAGCGTGTAGTTCTCAGCGCTGCCGCCTTCGAATTTTTCGCCATCGATTGAGCCTGAGAAATCAAAAGTCGCTTGGTCGCCATCTTCGATTGCACCGTCTTTGGCTTCAAAAGTTTGGCGTTGTTTTTGTAGGCTCTCGATCATCACATCGACATCTTCGTCAGACACAGTCGCTACTTGACGCTCAACTTCGATTTCGCCTAGACCTTTAACTTCCACTTCTGGGAAAGTCTCAACAGTCGCTTGATAAACCAAGAAATCGTTTTCTAGCTTGACATCATCGATGTTTGGCACGCCAACCACACGGACTTTTTCGGCTGCTAGTGCTTCAAATACGGTGTCACGAATCACATCGTTGATGACTTCTTGTTGGATGCCTGCACCATACTGAGCACGGATGTGCGACACTGGTACTTTACCTTTGCGGAAACCATCAATCTTGGCAGTCTTAGCGACGCTGCGAATACGGCTTTCGACTTTGCTTTGGATGTTGCCCACTGGCACTTTAACGGTTAGCTGTGTTTCTTTGTCAGAGATGACATTCACAGATACTTGTAGATCGCTCATAATTCACCTTAATATCATTAAAAATAAAACAGTTTGCCCTAAGGCATAAAATTCGGATATGCTTGCTAACTAATTTCCATATTTAGATATAATTAACCAATAAGCATATAAATAGACTAAAAGCAATACAGTATACCCATATCAAGCTAAAATTACAACTCAATTTGCTTGAAAAACCGTACAATCGCTCAACTTGCGTAATCAAATCAAAGCGTATTCATGTTTTTGAGCTGATGAAGCAGCTGCTGTAGGGCTTGGCCACGGTGGCTGATGGCGTTTTTATCTGCTTTATCTAGCTCAGCTGATGATTTGCCAAGATCTGGGATTAAAAACAGCGGATCATAGCCAAAGCCCTGCTCGCCACGCGGTGCATCCAAAATCTCACCCTGCCATTTGCCAATGGCTATCAGTGGCAGTGGATCGTCGGCATGACGCACCATCGCAAGCACACAGACAAAAAACCCTGCAATCGGTGCATCACCCCGATAAGGCAATAAATCCGCCAAAAGCTTCTCGTTATTGGCAGCATCATCACCATGCGTACCTGCGTAGCGTGCCGAATATATCCCCGGTGCATTGCCAAGTATAGGTACGCACAGGCCACTGTCATCAGCGATGGCAGGTAGGCCACTGGCACGAGAGGCATGACGGGCTTTGATGATGGCATTTTCGACAAAGCTCAGTCCATCTTCGATGGCATCATCAATGCCTAGGCTGCCTTGACTGATGATCTCGACGCCTAGATTTGCCTGATCAAACAGTGCTTGAAATTCGGTAAGCTTGCCTTTGTTATTGCTGGCTAAGACCCATTGCTTCATAAGATTTCCTTTAATATTACTCAATTAAACTAGTGATACCACCGCACTGATTGGCAGATGATCGGATAAATTTGACCACGGCACACCGCCATGCACCACCGCATTATGCACCTGTAGTCCACGCACATAGATACGATCAAGGCAGAGCATCGGCATCTTGGCAGGATAAGTCGCAGGATATGCACCATGACAGGCATCAAACACTTCAACAAGCCCAAGTCCTGACAATGCTTGGCAAGACTTTTTTGACCAATCATTAAAATCCCCCGCCAAAATCAATGGCACTTGTGCATCCAATGTGGCAATATACTCACGGATGGCTTGATACTGTTTTAGCCTGTCTTTATGTAGTAAATTTAAATGACAGCACAGTACAATCACTGGCATCTGCCAGCCATCAGGTGTCACTTCGCAGTGCAAAATACCGCGTTTTTCGAGACGATTGACGGTGATGTTCAGATTATGCTTGGGGTCAAGCGGATGGCGTGACAAGACAGCATTACCATGATGACCATGCTCGTATTCGGCATTTTTGCCATAACTGTCTGAGTAGCCCAAAAACTCGCCAAACCACTCATGCTGCGGCTGTGACGGAAACTCATTAAAGGCGATGACGCGCTTTAGATTTTGCCCTTGGACTTCTTGTAGACAGATGATATCGGGGTTTAGGCGTGCCAACGCATCTTTCATGCCAGAAAGTCGCACGGCACGATTGGTCGGTGACATACCTTTGTGGATATTAAAACTGGTAATCGTGATGGGTGTCATGAGTGAATTTATCGCAATAAAAGGCTATTGTAGCATGATTTTGTCTTGCAAAATATGCATTTGGACGCATAATAGAACCAGCTTTTTGATAATTGAGATGCAATGACAATGACTACGATTGATTTGACCACAAGCCCACTGGATGCTCGCTTGGCATTGGTGGATTTTGATAAAGCCACACCAAGCACCTTACAAGCCCTGACCGAACAAGCACTACAAACCGCCACCGACAAGCTAGATGCCATCGAAGCGATGGATAGCGATGTGAGCGTGGCAGATGCTTTTGTGCAGATTGAAACTTTTAATACGCTTAGCCGCGCCATTGAGCGTGCGTTTGGCGTATTATCACACCTAAACAGCGTGGCAAGCACTGACGATATTCGCCATGCACATCATGAAGTATTGCCCAAGCTGTCTGCCTTTGGTACTCGTGTGGGTCAATCAAAAGCCCTGTATCAGCTGTATCAGACCGTGCATGATGGCTTTGAACAATTACCAAATGAGCACCAAAGCGACGCCCAACGCCAAGCCATCAAAAAAGCCCTACAAAGCTTTGTGCTGTCAGGTGTGGCGCTTGATGATGCCAAAAAGGCCGAATTTGCCGATATCCAAAGTAAGCTTAGCCTATTATCCGCCAAATTTTCGGATAATCTGATGGATGCCACTCGCCACTATGCTCGCCCACTAGCTACTGATGAATTATCAGGGATTAGCGACAATGGCTTGGCGCTACTCAAGGCTGCCGGTGATGCTTATCGTGCTAGCCATCCTGATGCCAATTTGCCAAGTGATTATGTAGCGACACTTGATATTCCGATGTATTTGGCGGTGATTAGCTTTGCTGATAGCCGTGCACTGCGTGAAGAGATTTATCACGCCTACAATACTCGTGCATCCGACCAAAGCCCTGATACCAAAGACTTTGATAATTCACCACTCATGACCGACATCATCAATCTGCGTACCCAAAAAGCCAAATTGCTTGGCATGGCAGATTATAGTGAATATTCACTGGCGACCAAGATGGCAGAAAATAGCCAAGAAATCGAAACGTTTTTGTTAGATTTGTCAAACAAAGCCAAGCCAAAAGCATTGGCAGAATATGCCGAATTGCAGGATTTTGCCAAATCGTTAGGCATTGATGAGCTCAAGCCTTGGGATGTCGCCTATGTCAGCGAAAAAATCCGCCAAGCCAAATTTAGTCTGACATCTGACGAGCTACGCCCTTATTTCCCATTGCCTGTGGTGCTCGATGGCTTGTTTGACATCTGTCGCACCTTGTTTGGCGTGGTCATCGAAGTTGTGGATAAGCAGGCATATTCTGCTTGGCATGATGATGTGCTATTTTGTCAATTGAGCGATGAAAATAGCGGTGAATTGCTCGGCGGTCTGTATCTTGACCTATTTGCCCGTAGTGGCAAGCAAGGCGGCGCATGGCTTGATGATTTCCAAAAACGCAACGAGCAAGGCGATAGCATCACCTTGCCTGTGGGCTTTATCGTGGGGAATTTTGCCCCGCCGGTGAATGACAAGCCAAGCTTACTATCTTTTGACGAAGCCAATACCTTATTCCATGAGTTTGGTCATGCCTTGCACCATCTATTGACCGAAGTTGGCGTGGCGGATGTGGCAGGTATCAGTGGCGTGGAGTGGGATGCGGTTGAGCTACCTAGTCAGTTTATGGAAAATTTTGCCATCACTGATGAAGGCTTACAAAAAATCAGCCGTCATATCGACACTGGCGAGCCTCTGCCAAGCGATAAAAAAGATGCACTGATTCGCACCAAAAATTTCCAAACAGGACTACAGACCCTACGCCAAATGGAGTTTGGGCTGTATGATTTGCGCCTACATAGTCAGTCGATGGCGAACTTTGGCAATGTCAGCTACCAAGACATCCTAGCTGTCGCCGATGCCGTCCGCCAAGAGATTGCGGTGGTGATGCCGCCTGCTTATCAGCGTTTTGGCAATGGCTTTAGTCATATTTTTGCCGGCGGTTATGCCTGTGGCTATTATTCGTACATCTGGGCAGAAGTGCTGTCGTCGGATGCGTTTGGCAAATTTGAAGAAGATGGGATTTATAATCCTGCTACCGGTCGTGCTTTTCGTGCCGAGATTTTGGCTCGTGGTAGCTCACGAGATGCCAAAGACAACTATCTGGCATTCCGTGGTCGCAAGGCGACTAATGAAGCACTACTTCGCCATCGTGGCTTGGCATAGGAGCGGTCATGCGCTATCAATCCAATCGCCCAAAACGCCAATTTCTAGCTGGCGTCGCTTGTCCATCGTGCAAAAAAGTCGATGTCATCGTACAAATTCAGGTGTTCACGCCACAGTTTGATGAATACATCGAATGTATCGACTGTGGGCACAGCGAACGCCGCCCCACCCCCGATGAGACCGCCATCATCCAAGAGCAAAATGCCAAAGCTGATGGCGTGGGCGTGGTGAAGTTTAAATAGATGGCTTAATTTATTTACAATCAATCTTAAAAAAAACTTATCCGACGCTAGCCCTATGTGCACAACTCAAATTAGGCTCTGTTATACGAACAGGGCTTAATTCTTGCAAATATTTTGAAATATTATTACAATAAATTCATTTGCAAGGAGCGATTTGTCATGACACCACTCAAAACTTTTTGCTGCACAGTCGTATTATTGAGCGCAACCACCGCTTGCACCGATACATCAAACACCACCACGCGCCCAAGCGATGATACACCGCACGCTCGTACTGCTGATTCGGCGGTCACTACACCTATAGCGACATCTGCGCCAACAACCCCCGACCCAGAAGACGACCCAAGCATCACAGGCACTAATGTGCTAGGCTTTAAGCTACAGGCATCGACCTTTGAATCCGTCAAAAAACGCTTGGAAAATTACCAATTTGATGAATATGCCAAATCATACGCCGGCGGATACATCCTAGAAAATGACGGCGCAGGCTTTGGCATAGAAGGCTTAAATCATGTGCAATTTGGCTTTGATACCAATCAAAAATTGGTTTATGTCTTTATGCAGATACACGAATCCGACCCCATGGATCATACCACCTACAAAAAGATTGTTTCTTATGTTAAGCAAAACGACTACACAGTTATTGGAAGCAAAGAGCCATTTGTTGGTGATCGTGAAACACGATTTAAGACCCCAAGAGCCGAAACCATCACGGTATCATCGCCACACATGGGTGATTTTCAGGTCTATGTAGAATACTATACAGATGAATTTGGCAAGATGCGCAAGCAAGCACAGCACAATGCCAAAACCAGCCAACAACAGACAGAATCCAAAAATTTCTGAAAAAAACAAGCCTAAAACCACACCCCAAAAGTTGAGCGCTTAGACAGTTAAATACTTAGGCTAAGCTTTGGGGTGTGGTTATGACAAACTTTTGAGATAATTTAATAAATTCTGCTCACGCCACAAAACCCATCGGCTGTGGCAAATTGTCTTGCTTTGCCATCGATTCATCATAGACGCCATCAAGCCACTCGCCTGCCGATGCAAACGTTGCCAGACGATGACGCCTGCGCACCGCCACAAAATCCCCCATCGTCAGATTACTCAGTCGTGACAGACGGCGTCTTTGGGTGTCGTTGAGTGCGCCAAGTTCAAGCTCGCTCAGCATCTCATCAGCGATGGCACAGCATTGCTCGGCGGTCAAATAACCAAACTCAAGCTTGACATCAAAACGGCGCATGGCAGCCATATCAAGCACAGACTTGGCATTGGTCGAGACGATCATCACCCCTTCAAAATCCTCCATTTGTGTCAGCATCTCATTGACCTGTGTACGCTCCCAGTGCCGCTGCGCCTGCTCACGGTCAAACAGCAGGCTATCTACTTCATCAATCATCAGCACACCACCCGTTTGGGTTGCAAGTTTAAAGGCGGCGGCGATATTTTGCTCGGTTTCGCCGACATATTTGGACATCAGATCCGATGCACGATACAGATGCAGCGGCACATCCATCTGCAAGGCAAGCCATTTCGCCCATTCACTCTTGCCTGAGCCAGGCTCGCCATAGCACAAAATCCGCCCTGTCTTATGCACTTTAATGCCATCGCTGATCTTGGCAAGCGTACTTTGGCAAGATACATACTCTAGTCGAAACTCGGATTTTTTGTCTTGATAAGCTTGGATGGTAGGTGCACCGCGACTTTTTAGCACCTCATTCACCATCATCAAGCACAGCTGATCGAAGTTTTGATGACCGCCTTGCTGATCCACACTCATCGCCACACCAAAGATACGCTCAATCATACCCACGCTCAATGACTTGACCTGTGCAAAATGTGCAATCTGCTGATCGCTAAGCCGATCGCCGACTTGCGCCTTGATCTGCGCTGCTTTTTGTGCGACAGACAAATCGGGCATCTGCACCACCAGATCAAAGCGCCGCAAAAACGCTCGATCCATCATATCGATGTCATTACTGATCCAAATCGTCGGCACAGGATTGGTCTCTAGTTGATGATTCACCCATGCCTTGTGCGCTTGACCCACCGATTTATCAAAAGCATTTGCAGCAAAAACATCTTCGATTTCATCGAAAATCAACAGCGTCGATGTTTTATCCAATAGCGCCTGACTGAGTCTTAGCTTATAAAGTCGAGATTTGGCAGAAAGTGGGTCTTGATCATCATCTTGATGAGTCACCGCAAGCCCCGCAACGCCCAGCTGCTCTGCCAAGACGCTCGCCAGCTGCGTCTTGCCCGTACCAGGTGCGCCATAGAGTAAGATATTCACGCCTGATTTTTGGGCAGTATAAGCATGGCGAAGATATGCCGCCATCATCTGATAGTGCTCATCCATATAAGCAAAATCAGTCGCTAAAAGGCCTGCCGATGCCACCGGCATGACGCACTGCTTGACGAGCTCATCCTTGCTGATCGGTCGCATCAAAAAATCAGTGCAAGTAATGCAGTCACCCCAGTCAAGCAAATCACTTGCATGAGTATAATTGTTCGAGCCATATCTATAACAAGCAGCCAAGATACCAAATTTGCGCAGCTGATTTTTGGATGTCATCAAAAAGCGTATCGCCGTCTCATCACAGTCCAATAGCTTGGCGACAAAGCGCAGTAATTGCCGATAATCCTTTTTAATCTGCTGCAACAACTCACGCAGCACTTCTTCGGCGACGGTATGTAGCGCCAATCTAAGAAACGCAATCTCATCATCGCTTAGCGCCAAAAACTCTGCCAAACAAGCGATATTCTCATACGGCTGCTGCCAGTCGTCGCTGTCTGCGATGCCTGTCCGCTTGATCGTCTGATAGCGGTCATCGAGTCGCTGTTTAATCTTGGCATAGTCATCTCGATCAATCTCATCAACATCATCAATGACGCCCAGCGCCTTGCCACACTGCTGTAAATACTCATCAAACCGTATGCCACAGTCACAGCCAAAATAGGCATGTAGCACCATATACTCCGCATAAGGCGATAAACTGACTTGATTCACATCAACCCATTGCTTTGTCTGCTTCATCATACGCTCCTTTGTCACGGGTGGGTAATGGTAGTATAACAACACAGTGCGACATTTTGTGTCGCATACAGATATGGCACAAAAAAATAACCGCACAATGGCGGTTATTTGCTGTTAGACAATGGTTTCAATTTGCTCTTTGATCAATCCTTCCAATTTGCCTGTATAGCTTTCAATCGCACTTATATCCCAGTTTTTGTGCATCAGCATGATCAGCTGACTTAGACTTTGGGTACTCTTCCCGCTATTGAGCCGTGCGATGACTTTATCGCATTTTGCAGCAGGCATCAGATTGGATAATCGTGAGTTTTCGCTATGACTTACCAAACACAGATTGCCCAATTGATTCAGTGCTATTAAATCATCGTCTGTTGTTTTTCGATTGGATTGATCTTCTGGATTGCGTGGATAACAATGTTCAATCGATGAGCGATGCATAAAGACAAACTTAGCAAAAGCCTTTTTTAGCTCATTAGCATTGGAATTTTGATTTGGTGCGTACCCTTTAAAAAACTCATCACTTTTGTTATCCTGCCCAGCCTGTTTCCACTGATACCACAAACAATAATCAACATAATTGAGCATAAAATAAGACACATCAGGATAGCTTAGTTTGTCCTGCTGTTTTTGGTAATAGTCATACGCCAAACAATGTAGTTTATTAAGAAACTTCTTATCAAAATCTTCATCTTTAGTCTGAGCATGATTCTTCCACAAATACGCCAAAATATCCTGTAGCCAAGTTTTATAAGTGCGGCTCGAGTGCGACACATGAAACATCGCCTGTACCATCACCAGATGCTCGTTGTATTTAGATTCCCCATCCACATTGGTTTGAAAAGTATTTTTGGCATAGATACTATTATTACTTAGCTTGGGCTGTAAGATCGCCCACTTGACATCCGTGCCATCATTTGCCTTGCGGTTGTCCTGCTTGATCACATAATAATCAAACAACAAACGGCATTTTAACAAATCCATCGCAAATCGCTTAACCGCATCTGCATCCTTCAAAGATTCAAATGCTGTCAGCAATGACTCATCATCCAAGCTGATTTTTTCTTTTTCTGCTTCCTTTTCTTGCACTTTTAGTACATGCAATAAAAAGTTTGGAAAATCAATCACCGATTGGTATTTGCCATCATCGGTATGATTATCATCTTTGGGTTTGTTGATTGATTTGCCAATAATATCACGGATAGAAAGACCGTCTTCTAATTCGCCAGTTTCAAGATCTTGTTCAATCTTAGCTTTTCTTGTCTCAAACTCTTCAGTTGCTAATTTTTCAGACTCTAATTCTTCTACCCTTTTTTTAATCAGTGACTGCTTAAACTTGTCCAAGTCAAAATCCTGCTCTAGGCGATTGGGCAATTCATCCACAAAAAATTCTGCTCGTATGACTGTCGGCAAGCCCGATACCGCAAAGCGACTCATATCCGAACAGGCATCCCAAATCATCGCAAATGCTTTTTGGTCTTTTTGGTCTTTTTGGTCTAATTTACCCATTAACTGCGCCTTGATGATTTCATGCTTTTCAAGCTGTTCGCCACGCGTGTTCATGATTTCAAAATAATGGTTCAAATCTGTATCTTTAGGCACGATGGTGCGGCAGATTTTAACTTGTTCATTGATAAATTTTTTAAATGAATCAATATTTGCACCATTCAAATTTTTAAGATTCATCAATGCCTGCCACATTTCATCAAAGCCACAAGCGATACTGCTATCGGTTTTCATCGCTATCGCCGGATCATCGATTTGCGCCTTGGACTCTGGACGAGATTCAAAGTCAAGCTTGGTTTGTTCTGTATCCCATTGAATTTTATACAAATCACAACCATCATCAAACTTTGATAAACATTTGTTCAAAATATGCAAAGTCGTCAATCGCTGCTGACCATCAATGACTTCATACCTGCCATCAGCTCGGTGATGCACCACTAAAGTACCGAGATAATAAGCCTTGTCCTTATCCTGCTCAAACGCTTTATACAAATCCTGAACCAATTGCCCAATCTCAACACCGCCCCATGCATAGTTGCGCTGATAGACGGGGATTAGATAGTGATCTTGGCTTAATAGCTGCTCGATGGTTAATAATTTGACTGCTTCACTCATAACTTTTCCTCTTATGATGACGACTTTGGTGCTGATAGATACTCTGCTAACTGAACGGATTTGCTTTTACTCTCAGATAAAGGCATCACGATAAAATTGGCAATTTGTTTAGGATGGATGGCGTGCAACAACACATCAAACAAACCATCACGCTCAGCGACGATTTTTTCAATCGTGCCCCAATCAATTCGTTCTTTGTCTAGACGCACTTGAAACACCCAATTAAAAATCCGCGATAACGCCACATCCAAACCATGTGTCTCAAATTTATCATAATACATCAATACCATCGCATAAAATAAGATGCGTAAATAGCCATCACCTGTACGATGCGAACCATCATAATCCATCGCATCCAAATAGCTGATTTGCTTTTTGACTTCGCTGGTACCATAGGTGAAAAAATAGCCATTTAACGCACCTTGATCTTTATCAAACAACCGATGATACATCTGCACATAATGGTCGATATACATAAAAAACAACTCACCATCAATCAATGGCTGCGTGGTCTGAAACGGCGACGGCGACGGCTGTACCATACGCCATGGATTTGCTTGGTGCTCTTGGTATAATGCCAAATTGGCACGCACAGCGTTGAGATAGGGATAAGGCTCTTCAAGCGTCACACCTTTAAACACAGACAGCTGCTTGACCGTAAACTCATCTGCCCGACGAGATTTTGACCACTGACGCAAGCAAAACAATGTCTTGCTAATGACTTGATCTAAGCTTGGCTTACCATCAATAGCCCGCTCCCAGCGCATGACATAGTCAAGCTTATTTGGGTGATCGAATGGGATGGCTCGCAGATGATACGCTTTGAGCAAATCATACGGCGCAAGGCTTTTACCACGAGCATTTTGTGAATCAAAAAACTGAAACGCTTCATTTTGATTGGTCAGCTCAATCCACACAAACTCACACTGCTTTTGGATAAATTCCCGCAAGCTTGTTTTACTATTGCCATCCAATGCACCTAGATACTGCTTAATCAGTTGATAATTATGATAGATATGATATTGGCTGATTGGGTGGGCAAATTGATCTTTTTCCAAAAATGCATCAATGCTTGTATCTTTCAAACGATGCAAAATCAACGCCAAAGTCACCAAGCGCTGCTGACCATCAACGATGTCATATTTATCTTGATTTTTGTGAATCACTAAAGTACCCAGACGATAGGTGCTGTTTGGTTGATTGATACAATGATGATTTAGGTCATCAAGTAGCTGGCGTACATTCTCCACACGCCACTTATACGGCCGCTGATAATCAGGGATGGATAGACCTTTTTTATACACTTCATTGATCTTATAGACATCCAATTTTGGATCTGAACCTGTCGTACTCATAACACTCTCCTGCTATTTTTTATCATGATAACACGATTTGGCGACAATCTGTGTCGCGCATCACGCCTTCGTCTTTTTCACCTGCCACACGCTCTCGCCAAAGCCATTGAGCCAGCGATCTAGCATATCACTATCCATCACGGTCGCGCGGACATGATAATAGCCATCATGCGCCTGTATCACTTGATCGGCTGATAATGGCGTCTCGGTCAGATGAAATCCTTCAATCGCATCAATACAAAACTCAAGGCAAATCCGCTCTCGCCCAAAACCAAAACCCGCCTGCTGATTGATATAATCCGATAAATCAAACCTACTCGGATACTCAAATGTCAGCGACGACACAGCTGCTGCCTGACAGCGATGCAGTGCCAAATGACGAATATCATCAAAGCCATCAAACTGTGCGACCAGATACAGATTACTCCCTTGTTGCACGAGCGCCAAAGGCTTGATGCTGTATTCACTGCTAAGATTGTGGCGACGCTGAGTTTGGTTGGCATATCTGATGGTCAAATATCGATTGTCATACAAAGCTGTACTGATGGCATCGAGCACTTCAGGCAAAATCACAGGGGGTAATAATGGCTGAGCCATCGGCGCAATGGCAACTTTTTTCATCCATGCTTTGGCATGATCATCGGTCGCATCCCGATGATACAGCTCATAACCTGCTTGCGCAAAGAGAGATTCCAGCGATGTCTTGGCAGAATTTGGCAAAAAATGCTTAAGATGCTGATATGCCAATTGCAGTAGCAACGCTTCTTGGTCATTCATCTGCGAAATGCTCACGCCAGAAGACTGCGCCGACCACTGATAGCGATAAGGTGTCTGACGATCATCACAAATAATCCCAAATGCATCGCACAATGACTGTAGATCCCGCTGCAGCGTACGCAGGCTGAGTGTGTAGCCCTGTGCCGTCAGTGCATGATGTAGCTCGCTACTGCTGATGCTTTTGGGCTGTTTGGGAATTTTCTTAAGCATTTCAAGCAGGTAAACCGCCCCTTGCTTATTGGATTTGCGTGCTTTTGTCGCCATCTGATCGATACTCCTGTCATCGATGGGTGCTAGATTTTGTGTTATTTTGCCACAAAAAACACCCCAAAAGCGCAAAACTTTTGGGGTGTATCAAACTTAAGTTAAATCAATCAGTTTATTGATTACTTGCGTTTTTTGCGTTGGATAGCGTGGATTGCACGGCCATCAGCAGATAGTGCCGCTTCATGCACCGCTTCAGAGACAGTTGGGTGAGCAAAAGTCATCAACTGCAGATCTTCGATACTAGATACAAATTCCATCGCAATCATGCCTTGATGTACGATGTCACCTGCGCCCACGCCGACCATGTGCATACCTAGTAGACGGTCAGTTTTGGCATCTGCCACGACTTTGACCAAGCCCATGCCTTCGCCTTGTGCTAGTGCACGGCCGTTGGCTGCTAGGCTAAATGTACCAGTTTTGACTTCATGACCCTTAGCGATGGCAGCTTCTTCGGTTAGGCCCACCCATGCGATTTCTGGGTGTGTGTAGATGACGCTGATGATGGTGTCGTAGTTCACTTGCGCTTTTTCGCCGTGGATGCGCTCAACTGCCATCATGCCTTCTTCCATCGCTTTGTGCGCAAGCATTGGGCCACGCACTAGGTCACCGATGGCATAGACGCCGTCTAGGTTGGTTTTGCATTGATCATCTACTGCTACCAAGCCACGCTCAGTCAGCTCAATACCACAGCCTTCGGCAAGTAGTTTTTCGCTATAAGCACGACGGCCGACGCAGACGATTAGTTTATCAAAGGTCTCGGTTTTTACTTCGCCTTTAACATCAGTGGTGACAACCACTTCGCCATTGACCACTTCTGCATTGGTCACTTTGGTATCGACACGGATGTCTAGGCCTTGTTTTTTCAGTAGCTTGGCTGCTTCTTTTGAGATTTCTTTATCAGCCACCGCCAAGAACTCAGGCATCGCTTCATAAACGACAACTTCAGCACCTAGGCGACGCCATACAGAACCAAGCTCAAGACCGATTACGCCTGCACCGATTACGCCTAGGCGTTTTGGCACTTCAGCGAACTCTAGCGCACCAGTTGAATCAACGATGTATTCGCCGTCAGTCTTAGCCACTGGGATTTCGATTGGCACAGAACCTGCTGCTAGGATGACATACTTAGCAGTGATGGCAGACTCTTCGCCTTCTAGTGAAGTGAATTTCACTTGTTTTTCAGCTGATTTACCATCAACCAGCGTACCCCAGCCTTGTAGCCAGTCCACGCCATTGCCTTTTAGTAGGCCTGCCACACCAGCAGTCAAGCCTTTGACGATGGCATCTTTGCGTTCAAGCATCTTAGCGATGTCGATAGCCACATCACCTGTGGTGATGCCGTGCTCAGCCAGCTCATGCTTGGTTGCTTCATAGCGATGTGAGCTGTCAAGCAGTGCTTTTGATGGGATACAGCCGACATTCAAGCAAGTACCACCAAGCGCTGGCTCGCCCTTGTGAACACGCTTTTCGATACACGCTACGCTAAAGCCAAGCTGTGCGCCACGGATTGCTGCTTCATAGCCACCTGGACCACCGCCGATGACAACTAGATCATAAGAATTTTTCATAACTATCTCTTTATTATTGATTTATAAAATGGACAAAGAATTGCCAAGCCATCAGCCGACAATCCTTTGTGTGAATCATGCTACAGACATTATAGGTCTAGTAGTAGCATTTGTGGATCTTCGATCAGCTCCTTGATAGTTACTAGGAACTGTACCGCTTCTTTACCATCGATTAGGCGATGGTCATAAGATAGCGCAAGATACATCATCGGTAGAATCACCACTTCACCATTGACCGCCATTGGGCGCTCGTTGATGGCGTGCATGCCTAGAATCGCAGTTTGTGGTGGGTTGATGATTGGGGTTGATAGTAGCGAACCAAAGACACCGCCGTTGGTGATGGTGAATGTACCGCCAGTCATCTCTTCGATAGATAGCTTGCCTTCACGAGCTTTGATCGCATAGTCACGGATACCCGCTTCCACATCAGCCATGCTCATGTTGTCAGTATCACGCAGTACAGGCACAACCAAGCCACGATCAGAAGATACTGCCACGCCCACATCATAGTAGCCATGATAGATGATGTCGTTGCCATCGATTGATGCGTTCACCGCTGGGAAGCGTTTTAGGGCTTCGGTCGCTGCTTTTACAAATAGTGACATAAAGCCAAGTTTTACGCCGTGGCGTTTTTCGAAACGATCTTTGTACTTGGCACGCAGATCCATCAATGGCTTCATGTTCACTTCGTTGAACGTGGTCAGCATTGCAGTTTCTTGGGTTGCTGACAATAGACGCTCAGCGATACGCTTACGCAGACGAGTCATTGGCTCGCGTTTTTCGATACGCTGACCTACTGCAGTTGCGATGACTTGGCCATTGTCGCCTTTTAGCGTTGGGTTCACCATGTCTGCTTTGGTCACACGACCGCCACGGCCTGAGCCTTGGACATCAGCAGGGTTTACGCCAGTTTCTTTGGCAGCTTTGCGTACGGCTGGGCTTTGGTCTTTGAAGTCACCTTCAGCGCCAGTTGATGCTGGTGCTGGTGCAGCTGCGGCAGCTTCTGCTTTTGGTGCTTCTTCGGCAGCTGGTGCAGCGGCAGGTGCTGCAGCGACTGCGCCCGCTTCAAAAATAGCAACCACTTCTACTGATAGTACAGTGTCATCGACATTTTTGACGATGCTGGTGATCACGCCATCATCAGGGGCAACGATTTCTAGCACAACTTTATCAGTCTCAACTTCAGCCAATAGCTGGTCACGGCTGACTGCTTCGCCTTCGGCAACGTGCCACTCAACGATCGTACCATCTTGAACTGATTCTGGGAATACTGGGGCTTTGATTTCAGCCATAATAAACTCCTTAAAAGTTTATAAATATCAATTAATTTAATTTTAAAAAGTAAAAACAGCCAAACCAGCCAAATGATTTGGCTGCGGATCAATTATTGTAGCTCATCAACAGTAACGCCAAGCGCTTGGGCGACTAGGGCTTTTTGTTGTTCTGCGTGCATCTTCGGTGAACCAGTCGCCGGTGCAGCTGCCGCTGGGCGAGCAGATGGTGCGATGATTTTCGCTTTGGTTGGCACAGGCACCACGATACGATATAGCTCTGGCGCTAGGTAGTACCACGCACCTTGGTTCAATGGCTCTTCTTGTGACCAGATGATTTCTTCTAGCTTTGGATATTTTGCAATCTCTTCTAGAATGCGTGCTTCTGGTAGCGGATATAGCTGTTCGATACGCACGATGGCGATATGCTCTTGACCCAGCTTACGGCGTTGATCAAGTAGATCGTAGTACACTTTACCGCCACACAGTACCAAGCGAGTCACTTTGCTGTTGTCGATGGTATCGATCTCTGGCAATACTGTCTCAAACTTACCTGTTGCCAATTCTGACAGCTCAGAAGTCGCTAGCGGATGGCGTAGCAAGCTCTTTGGTGACATCACAATCAATGGCTTACGCACTGGGCGAACCACTTGGCGACGCAATGCGTGGAAAATCTGCGCAGGTGTCGTCGGTGTGATGACTTGCATATTTTCTTCGGCACACAGTTGCAAGAAACGCTCTAGGCGGGCTGATGAGTGCTCAGGGCCTTGACCTTCAAAGCCGTGTGGCAATAACATCGTTAGACCGCACAGACGCTGCCATTTGGTTTCGCCTGATGAGATGAATTGGTCAATCACCACCTGCGCACCGTTCACGAAGTCACCGAACTGCGCTTCCCAAATAATCAATGAATTTGGCACTGTGGTCGCATAGCCATATTCAAAGGCAAGCACCGCTTCTTCTGATAGTAGCGAGTTATAAGTCGCAAATCGTGCTTGGGTTGGTGAAATGTGCTGTAGCGGAATGTACATACTGCCGTCATTCATGTTGTACAGCTCACTATGACGATGTGAGAATGTACCACGACCGACGTCTTCACCGGTGATACGCACCAATGAGCCTTCGTCTGCAAGGCTAGCATAAGCCAAAGTCTCAGCAGCACCCCAGTTCAGTGGCTCTTGACCGGTTTGCATGGCTAGACGCTGTTCCACGACTTTTGCCACTTGACGCTGTAGGGTGAAGCCTTCTGGGATTTTTGCCATTGCTTCGCCATAAGCTTTTAGCTTATTGATATCAACGCCAGTTTCCCAGTCATCTTCTAGCTTATGACCTAGATAAGGTTTCCAATCCACGAACAATTCGGTATTTGGCTCACTGACCCAGCCACTTGCGACATTTTGACCATTGTCTAGAGCGACACGGTAGTCGTCTTCGTACTTGGCATTTTCTTCGGCACTAATCACGCCTGCTGCAACAAGCTTGTCCGCATACTGCGTGCGAGTGGTTGGTAGTTTTTTGATAACAGCATACATCAGCGGCTGTGTGGCTGATGGCTCATCTGATTCGTTATGACCGTTACGGCGATAGCAGACGATATCAATCACGATATCTTTGCCAAATTCACGGCGATAATCCACCGCCAATTGAGAAGCGAATACCACCGCTTCAGGGTCATCACCATTGACATGGATAATCGGTGCATGAACCATCTTGGCAACATCAGTACAGTACTCGGTTGAGCGAGCATCTTCTGGACGTGATGTGGTAAAGCCTACTTGGTTATTGATAACCACATGAACCGTACCACCTGTCTTGTAGGCACGAGTTTGTGACATTTGGAAAGTTTCTTGGTTCACGCCCTGACCTGCAAAGGCAGCATCACCATGCACCACGATTGGCATAACGGTGCTGTTGTCAATCTCATAGCCGTACTTGTCTGAGCGACGAGCTTGACGAGCGCGCACTGAACCTAGTAGCACTGGCGAGACAATCTCTAGATGTGATGGGTTGAATGCCAATGCCAAGTGCATCTCACCGCCCGGTGTCATCACGTTTGATGAAAAACCATTGTGGTATTTGACGTCGCCTGAACCAACCGCTGGCTGTACTTTGCCATCAAATTCATCAAACAAATCGCTTGGATTTTTACCCAAGATATTGACAAGTAGGTTCAAACGGCCACGGTGTGCCATACCGATGACGACTTCTTTTGAGCCATAGCCACCAGCACGCTGTACCATCTCATGCATCGCAGGGATAAAGCTTTCGCCACCTTCTAGACCAAAACGCTTCACGCCTGTGTATTTACGAGCTAGGTATTTTTCTAGACCTTCAGCTGCGGTTAGGCGCTCTAGGATTTCTAGTTTTTTGGCTTTGTCAAAGGTGATATGACCTTGATTTGATTCGATATAATTCTCAAACCAGCGTTTTTCGGTGGCGGTGAATACATGCATGTACTCATAGCCGATGCTGCTGCAATAGATACGCTCTAGGATCTCAATGATCTCACGCAGCGTTGCGCTGTCTTTGCCGATGGCAAGATCATTGGTTGGGAAAGTTGTATTAAGGTCGGCTTCAGACAGACCATGATACGCCAAAGTCAGCTCTTCTAGCTGTGGGCGATCTTGTAGCCCTAGCGGATCTAGGTTCGCCATGCGATGACCACGGCGGCGATACGATGAGATCAGCTGCTGTACTGCCATCAATTTTGGATTGGTGTCACCAGAAGACTGAGCTGCTGCTCGTGGTGCATTGGTTTGGTTGCGTGCCAAAAGCAAGAACTGCTCTTTGATGGCATTGTGCGGTGCATCAGTCGGCTGCTGATAGTTGGCAAAGTAGGTTTGCCACTCGGTGCTGACACTGTTATTATCTTCTAAATATTGTTCATACAGTGCTTCGACATAGGCTGCACTGTCTGCCGCCAATTCGGTGTTTAAAAACGCCACCGTCTCTTTACTGTTTGTCATTGTATTACGCCATGGTTAGCCAAAATCAGATTGCCATCCTGACTGATTCATCAAATGATGGCAACGAACTATGCGTCTTGTTATAAGACATACCGCTATATAGTGTACGCCTTTTTTCTAAAGATAACAAGTTTCAATCGTGTAAATGTCGATAAAATTCGTGCCGATTGACGCAATTATTTTCAAGGTTTGGCTAAACAGTTTGTTATTTTAAGAATTTTAAAAATGTCAAGATGTTTGACGACTTTTTATGCGAAAAATTTTAATCGTTATCATTGATTTTTTTAAAGTTGCTTGTACCGAGTGATACGTTATTTATTTACATTTTAGCAAGTTATTGATACAAAATAACTACAAGATGCCATTTGCCAAGCATCAAATTTTTCATGCATTATAAGTGTATCGACAATGCAGGGAATGCATGGTGGCATCACCTCTGTCGTTGATGACACTCATCTATAAACGGTCACTCATAAAAGGAACTTATCATGCGTTATGCCAATCCAAATACCGAAGGCAGTAAAGTCAATTTCAAAGAAAAATACGACAATTTCATCGGTGGGCAATGGGTCGCCCCTGTGGATGGTGAATATTTTGATGACATCTCACCGGTCGATGGCAAGCCTTTTGCCAAAGTCGCCAAATCCAATGCCAAAGACATCGAGCTAGCACTTGATGCTGCACACGCCGCCAAAGACGCTTGGAGCAAGACTTCACCGACCGAACGCTCTGCATTATTATTAAAAATCGCTGACCGTCTAGAAGCCAATCTTGAGACGCTGGCGGTTGCCGAGACTTGGGAGAATGGTAAGCCAATCCGTGAGACGCTGGCGGCCGATATTCCGCTTGCGATTGACCATTTCCGTTATTTTGCTGGCTGTATCCGCAGCCAAGAAGGTAGCATCAGCCAAATCGATGACGACACGGTGGCGTATCATTTCCATGAGCCGATTGGCGTAGTGGGTCAGATTATCCCTTGGAACTTCCCAATCTTGATGGCAGCATGGAAAATCGCCCCTGCTCTGGCAGCGGGTAACTGTATCGTGCTCAAGCCTGCCGAACAAACCCCTGTCAGCATCATGGTATTGATTGAGCTGATTGCAGATTTGCTACCAAAAGGCGTGCTCAATGTGGTCAATGGCTTTGGCCCTGAAGTCGGCACACCGCTTGCAACCAATCCACGCATCGGCAAAGTCGCCTTTACCGGCTCAACCGAAGTCGGTCAAAAAATCATGCAATACGCCACCGAGAACATCATTCCTGTGACGCTTGAGCTTGGCGGTAAATCACCGAATATTTTCTTTGCCGATGTCATGGACAAAGATGATGACTTTTTGGACAAGGCACTCGAAGGCTTTGCGATGTTTGCCCTAAACCAAGGCGAAGTCTGCACCTGCCCATCTCGTGCACTGGTGCATGAGAGCATCGCCGAAGAATTCTTGAAAAAAGCTGTTGAGCGTGTCAAGAAAATCAAAACCGGTCATCCGCTCGACACCGAGACCATGATTGGCGCACAAGCATCCCAAGAGCAACAGGATAAAATTTTAGGCTGTATCGCCAAAGGCAAGGCCGAAGGTGCGGAAGTCTTGACAGGCGGTGAAGCGCGCAGTGAGATTGATGGCGGATTTTATATTGAGCCGACCATCTTTAAGGGTGAGAACAGCATGGAGATTTTCCAACAAGAAATCTTTGGCCCTGTCTTGTCGGTCACCACCTTCAAGGACTTTGACGAAGCCATCGCCATCGCCAACGATACCATGTATGGACTTGGCGCAGGTGTCTGGAGCCGTGACGGTAACACCGCCTATCGTGCTGGTCGTGCCATCCAAGCAGGCCGTGTGTGGACCAACTGCTACCATGTCTATCCTGCACACGCTGCCTTTGGCGGCTACAAGAAATCAGGTATCGGCCGTGAGACGCACAAGATGATGCTTGACCACTATCAACAAACCAAGAACCTGATGGTCAGCTATTCTGCCAAGGCAATGGGATTTTTCTAAGTCTATCCCATCTTGATAGCAAGCCCTAAACAAAATGCCGTTTGTCAGTTCAAACGGCATTTTGTTAAATTTACGGCTTAATTTGCACATCTTGCCAAAGCCCATTATGTTTTATTTCAGGATTTGCACCGACAAACGCTTTACCTGCATTGGCGTCATTCAACAAGGTATAAAGAAACCAAGCCGTCATATAGCCATCGCCAATATAGAGCATTTGACTGTGGTCAGCATCTTTACGGCGAGCCATGACATTTAGCTTTTTACTATTGATTTGTTTGGCATTTTCTTGCATAGATGAAAGCGGTGTAATGCCTGATTTTTTGTCATCACCATTACCTGCATCTACTCCCCCCATACCTGCGGTAGCAAAATACGGTACGGAAATTTTGTTGATGTGGTAATCCCATTTCAACTGTTGTGCCAAAGGTAATTTTGTCGTGCTGGCAGTATGCACGGATTTAAATTGACGGCTATTGGCAAACTCGGTTGCACCATTGATTGCACCAACACCGCCTTGAGAATGTCCTGTAATCCCTGCATTGTTTGTATCTAGCTTTCTGTAAAAGATACTATTTTTATCAGCATTAAGCTCGTCTAATTTTGCCAATGATTGCGATGATGATAAACCGCTCCAACTGGTGCCGTCATCATTGCCAATCACCACAAAACCCCAACTTGCCAAGCGTTCCAAGACTGGCTCATATTTTTGATAGGCAGACCCTGAACCATTTGCCGAAACAATCACAGGAAAAGGCTTGGTGCTTTGAGCGATATTGGCAGGATACCAAACTTTATAAGTTTTGAAACGAGCGTCATTACTTGGGAAAACTTGGCTTTGTACCGCATATTGACCCATGCCTGTATATTGGCGTTCTATTGGGTAATTGGTTTGTGTTTGGATGTAATAATTGGGCTGAATGGCAAAAACTTGTTCAAGTTTTTTACCAATCGCAGTACAACCAACCGCCACCATGCCTGTAACAAGCATTACACCAATTAAACCTTTTTTAAATTTTTTCATTATTAATCCAAAAGTTGAAGTTAAAGAATAAGGTAATTATACCAAGCCAAAAATAAATAAAAAGCCGATTTTAAAAACTGCAACAAAAAGCCGATTTTGTCGCAGTTTTTAAAAATTATTACATATACATGGCTAAATAGTTGTCTAATTCTGCCCACAATTTTTCTTGCATCGCTTTATCTCGGTGTAAACCATGTCCAGAATGTTCAAAGACAAAAGCAGTATGTGGCACCTGATATTTTTTCAATGCCTGATGTAATGGAATAACCGCATTAAACGGCACAAGTTTATCCAATTTACCATGAGCGGATAAGCTAGGTGGCGAGTGTTCGTCAATCCAATCAGCTGCATTAATGAGCTTTAAAGCTGCATAATGTTCGCCATTCTTAATTTGTTCAGTCGTTAATTTTGTGCCTGTCATCATTGCTACCCAAAGGGCTTGTTCTTCGGGTGTGGCATTGGGAGCATACCAATTTTTGGCATCAAAATTAGCACCCCCTACCATACCGAATACCATTTTTACGGGCACAGGGGCGGTTTTGCCATCACGATATGCATAAATCATCGCCAAAGAATGACCTGCCGAACCGCCTGCAATCATCATTTTATCAATGGGGTAGCCCAATTGTTTTGCCTGTTCAACGACTTTTGGAATGGCTTGCTTGATTTCATTACTCATATCCAAAACGCTGACTTTATCGTTTGGACTGCTTAGTGAATAGTTAATGCCTGCCGATACATAACCTTTTGCGGTAAAAAATTTTAAAATATCGGCATCATCATGCTTATCGCCACCTGTAAATCCACCTGCATGTAGATAAACGACTAATCCGTAAGCAGACTTGGATTGATCACTTGGCAAGTATAAATCAAAAGTATTTAAAGGTTTATCGCCATAAGTAAAATCATATTGAACCGTACCAACGCTGTCATTCCAATCTGTTTTGACCGTCATTGGATTATCAGCCATCACAATGGATACGCCAAAACCAAGCAATACTGCCAAGCAAAATACTGTCAATACGCTTAAAATTTTTTTTATCATATTCATCAAAATATACTTCCACCAAGTAACATATCTAAAGCCAAATCTTTAATATTTAATCCTAAAATAAAGCCTATCATGGCAATCACTAATAAAAACCAATGAAAAAGACGAAATTTGCGTTGTTGCATAAATATAAAAACTCTCAAAATAGACACGAAAATAAATTCTACATGACCAACTTAAAAAACAGAAATCTTTAATAAAAACTGCAACAAAAAGCCGATTTTGTTGCAGTTTTTTGTTAAAATTATGCAAAGTCTCTTAATCCTTAGCTTCCATGACCAAAGCCACACTCAATCACGCCATCAAAAACTATATTACCCAAGCTCTGTTATTATTGATGAAAGAAAAAGAATTTGGGCAAATTCGCATTAGCGAAATTACCGCTCGTGCTGGGGTAAATCGTGCGTCTTTTTATCGTAATTTTAGTAGCAAAGAAGATGTCTTACATCAGTATCTACACGCTCAATTTGACGAACAATTTGTACAAGTTGCCCTAGCGGGCAAATTACGCAATACGCATGATATTTTTGTGAATATTTTTGCTTTTATGAAAAATAGCGAACAGATGTTATTTGTTTTGTATGACCATCAAATTTCACATTTATTGCTTGATTTTATTAAAAATTGTTGCGGTGCAAAGCCTGAACAAGATAATGATTTGGCGTATAAAAACACCTTAATTATGGGCGTGGTCTTTGGTGCGGTTGATGAATGGATTAGGCGTGGTTGCATAGAAACGCCTGATGAAATGGCAAATACAGTTGAACGACATTTGGGGAAAATCGTACAAAATTGGCATGGCGAAACCAAATGATTTTGAACAAAACATTCAAACGGCATTTTTATGCAATTCATTTTTTAGCCTTTACCCTTTTCTTTGATAGACAACCTAAACGAAGTTCCACATGAAACCCCACAAAAAAAGACATCACCGATTGGCGATGTCTTGGTATGGATGCTGTGGCATTAGGCACGATTGCGTTCATTCTCCGCATCGACGATCTCATCAGCGATACTCATCGCCTGAAAGCTGTTCGGATCGGCAAGCAGCCACATATCATCGAGTACACGGCGACCACAGTCACCGGTCAGTAGCGAGCCTGACTCGATGAATTGATAATGCTCTGATAGTAGCTTAATCCAGCCATCAGGCTGACGACGCACGATATGATGTGGCATCAGCTCGGTTGGGTGGGTAAGCCCTGCACAGCCGACGATTTCTGCGAGTGCCTTTAGGGTGTTGCCATGATAGTTTTTGACACGGCGAGATTTGTCTGGTACATCCAGCGCTTTTTGGCGAGCTGGGTCTTGGGTGGCGACACCGGTTGGGCACTTGTTGGTATGGCATGAGCGAGACTGAATACAGCCCACCGCAAACATAAAGCCACGCGCCGAGTTACACCAATCTGCCCCAAGCGCCATCATCTTGGCGATATCAAAGGCACTGATGATTTTGCCACTGACGCCGACTTTGATTTTGTCGCGGATGCCTGCACCGACCAAAGTATTTTGGACAAAAATCAGTGCATCGACAAGCGGCATCCCCACCGAGTCCATAAACTCCACAGGGGCAGCACCTGTACCGCCTTCAGCACCATCGATGACGATAAAATCAGGATAGTTATTCTCTTCTTTCATCGCCTTGACAATCGCCATAAACTCCCACGGCATACCAATACACAGCTTAAAGCCCACAGGCTTACCGCCTGATAGCTCACGCAGCTGCTGCCAAAACTGCACCAGTTCTTTTGGCGTGCTAAATTCAGGATGCGTCGCCGGCGAAATGCAGTCTTTGCCCATTGGAATATCACGGGTCAAGGCAATCTCTTCGGTGATTTTTGATGACGGTAGCACGCCGCCCTTACCCGGTTTTGCGCCTTGTGATAGCTTGATTTCAATCATCTTGACTTGCTCAAGGCTAGCACGCTGCTTAAAGGTCTCAGGATTGAATCTGCCATGCTCATCACGACAGCCAAAATACGCCGTGCCAAGCTCCCAAATCAAATCACCGCCATGCTTTTGGTGATAAGGACTGATACTCCCTTCGCCCGTATCATGGGCAAAACCGCCTTCTTTTGCGCCTTTATTGAGCGCTTCGATGGCATTGGCAGACAACGCCCCAAAGCTCATCGCCGAGATATTAAACACGGACAAATCATAAGGCTTAAGGCAGCGCTCATTACCGATACGCACACGAAAATCATGATTGTCAATCTTGTGGCTACGCCCCGAATGCAAGAACCAATCCGTCCCCGGCTTACTCAAATCATTCAAGCTACCAAAGGCTGTGGTGCTGTCCAAATCTTTGGCACGCTGATAGACGATGGAGCGCTGCAAGCGTGAAAATGGCACTTCTTCGCGGTCGCCTTCGATGAAATACTGACGCACTTCTGGGCGAAAATTCTCAAACAAAAAGCGAATGTGCCCGCTGATGGGATAATTACGCAAAATCGCATGGCGTTTTTGGTTGATGTTATAAATGCCAAGGCAGGTCAAAGCCACTGCAATGACAAGCAACCACCAAATCTGAAAAAACCACGCCACAGGAATGAGCGCCACACACACCCAAAACAGGGCAAATCGTGGCAACACCAAAAAGAAAAAGTTGGCTGAATGGTTATTTGGCTTGGGATAAGACATAACAATCACTTATAAATGTAGCGAAGGGCATGACAAGCACGCCCTATGTATTTCTAAAATTTTTGTCAATTATAACACAGCCAATTTATCATCATAATTTGATAATATTAATAAACCTATCGATTTTTTTGATAAAACGGGTGGCGACTTTGGGCAATATTACCCAAGATTTCATCAAGCTGCCATCTTTGGACGGCATAATATGACGATTGATGACTTTTGCGTCATTTGGTGGTTATCATCTGATACAGCCTATGCTACACTAAGCGTTATTTGATCAGAATAAGGATACTCACCATGACGACAGCCGATGACAGATGGCTTGACGCCATCAAATTTAACACTGATGGACTCGTGCCTGCCATTGCCCAAGATCACGCCACGGGCAAAATTTTGATGATGGCATGGCAAAATCGTGAATCGCTGAGCCTAACCAAGCAAACAGGCACAGCGGTGTATTTTTCTCGCTCTCGTGGCAAATTATGGCACAAAGGCGAAACATCAGGGCATACACAGCTTGTCCATGACATCTACACCGACTGCGATGGCGATACGGTGATTTTGTCGGTGACACAGCTTGGTGGCATTGCTTGTCATACAGGTCGTGAGTCATGTTTTTTCCAAAAACTGGATGAACACGGACAATGGCAAATTACGAGCGAAGTCATCAAAGATCCAGATGACATCTATGGTCACAGTGATCAGCACAGCCACACAGATGATACGCCTGCTGTCGCTACAGTCGATGCCAAGACAGTTTTGTCAGCGCTTGATGGCATCTTGGCAGAGCGCAAAACCGCTGATAAAGACAGCTCGTATGTCGCAAGCTTGTACCACAAAGGACTCAATAAAATCCTTGAAAAAGTCGGCGAAGAAGCGGTTGAGAGCATCATCGCCGCCAAAGAGCTACAGCTAGCGCAGACATCTGGCAGTGACATCGATGCCAAAGCACATGATCTCGTCTATGAAGTGGCGGATACTTGGTTTCATCAGATGGTGGCGCTATCAGCACTGGGTCTGGACTCACAGGCTGTCATCAGTGAGCTGGCTCGCCGCTTCGGTGTGTCCGGCATTGACGAAAAAAATAGCCGAAAAACCGCAAACTGAAGTTGCAAAAACAGGCGGTATCGTACATTCACAGCCCATCAAAAATATGCTATGATGGGCACAAATTTCATTGACAATAAGGATAATAATATGGGTACTTTTTCTATTTGGCACTGGCTGATTTTGTTGGTCGTTGTCGTTGTCGTTTTTGGCACTAGTAAGCTAAAAAACGCAGGCAAAGACCTAGGCTCAGCGGTCAAAGGCTTTAAAGATGCAGTCAAAGAAGATGATACCAAAGCCATCAACCAAAGCGAAAAAACCATCGTCGCCGAAGAAGTCAAAGTCGAAAAAACCGACGATAAAGCCTAATAGCCGCAATCGACATCCATGCTTAATATCGGTTTATTTGAACTGACGCTGTTCGGTATCATCGCACTTATCGTGCTTGGGCCCGAAAAGCTCATCGTCGCCGCTCGTACAGCTGGGCGTTGGTACGGCACGATTCGCCGTGCAGGGAATCGCCTGCAATCAGAAATCCAAAACGAGCTTCAGATTTTAGAAACCCAAGAAGAGCTCAAAAAAGAGCTTGCCAAGATTCGTGAATCCGAAGCGCAAATGCAAGCACAGATGAATGCCTTGCAGCAGTCGCTTGGTCGTCGTGAAAGTCAGTTCGCCCAAGCCAAACATCAAGCCTTGGATGCTTGGCAAACACTACCTGACATATCAGACAATACAACCAATCAAAGCAGTACATCGGACACCGCACCATCGATACCATCGACACAGCCCCTAGCGAACCGCTGGTTCGTCCTAGGTGATTATGATCGTGCTCGTCGTCTGCCTGCTGCACCACTAATGCCCAACTACACTGCCGATCCACTGCTCAATCAGGTGAAATCATGAGTCAAGACACACCAAATCAAGCACTGGATGATATGCCATTGATGTCGCACTTTGTTGAGCTGCGGACTCGCTTTATTCGCATTTTTATTGCACTGTTGGTGATTTTTTTGGCATTAGTGGGTTTTAGTCGTGATCTGTATGATTTTATTTCCAATCCCTTAGTCGCCCTACTGCCAAAAGAAGCCAGTCTGATCGCCACCGATGTCGCATCAGGGTTCTTGGCGCCGATTCGCTTGACTTTTTTTGTGGCGTTATTCATCGCCGTGCCGTTTATTTTGGCGCAGATTTGGGGCTTTATTTCACCAGCTTTATATAAGCACGAAAAAAAAGCTGCCGTACCGCTGCTATTATCCGCCATTGTCTTATTTTATGTTGGTGTGGCATTTGCCTATTTTATCGTACTCGTACCTGCGCTCAAATTCTTTGTGATGTTCGCACCGGATAATGTCTTGCCGATGACTGACATTGACAGCTATCTAAACTTCGTACTCAAGCTGTTTTTGGTATTTGGTGTGATGTTTGAGATTCCTGTGGCGACGATGATTTTGGTGCTGATGCGCCTTGTGAGCGTGCAGAGCCTTGCGGACAAGCGCCGCTATATCATCGTCGGCTGCTTTGCCGTCGCTGCTGTCGTCACACCACCTGATGGTGCAAGTATGCTGATGCTCGCCATTCCGATGTGTTTATTATTTGAACTGGGTTTATTTATGGCGAAGATGTTGGTCAAGGATAAGCCTGCCGATGATGCCACGCCGCCGCTTGAGCAGACGCCATGACACCAAAAGATGCCCAAGCTCACCTAGATCAACTACAATCTCTATACCGCCAATGGCTTGACCAAAAATCACAGCTAGACACGCTTGAACGACACCTAACCGCCGCCCTAGAGACCATCACAGCGCTAGAGCGTGCCTATATGAGTGATGACTATCATGAGCTGCTTGCCCTTGATGCAAAAGGCTTACTTGATACCACCACCGATGGCGAATACAGCGTACTGAGCGAAGATACACTGTATAACGAAATCATCGCAAAAGAAGTCATGCTATGGCAGCTACTACGCCTATGCGTACAGGCGCTTGATCGCACACGCTCAGCTGATAATACTGATAATTTGGTATAAATTCAGTCGCACTTAGTCTTAGTCTGACAAAACGGCGAGCGCCTGCTCAATATCCGCCATCAAATCACTGGCATCTTCAAGCCCGATACAAAAGCGCACCAGATAGCCATCGGCAAGATGGTTATTGGCAAGCTTGCGCATTTTTTTGATGTTATAGAGCATCACAAGGCTGGTCGCCCCGCCCCAGCTAAAGCCGATTTTAAATAGCTGCAGCGCATCGACAAATCGGCAGACATCCGCCCATGAATAGCGCTTATCTAGGATGACGCTGATCAGTCCTGCACTTTTGGCGGTCGGGCAGTTTTGTTGCCAAAATTGATGGCTGGCATTGTCTGCCATCGCAGGGTGTAGCACTTGGATAACTTGCTTATGATTTTTTAAAAATTCTAATAATTCTAAGCAGGTAGCAGACTGCTTATCATAACGCATACTCATGCTAGGCAGGCTACGATATACGGTGGCGCAGTCATCCCCTGAGACGCTGATGCCTTGTCGTGCGTGCGTGAGTAGCAGTTTGGTGTGCAAAACCTTATCCTTAGTCACCACGCTACCCATCAGCACATCACCGCCGCCGCTTGGGTATTTGGTCAAGGCGTGCACGGCGATATCCACCGCTAGGGCTTCATCACCGATGGCAAACGGGCTAAAGGCAAGCGATGCACCCCAAGTATGATCAATCGCCGTCAAGATACCATGCGCTTGGGCTTTTTTGATTAGTCCTTGTAAATCAGGAAATTCTAGCGTCACAGAGCCTGCTGCTTCTAGCCAAATCAGCCGACAGCGATCTGATGGCGCAAATGAACTGACATCTAATGGGTTATAGACCTTTGGAATGATGCCGTAGTGATTTTGTAAAAATTCTAAATGTTCAGCGTTTGGTCCATAGACATTATCAGGCAGCCACACTTCATCACCTGATTTTAAAAAGGTGCTATTCACCAAATTAATCGCCGATAGACCGCTTGGCGCAAGCAGGCAGTAGTCGCCCCCGTCAAGCCGTGCAATCTGATCAGCAAGCGTATAAGTCGTCGGCGTGCCATGCGTGCCATAGCTATAATCGTAGCGATCTGTCCAGTGGCGGTGAAATAGCTGTGCGGTGTCTTTGAACACAATCGTCGATGCTCGATATACAGGCGGCTGCAAGCTGTCGATGTACTGCGGGGCATGGCGAGCATCATGGATGAGTGCGGTTTGATTTTTCATAGATTGACCCATAAATAAAAGCCATCATACGCAGGATATGATGGCTTTGTCAAATGATTTAGGCGATGCGATCAGTCGAACAGATCTTTGACATCGTCTTTGATCTTATCAAAGAAGCCTTTTTTCTGCTCGCCGCTATTTTTTTCGCCTAGGCTGGCTTGTAGCTGGCGCATCAGCTCTTTTTGTTCGTGGGTCAGATTGACAGGTGTCTGCACCACGATACGGCAGATCAAATCGCCTTGCATATGCCCACGCACGGTGGTGACGCCTTTGCCACGCACACGCAGTAGTTTGCCTGATTGTGTACCTTCGGCGATTTTGACTTTGATTTTGCCATCGAGTGTCGGCACTTCCACTTCATCGCCAAGCGCTGCTGTCACCATCGAAACAGGGACATCCATGTGCAAATCCGCCCCACGACGGGTAAAGATACTGTGTGGCTGTACACGCACTTCGACATATAGGTCGCCATTTGGCATACCGCTGTCGCCCGCTTCGCCTTTGCCTGCTAGGCGCACACGGTCGCCATCATCGACACCGGCAGGGATAGAGACTTCCAAAGTTTGCTGTTCGCTTTTTTTGCCTTCGCCATGACAGTCAGGGCAAGGGTTTTTGATTTGTTTGCCCGTGCCATGACACTGTGGGCAGGTCTGCTGCATGACAAAAAAGCCTTGTTGCATACGCACTTGACCTTGACCGTGACAATGGCTACAGGTGACGATGTCGCTGTCTGATTTTGCCCCTTTGCCATGACAGGTGCTACAGGTGACCGATGTTGAGAAGGTGATTTGTTTTTTGCAGCCTTTGACCGCTTCTTCAAGTGTCAAGCTAATGTTGTACAATAAATCCGCCCCACGGCTGGCACGGCGGCCTGAACCACCGCCAAATCCGCCAAAACCACCACCGCCACCGAATGCCGAACCAAAAATATCACCGAATTGGCTAAAGATGTCTTCGGCGCTAAAACCACCACCGCCAAATCCGCCTGCGCCCATGCCCTGCTCATAGGCATCATGGCCCATGCGGTCGTAGGCGGCACGCTTTTCAGCATCGCTTAGGGTTTCGTAGGCTCGGGTGGCTTCTTTGAGCTTTTCTTCGGCTTCTGGATTGTCTGGATTGCGATCTGGGTGGTATTTCATCGCAATTTTACGAAAGGCTTTTTTGATTTCTTTTTCGTCGGCAGAACGATCCACGCCCAATACACTATAAAAATCTTTACTCATATCCAAAACTCATAAAAAATACAAAAAATATGCCTAAATATGGTGCTGATGGGGTGATTTATCAAGCCTAAATTGTCAAATACCTGCAAATTTTGGGGAATTTTTATAAAAAAATCCCGATGCATACATCGGGATCGTATTAGTCATTGAGCGAATTAGTGATCAGCACGCACCGCACCATGCTCGCTCAAAAATTCCATGATTTCACGCACTTTTTCATCAAGTAAGCCTGCATCGCCACGAGTTTCGATATTTAGGCGAATCAGTGGCTCGGTATTGCTTGAGCGCAGGTTAAATCGCCAATTGCCAAAATCCAGACTTAAGCCATCCAGCGTATTTTTGCTTGGGCTGTGTGCGCTGTATTTGTCTTCTAGCCCTTGGCTGATGGCGGCGGCATCCGTTTGTCCAAGCTTGAAATTAAGCTCGCCTGAGCTTGGAAAAGCTGTGATATAGTCATCGACAAGCTCCGCTAAGGATTTGCCCGTCACGGACAATAGCTCAATCAAGAGTAGCCACGGCACCATACCGCTGTCGCAGTAGAAAAATTCTTTGAAATAATGGTGCGCCGACATCTCGCCACCATAGATAGCGCCCGTTTCACGCATCACTTGCTTGATGAACGAATGTCCAGATTTGCTCAGCGCAGGTGTGCCCGCCATCTGCTCGATGACATTTGCGGTGTTATAAATCACGCGTGGGTCATAGACGATGGTTTGGTTTGGGTATTTTTGCAAAAATGCCGCTGCCAGCATCCCAACAATATAACTGCCATCGATAAATCTGCCATTGGCATCAAACAAGAAACAACGGTCAAAATCGCCATCGAACGCCACACCAAAATCCGCCTTGTGCGCAAGCACGGCATCACGGGTCGATGCTTGGTTGGCGATAATCATTGGGTTTGGGATACCATTTGGGAAACTGCCATCGGGCGTGTGATGTACTTTGATTAGCTCAATCGGTGCGCCTGCTGACTTTAGGCGTGCTTCGATGGCATCGACCACAGGGCCTGCTGAGCCGTTACCGCTATTGACGATGATTTTTTTGGCGGTGAATTTGGTGGTATCAACAAAGCTCATCAGCTTATCGATGTAGGCAGTTTTGTCTGATTTTTCAATCACTTGCCCTTTTGGGGCATTGATAAATTCACCGCTTTCTGCCAAAGCACGCACATCGCCAAGCCCTGTATCAGCACTGATTGGGCGAGAATTTTCACGCACCATTTTTAAGCCATTATAATTAATTGGGTTATGGCTTGCGGTCACTTCGATACCACCGATGGCATCATAGAAACTGGTGGCAAAATACACTTCTTCGGTGCCTGTCATGCCAAGGTCAATGACATCGACGCCAGCATCAGTGATGCCATCGATGGCGGCGGCTTTTAGGGCGAAGCTTGATGGGCGAATGTCTGCACCGATGACGATGGCAGGCTTGTCGTGGGTGGTGTTCTTTGCCAAAATCTGTGCAAAAGCACGGCCAATGCGATACGCGATGGACTCGTCGAGATTGACACCAAGCTCGCCACGCACATCATAGGCCTTAAAGCAGTCGATGGTGATTTTTTCAAAGTGATTCATCATATTTCCTTAATAAAAATCTGAGATTTCAACCATATTTTATCACAAAGATACATTGGTTCGTATGACTAAAGTGTAAAAAGTCAGCCCAAATCAAATGCCTTGAAAATCCAATCAGATTCAAGTTAAAATAATACGATTGTTCAATCTCCTTCAACAGTTATCAGGATCATTATGTTTAGCATCAATCAAGTCGATAATAGCATCGAAAAGATTCAGCCAACCAGTTTTTCAGAACTTGGCTTTAGTGAGCGCAACCACTTGCAAGAATGGATTGCAAAAAATCCTGCGGCACTCGGTGAAGAACTGCTGATTATCCAAAAAGAGTTTGATGGCTTTGACGACACCAGAGAACGCTTGGATTTGTTGGCATTGGACAAGCAAGGTGATCTTGTCATCATCGAAAATAAACTGGATGACTCTGGGCGCAATGTCACTTGGCAAGCTCTAAAATACGCATCGTATTGTGCCACTTTGACCAAATCGCAAATTATTGATATTTATCAAAGCTATTTGGGTCATCACAGCGAACACAATGCCGAGCATGAGATTTTAAAATTTCTACGAGCAAGCGATCTGGACGAAGTACGATTTAATCAAAATCAGCGCATCATCTTTGTCGCCAATCACTATCGCAAAGAAGTGACTTCCACAGTACTATGGCTAATGACCAAGCACGAAATGCCAATCCAATGTTTTAAGGCAACACCTTATAAATTTGGCGAGCAAATATTTTTGGATATGGAACAAATCATTCCCATCAAAGAAACTGAAGAATTCATGATTAAGATGGCTGAAAAAAATCGTGAAGAACAAAATATGTTCAAAGAGCGAGATCGATTGTTATTGGATTTTTGGCAAACGGTGATTGATCGATGTAAGCAAGCAGGCATCGCACTATTCGCCAATGCCGCGCCATCAAAGTTCAATAACATTGGCACAGGTATCGGCATCACAGGGCTGAGTGTGAATTTTGTGATGACTAGAAATACAGGCAGAATTGAGCTGTATATCTCCAAAAACAGTCCGGAAGAAAACACAAGAATATTCAATGAACTGCTAAAATCTCAAGACATGATCCAACAAGAGCTTGGCTATGAGCTGATTTGGGAATCATTGGATGATAAAAAAGCTTGTCGCATCAAAGCTGAGCTTAGCGATGTGGGCACCTTTGATCAACAAACTTGGGATGCTGCCATTAACTTTTTTGTTGGTAATGTGCAAAAGTTTTATGATGTGTTCAAAAAACATCTAGCCAACATCAATTAGCAAAGCATTGATTCACACTTCTTGCTTGGCGTTGCGATTTGATTTTGTCAAATGGCACTGCTTTTTATGCTATAATGGCGTGATTTGATTGTTTTGATTTGCCATGCATCGTCAATTTTCACCCATGCCATCCACCACCCCCACGCCGACTGATGAGCAGTTGGCGTCTTTGGACATGGCATTGACGGGGCAGTCGTTTAAGATTGTCGCTTATGCAGGCGCAGGTAAGACAACGACGCTGAAGCTCATCAGCGAAAATCTGCGAGGTCGTGGACTGTATTTGGCATTCAACAAAGCCATCGCCGCCGAAGCACAGGGCAAATTTCCGCCCAATGTCCGCTGTCAGACCTTTCATTCACTCGCTTATCGTCATGTCAATCGTGACATCACCGCCAAGATTAGCCTGCCCCGCCTGACACCGTCACGACTAGCAGCTGAGCTTGACTTGACTGCCATCAGCACTGAGCGGATGATTGATGGCATCAAAAAGCCCGTCACGCTCACGCCTGCCAAGCTTGCCAATATCATCAGCGAGTCGATTACCACCTTTTGTAAGACATCATCTGCCTATCCTGCGCCACGCCACATCACTGCGCCATCGTGGATGAGCGAAGCTGATGCCAGTCAGCTACAGCAGACGCTTTATCCTGCCTTTGAGCGCCGCTGGCTACAGTCGATTGACCCACGCCATCAAGCGGGCATCAGCCATGATATTTATCTAAAATTATGGACGCTGTCCAATCCTGTTATCCCTGCCGATTTTATCTTGTTTGACGAAGCCCAAGACGCTGACCCCTTGATGATGGGCGCACTCATCCGCCAAGACAAGCAGACCATCTATGTCGGCGATGCGCATCAGCAGATTTATGAATGGCGTGGCGCGCTCAATGCCATGAAACGCCTGCCCTATCCGCAGACGCTATTGACGCAGTCGTTTCGTTTTGGGGAGGCGATTGCTGATGTTGCCAATGTGTTTTTGACCGCCTTACAAGAAGACATCCCGCTCAAAGGCAATCCCAATCAGCCATCCACACTTGCCAAAAGCCTAGTACACGGCGCAAAAGACGCCATTCTTTGTCGCACCAATGCCACCGCCATGAGCCATCTGCTTGATGGGCTCAAGCTTGGGCATAAGGTGGCGCTACAAGCGGACAGTCAGCGGATTTTGCGCTTTTGTCAAGGGGCGGACAGCCTAAAAAATGGCAAATCCGCCTATGGTATCCCCGAGCTTGCTTACTTCAACCACTGGGGCGAAGTCCAAGAATTTAGCGAAACTGGTGAAGGTCGTGACCTAAAAACTTGGGTCAAGCTCATCGAAGAGCACGGCACAAGCACCATCACCAAAGCCATCAATAGCCTATCTACCCAAAGCCATGCCGACTATGTCGTCTCCACAGCGCACAAGGCAAAGGGGCTTGAGTGGGGTCGGGTGCAAATCAGCGATGATTTTTTGTACGATGTCAATACGCTATCGGTCAAAATTACGCCCGAAGAGCTACGCCTGCTGTATGTCGCCTGCACTCGTGGCAAAAGTCTGCTTGATGTACATCATATTGGCGATTTGCTACATGGCTTGGTGCACAAAAAAGTGATTTATGGCTAAGCTGCCATCAATGATGGTATTTAGCCCCATTTCAAATATTTTAACAGTATTTATCCTAACTTTATGACTTTTAACCATTTCTTCCCTCACCCTGTCCGCCTACTTGCCCCGATGGAAGGTCTGACTGACCCGCTGATGCGACGGATTTTGACCGATATTGCGTGCACACTTGGCGCACCCTATGACTGGGCGGTGAGTGAGTTTATCCGTGTCACGCATTATCCTTTGCCTGCGCATGTCTTTTATAAATTTGTCCCAGAATTACATCACGGCGGTCGGACAGCCAGCGGTACGCCTGTGCATATTCAGCTACTGGGCAACAACCCCGAGACGATGGCAGAGAGTGCCGTGACAGCAATCGCTCTTGGGGCGGCGGCAATTGACCTAAACTTTGGCTGTCCTGCCAAGACGGTCAATAACCACAAAGGCGGCTCGGTGCTGCTAGAAGAGCCCGAAGTACTGTACCACATCATCAGGGCTGTGCGCGGTGCTGTGCCAAGTGACATCCCTGTCTCTGCCAAAATCCGTCTGGGCTACACGGACACGAGCCTGATGACTGACATCGGGCAAGCCATCAAATCTGCCAATGCCAGCTGGCTGACCGTCCATGCTCGCACCAAAGTCGATGGCTACAAGCCCCCTGCCTATTGGGACAAAGTCGCCCCCTTTACCACGCTTGGGATGCCTGTGATTGCCAATGGTGAGATTTGGACAGCGGATGACGCCAAACGCTGTATGGCTGAAGCTGATACCCCGCATCTGATGCTCGGTCGTGGGGCGGTCACTCGTCCTGATTTGATTGCTACCATCGCAGGCTTGGATGGGGTGGACTGGGCGACATTATGCCAATATCAGTTGCAGTTTTTGGCGGATGAGACAGAGAACCAAAATGGGCTGATTGGTCGCTATAAGCAGTGGCTAGGTATGCTTACCAAAGGTTACGATGAAGCAGACACGCTGTGGCACATCATCAAAAAAATCAAGGATAAGGGTGAGATTGAGCAAGTACTTTTGGATAGCATGAAAGATAGCATAAAAAAAGCCAACCTGTAGGCTGGCTTTATGATCAACAAGACAATCGACGCTCTAAATTCGTTAAAAATTCATTCATCTCCATATTGATATCAATGCCCATGCGTTCAGCCAAGACAATTTGCCACCAAATATTTTCGGCAAGTTTATGGGCAAGCTCACTGTACACATCGCCACCTGACTTTGTCCAACGCCCTTCATGTGCCATCGTCAAGCGACCCACCAAGCCTGCATCAGTTAAAAATGCTAAGGCATCTTCTTCCACCGTCCATTTTGAGCCATGATGTTTGTCTTCTAGGACATGATATTTGGCACGAATTGCCATCGAGCGATTGATAATTTCTTTAAAATCAGACATAAAATTTCTCCAATAATGATAATCTCAACCATTATACCGCAGTGGTCAGAGTTGGCTGTGGCACTCTTGTAATCTGCACCGTTTTATTATGAAATTCAAGCAAGCTTGTGCGATGACCGATACTCACGACGATGCTGTCAGGCAGGTGCGTGGCAAGCAGTGTGTACATCAGCTTCTCATTGGCTTCATCAAGCGCTGATGTCGCTTCATCGAGAAATATCACATCAGGACAAGCCAGTAAAATCCGCACAAAACCAATCCGCTGAATCTGACCGGGAGACAGATACGCTTGCCAGTCTTCGATGTCATCTAGGCGTTTGGCAAGTTTTTTGAGCCCCACGACACTTAGCCAATGAGCAATGGTTGCATCATCCGCCATCATCGCAGGATAGGTGACGACATCACGCAGACTGCCTTGGGGGACATAGGTTTTTTGGGGCGTAAAGTGCAGTTTTTGTTGCACATCCAGATACATCACCCCCACTGTCGGTAAGGGATAAATGCCCGCCATCGCTCGTAGCAGACTTGTCTTGCCCACGCCTGATTCGCCTTGTATCAATAGACGGTCGCCACGGCGTAGCACCATATCCACAGGACAAAACAGCAGCTGACCGCCACTTATCAGCCCAAACTGCTGTAATGCTAGGCGGATATCTGCTGATTGGGCAAGTGTATCATCCCTTGTTTGGTGAGTATCGCCATCCGCTTTATCAGCTTTTTTATCAATATTATCTAAAGAATGTAGAAACCCATGCAGACGATTAACCCGAGCTTGATATAGGGTAAAATCTTCATAAAATAAGCGGAAAAATGACAAAGCACGCATCAAGCGGTTGAACGACTGCACCGTCTGATGCACATCACCAAGCTTGATTTGTCCTGCAAAAAATCTTGGCGCTTGTAGCATGATTGGCAGCAGCATCGCAAACTGCGTCACCCCTGTATTAAAGCCGCCCAAGCCAAGCGAGCGTTTAATAATTGCCCAGCGGTTATCAATGATGGCACGAAAATACGCCGTCAGACTTCGCTTTTCTTGGCGTTCACCTTGATAAAAAGCGATACTCTCGGCATGGTCACGCACTCGCACCAGCGCATAACGATAGTCGCCATGACGATGCTCTTTTTCAAAATTCAGACGAATCAGCGGTCGCCCAATCCACACCGAAATGACGGTCGCGGTGATGATAAATCCATACACCAAAAACACCACACCCTTTGGAATCTCAATGCCTGCAAGCACTAGCACGCCTGATAAGCCCCACAAAATGATGGTAAACTCAATCGATGACAAGATGGCGTTCAGCACCCCACGCACCATCTCAAGCGTATCGGTGATAAAGGCGGTGGCGTCCTGCTCGATACGCTGGTCAATGTTGTCAGGCTTGGCATTGTCTGGGCGAGTCAGGCGATAGTAGTTTTGATTATCTAGCCATTTGTTTAGCAGTACTGCATTTAATTTTTCAAGCCAACGAATCTCAAACACCTGCCCTATCAAGATATCCACAATCTCTTGGATGACCTTGATACCGACAAGGCTGGCATTAATCAGCGCAAAAAACCAAAACGCATCAGGCTTCATCTCTTGTAGCGATGTATAAAGCCCATTATAAAAAAAGGTATTAAGCACGCTGATACGCACTTCGATAAGTACAAAGGCGATGAGCGCCACCACCATCAGCACTGTCTTGGTGATACTGGTATTTGTTAAGCATGGCTTAGTAATATGCCAAAACTTCTGCCCTGTACTCGTGTAGCGTGTCAGCACAAAAAACGCCACAGCAAACGCCGCCGACACCCACGCCAAAGTCTGTACAAACCAAATCGCCGAGCCACCAAGCTCACTTTGCCAATCCATAAATTACCGCTTATGTTATTGTTATGAAATTATTATGAACAAAAAACCGTTTGCAAGTCGCTCGCAAACGGTTGTTGCTCATAAATACTTAAAAATCAATGGTATAGCTGACATTGTAGTTGCGACCACGACCGCCTGTATAACGCTCAGATGATGGCAAGACAGTTTCGGTCAAGAACACATCGTATTCTTCGTTGAGTAAGTTATTAATACCAAGTCCGATTGTCCCTTTGCCCAGTGGTTGTTTATAAGTCATATCCACCAAAGTATAGCCATCGAATTTGGACTCATAAGAAGTGCTACCTGAAGTCACATCAGGATAATCACGGGCAAACAGGTGCGTGGCTGTCATGCCAAATCGCTTATCACTATCACCAAAGCGATAGTTCACACCGACAGACAGCTTATCAGGGCTGATATTGCGTGCTGGCATATCCACCATCACGCCATCGCCATTGGCATCGTATTTGCCTTGGGTGTGTGCATAGCTTGCGGTGAATTGCGCATTGTCGGTCGCTTGATAGCGTAGTGCCACTTCAGCGCCCTTGATGTTGGTAGCTTCACGCTTGGCACGATAGCCTTCGAGTGCGGCATCATATTCTAGCGTCGAGCCCAAGTCTGATTTGGACTGAAAGACGCTCAAGTCCGCTGATAGCTTATCGCCTGTATAGCGTACGCCCACTTCGGTGTTGTCCGTGACAATCGGCTCAAGGTTGATGCTCTCAACGCTCTGATTCAATGCGGTGATGGCACGCAAAGTCGCCCCCACATCAGGCATACCCAGCCCTTTGGCATAGTTGGCAAATACTTGGGTCTTATCATTGATGTCATAGACCAAGCCTGCACTTGGCAAGACTTCATCAAACTTCACCGTACCGCCTGCCACAGGGGTGCTTGTCCAGCGACGAGCACCAAAGCTTGCTGCACGGGTATAGCCTGCCAAAGTCGAAAAATCATCCACTTCTAACTGACCTTGCTCATAGCGTACGCCAGCACTTAGGCTAAGACGGTCAGCCAGTCGCACACGAGCTTGGGCAAATGGTGAGATATTTTGATAAGTCATCTCTGGTGCCCAGACACGGTTGTACTGAATCAGATTTTGCCCTGTCACATCTTGCATGGCATCCACGCCTGCGGTCAGCGATAGGCGGTCTTGCCATAGCGTGTCTTTATTGACGGTCAGCTTAATACCTGTCTTAGTGGATTCGTTTTGGGATTGGTCAAGTAGCGTACCATTTGGGGCGATGCTTGGGTCTTGATAATTATTGGCATAGTTCGCCCCATAGCGTGCGGTAAAATCATTATAAAACGCTTGGGCTGATAGGCGAGTACCAAAAAAGTCATCATCGCTATAAGTGGCATTGACCGTCAAAGCGTCATTATAAGGCGTCTTGCCACGATAGGCACTGCCTGTATATTTGATTGCTGTATCAGTCAGTCCTGTGGCACGATTGCCTGCGACATTTTCATAATCAAGCGTCGCATCCGAATCTAGGTGATAATAATTCACCGATGCGCCGATACGCTTATCATCATCAATCTGATAGCCTGCTTTGGCAAAGATGTCATAGCTTTGCGAGCCTTGAGTGTCGCCTTGGTTGCCATAGATGCCCACCATGCGATTGTCCGCTTGGTAGTACATCCCTTCTTTGGCGTATTTGACAGCGACGAGTGCATCGGTCTTATCGCCGCCGTAGCTGGCTTGATAACGCACGCTACCGCCTAGACCATCAGAATGAAAATGATTGTCACTGCTTGCGGTGATGGTAACTTGTTGTGCGACGCCATTTTTGCGGTTGGTTTTGGTGATGAAATTGATGATACCGCCTGTCGCCCCAAGCCCCTGCTCGGCAGATGCGCCATAGACCACTTCGATACGCTCCACCATCGCCAAATCAATGGTGCGGCTCTCACGACTACCATCACGCAGTGGGTTGGACTGTGGCACGCCATCAATCATAAACAGCACTTCACGACCACGAAAGCTCTCGCCCACCGTGCCAAGCTTCTCGCTTGCTGGCGCATAGCCGGGGATAAGCTTTGAGAGCGCATCAGATGTGTCATCGCTAAGCAGCAGCTGATCGTCGATGGCTTGACGGTCGATGATCAGCACCTTTTGGGCAGACTCTTTGAGCGTGATGTGATCACGCTTGATGGTGATGACATCAGTATCCAAAACGACAGTCGGCTCGGTCGTATCAGCCAGTGCAACCGTCGGTACAATACCACAGACGGTGGCGACAGCCAGCCACAATACAGATGGTGCAAACAGGGTTGGGCGATGTGTTTTCATCTTAAAACATCCTATAAAACAACACAAGAAATACAATCCAATCAGTCAAATCATCAAATCTGCTTGATTGTTGTTTTTTGTCCAACGCTGGACATCAACGCTTGCCCAAATGGGCTTTTTTTGTTAAAAATCTAAATTTATGCTATACTTAAGCTGTGCACTTTAACCACCAAATAAGGGGGTGTTTATGCCAAATTACATGAATTTTTTGAGTACATCCGTCCAATCCAATAATCAGTACCCTGTTGCCATTTCTCTAAAAATTGAGCAACCAAAGACGGCTTACAAAATTTCTTACCAAAGCCAATCAAAAGCCAATCAAAAAACTTCAGAACAGCGATCATACGATTACTACCTAAAAAGACTCGAACAAGATTTTGATGCTCAAAAGCTCGGTTTTTTAGATGAAGATGACTTTTTGGCTGACTCTTCATACTATGATGACGAAATGGAGCACAGACCATTTGACTTGCCAAAGACGCTGTACGACCTAGGCAAAAGCTTTGACCCAAAACTTGCCGATATAATCTGTGATGGCGAATAGTTTTCATGTATTTACTTGATACCAACATCGTTTCTGAAATTCGTAAAATCAGCAACGGCAAAGCTAATAAAGGGGTTGTTGAATGGTTCAAAACTGCCGAAACTGGTTCGCAATTCATCAGCACCATCACGCTTTTTGAGCTACAAAAAGGTGTCTTATTGGCAGCTCACAAAAATGATTTTGTCAAAGCCGATGCGCTACAAGCTTGGTTGGATACCATACGATTTAATTTCACTGGTAGAACCCTGCCTGTCAACAAAAAAGTTGCTTTGTACTGTGCCACATTGCACATTCCAAACCCTAAGCCAGCATTTGATTCGCTCATTGCTGCCACAGCATTAGCTCATGATTTAACACTGGTTACTCACAATACTTCAGGCTTCGAAAACATACCCAATCTACGCATTGTCAACCCGTTCATCTAAGTGTCCCACGTTGGGGCACTTTTTCTTTATCACCAATCACATCGCTCAAACAAAAAATCCGCTCGCCATCATGACAGGCGAACGGACATTCTACTTCCAATTAAGAATGTTATCGATAATGATAGTGGTTATCAATTATAAATAAGAGTGATTATAATGTCTAGTGAATTGATAGAAATTTTTTATGGATTTTTATGATAAATTAATAAATTGTAAGGTTATAACACTGACAAGCACTTGCTAAGCGTGCAATAGTTGCTATACTAAGCGAAAGTTTTTTTGGAAATTGGCATGAGTACACAGCCCGCACCTTATCCTTATTGGCGTATCTTGCTTTGTTTTGGTTTATTAGGCGGGGCAGTTGGCGGATTGCTTGCCAGTTTATTGTCAGCCATTGTGTTATCACCCAATGACATCTTGGATTTTATCTTATTTAGTCCAGTCTTTATGCTGACTGGTGCAGTGATTGGCTTAATTCCTGCGTTGTTGACCGCTTTGGCGATTGTCCTTAGACGGATGATGCTGACCAGCTGGGTGGATTATTGTCAGCTATTTGCCATTGGCTTTGGGTCATCCGCCTTATTTATGCTCACCATCATAGCCATCGATGCAGGTATAGCGCCACATTACGACCCCAAATATATGCCTTTGCAAAATTATGATTTAATCCCTTATATGGGTATCATCGGCGAATTATCAGCGGTCATCTTGGGTCGCTTTACCCTGCCCAAAATCGCCAAAACCCCCATCAGCCATCACTAAGTCATTCATCATCCACCATCGCATCAACAATCACAGGCTTGCCATCATGATATAGCACGGTGGCATCGACATGATACAGCTGTTTCATCGTACTTGCGGTCAATACATCAATAGGCTTGCCTGTGGCGATGACTTGCCCTGATTTCATCATCACCACCGTATCAGCAAACTGCGCCGCTTGGTTGATGTCATGTAGGACGATGACGATGGTTTTGCCCGCTTTGGCAAGCACTCGAAGCTTACGCATCAATCTCCCTGCGTGGTACATATCCAGATTGTTCAATGGCTCATCAAGTAGCAGATACGGCGTATCTTGGCACACCACCATCGCAATCAGCACCCGCTGACGCTGACCACCGGACAAATCGGACAAAAACCGCTGTGCCAGTGCCGTCAGCTCAAACTCCGCCATCACCTGCTCAACTCGTTCATCATCCGCCGCTGTTGGCACGCCTTGATGATGCGGATACCGCCCAAACATCAACAGCTCACGCACTCGCAGCCTGCCTTGCACATGATTTTCTTGGGTCAGCATGGCAAGCGTACAGGCAAGCTTGCGACTGTCTGTCGTCGCCACATCACAGCCACCAAAGCTCACCTTGCCCGACTGTAGTGGTGTGATGCGTGCCATCAGATTGAACAAGGTGGATTTGCCTGCGCCATTTGGCCCAATCAGCGCCACCACTTGCCCTGTGTGCAGTGACAAATTGACATCATCCAAAATCTGCGTGCCGTTATTGAGTCGATAGCCGACGCCTTGAACTTGTATCATCGTGTTGCCTGCTTTTGATATTGATGAAAAATAATCCACAAAAATGCCAAACCGCCCACCAGCTCAATCACCACTTCAAGCACGCCTGCCATCTTGAGCAGATGCTCAAAAATCATCTGCCCTGCCACCAAGCACAGCATGGCAATCAGACTCACAAGCACCAACCGTTTGCCATGATGCATCGATGGGCTAATCGCATTGGTCAGTGCACACACCAATAGCCCAAAGAAAGTCACCGGCCCCACCATCGCTGTCGATACAGCGACCAGCAGTGCAATCATCGCAAGCATCCCAAGCGTCAGCCGAGTATAGTCAATGCCCAGATTAATCGCAGGCAGTCGCCCAAGCAGTAGAATATCAAGCTTGTGGCGCATCCGATACATCAAGACCGCACAGATGGCACACAGCACCATGCCGACGCCGAGCACTTGGGTATTAATCGTGTTAAAGCCTGCATAGCTCACCGATTGGATGGTCACAAACTCTTCGGGGTCAATCATCCGAGCCACCAAAAATGACAAACTGCGAAACAATAGCCCAAAGACCACACCCACCAATATCAGCCGTGTCAAATCCTGACTGTGTCGCCCAAACAGCATCCGAAACATCACAAGCGATAGCCCAAGCATGATGATGACTTCAAAGCCAAACTTACCCAAAGTCGGTATCGACGCCATCCCCACCGACCCCAAGAAAAACACCATCAAGCTCTTAATCAGCACATACAAGCTATCAAAGCCAAGCAGTGCCGGGGTCAAAATCGGATTGTGCGTCAAAGTCTGAAACAGTAGCGTCGATGTGCCAATGGCAAAACCGACGGTCAAAAGTGCGAGCAACTTTTTGCCACGCAAGCTTAGGATAAACGACCAATTGCCACTGGCATTGACACTCATAAACAGTAGCATGGCGATGACAAGTAGCACCGCCATCACGGCAATCGGTCGTGCCTGAATCAGCGTAATAGGACGGGCAAACAGTTGGGTAACAGACATGATTGATAAGGTTAAGGTTAATTTTAATCGTTAAAAAGCCGAAAAATTGGCGATTATCAGTGATGATTCAGTAAATTAATGATAAAGAAAGCTATTTGGGATTTTTTAATAATAAATACAAAAACACCATCGCCCCAAGCACCCCAAAGACCACCGTCACAGGGATTTCAAACGGATAAATAATCAGCCGCCCGATGATGTCACACAATAGCACCGCCGATGCACCAAGCAGTGCCACCGCAGGTAAGGTGAGCCTAAGCCTATCACCCATCAGTCGGCTGATGATGTTCGGCACGACCAGCCCGACAAACGGAATCATACCAACCGTCGCCACCACCACCGAGCTCACCAAAGCCACCATCACCACCGATAGGCGTAAGATGGTCTCACGATTCACCCCCAGATTGGTTGCGATATGATCGCCAAGCCCAATGATGGTCAGCTTATCCGCCAAGACATAAGCCATCACCGATACCGCACCGACGAGCCATAGTAGCTCATAGCGACCCGCCAAAATACTCGAAAAATCGCCAAATCGCCACACACCAAGCAGCTGCACCATCTCGGTTTGATACGCAATAAAGGTGCTCATCGCATCAATGATACCGCTAAAGACAATCCCCACAAGCGGAATCATCAGATGATCGGTGGCAGGCAGTCGCTTAATCAGCATCATAAAAATCATCATCCCCACCATCGCACAGACGGTAGCGATACTGATTTTGGCGATGATGGGCGCTGATGGCAATACAAGTGCAGTGATGAGCATCCCAAGTGCCGCACTTTGGGTAGCGCCGACCATTGATGGCTCGACGAAGCGATTTTTGAGCACGACTTGCATCATCATGCCACTGATCGCCATGCCTGCACCGGTCAAGATGATGGCAAGCGTACGGGGGATGCGGCTTTGTAGTAGGATTTGGGTGTCTTGGCTGACTTGACCTGTGATCAGGTTTTGCCAACTAAAATCCGCCACGCCCACAGACAGGCTCACCACGATCAGCACTGCCATCACCACTAGGCTTGCAGCATTGATACTGATGGCTTTGTGCCAAGGATTGGATAATGTGGCGGTGGTCATAACACTCTCAAGATACGCACAGGTTGGCTAACTCATCGGAAAATATCAGCAAAATATCAGCAAAATAAAAGATGGCAAGTATCACACCTGCCATCCTTGGGATTATTGTGCAGTTTTGGCGTTGAACGCATCGGTAACGATTTGGGCATCGTTGAGCCATTGATAATAACCACCAAATGCCAAATAGCTATCTGGGCTTAGATAGACGATTTGTTTGTTTTTCCATGCCTTAGTGCCGTGCATCAGTGGATTATCTAGCACCACTTCAGCCGATTCGCCTTCTTCGCCGATCGCTGCACCACGATCTAGGACAAATAGCCAATCTGGATCGACTTTTTGTAAGTATTCAAAGCTGATTGGCTGACCGTGGCGAGCATCTTCGATATTGGCATCTGCCATCGGGATACCAAACGCCGTGTGCAAAAAGCCATAGCGAGATTTGTCGCCATAGGCAGACAGCTTATTGCCATTCACCATAATCGCAAGTCCATTGCCCTTGCCTGCCGCCGCTTGTTTGGCGGCTGCGATTGCCGCATCGATGTCGCTGATGGCAGTGGTCGCTTCGGCTTCTTTACCAAATAGCTTACCAAAGTCAGTCAGCTGCTGCTTGGTGGCTTCGTACGGGTTTCTGGTGTCGATGGTTAAGTTCAGCACTGTGCCGATTTTGCCAAGCTCTTCGGCTTTTTCTGCCATGCGAGAGCCGACGATGATGGCTTTTGGTTGTAGGGCGTTCAATGCTTCAAGATTCGGCTCTAGCACAGTGCCGATTTCTGCTGAATCTGGGGTGTTCGCCGCTTTTAGGTTGGTCAAGCGTAGCTCAGATGGCATCCCTTCGACCGCCACGCCAAGCACAGCAAGGTTCTGCATAGCCGTCATATCATACACTGCCAGCGGATGTGGATTGCCCGCAATGGTCACATCACCGGTGGCTGTCTTGATGGTGACATCACCTGTTGGTGCAGCCGTTTCGGTGCTTTGGGTGCTTTGGGCATCAGCTTGGGTCGCTTGGGCTGACTCGGTGCTTTGTTCGGTTTTTGACTCGCCACAAGCAGCCAAACCCAGTGCCATCATGACTGCCAAACCCAGTGATAAACGCTTTTTCATAATTACCCCTATGATTAATCATTGCTTGAGCCAATGAACAAGTATCGCTTGCCAAGTTCGCTCAAATTTGCCGTGCCATTATAATGCACAGACCGCCAAGATTCAAACCAAATAAGAATGTTTTTTATTTGCAAATGATTTTTATACAATATGATAACAGTTCGGTAATGCTATCGTTACTTTGCCAAGCCGATTTACTTTTTTGGCAAAAAAATAACCGCCCAACAGGACGGTCATTTGGCATCACTGCCAATCAAGCAATCAGCGGATGGTCGCACGGTATTTAACAACCGCTGTACCGCCCAAACCAATCTCTTCGATGGTCCAACGCAAGGCTTGATAACGATCAAACGGCAAGTTTTGTGTTGCGCCATTAACTGTCGTACGAATCGGCATACGCACAAAACGAGCACCATCAGCACTCGCTAGCGTGCCTAGCGCAGGATCGGCTTGACCGGTGAATACCGCACCTTCAGGCAAGCTCAGCGTCACTGTCATGCTGCGCACACGATCGGTGCCTGTGTTGGTTAGAAGTGTCTGATACTCAACCACATCACCTGATTTTACAACGGTAGCAGTAGTAATCGGCTCAAGCGTCTCTTGACCATTCGCCGTGCGTACCAAATAGGCATTCACAACAGCATCAATACTGTCAGGGACACTTGTAGTCGCCATGGTATTGACTTTAGCTGCTGCTGTTTGGGTACTTGTGGTTTTGCCAGTAGTGCTTGGCATTGCGCTACATGCTGCCAATGCCGCTAACGCCGAACCCATTGCTACAATTTTAAAAGCTTTCATAATCAATCCTGTTTTATCTGCCGAATCAAAAAAGTTCTTGGTATCATAGCATAGCTTTGGCAATTTTAAAGTATTCAACTGTTTATTTATGGTAAATTGGGCGGATTTTGGTGCATTTTTGGCAAATTTCTTGGCATATTTTTGATAATCCCCCAAAATGCGCCATAATTTTGGCAATTATCCATCAAATATCCGCCAAAAAACTTGGCAGAATCCCAAAACTTTGTTATCGTATCAAGATTATTTTCTCATAAATGTATCCATAAGAAAAATTTGCATTTTTGCCCAATTTGGAGCTACGACATGAATCCAATTACCACACACACCGCCGCCACCGAATCACAGTTCAACCATGTACATTGGTTCCGTAATTCTGCCCCCTATATCAACACCCACCGTGGCAAGACTTTTGTCATCATGTTTGGTGGTGAAGCGGTCGCTCGTGATGGTTTTAGCACTTTGATTCATGATTTTGCACTACTACATAGCTTGGGGATTAAGCTTGTGCTCGTGCATGGCGCACGCCCACAAGTCGAACAAAACCTGATTAAACAAGGGCTTGCCACCAATATCCACGATGATGTGCGTGTCACGCCAAAACAGGCAATGCCTGCTCTACTCGAAGCGGTCGGCTCAATCCGCCTACAAATCGAAGCACAGCTGTCGATGGGACTTGCCAACTCGCCGATGTACGGCTCTCGCATTGATGCGATTTCGGGGAATTTTGTTACTGCTCGCCCTTTTGGTATCCGTGACGGCGTGGATTATCAGATGACTGGTGAAGTCCGCTCTATCGATGTCGATGCCATCCGCCACAATCTGGACAATAACCACATTGTCATCCTAGGGCCGACAGGATTTTCGGTCACTGGTGAGATTTTTAATCTGCTTGCCGAAGATGTCGCTCTACGCACCGCAGTGGCACTAGGCGCTGATAAGCTGATTTTCTTGGGTGAAGAAGATGGCATCATCAGCCGTGATGGTCGCCTATTGCATGAGATGATTCCGAACGAAGTTGATCGCCTACTGCGTGATCGCAACAACCAAGAAGAGATTACCCATTTCCTACGCTGTGCCGCTGCTGCCTGCCGTGAAGGTGTGCACCGCACGCACATCATCAGCTATGCCAAAGACGGCGCACTGATCGAAGAGCTATTCACCCGTGATGGCTCGGGTACGCTCGTTAGCCACGACCCATACGAAGAGATTCGCCGTGCTACTGTCAATGATGTGATTGGCTTATTAGAACTACTCAAGCCACTTGAAGAACAAGGCATCTTGATTCGTCGCACCCAAGAGCGTCTCGAACAAGAGATTGAGTATTATAATGTCATCGAGCGAGACGGCACTATCCTAGGCTGTGCTGCCCTATATCCGCTTGACGAGCAGTCGGCCGAAGTCGCAAGCCTTGCCATCCATCCTGACTATCGCAAAGGCAGTCGTGGTGCGGATTTATTGGCGTTCTTGGAACAGCAGGCACGCAGTCACGGTCGCCATCAGCTATTTGCCCTGACGACACACACGGCACATTGGTTCGTCGAGCAGGGCTTTAATGAAGTGGCGGTCGATGATTTGCCTGCCGAGCGTCAAGCGGTGTATGACCACAGCCGTAATTCAAAAGTCCTAAAAAAACAACTCTAATTCTACCTGACCGCTCATGCGTGGGCAGTCTTAACACATGGAACGATGATGACACAGACACTTGTTAAACCACGACTTAAGCCACTACTCAAGCTTGGCTTGGGTGCACTGCTACTGACCACACTGCCTGCACTTGCCAATACGGTGAATTATCAAGCACTGAACCCAAAAAATGCTTTGGTATTCAAAAGCGGTAAAGGCAGTATCAAATTCTCTGTCATCACCGACCCCAATTGTGGCTACTGCCGTAAGCTTGAACAAAATCTTGCCCGTATTGACAACATCACGGTCAATAAATATCTGGTCAATTATTTTGGCAGTAGCGATAATAGCCAAAACATCTGGTGTAGCAAAAACCGCAATCAAGCTTTTTTGAACTTGATGCAATACAACATCCAGCCACCGGCTCGTGCTTGGTGCAAAACCCCGATGACAAGCAATATGATTGTCGCCAAAAGCTTCAATATGCGTGGCACGCCAATGATTATCAAGCCAAATGGCGAATACATCTACGGCGCACCGCCGGTTGATGAGCTGATTGCATGGCTCAATAAATAATATCAATCGGTGTTAATCGCCTGCAATCACCTAAAACGCAAAAAACCCAAAAAAATCCCTGAAAATGTGCTTTTCAGGGATTTTATCGCAATATATCAGCTAGGATTATTTGCTCTCGGTCTTAGCTTCAGCTGGCTTAGCTTCGGCGGCTGATTGGGTCGCAGCTTGGGCTTTTTGTGCTTCTTCCATTGCCTTAGCTTGCTCTTCCATCATTTTTTTCACTTTGGCTTCAGCTTCTTTGATTTGTGCATCGTTTAGTAGCTCAACAGTGAAAATCAGCACGCTGTTTGGCTCGATGTTTTGGTTGCCTTGCTCACCATAAGCCAGTGCCGACGGGATATAAAATTCGTATTTTGCACCCGGTTTCATTAACTGAATACCTTCAGTCCAGCCTTTGATGACTTGATTTAGCGGGAACTGTGCTGGCATATCACGCTCATATGAGCTGTCAAATACCTTACCATCAATCAGCTTGCCTTCATAGTTCACGATAACGGTATCGGTTGCTTTTGGTGAATTACCGCTACCTTCAGTGATGACTTTGTATTGCAGGCCTGATGCGGTGGTTTTTACGCCTTCTTTCTTGGCATTTTCGGCTAGGAATTTTTCGCCATCAGTTTTGTTCTTGGCAGCAGTTTCTTCAAACTTCTTCTTCATTTCTTCGGTTTTGCGAGTTTGATACGCTGTGATGACTGCTTGTGCTTGCTCTTCGGTCAATGCACTTTCTTTGCCTTCAAAGCCATCTTTTAGTGCTTTGTTATAAATCTCCAAATCAATCGCTTCATCGATTGTTTTGGCTTCTTGACCTGCGCCAAAGCCAAGCAAGTAGCTTACTTTTTCCATTTCGGTGCTTTTGTCGGTCACGACCGTTGATTTTTCGGCTTTGGCATCAGTAGCAGATGCAGCTTCTTTGTCTTTATTACAACCAGTCAAAACCAATGCCGCAGCGATTGCAGAAACCAATAGATGTTTTTTCATAAAAAATTCTCAAAAATGGTGAAAAAAGAAATACAAAAATGTGTGCCAATAATAACAAAAAATTCATCATTTCGCCATCAAAAACGCCGATTTTGTTGTGGTCTCTGTATGAATATTGTTAATTTTGTGAATATAGTTTAACAGTGGGCGAAACAATAGCCAATTTGGTGTTACAATCTGCGAAACTTTGTGGTTTTTATCAATGATTTTCTCTTTTTTGTGGTTTAAAATGGAATAACACATTGCATGGGCATTCCCCATCATTGATAAGAACTTTTTTTATTGATTTTTTATGAATTTGGAGCAATGGTATGGATTTGTCAAAAATCGCCATTTTAAACCAAAGCCTACAAGGTCCATTGGGCTCAATCATTGGGGCTTTGATTATCCTTGCAATCGGCTGGTTCGTTGCAGGTATCATCCGCCGTGTCTTGGCAGCAGCACTTGCCAAAACCAAGCTAGATAGCAAACTATCTTCTGAAGCAGGTATCCAGCCTATCAGTGGCATTATCGCCGACTTGATTTATTGGTTCATCTTGCTGATTGTACTGACGATGGTCGTTGGTCGTCTGGGTCTAAATGGGCTATTCACCCCATTGACCAATATGATTGATAAGATTTTTGCCTTTATGCCAAATGCGATGTTGGCAGGCTTTGTGATGTTCATTGGCTTTATCGTTGCCAAGATTGTCCGCAGCATGGTAACAACGGTGGTCTCACGCCTAAACATTCAGGCGCTAGTTAGCAAAGCTGGTGTCGATAGCAAAAATAATCTGCCAAATATCGCAGGTTCGGTGGTATTTTTGCTTACGATTGTGCCATTTACCATTGCAGCACTGGATGCACTAAAAGTTGAGTCTATCTCACGCCCTGCAACCAATATGCTCAATAAAGTGATGGAGTCATTGCCAAATGTCTTTACAGCATTGGCGGTGCTTGTCGTTACTTTCTTGGTCGTGCGTTTGGTTGCTGATGTCATCAAAGGCTTGGTTGCCAACACTCAACTGGATGATTTACCAAATAAAATCGGACTACAAAACGTGCTAGGCACCAAAAAACTGTCTGATGTCATCGGCTGTGGCGTGCTTGTGTTTGCGATGCTATTTGCCATCATCGCAGCGGCAGATTTGCTTGGCTTTGGTCAAATCAGTGACATCGTGACTATGTTTATCGCTTTTGGCAGCCAAATCATTCTAGGTGCGGTGATTTTGACCATCGGTTTTTGGCTTGCCAATCTTATCGCTGGTGTGGTTGAGCGTTCTGAACAAGGTTCAAAATTCCTAGCCAACATCGTCCGAGTCCTAATCATGGGTCTGGTACTAGCGATGGGTCTAAAAGCGATGGGTATCGCTGACAGCATCGTCAATCTTGCCTTTGGTCTAACGCTTGGCGCTGTGGCGGTGGCATTTGCTCTGTCATTCGGTCTGGGTGGTCAAGAAGCAGCAGCTCGCTATCTGCGTCGCCTACAAGACAAGCTTGAAAAAAATGATGAATAATTAATCTAATCAAGCATAAGCCCCTTAAGTATTTTGCTTAAGGGGCTTTTTATTGGCAATAATTAAACCGCCATACACTTGTATGACGGTTTACTTTCTATATCAAGCCAGACTTAGATGCGCTCACGACCACGAGCAATCGCCGCCTTGACTTGAGTTGGCGCTGTACCACCGATGTGATTACGGGCGTTGAGCGAGCCTTCAAGCGTCAAGCACTCAAAGACATCATCACCAATGAGTTCACTAAAGCTTTGTAGTTCAGCTAAGCTTAGCTCACTTAAATCCACACCTTTGGCGACGCCTAACGCTACCGCTTTGCCGACCACTTCATGCGCATCACGGAATGGCAAGCCTTTTTTAACAAGATAATCCGCCAAATCAGTCGCTGTAGCATAGCCTTTCATCGTCGCTGCACGCATATTCTCGCTATTTGGCACAAGATTTGGCAACATATCAGCAAAGGCAAGTAGCGAGCCTGTCAAAGTATCCACGCAGTCAAACAGTGGCTCTTTGTCTTCTTGGTTGTCTTTGTTGTATGCCAGTGGCTGATTTTTCATCAAGCTAAGCAAGGTGGTGAGCTGACCAAACACGCGCGCCGCCTTACCACGCACAAGCTCTGGCACATCAGGATTTTTCTTTTGTGGCATGATAGATGAGCCTGTGCAGAAGCGGTCAGGCACTGCCACAAAGCCAAACTGCGCACTCATCCATAGGATAATCTCTTCGCTCATGCGAGATAGATGCATCATCAGAATCGACGCATTGGCGGTAAATTCAATGGCAAAATCACGGTCGCTGACAGCATCTAGCGAATTTTGGCAAATGCCTTCAAAGCCCAAGAGTTCAGCGGTGATGGTGCGGTCAATCGGATAAGTCGTGCCTGCTAGCGCCGCACTACCTAGTGGCATCTGATTGATACGACGGCGAGTATCGGCAAAGCGCTCGCTATCACGGGTCAGCATCTCAAACCACGCCATCACATGATGACCAAAGCTCACCGGCTGTGCTGTTTGTAGATGGGTAAAGCCCGGCATGATGGTGGTGGTATGCTTATCTGCCAAGTCTAGCAAGCCTGATTGCAAGCGTTTTAGTAGTGCCAAGATATTATCGGTCTCATCTCGTAGCCACAGGCGAATGTCGGTCGCCACTTGGTCATTGCGACTGCGTCCTGTGTGCAGCTTTTTGCCGACATCGCCGATGATGGCAGTCAGACGGCTTTCGACATTCATATGCACATCTTCGAGCGCCACCGACCACACAAATGTGCCATTATCAATCTCGGCTTGGACTTGCTTTAGGCCATCGACGATGGTTTGGCTTTCGTCCATTGTGATAATCCCACAGCGACCCAGCATGGTGGCGTGGGCGATAGAGCCTTGAATATCTTGTTTTGCCATGCGTTTGTCAAAATTCACCGACGCGGTAAATTCGGCAACAAAGCTGTCGGTCGCTTCGCTAAAACGACCGCCCCACATACTTGAAGTTTGCTCACTCATGATAAATCCTTTGATTTACTTAACTTTGCCAAAGTATAACACATCTTCGCCATCGCATTCATCAATTATCCGCAGGCATAACATGGCTTTTATGTCCCAAAGGTTTTATAATAGGATAATTTTTATGATTTTTTGCAAAATTTGGACACGCTTATGACCACTCGCACACTGACCATCGCCACTCGCCAAAGTCCATTGGCACTATGGCAAGCCAATTTTATCAAAGATGCGCTTGAACGCCTGTACCCGCAGATGACCGTCACCTTGCTTGAGATGGTGACTCGTGGCGATAAGATTTTGGACACGCCACTTGCCAAGATTGGCGGCAAAGGTCTGTTTGTCAAAGAACTTGAGCAAGCTTTGTATGATGGGCGTGCCGATATTGCCGTGCATTCGCTCAAGGATGTGCCAATGGTACTACCCGAAGGCTTGACACTTGGGGCGTATTGCAAGCGTCATGCACCGACCGATGCTTTTGTGTCAAATACCTATGCAAGCCTAGATAAGCTGCCAAGTGGTGCGGTGCTTGGCACATCTAGCCTACGCCGTGAATGTCAGCTTCGTCAAGCTCGCCCTGACCTTGTCATCAAAAGCCTGCGTGGCAATGTCGGCACACGCCTAGCCAAGCTCGATGCCGGTGAGTATGATGCGATTATCCTAGCCACGAGCGGACTTCAGCGACTAGGACTCGATGCTCGTATTCGCCATGAGCTCGGTGAATCGCTGTCATTGCCTGCGGTGGGTCAAGGGGCACTTGCCATCGAATGTCGAGCGGGTGATGATGAGATGTTATCGCTACTAGCACCGCTCAATGACACCGCCACTGCCTTGTGCGTGATGGCAGAGCGTGCGATGAACCGTACGCTAGAAGGCGGCTGCCAAGTGCCGATTGCAGGCTTTGCCACCATCAATGATGGCACACTGCGTCTGCGTGGTCGGGTCGGCTCTGTCGATGGCAAGGTACTACTAAAAGCCGAAAACACCATCACCCTAGGCGATGATGAGACTGCCAATATCACAGCGGTTGAAGCGCTTGGCGAACAAATCGCCCGTGAACTACTCGCCCAAGGTGCGGATGCGATTTTACAAGAAGTTTATCAATCCGCTGATAACGCCTAATATGCCAACGACCTTGCCTGTGCTCATCAACACCCGCCCTATCCATCGGGGTGATACCATCCGTCAAATGGTGGGGGTGACGGTGGTGGATTTGCCATTACTTGAGATTCGCTCACTGCCCATCGCTGATGATGCACAGGCGATGATGGCGCAGTTTTGTCAAGGGGGGTATGATGCACTGGTCATCACCAGTGTCGAGTCAGCACGGCGAGCCTTGGACTATCTGCACACGCATCAGGTGGATACGCCCATCCATCTGCCAAACACACCCATCATCGCCGTCGGCACTGCCACCGCCCAAGTGATGCAGGCGCATGGCTTTGATGTCATCTTGCCACAGACCGCTAACAACGAAGGGATGCTAAGCCTACCGCAAATCGCAAGTCTGACAGCACATGACCGAGTGCTGATTTGGCGTGGGGTGGGTGGACGGCGACTGCTACACGACACGCTGGTGGCAAAGAGCGTGCACATCGATGCCATCGAATGGTATGAGCGGACGACACCGTCTGATTTATCCGATAACTTTAGCGCCATCTTACCGACACTGCCCACTGTGCCTAGCCATACCCATGTCATCATCAGCAGTGCGATGGCGTATCAGGCTTGGGCGAGCCTACCACATCACGGCACAGCGTATCATTATTTGGCACTGGGCGAGCGACTTGTCCGTATCATCCGTACGCACGAGCCATCTGCTATCATCAGCATGATTGATGATTTGTCCGTACAGGCGATAGCGCACGCCATCAGCACTTATCCATCAACCATCATTGCATAACTATCGCAACGGATTATCCGTCACACCCGCCATCGGTGCGATTACTTGGCGATTTTTTGCCAAAAATTTCATCTTTTATCACCCCATTCCCTTGAAAAAACACCCCTTTACCATTATCAATGTAGGGATTTTCATTGAAACTAAATTTTGGGGGAATTATGACCGAACAGACCAACGAGCCGACCGTCGAAGAAGTGGCACAAACTGCCGAGACCACCGCCGAGCTTGACGAAGTGGCGACACTCAAAGCCACCATCAGCGAGCTTGAAGCACAAGTCAAAGACGCCAAAGAAGTCGCCGCTCGTGCCAATGCCGAGAGCTACAACGCTCAGCGCCGTATGGAACAAGAAGCGGACAAGGCCAAAAAATACGCCCTACAAAAATTCGCCAAAGAACTCTTAGATGTCGTCGATAACCTAGAGCGTGCCATCGAAGCGAGCGAAAAAGCAGGCGCCGATGACAGCACCCTAGAAGGGCTAAAACTGACCCACAAATCACTACTGACCGTCCTTGAAAAAAATGGCGTGGTCGCTGTCGGCGTGGTCGGTGATAAATTCAACCCAGAGCTACACGAAGCCGTCGGTATCTATCCTGATGCCGAAAAAGACACCATCGGTCAAGTGCTGCAAAAAGGCTATACCCTAAATGAACGCACCCTACGCCCTGCGATGGTGCTTGTTGGTGGCTGATTGGGCAAGCTTGGGGATTTATTGAATGATTTCAATGGCTTAAAAGTCAAAAATTTTTGAAAAATTTTCAAAATTTCCCCTTGAAAAGTAAAAAATCACACAAATATAGCACTCAAGCTTGGCAAGTTTTTAGATATTAAATAATCAAGCTTGGCTAAGCAGAAAAACTTTTTAATCATTACAATATTTAAATCTGGAGTAAATTATGTCTAAAGTAATCGGTATTGACCTAGGTACCACCAACTCATGTGTGGCTGTCCTAGAAGGTGACAAAGTCAAAGTCATCGAAAACGCAGAAGGTGCACGCACCACCCCATCAATCGTCGCTTTTAAAGATGGCGAAACTTTGGTGGGTCAATCGGCCAAACGCCAAGCGGTCACCAACCCAAAAAACACTCTATTTGCCATCAAGCGTCTGATTGGTCGTCGCTTTGAAGACAAAGAAGTGCAAAAAGACATCTCACTTGTGCCATTCAAAATCGTCAAAGCTGACAATGGCGATGCGTGGGTAGATGTCGATGGCAAAAAACAAGCGCCACCACAAATCAGCGCTGAAGTACTACGCAAAATGAAAAAGACCGCCGAAGATTATCTTGGCGAGCCTGTGACCGAAGCAGTTGTGACTGTTCCTGCATACTTCAACGACGCACAGCGTCAAGCAACCAAAGATGCTGGTAAAATCGCAGGTCTGGATGTTAAGCGTATCATCAACGAACCAACCGCTGCCGCCCTAGCTTATGGCATGGACAAAAAAGGCGGCGATAAGACCATCGCTGTCTATGACCTAGGTGGTGGTACATTTGACGTGTCAATCATCGAGATTGCTGATGTCGATGGCGAACAACAATTTGAAGTACTAGCAACCAACGGTGACACCCACCTTGGCGGTGAAGACTTTGACTTGGCATTGATTGATTATTTGGTTGAAGAGTTCAAAAAAGAACAAGATGTCAACCTAAAAGGCGACCCGCTAGCAATGCAACGCCTAAAAGAAGCTGCCGAAAAAGCCAAAATTGAGCTATCAAGCAGCCAATCAACCGAAGTGAACTTGCCATACATCACCGCTGATGCTACAGGTCCTAAGCACCTTGTTATCACCATCAGCCGTGCTAAGCTTGAGAGCCTAACCGAAGAGATGGTTGCTCGTACGATTTTGCCTTGCAAAACTGCACTAGAAGATGCTGGCCTATCAACCAGCGACATCGATGATGTCATCCTAGTCGGCGGTCAAACTCGTATGCCACTTGTCCAACAAAAAGTACAAGAATTCTTTGGCAAAGAGCCACGCAAAGATGTGAACCCTGATGAAGCGGTCGCAATGGGCGCAGCGGTTCAAGGCGCGGTACTGTCAGGCGACAAAAAAGATGTTCTACTGCTGGATGTTACCCCACTAACCCTAGGTATCGAAACGATGGGCGGCGTGATGACTGCCATCATCGAGAAGAACACCATGATTCCAACCAAAAAATCACAAGTGTTCTCAACAGCAGCTGACAACCAACCTGCGGTATCTATCCAAGTGTATCAAGGTGAGCGTAAAATCGCTAACCAAAACAAACTGCTTGGCAACTTTGATTTGACTGACATCCCACCTGCGCCACGCGGTGTGCCACAAATCGAAGTGACCTTTGACATCAACGCTGACGGCATCATGAACATCAGCGCCAAAGACAAAGGCACTGGCAAATCACAGTCAATCCAAATCAAGGCTGACTCAGGTCTGTCTGATGCCGAAATCGAAGAAATGATTCGTGCTGCTGAAGCAAATGCTGCCGAAGATGAGAAATTTGCAGCGCTTGCCAATGCTCGTAACGAAGCAGACGGTCGTATCCACGCTGTCCAAAAAGCACTTAAAGATGCTGGCGACAAGGCGACTGCCGAAGAAACTGCCGCTGTCGAAGAAGCCATCAAAGCGCTAGAAGCAGCGACCAAAGAAGACAATGTCGATGACATTAAAGCCAAGCTTGAAGCGCTTGACAATGCCTTCTTACCAATCGGTCAAAAAATCTACGCTGATGCTGGTGCACAAGGCGCTGACGCACAGCCACAACAAGATGCTAAGCCTGCCGACGATGGCGTGGTGGATGCTGAATACACCGAAGTCAAAGACAAATAATCCAAAGTTTTTTGTCCAAGACATCAGCAATGACCCATCCGTGTGATGGGTCATTTTTTTATAAAACTGCTTGGCAAGCTTAGTTTTTGGATTTGCCAATAAATACAGCTTTTGTTAAACAAAGTCATACAAAATGCCAATCACAGTGACAAATCTTAGCCAACATTCATCAGCAAAAGTGATATAATAACCGCAATCCTTGTAAACCTATAAAGTGAGACAGCCATGAGCGACATCATCAGCCAATTCATCCCCATTTTTGCGGTGACTTTTGGGGTGTTTCTACTGTTTTTCTTATTCATGGGCGTGGGTTATTTGGTCAAAAAACAACCACTCAAAGGCTCATGCGGCGGTGTTGCCAATTTGATGGGTGATGAGTATTGCCAATTTTGTGGCAATGACCCCAACAAGTGCGAAAGCCAAGCCAAGCTGGATGCCGACACCAAGTCCAAAGCCGAAAGCTTGTCCAAGCCTGCTTAATCACACCCATATCATGCACAAGACTTGGTGGATATCTGCCAAGTCTTTTTTATCATTGATTGATTATCATTTCCCAAAAGTTGGCTTAGCCCCAATCTTTTTTTGACTATTGGCAACCAAGTTTCATGTTACAATATCGCAAATTTTCAAGCCATTTTGCCATATCATCATGACACACCCAACCACCGCCAAAGCTCGCTTTATCGTGCCACTGCTTATCATCGGGCTTATCTTGGCTGCGACCAATATGCGCTCGCCGATCGTGATGATTGGCTCGATTGCATCGATGCTACAGCAGACATTGGGGCTTGGTGCTAGTGATATTGGCTTGCTGGGCGCATTGCCCATGCCGTTATTTGCCATCGGTGCGCTGATTGCACCCATGCTTGCCAAGCGGTTTGGGCTAGAGATAATGATGATTGCCATGACAGCGCTGTTGACACTTGGCGTGGCGACTCGTGTCTGGGCAGGTGCGCCACTACTATTTGCGGGGACGCTTGTGCTGTCGTTCGCCATCGGGATGCTCAACGCACTCACCGCGCCTTTTATCAAAAACTACGCCCCCAATCATATTGCGCTTGCGACAGGTATCTTTAGCCTGAGTATGTCAGCCATCGCAGGTATCAGTGCGGTGGTGGTCGTGCCGATGGCGGATGGCTTGTCGTGGCAGGTGGCGCTGAGTAGTTGGGCGATATTTGGCTGTATGACGACGCTGATTTGGACGCTGATTTATCGGACACGGCACACGCAGGCAGTGGCAGATACGGCAATACAGCACACGGCTCGCTTTCGTCCGTGGCGTAGCCTGTCTGCTTGGCAGATGGCAGTGATGATGGGTGTGCAGTCGTTTTTATTTTATACTGTGGCAAGCTTTTTGCCGTCGATTGGTACTAATCTTGGGCAAGATTTGGGGCGTGCCACACAGACGGCGTTGATTTTTCAGCTGATGGCGCCGCCTGCGATTTTGCTGTTGACTTATCTGATTCGCCACGCTGTGCCCACACGTATCATCGGTGCGACAGGCTGTGTGTGCAATGCCATCGGCGTGCTTGGCATTTTGATGATGCCAAGTCAGCTCGTGCTGTGGTCGGCGGTGATGGGCTTTGGCTGTGCGGTGGTGTTTACCTTGTCGCTGATGATGTTCTCGCTACGCACCAGTAGCACGGAGAATGCTCGGGATTTATCAGGCATGGTGCAGGCGGTGGGCTATTTTATTGCGATGTTTGGGCCGCTGAGCATGGGCTGGCTGTTTGAGACCTGTGGCGATTGGCAAGTGCCGCTGATTGTCCTGTCTGTGCTCATGCTTATCAATGCGCCCTTTGGCTACCTTGCCAGTCGTGATGATAAGGTGGATGCCTAAAGTAGCCACCACAGTACAGTCGGCAAAGTTACCATCGCAAGCATTGTCTGTAGGCTGATGATTTGTGCCATCAATGCATGATTACCGCCCAGCACCTTCGTCAGCACATACGCCGTCGGCGCTGTCGGTAGCGCAAAAAACAACACCACCACTTGCCGTCCAATCCCCGTAATCTCCATCATGCCACATACCAAGAATGCCAACGCAGGCATCAACAGCAGGCGTATCAAGGCGTGCATCATCACAAGCGGTAAACCCCGACCCAACAGCCCCGCAAACTGTAGCCCCGCACCAATACATATCAGCCCCAAAGGTAGGCTTGCCGTGCCTAGCAGTCGCATCAGCTCATTGATGGCTGTCGGCATGGATACAGGTGAGAGATTGACCAAGATTGCCAAGATACAAGCGACAATCAGCGGATTGGTCATCAGATTGTGCATCAGTCGCTTTGGCGATAGCCCCTGATGTACGGTCAAGAACAGCACCGAGATGACATTGATTATCGGAATAAAAATCGCAATAATCAGCGAATACAGCGTCAAGCCATCATTACCAAATAGCGACACCACGAGCGCAAGCCCAATATAGGTATTAAAGCGGATGGCACTTTGGGTATAGACACCGATATTGTCATGCGACACACCCAAGCGGCTTGCCACAATCATCGCAATCGTCGCAAGCATCAACACGATGGCAACTACCATCACCACCGAGCCAAATTCGGACAGCACCACCTGCGCCTGCGAAATGGATAAAAAGAGCAATGATGGAAACAGCACATAATAATTGAGCCTATCGATACCCTGCCACACCGCATCAGGCACAAAACGATAGTGGCGCAACCCCACACCCAGTGCGATGCACAGCACCAATGGCATGAGACTATTGAAAATCGATGTCATCATCCGTGTTTATCCATCTTATGTGCCAAAGACAACAAAACCACACCAAAGATGATGTGGTTTTGGGCAGTTTTGCCAATCATTAGCCTGCTTGGTCTAGTAGCATACTACGGATATGACCGATTGCTTTGGTTGGGTTTAGACCTTTTGGACACACTGACACGCAGTTCATGATGCCACGGCAACGGAATAGGCTAAATGGGTCATCTAGGCGAGCTAGGCGAGCTTGGGTGTCGCTGTCACGGCTGTCGATGATGAAACGGTAGCCATTCAATAGCGCAGATGGGCCTAAGAACTTATCAGGGTTCCACCAGAATGATGGGCATGAAGTTGAACAGCACGCACATAGGATACATTCGTACAGACCGTTTAGTTTCTCACGATCTTCTGGTGATTGTAGGCGCTCTTTTGGTGGCGCAGGCTGATTGTTGATCAAGTATGGATGAACTTTTTCGTATTGCTCATAGAATTGGTTCATATCCACAACCAAATCTTTGATCACAGGCAGGCCTGGTAGCGGACGGATCACGATCTTTTCTGGCAAGGTGTTCATGTTGATTAGACACGCCAAACCATTTTTGCCATTGATGTTCATACCGTCAGAACCACAGATACCTTCACGGCATGAGCGACGGAAAGTTAGGGTTTCATCTTGTTTTTTTAGACGCAATAGCACATCTAGTAGCATACGATCAGATTCTAGTAGCTCAATCTGATAAGTCTGCATATATGGGGCTTTGTCCTTATCAGGATCATAGCGATAAATTTCAACGGTGCGAGTTCCACGACTCATAGTCTTTCTCCGCAAAATGCTTGGGCGTAGGCTGATGCAATACGCCCAAAATTCAAATTAGATAAATGTCAATTAGAATGTACGAACGCGTGGCTCACAGTAATCCACAGTCAATGGCTTCTTGCGCACTGGCTTATAGATTACCTTGTTACCTTCTGAATACCATAGCGTGTGCTTCATCCAGTTCTTGTCATCACGACCTAGTGGCGCTTCGGCATCATCTGCAGGACGCTCATAGTCTAGGACGCTGTGCGCACCACGGCACTCATGACGAAGTGATGCTGATAGCATGGTTGCTTTGGCGACTTCGTATAGGTTTGCCACTTCTAGAGCTTCGATACGCGCTGTGTTGAACACCGCTGATTTGTCTTTTAGATGGATTTGCTCAACTTTTGGTGCAAGCGCCATAATCTTCTCAACACCTTCATCCATCAACGCTTGGGTACGGAATACACCAGCGTGTGACTGCATGATTGAGCGGATTTCATCAGCGACTTCTTGCGCGTTGTAGCCTTCAGTTGAGTTTTGTAGCTTATCAAGGCGTGCTTGAGTGAAGTCTAGGACGCGTGGGTTCAATGGCTTGTAGCCACGGTCTGACTTAGCAAACTCATCTAGGATGTGCTGGCCTGCTGCACGACCAAATACCACAAGGTCAAGCAGTGAGTTCGTGCCTAGACGGTTTGCACCGTGTACAGAGACACACGCACATTCGCCGATGGCATATAGACCTTTGATGACACGACCTTCGGTGTATAAACCTTGCTCATCACGCTCGCCATCTAGCACAGGTACAGTCACCTGACCATGGATGTTCGTTGGGATACCGCCCATCATGTAGTGGATGGTTGGGACAACTGGTACTGGCTCTTTGGTAATGTCCACGTTGGCGAAGTTGTGGCTGATTTCAAATACCGATGGCAGACGCTTCATGATTTCGGCATGACCTAGGTGGGTCATGTCCATCACGATGTAGTCGCCATTTGGACCACAGCCACGACCTTCTTTAATCTCTTGGTCCATAGAACGAGAGACGAAGTCACGCGGTGCCAAATCTTTTAGGGTTGGGGCATAACGCTCCATGAACGGCTCACCGTGCTTGTTACGAAGGATAGCGCCTTCACCACGACAGCCTTCGGTCAGTAGGACACCTGCGCCTGCGACACCCGTTGGGTGGAATTGCCAGAACTCCATGTCTTGTAGCGGGATACCTGCACGCACTGCCATGCCCAGACCGTCACCAGTGTTGATGTAGGCGTTGGTTGATGCACGGAAGATACGACCTGCACCACCTGTCGCTAGTACGGTAGTTTGGGCTTGGAATACAGAGATATTACCTGTTTCTTGGTCAAGCGCTACCACGCCGTTGATATTGCCTTCGTCGTCTTTGATTAGGTCAAGTGCAATCCACTCAACGAAAAATTGAGTGCCTTTTTCTAGGTTCTTTTGGTATAGCGTGTGCAGTAGCGCGTGGCCAGTACGGTCAGCTGCCGCACAAGCACGTGGCACAGCTTTTTCGCCGTAGTTGGCACTGTGACCACCAAATGGACGCTGATAAATCGTACCATCGGCGTTACGGTCAAATGGCATACCCATGTGCTCAAGCTCATAGACGACCTTTGGCGCTTCACGGCACATATATTCGATGGCGTCTTGGTCGCCTAGCCAGTCAGAACCTTTGACGGTGTCATAAAAATGGAAATGCCAGTTATCGTTGCTCATATTACCCAATGACGCACCGATACCACCTTGGGCAGCAACCGTGTGCGAACGGGTTGGGAAAACTTTGGTGATGACTGCGACTTTCATACCGCCATTAACCAGCTGTAGAGAAGCACGCATACCAGAACCACCACCGCCAACGATGACTGCGTCAAAGTTTAGCGTTGGGATGTTGTTGATTACAGTATCTTGTGTTGCCATGTTTATTCCTAATTATGTTTTTATTGGTGTTGATGGGGCAAATTTACCAATGGCTAAGCCAATCGGTCAATTACCAAAAAATCATCACGCCCCAGAATAGATACACCAAAACAGCGATAATGACCAATGACTGAATCACCAAACGCAATCCTGATGATTTGACATAGTCAGTCAAAACTGTCCACATACCCACCCATGCGTGGAATACCAAAGACAAAATCGCAACCAAGCTAAATAGCTTCATTGGCAGGCTTAGCATGAAGCCTTTCCAAGCTTCAAAATTCACATCGCAAAATAGGAAATATCCTACAATCACAACGCTATACACCGCCAAAACGACAGCACTGATACGCTGCAAAATCCAATCACGCGAGCCTGAGCCTGTTAGACCAGTCGCACTTTTAATACCAGAATTATTTCTCATTAGAACATCACCCATACAAACGATGCGACAATCAGTACAGCAGCGATTACAAAGCTAATCACCGCAGCCGTACGGCCAGAATTGAACTCTTCGTTCATGCCTAGGTCAGCCAACAAGTGCTTGATACCCATGACAAAGTGATACGCAGTCGCTGCAACAAAAATCCAAGCAACAAAGCGTAGTGCAATATTATCAAAAACAGCATCAAAGCCTTCTTGTGAAGTCAAAGAAGTCTGAAGAATACATAGCATCACAGGGACAAGCAAAAACAAAACAATCCCAGAAACACGATGCAAAATCGACGCCATAGCAATCGGTGATTTTGAGTTCACAGCGATGACTTGGCTCAAAGGTAGGTTAATCGGTCGGTTGCTTTTCACAGCGGGCATCCTTATCTAATTTACGCCGAACAATGGCAAGGAGTAGCTAGCCGGCTATCGGTAATCATCGCAAGCGATAAGTTACCAGTCATCAAATGATGTACAGCGAGCACCACAAAAAATTGCAAAAAATCCCACAACGACATCATTGTGGCATTTATAGCCAATCAATCAAGGCGATGCCTTGTATCAAAAGCCTATAATGCGATTGATTATCGTTTATGGAAATGCAGTCATAAATAATTTAAATTATAAATCGCTTGAACAATAATTACAAACAAATTCCTATATTTTGTGCAAAATTCCCGTGATTTTTTAAAAAAATAACCAAAAAGCTGTCAAATTAATTGTTACAAACAATGTCAGAGCCACAAAAACACTTGTCAATTTGCCACATTGTCCCTAAAATCACGAATGAAGCAATGAATAGGTGTTTACTAAAATTTCGTTAAAATGCGAAAAAAGCTTGTAAGTTTGACAAAGTTTTTGTATTATCCAAGATACTCACTGCTGAGTGCATCTGTTCACAGATGTGTAATTTAATAACAACACAAGGAAGCCGCACTTAAGTTGGCTGATGGCTTAGCCTAATAAGTGTGAATTTATTCGTCTGATTGTATGGTGCTAATTAAGCACCAACATGGATGTTCGGTGATTTTTATGCACAGTACAAGGTTTTCAGACGCAACCAACCCCAAAGAGGTCAATTATGTCAAAGAAAGTTACCCTTACCGTTGATGGTGTCGAATATGATATGCCAGTGCTGGAGAGCACGCTAGGACGCCCTGTATTGGATGTAAGCGCTGTTGCCAAGGCTGGTCTATGGACTTATGATCCAGGCTTTATGGCGACTGCACCAGTTGAATCAAAAATCACTTATATCGATGGCGAAAAAGGCGAGCTACTACATCGTGGCTATGCGATTGATGATTTGGCATCAAACGCTGACTACCTAGAAGTCTGCTATGCGCTACTATACGGTGATCTACCAAACGCTGAAGAAAAAGAGAAATTCTACGCACGTGTTTCTAACCACATGGCAGTGCATGACCAACTGCGTAAGTTCTTTGAAGGTTTCCGCCGTGACGCTCACCCAATGGCAATCATGGTCGGCGTGGTCGGTGCGCTATCAGCATTCTATCACAACCACCTAGATATCTCTGATCCTGCACACCGTGATGAGACTTGTGTTGATTTGATCGCAAAAGTACCAACCCTAGCTGCGATGAGCTACAAATACTCAATCGGCGAACCGTTCATGTATCCACGCAAAGACTTCAGCTATGCTGAAAACTTCCTATACATGATGTTTGCTACCCCAGGTGAGCCTGACTACAAGGTCAATCCAGTGCTGGTCAAAGCAATGGACAAAATCTTCACCCTACACGCAGACCATGAGCAAAACGCATCAACTTCTACCGTGCGTCTAGCAGGTTCAACTGGTGCAAACCCTTATGCGTGTATCGCAGCAGGTATCGTCGCACTATGGGGCCCATCACACGGTGGTGCAAACGAAGCAGTTCTACAGATGCTTGATGAAATCGGTTCTGTCGAGCATGTCGAAGAATTCATGGAAAAAGTTAAGCGCAAAGAAGTGAAGCTCATGGGCTTTGGTCACCGCGTCTATCGCAACTTTGACCCACGCGCCAAAGTGATGAAAGAGACTTGTGATGAAGTACTAGGCGCACTAGGCATCAACGATCCTAAGCTTGAGCTTGCGATGAAACTTGAGCAAATCGCTTTGAACGACCCATACTTTGTAGAGCGTAAACTATATCCAAACGTTGACTTCTACTCAGGCATCATCCTAAAAGCAATCGGTATCCCAACTTCAATGTTTACCGTAATCTTTGCTCTAGCTCGTACTGTTGGCTGGATCAGCCACTGGACCGAAATGCACTCAGAGCCGTTCAAAATCGGTCGTCCACGCCAACGCTACACTGGCGAGACACACCGTGAGTTCGTCCCTGTGGACAAGCGTAAATAATCCGATATTTACAACGGATTCTTATACCAAATTTCCCCAAGTGAGTGCTTGGGGAAATTTTTTTGCTGTGATTTTTTATGATGACTATAATAAAAAACACCGCCTAAGCCAATGACAAAAGCGGTGTTAAGTTCAAATTTCGATGGCAAGCTAAGGCAATAATCCCATCTCAGTCAGCACATCAACAGCAGCACGGTAAGCTTCTTGGGCAGCTGGCGCACCGCAGTACGGTAAGCTATGAAGTAGCACTTCTTGGATCTCAGCAACCGTTGCACCGTTATTGATAGCACCACGGATATGCCCCTTAAGCTCGGTTGGGCTTTTTTGGGCGATTAAGAATGCGATGGTCACCAGTGATCTGGTCTTACGGTCGATGCCATCACGCTGCCATGTCGAACCCCAAGCGTGTTCATTGATCCAGTCTTGCAGTGGTGCGGTAAATGGCGTTACCTGCCCCATCGAACGCTCGACATGCGCATCACCCATCACTTGTTTGCGTACGGTGATGCCGTTTTGGTAGGTTTGGTTATTATCCATATATATTTCTCCCTTGAAAAATCATCGATTAGGTTCGCACTTCCCCATACCCAAAGACCACCCATTTTTCAGAAGTCAGTCCATGCAAACCCACAGGGCCACGAGCGTGAATCTTATCCGTTGAGATGCCAATCTCAGCGCCCAAGCCATATTCAAAGCCATCAGCAAATCGGCTGGACGCATTGACCATCACACTTGATGAATCGACACGACGTACGAATACATTGGCGGTGGTGTAGTTCTCGGTGATGATGACATCGGTATGATGGCTGCCATAGTGATTGATATGGTTGATGGCATCATCTAGGCTGCTCACCACTTTGACTGCCAAGATCGGTGCTAGATATTCAGCGTACCAATCGTCCTCACTCGCCATTTGATAGGCATCACCTTGCCCGAGAATCTCATGGCTCATCGAACACAGTCGAAACTGCATGGCACTGTCCGCAGCCATCATCGCCTGCGTGATGGCAGGTAGCAGTTCTTTCGCCACCGTTTCATGCACGAGCAGTGTCTCCATAGTATTGCACGTGCCATAGCGGGATGTTTTGGCATTGGTGGCGACTTTTATCGCCATATCGTGATTGGCATCTTTATCGATATAGGTGTGACAATTACCATCCAGATGCTTAATCACCGGCACGCTTGCCCCACGACTGATACGCTCAATCAGCCCCTTGCCACCACGGGGAATCACCACATCGACCGACTCTTTCATGGTAATCAGACTATCCACCGCCGAGCGGTCTGTCGTTGCGAGCACCTGCACCACATCCTGTGGCACGCCTGCTATCTTAAGCCCTGCATGGATACAGGCAGCGATGGCTTGGTTGGAGTGATACGCCTCAGAACCACCCCGCAAGATGATGGCATTACCCGATTTGATGGCAAGGCTTGCTGCCTCAATGGTGACATTTGGGCGAGATTCATAAATCATCCCGACGACGCCGAGCGGCACTCGCATCTTACCCAGCTGAATGCCTGATGGACGATAGGTCATTTGGCTGATTTCACCCACAGGGTCAGGCAGGACAATCACATCATCCAGCGATGCAATCATGCCATCAAAGCGTGCGTCATTGAGCACCAAACGGTCAAGTAATGACGCCTCAAGCCCATTATCCTGCCCTGCCTTGACATCAATGGTATTGGCATCCAGTACGGCTTGTTTTTGCTCAATCAACGCCTGCTTGATACAGCTTAGGGCGTGATTTTTGGTTTGGGTGTCGGCAGTAGCAAGCACAGCGGCAGCGGCTTTGGCTTGGCTACCGACCAACTTCATATAGCTTGGGACATCGGTGATGGTGGTCATGTCGGCATTTCCTTTGGGATTTTGGTCGTCATTGATAGAAATTATCAGATGCTATGATAGGCATTGTAAGCACTCTTGGGTAAAAATACCACCATTTTTGCGTGATTTATCGGATGTTCCTGTTAAATTTGCCGAATTTTGAATAGATTGTGCTAACTTTTCAGAAGTTTTTATGAAAAACATAGCAAAAAATGTGAAAAATATTTGCCTTTATCTCATTTTTGGGTAAAAATATGCTAGTACAATTTTTTCTGCGACCTATCTAGGACGGATGACAGTAGCAGGCTTTTGATTTGAATAACACAAACAGGATATTTCATGACCGATTCACGCCCCATTGCGCTCGATTTACAAGACATTCATAAAAGCTACGGCTCATTAGAAGTATTAAAAGGCGTTTCTTTGACCGCTCAAGATGGCGATGTCATCAGCATTTTGGGTTCGTCAGGTTCGGGCAAATCAACCTTGCTTCGCTGCATCAACCTGCTTGAGAACCCAACTTCGGGCAAAATCATCATCGGTCAAGAAGAGCTCAAACTCAAAACCAAAAATGGCGAGCTTGTGGCAGCGGATAATCGCCAACTCGAAAAATTGCGCTCAAAGATTGGCTTTGTATTCCAAAGCTTTAATCTATGGCCACACAAAACCATTTTACAAAACATCATCGAAGGCCCAACACAAGTATTAGGCATCAATAAAGATGAAGCCATCAAAGATGCCGAGCAGTTATTGACCAAGGTCGGTCTATTGGACAAAAAAGATGCCTATCCTGACAATCTGTCAGGCGGTCAGCGCCAACGAGTCGCTATCGCTCGTGCTTTGGCGATGAAACCACAGGTACTACTATTCGATGAGCCGACATCAGCTCTCGACCCTGAACTGGTCAATGAAGTGCTGGCTGTCATGCGTGAGCTGGCTGCCGAAGGTCGCACCATGCTGATTGTCACCCATGAGATGCGCTTTGCCCGTGAAGTCTCAAGCAAAGTGGTGTTCTTGCACCAAGGTCGCATCGAAGAGATTGGCACGCCTGAAGAAGTATTCGATCACCCAAAATCAGCCCGTGTGCGTGAGTTTATGGCGTCACATCGTTGATTTTTTTGCCCACCAACAAAAGGAATGTACCATGCTAAATCGTTTCGCCGCTTTCGGAATCATCAGCGCCATCGCACTTGCTGGCTGCAACCAAGACAAAGCCCCAGCAACTGATGCGCCAAAAGCTGACGCTGCCAAAACCGAACAACGCCACCTAAAAATCGCCACCGAAGCAGCCTACCCTCCGTTCAACGACACCGATGCCAGTGGCAAGATCATCGGCTTTGATGTCGATGTCATCAATGCAGTCTGCGCTGAGATGAATGCGCACTGCGAAGTCGTCGCCCAAGATTGGGACGGCCTAATCCCAGGTCTATTGGCAAATAAATACGATGCCATCATCGCTGGTATGTCTATCACGCCAGAACGCCAACAACAAGTGGACTTTAGCGAGCCATATTTTTCAAATACTATGATGTGGCTTGCCAAAAAAGATGGCAGCTTTGATCCAAATAACATCAAAGGTCTGGTTCTTGGCGGTCAGCGTTCTACCACTGGTGCTGACTACATCAGCAAAAACTATGATGGCAAAGACGGCAACACCGTACAGCTATATGACACCTACACCAATGCTTATCTGGACATGAAAGCAGGCCGTAACGCCGCCGTCATGGCAGAAAAAGCTTCAGCTTCTGACTGGCTAAAACAACCAGGTAACGAAGCCTTTGGTCTGGTCGGTAATGAGATTGACAACAATGACAACCTAGGTATCGCCGTGCGTAAAGGCGACGCCCTAAAAGCTGACATCGATGCAGCGCTTGCCAAAGTCAAAGAAAGTGGCAAATTGGCCGAAATCGAAAAAGCGTATTTTTAATCATCGCTTTGATCATCAGATTATTTAAGTTGTTTTTTACTTTGGGGTGGTGACTGCCATCGCCCCATCACACTCATTTTAGGAAGTTGTCATGAAATATACCCTTAAGTTTGCCACTACTCTACTTGCCGCTGCTGTACTGTCTGCGTGTGGTAATGATAAGCCTGAAGCCACAGCACCGACCGCCGCCCCTGAAGCAGGTTCAGCCAGTGCCGAAAAGCAAATTCGCATCGCCACCGAGTCTAACTTTAAGCCATTTAGCTATCTTGACACCCAAGGCAACCTAGCAGGCTTTGAGATTGACCTTGCCAATGCACTGTGCGAAGAGATGAAAGCCAAGTGCGAAATCGTCTCACAAGACTGGGACAGCCTAATCCCAAGCCTACAAGCCAACAAAGTTGATGCCATCATGGCAGGGATGTCAATCACCGAAGAGCGTCTAAAAGTGGTTGATTTTAGCGAGCCGTATTTTGATAATACTTTGGTATTGATCGGTAAAAAAGGCGATCCGACCACCATCAATGACATCGCAGGCAAAACTGTTGCCACACAGCAAGCCACCGTATCAGCCGATTATCTTGCCAAAAATTACCCACAAGCTACTGTCAAAACCTATGACAAGCAAGACAATGCTTATCTGGATTTGACCGCAGGTCGTGCTGAACTCATGCTATCTGACATCATGCCAGTGACCGATTGGCTAACTACCGAGCAAGGTCAAGGCTTTGAAATCAAAGGCGAACCGATCGATATCGGCGATATAGTCGGTATCGCAGTCCGCAAAGATGACGCCGAGCTCAAAGCTTCATTTAACGCCGCCTTGGCAAGCCTAAAAGCCAATGGCAAATATGCCGAAATCGCCGCCAAGCATCTTGGCGATACCGTTAAGGCACAATAAAACTGCAATCACCAACAGAATTCGATCCCATTGGATCATTCTGTTGGTATGATCATAATGTTTCACATGGAACAGGTTGCCGAACACCGTTGCACGACAAGCAACCTGTTCACAATCATATCAAGGAGAAGAGTAATGAAATTGACAAAATTTGGTCTAGCGGCAGCCGTGATTGGTGCGCTGACATTGACTGCGTGCGGTGGCGAAGATAAAGCTGCCAAAACCGAAGGTGAAGTACTGCGTATCGCTACAGAAGGTGCTTATGCGCCATTTAACTTCACCAATCCAGATGGTACTTTGGGCGGTTTTGATGTGGATATCGCCAATGCACTGTGCGACAAAATGCAAGTCAAATGCGAAATCGGCGCACAAGCTTGGGATGGCATTATCCCTGCGCTAAAAGCTGACAAATTTGACGCCATCGTCTCAGCGATGTCAGTCACGCCAGAGCGTAGTGAGCAAGTGGATTTTACTCAGCCGTACTACATCAACAGCCTAGTGTTTGTTGCCAAAAAAGATTCAAGCTTTGACCCAACATCAGCGACCGATATCGAATCAGCCAAAATCGCTGCTCAAGGCTCAACCTTTTCAAGCACTTGGCTGACCCAAACTTATCCAAACAGCAAACCACAGCTGTATGATACTTTGGACAATGCCTTTATCGATTTGGGCAATGGCCGTGCTGATGCGATGATTTCGGATAAGCTACCTGCATTGACTTGGCTAAAAACCGACCTTGGCAAGGATTTCGCCATCAAAGGGGATGACATCCAAAGCGATGACAAGCTAGCGGTTGCAGTCAATAAAGGCAATGCCGAGCTACTCAAGAAGTTTGATGATGCCATCGCCGCCATCAAAGCAGACGGCACTTATAAACAAATCGTCGTCAAGCATTTTGGTGAAGAAGGTATGCCAAAAGGCATGGAATAATCGCCAAAACCTGTGCCAAGATTTTGTTTCTTGATGCAGGCAAATTTGCTAAAATACGCCCGATGACTGTTTTTTGCGGTCATCGGGTGATTGAAAATTCATAAAGGTTTTCTCGTGTTTGAATTACAAGGCTACGGTCCGCTTTTAATCAAAGGCACCATACTTACCGTAAAGCTTGGACTTGCCAGTCTGATTTTTGGACTGATTTTCGGGCTATTGGGTGCGCTTGCCAAACTATCAGGCATTTGGATTTTGGAAAAAATCGCCAATGCCTATACTACGATTGTGCGTGGTATTCCTGAGCTGTTGGTCGTATTCTTTATTTTCTTTGGCGGTAGTGTGATTTTGGCTGCCTTGCTCAAGCAATTTGGCTACACGGGTCGTATCGACATCAGCCAATTTTGGGCAGGTGTGGCGGCATTGTCCATCATGTTTGGGGCATATGCTACCGAAGTCTTTCGCATGGCAATCCAAGACATCCCAAAAGGTCAATGGGAATCCGCCCAAAGTATCGGCATGAGCTCATTGCAGACCTTTCGCCGTATCATCTTGCCACAGATGTGGATGGTGGCACTACCGGGTCTTGGCAACTTAACCTTAGTGCTACTCAAAGATACCGCTTTGGTGTCATTGATCGGCTTACAAGACTTGATGTATTTTTCACAGCGTGCTGCCCAGTCCACTCAGCAGCCGTTTACTTTCTTTTTGGCAGCTGCCTTTATTTACTTGGCATTGACATCCATCATCACTGTCTTGATGATGTGGTTCGAAGATCGTGCCAACCCTGCGGCACGCTATGCCAAAAAACTTCGTAAGCTAGGGGGTAAATCATGAGCTGGAATTGGCAAGCGATTTTTGAGCATTTTCCCGAACTGCTCAAAGCCTCCATCACCACCATTGAGCTTGTGGTATTGAGCTGTGCACTGGGCTTAGTGTTTGGCGTGGCGTTGGGTCTGTGGCGACTATCACCAATTGCGTGGTTACGAGCCATCCCTGCGGCGTATATTTTCTTTTTTCGCGGTACACCGCTACTGGTGCAGATTTTCTTGATTTATTATGGTTTGGGTCAATTTGACGCTGTCAAAAACTCATTCTTGTGGGAACCTGTTTTTAGCAAAAACTACTGGTGCGCCATCATCGCCTTGACGCTCAACACCTCAGCCTATATCGCTGAAATCGTGCGTGGTGCTGTACAAGCCGTACCAAAAGGCGAGCTTGAAGCGGCTGACGCCATCGGTATGTCAAAATCCCAAAAATTAAAACGCATCACCCTGCCTCGTGCCTTTGGTATCATGATTCCTGCGTATAGCAACGAAGTGATTTTTATGCTCAAAGGCAGTGCTTTGGCAGCCTCAATCACTGTGGTTGAGCTGACGCACAAGGCGCGCGATATTATCGCCAAGACCTATCTGAACCTTGAGATGTTCTTTGCTGCTGGTGTGATTTATTTGGTGATTAGCTGGATTTTCTTATTTGGTTTTCGCCAATTTGAACGCCATATCAATCGCCACAAACGCTATGTGCCACCGAGCACCAAATCATAAGCATGGCTTAAATGGCTTAAATGGCTTAACAAAAAATACCGCTCATCATCACGATTGAGCGGTATTTTGTTGGTGAAGTTTAAGCTTGACCTGTCTGCACATCCACGCCAAACAGCGCATCCACCGCTTGATCGTCAAAGTGATATTCTTTGCCACAAAATCCGCAGTCCATCACCAAAGTACCGCCATGTGCCGCAACCAGTTGTTTGGCATCTTCTAGCCCAAGCTGCATGATTGCGCCTTGTGATTTTTCTGCCGAACAAGTGCAAGCAAAGTGCAGTGGCACACTTTCAGGCAGCACCACTTCTTCTTCATGGTATAAGCGGTACAAAATCTCATCAGCAGGCAAATCGGTGATTTCATCCGCTTTTAGCGTATTGGTCAAGACGGTCAAGCGATCCCACAAATCAGGGTCATTTTCTTTATCCGCATCGCTCTGTGGTAGCAGCTGTACAAGCACGCCGCCTGCGGTTTCATCATTGGTCGCAAGCTTGATGATGGTTGGGATTTGTGCTGATTGCTTTTGATAATGCGCCAAGCACTCGCCCAGATTGTCGCTCACTCGCTCGACAATCCCTTGATACGCTTCGCCCTTATCAGGATGGATACTGATAAACAGCACGCCTGCACCAAGCTCGGCAAAAGCTTGATTGCTCGTGGTCAATGACGCCCACAGCGCTTGATTGTCATCACCATCGGCATTAAAGCCTGCCAAAGCACGCACCGCACCTGTATGGTCGCACTCTGCCATTGCCCAATTAAGTTTGGCAGTATCATCCGAGCTTTGTAGCTGAATGGAGAGTTTGCCATCGATTTTGAGTGTACCAATCAATAGGCTTGCTGATACCAGCATCTCGCCAAGCAATGCTTTGATGGCGGTTGGATAGGCTTTTTGGGCGATGACGGTTTGGTAAGCGTCCGTTAGGCGTACCACATCCCCACGCACAACAGAGCCGTCAATAAAAAAGCGCTGGCGGTAATTTTCGGTATAAGTTGTCATAGTTTCATCCAAATCAATAAGATGCCTTTAATATGGGGATGATGGGCGATTTTGCAAATGTTTTGTCTCAAGGCGGTGCAATTTGGCTAAATTTTGCACAAAATTTGCAAATATTTGCAATTTGTCATAAGCATAGTCAAAATAAGCCGTGTGATTGGCGTGATTTTTCCTTATAATACATCAACTTTTATTTGGTTGTCTAATCAACCGACTTATTTATCATTGGAGTTATTATGCGTATTTTTCGTTCATTGATGCCTGTGGTGTTTGGCACTGCCCTACTATCAGCCTGTGGCGGTGATAAGCCAGCAGAACAACCTGCACCAACCGCAGAACCAACCAAAGCCGAAACCAGCGAAGCGCCAAAAACCACCGCAAGCGACCTACTTGAGCGTCTAAACAGTGGCGGCACGATTATCGTCGGCACCGAAGGCACTTATGCGCCATTTAGCTATCATGACGAAACTGGCAAGCTAACTGGCTATGATGTCGAAGTGACCCGTGCCATCGCCGATAAGCTTGGCGTAAAAGTTGAGTTCAAAGAAACTCAATGGGATGCGATGCTAGCAGGTCTGGATGCGGGTCGTTTTGACATGGTGGCAAACCAAGTCAATCTACAATCAGAAGAACGCAAAGCCAAATATGACGGCACAACCAACTACACCTACTCAACCGCTGTCGTACTTGCCAAGCCAGAAACGCAGGTGGCAAGCTGGGAAGACCTAAAAGGCAAAAAATCAGCACAATCATTGACGGTGAATTTTGGTAAAATCGCCGAAAAATACGGTGCGACACTTGAGCCAATCGAAGGTCTATCACAAGCCATCACATTGGTTCAACAAGGCCGTGCTGATGTTACCATCAATGACAAGCTGGCTGTGCTTGAATACTTCAAAGCCAAGCCTGACCACGGTCTAGCCATCAAGCTAGAAGGTGGCAAAGAGTATGAGCAAAGCTCAGGTATCGCCCTGCGTAAAGGCGAAGAAGCAGCCGTTGCCAAGCTCAATGACGCCATCAAACAACTACAAGATGACGGCACTTTGGCACGCCTAGGCGAGCAGTTCTTCGGTCAAGATGTCAGCAAGCCACAACAATAATCGCTGATTATCTCTTGGCATGGCATGGCATCGCCTAGCTGTGCCACGATACTGTTTTTATTCGACAAACCCAAGGCTAGTTGTAGTCTTGGGTGGAGTTTTTCTATGCTCACCACTTTACTGTCTTCGTTGCCGTTCATGACACCCGATCGAGCTCAGATTGTCATCAGCTCATTTTTGCCGATGGTAAAGGGTGCGATTTATTACTCAATCCCTTTGGCGATTGTGTCGTTTTTTCTGGGGCTTGTGATTGCTTTAGTTGTGGCGCTCATTCGCATTGTGCCACGCACCACACCTGTGCATCAGCTACTGTATGGCATGGCTGGCGTCTATATTTCTGCCATTCGTGGCACGCCCTTATTGGTGCAGTTGTTCATCATTTTTTATGGACTGCCAAGTCTTGGACTCAAGCTTGACCCTGTGCCGTCTGCCATCATTGCATTTTCGCTCAATGTCGGTGCTTATGCCGCCGAAACTGTGCGAGCGGCGATTTTGTCCATTCCAAAAGGTCAATGGGAAGCAGGTACAAGCGTCGGTCTTGGCTATATGCAGACCTTTCGCCATGTCATCTTGCCGCAGGCGTTTCGTGTCTCCATTCCGCCCTTATCCAACACCTTTATTAGCCTTGTCAAGGACACATCGCTAGCATCATTGGTGCTTGTGACCGAGCTATTTAAACAAGCGCAAATCATCACCGCGCGCAATTATGAATTTATGCTCGTGTATATCGAAGCTGCGCTCATTTATTGGGTGATTTGTCTTGTGCTCAGCTTTGCACAGACACGCCTTGAGCATCGCTTTGACCGCCATATTGCCAAATAGCCACGGGATTTAGGATTGATATGATACAAGTAACCAATATTCATAAGACATTTGGCGACAATGCCGTGCTAAAAGGGATTGATTTAACCATCAAAAAAGGTCAAGTGGTGGTTATCCTTGGGCCGTCAGGCTCAGGCAAGACGACTTTTTTGCGCTGTCTGAATGGGCTAGAGTTGCCTGACGCGGGGCAAATCCGCTTTGATGATGGCTCATTGACCGTCGATTTTGGCAAAAAATTACCCAAAGCCGACCTGCAAGCCTTGCACAAAAAATCCGGTATGGTGTTTCAGTCTTATAATCTATTCCCCCATAAAACCGCCCTACAAAATCTGATGCTTGGGCCTATCGTCGCCCAAAACCGCCCAAAAAGCGAAGTTGAGCAAGAAGCCTTGGCGCTACTTGCCAAAGTGGGACTGGCGGACAAAGCCAATCTATACCCTTATCAGCTCTCAGGCGGTCAGCAGCAGCGTGTCGGTATCGCAAGGGCACTTGCCATCAAGCCTGAACTGCTATTGTTCGATGAGCCAACATCAGCGCTCGACCCTGAACTGGTGCAAGATGTGCTTGCCACAATGAAACAGCTTGCCCATGATGGCTGGACGATGGTTGTGGTGACGCATGAGATTAATTTTGCCCGTGAAGTGGCGGATGTCGTGGTACTGATGGAAGGCGGACACATCATCGAAGCAGGTAGCCCCAAGCAATTATTCGAAGATTCAACCCATCCCCGCACCCAAAGCTTTTTACAACAAATTCGGCGTTAATCAGCCTATCTGCATTTATAAGCACACTGACAGCAGTGTGCTTTTTATTTGGCAAAATTTACCCAAATGATGAAAAAATTACAATGCGCCCTTAATATGACATGATATAATTAATCGGATTGATATTAGCAGACCGCTTAACGATTTGGGGTGGGATGTTTATGATTAATCTTTTTTGATTTGACATTTTTGATACTAAGGAACAGCTTATGTGCGGTATCGTTGGTGCTATTCGCACCCATCATAATGTGGTTGATTTTTTGACAGACGGGCTAAAACGCCTAGAATATCGCGGCTATGACTCATCAGGCATTGCCGTGCAGACCGAGACAGGGATTCGCCGTGTGCGTCGTGTTGGTCGTGTGGCTTTGATGGAAGAAGCCGCCAAAAACAAAGAAATCTATGGACATACCGGCATCGGTCATACGCGCTGGGCGACACATGGTGGTGTCACCGAGCCAAATGCACACCCACACATTTCAGCAGGGCTAATCTCGGTGGTGCATAATGGTATCATTGAGAATTTTGAAGCCGAACGCAGTCGCCTAGAAGCACTGGGCTATGTGTTTGAATCACAAACTGACACCGAAGTCATCGCCCACAGCGTGCACCACGAATACATCAATAATGGTCATGACCTATACCAAGCAGTACAGTCAGCCACTGCTCGCTTTCATGGTGCTTATGCCATCGCCGTCATCGCCAATGACAAGCCAAATCAAATGGTCGTCGCTCGTATGGGCTGCCCGCTACTGGTGGCGTTCGGTGATGATGAAATCTTTATCGCTTCTGATGTGTCGGCGGTGATTGCCTTTACTCGCCGAGTGACTTATTTAGAAGATGGCGACATTGCCCTACTTCACGCTGATGGTATCACCAAACTACTCGATAAAGACGGCAACGAGTCTGAACGCATCATCAAAATGTCTGAGCTATCACTTGCCTCGCTTGAGCTTGGCCCATACAGCCACTTTATGCAAAAAGAGATTTATGAACAGCCTCGTGCGGTGTCCGATACGGCTGAGATTTTCTTGGAAGGCGGCTTTATTGCTGAGAACTTTGGCGAAGACGCCCCAGACATCTTTGGCAAAATCAACAGCATCAAAATCCTTGCCTGCGGTACTTCGTATTATGCCGCTTTGACCGGCAAATACTGGCTTGAGAGCATCGCCAAAATCCGCTGTGATGTTGAGATTGCCAGCGAATACCGCTATCGTGATGTCATCGGTGATGAAAACGAACTCATCGTCACCATCAGCCAATCAGGCGAGACGCTCGACACGATGGAAGCGCTCAAATACGCCATGACCCAAGGGCATAAATACAGCCTATCGATTTGTAATGTCATGGAATCGGCACTACCACGCAGCTCAACGCTGGCTATCTATACCCGTGCTGGTGCTGAGATTGGTGTGGCAAGTACCAAAGCCTTTACCACACAGCTTGTAGTGCTATTTGGCTTGGCAGTGACATTGGGCAAAATCCGTGGCCATGTCAGCGATGAGACTGCTGAGCAATATGCCGAAGAGCTGCGCCTGCTACCGGGTAGCATTCAGCACGCCTTGAACCTAGAGCCACAGCTTGGTGCATGGGCACAAAAATTCTCCGCCAAACCATCGGCACTATTCTTAGGTCGTGGCATTCATTATCCAATCGCCCTAGAAGGCGCATTGAAATTAAAAGAGCTGACCTATATCCATGCCGAAGCTTATCCAGCCGGTGAGCTCAAGCATGGCCCGTTGGCACTCGTGGATGAGAATATGCCCGTCGTGGTCATCTCGCCAAACGATGGATTGCTTGATAAAGTCAAAGCCAATATGCAAGAAGTCAGCGCCCGTGGTGGTGAGCTATTTGTTCTATCCGACCTAGACAGTGATTTCACCGCTGGTGATGGCATCCATGTCATCCGCACTCCACGCCATGTCGGTGTGCTCTCGCCAATCGTTCATACCATCGGCGTACAGCTACTGTCTTATCATGTCGCCCTAGTGCGTGGCACAGATGTCGATAAACCACGTAACCTTGCCAAATCGGTGACGGTGGAATAGTCAGCTGATTAATAAAATCCAGTGAAGGATGATTCACTGGATTTTTTTGTTTTCATAATCGCTACATAGGGTTATCAGCATCTAAGGCTGCCACTTGATAAAATTGGATAACAGTTTGAGCCCTGCATTGTGGCTTTTTTCGGGGTGGAACTGGGTGATGAACAGATTGTCCCGAATGATGCTTGAGCAAAATTTCTCGCCGTACTCGGTGGTGGCGATGATCAAATCATCATTAGGTGCAGGATCGCAGTAGTAGCTGTGGGTAAAATAAAAATGCTCATGATTACAGCCATCCCACAGCACATGATCGGTATCAGCATCGACACGATTCCAGCCGACATGGGGGATTTTAATTGCATGACCATTTTCGACCCAAGTCTCATCAAACAAGCGCACCGCCCCTTTGATGATGCCAAGACATGGCACGTCGCCTTCTTCAGAATAATCAAACATCGCCTGCATACCGACACAAATCGCCATCACAGGCTTGGTTGCTAGCGCATCTTTGACCGCCACATCAATGCCATGCGCCACCATATTTGCCATCGCATCACGCATCGCACCGACACCGGGCAATAGGATTTTGTCCGCTGATTTGATGACTTTTGGGTCGCTTGTGATGACGACATCGCCACCAGCGACACTTAGGGCGTTTGCCACAGAATATAGGTTGCCCACGCCATAGTCGAGTAGCGCAATCGTTGGAGTAGTCATCATCGCTCCCTTATAGCATCTCTTTGGTTGATGGTAATTGGTTCAAGGCACGCTCATCGTACTCGACCGCCATGCGTAGCGCACGAGCGAGCGCCTTAAAGACACTCTCAATTTGGTGATGGCTGTTTTTGCCTTTTAGATTATCAATGTGTAGCGTGATAAAGGCGTGATTGACCAGCCCATAAAAGAACTCTGAGAACAAGTCCACATCCATCGTGCCGATGTGCGAGCGGGTAAATGGCACATCCATATGTAGCCCCGGGCGACCTGAAATATCCACCACGACACGGCTTAGGCTCTCATCAAGTGGTGCATAAAAATGCCCATAACGGCGAATGCCTTTTTTGTCGCCCAGTGCCGCTTTGAGCGCCTGACCGATGGCGATGCCGACATCTTCGACGCTGTGATGGTCATCGATGTGCGTATCACCCACGCATTTGACATCTAGGTCAATCAAGCCGTGGCGTTTGATCTGATCAAGCATATGATCCAAAAACGGCACGCCCGTATCGAGCACGCCTTGACCTGTGCCATCTAGATTGATGCTGACGCTGATTTGAGTTTCGGCGGTGTTGCGTGTGATGGTGGCGGTGCGAGCACTCATAAGTTACCCTTTGCTGACTTTTTTAAATAAGCCAATATTTTGGCATAAATTACCCACCTTGCCAACTGCTATCTTGATGAATTGATGATTTTATAAAATCAATGATGAAAATTGAGAAAAACTTTGGATAAATCGGTTGGTAATTTGTCATTTTGCCCCCATTTTCGTTATAATAGACGATTCATTTTTGAGACATTTTAAGAAATACAACGAGAAGATTATGGCACTATTACCGATTTTGGCTTATCCTGACCCACGCCTGCGTACCATCGCACAGCCTGTGGCGGTCGTGGATGAGACCATCAAAACCTTGATTGATGATATGTTTGAGACCATGTACGATGCTCGTGGTATTGGTCTTGCGGCGACACAGGTGGATCGCCATGTGCAGGTGATTGTGATGGATCTGGCAAGAGATGGCGAAGAGCCACAGCCACAGGTCTTTATCAATCCTACCATCACCCCACTGACCGATGAGACCAAGCCCTATCAAGAAGGCTGTCTGTCGGTGCCTGAAGTCTATGACGAAGTTGAGCGTCCTGCCCGTGTCAAGATCGATGCGCTTGACCGTGATGGCAAGCCATTTAGCATTGATGCTGATGAGCTATTGGCGGTGTGCATTCAGCATGAGATGGATCATTTAAATGGTAAGCTGTTTGTTGATTATCTATCGACACTCAAGCAATCTCGTGCCCGTGATAAGGTCAAAAAAGTGCTCAAAGCCCGAGAAAAACGCTAATTTTTCTAGTCTTGTAATACACAAAAACCCATCGCTTGATGGGTTTTTGCTTAGGCTGATGAATCAGTGGATTTGTACATAGTCTGAATCAATTTTTACCGTGCCGTTTTTCTTTTTATCCAGCTCGCCGGTGATGGTGATGTTTTTACCGACGATGCTTGCGCCACGCAGATCTTCATCGTCAATCTCTACTTGGATTTTGCCAGTGGCGTCTTGTAGCTCGTACTTTTCACGGCTAAGCTTGCGGGTGATTTGACCTTTGATGCTGACTTTGGTGTCATCATATAGGTTTTTGGCGGTGGCTGCGGTGGTCACTTGTGGCTGATAGTTGCGGTTGTAGTCATCGCCAGCTTGGGCGGCGCCCGATGCCAATACGGTGGTTGCTAGTAGCGCAGTTGATAGTTTTGCAAATAGTTTCATGGATAAGCTCCTAAAGTTTAATGAATGATTGTGTATCTTTCGATGTGTGTATTAAACCATAGTAAGCTTAAACTAAGCTTAAGGCGGGCAATTTGGATGTTAAATTTTTAAAATAATTGCTAAGCAGTTGATTTATCAATTATTTTTTTATTAAATACACTTGATGATCGCTCACAAGCCAAAGCAATTTTGCCAAATAGCTTATCCAAGCTGAATAAATCTTGGCAAAAGCTTAAGAAAATCACCTATTTTTTGCCCAAATGATTTATCTTTTTTTCAAACACACCCACAAAAAAAGACCTGCCACGCTGAGCAGGTCTTGTGATGCCGAATGAATTAGCCTTTGTGGGCGAATTTTGGATCGGCAGCTGCGGTAAATAGCACATCAGTTGATGAGTTCAGTGCTGTTTCGGCAGAGTCTTGCACCACACCGATGATAAAGCCGATGGCAACGACTTGCATGGCGATGTCATTTGGGATGTTAAATAGGCTACACGCCAATGGAATCAATAGCAATGAGCCACCTGCCACGCCTGATGCGCCACACGCCGCCAATGAGCCAAGCACCGCAAGTAGTAGCGCCGAACCAAAGCTGACTTCGATACCAAGCGTATGCGCCGCAGCCAAAGTCAGGACATTGATGGTGATGGCAGCACCTGCCATATTGATGGTCGCACCCAGCGGAATCGACATTGAGTAAGTATCTTCGCTCAAGCCAAGCTTACGAGCCAGGTTCATATTCACAGGAATATTCGCCGCTGATGAACGGGTAAAGAATGCTGTCACGCCAGATTCACGCAGGCAAGTGAACACAAGCGGATATGGGTTTTTGCGAGTGACTGCAAAGACAATGATTGGGTTAACCACTAGGGCAATGAACAGCATCGCACCGACCAACACCAACAATAGGCGGGCGTAGCCAATCAGTGCATCCACACCAGTTTCGGCAACCGTGCTTGCCACCAAGCCTAGAATACCAAATGGCGCTAGCGCAATAATCCACTTAACCACGCTCGTCACTGCCGTGCCAAGATCAGCAACCACTTGGCGGGTCGTCTCTGCCACATGACGCAGTGCCAAGCCAATCAGCACCGCCCAAGTCAAGATACCCATATAGTTGGCTTCTGCCAAAGATTTGACAGGGTTTGCCACAAGGTTCATCAAAAGATTAGTCAAAACTTCACGCAGGCTTTGTGGCGCTGCTTGCTCAGCTGCTTGCATATTGGCAAGTACAAGCTCGGTTGGGAACAAGAAGCTTGCGCCCACTGCCACCAATGCCGCCGAAAATGTACCAATCAGATACAGCATCAAAATCGGCTTGATGCGCACATCACTACCAACCTTATGACCAGATACCGCCGCCAACACCAGTACAAACACCAGCACAGGGGCAACCGCTTTTAGCGCACCCACAAAAATTGAGCCCAAAATCCCAAAGCTTAGACCCACACTCGGCGCAAAGACGCCAATCAGCGTGCCAATCACCAGCGCCACGACAATCATCGGCACCAAGCCCATGCGCAAATAAGCATCCACAATCGAACGCATACCAAACTCCTAAACAATCATTTGTTGGGCATCCACCCAGAAAATAAATAAGTGTACTATACCATTTTTTGGCAATAAAAACAGGATTTGTTGCACAATTATGACAAAACGATGCTGATTATGCGAATTTTTAGGTGGTTTTGCAAATTTATAAAGACTTTTATGATCAAGTAGTACACGGTTCAATCGGCACACCAAGCAGATCTAACGCCGTGAATATAAGCGGTATTTTGGGGTGTGTCCGAGAAGTGATGCCAATTAGTGCCTATCCCCCCAAAAACTGCCGTCTATAGGCTTGTGGCGATACTTGATAAATCTTTTTAAATTGTTCACGAAAAGCCGTCGCCGTGCCAAATCCGACATGTTCAGCGATTTGCTCAACAGATAGCGTATGACTTTCTAACAAATCTCGCCCTTGTTGCACCCGTGCATGAATCAGCCAATCATGAAACGACTGTCCCGTCGCACGGCGAAAATGCCGAGTAAAGGAACTACGGCTCATATTTAGGCGTTTTGCCAGCTCATCAATCGGGTAGGAATGCATGAGATTTTGGCGGATATGTGTCAATAATTCACCCATTGCTTGATGATGCTCGTAAACAGGCTCTTCAATATATTGAGCCTGTCCGCCCAATCGGTGTGGTGATACGACCAAAAGCCTAGCCACATGATTGGCAACTTTACGCCCAAACAATGACCGCACAATCGCAAGCGAACAATCCAGCCCAGCAACTGTACCTGCCGATGTTGTGATTTGCCCATCTTCAGCATATAAGGCATTTTCATCTAAATGCACGTTGGGAAATAAGGTTTTAAATACATCATTTTGATACCAATGCGTTGTTGCTTTTTTACCATCTAGCAATCCTGCATAAGCGAGCACATAAGTACCATAACACAGCCCAACAATTTTCTTGCCTTTGGCATAAAACCGCTGTAAGGCTTGTACCAATTCATCATCAGGCGGTGTGTGAATATCATGCCAACCGCACATAATTACCATATCACAATCATCAAGCAATGCCAAATCACCATCGGCTTGTATCAAAAATTTATTTTGATTCGCTAAACTACTGGGCGTGGCAATGATATGAATTTGACACAAAGCTTGATTATTTTCTTGACAATGGCTAAACACCATAAATGGTGCTGAAAAATGAAAAGGGCTAATCTCTGGATACAGAATCAAACCAATACGATAAGGTTTTTGCATAATTGACCCAAAACTTTCGTTATTTGATAAATAGGTCAATGGTAGCACAAATTTTAGGCTGATAAAATAGACATCATCAACACCATTGAATAATTTTGGAGAAAGCTATGTTTATCAAAAATGTTAAGTTTAAAAAATTCACTTTAGGTCTTATGTTAGCAAGCCTTGTTGGCTTAACTGCTTGTCAAGCGACATCACATCAGGTTATGACCAAAACAGTAAGCACTCAAACCAGTAGTGAATATCAACATATTCGTAATGCAACTGCTAAAATTGAATATGCAGGCAAAACCTTTTTGATTGACCCATATTTGGCAGAAAAAGGGTGTTATGCAGGATTTGAAGGCACGGTCAATAGCGAAAAACGCAATCCTTTGATTGATATGAAACAAAGCATTGATGAAGTGATTAAAGGTGTCGATGCAATTATTGTTACCCATACTCACGCCGACCATTGGGACGAAGTCGCCCAAGCCCGCTTACCAAAAGAGTTGCCGATTTTTGTCCAAAATGCAGGTGATGCTCGCATTATTCGTGAACAAGGCTTTAAAGATGTCAGAGTTTTGGGCAAAAATACGCAATTTGGCGATGTCTTATTGTCCAAAACTGGCGGACAGCATGGTACAGATGCCATGTATGCCATTCCACAAGTTGCAGAAATTGTAGGTGATGCGATGGGCGTTGTTTTTCAATCTCGTGGCGAAAAAACGCTGTATGTGGTAGGTGATACCATTTGGAATGATGAGGTCAATAGTGCCTTAAAATACTATCGTCCTGATGTGCTGGTGTTAAATACAGGCTATGCCCAGCTGCAAGGGTTTGATGGTAGTTTGATTATGGGAGTGGACGATGTGGCTCATGCTTATCAAGCTGTCCCCCATGCCAAAATCATCACGGTACATATGGACGCTGTGAACCACGCAACGGTCAGTCGTGAACAAATGCGTGAGTTTATCAAAACGCATAAATTTAGCGATAGAGTATTTGTCCCTGCAGAAAATGAGGTGATTAAGTTTTAAAACTATGGCTTAACCACATCACACACTGTCGCCACAATCGGCGGCATTGTTATTGGCGAGCATCGCTCATCTACCACTGTGCTGATTTTGGCGGTGGTATGGCACGGTGAAATTTACCAAAAATCACTTATTTTCCACAGCAAAACCTTGTATAATTGACAATCGGTCTTATTTAAGTCAAGAATTAATTTTGGACACTATTTGGACAAAGTCGCTATGAATACTGGGAATACTGGTCTGACCCTAACTGACAATGCCGCTGCCAAGCTTGCCAAGCTCAAAGCCGCCGAAGGCAATGACGCCTTGATGCTTCGTGTCTATGTGACAGGCGGTGGCTGTTCTGGCTTTAGCTATGGCTTTGATTTTGCTGAAGAATTGGGCGATGATGACGCCACCTTTGATAATGGTACTGAAGTTTTGGTGGTGGATTCATTGAGCTATCAATACTTGGTAGGCTCGATTATCGACTACACCGAAGGGCTCGAAGGCTCTCGCTTTATTGTCAATAATCCAAATGCCACCACCACCTGTGGCTGTGGCTCATCGTTCTCTATCTAAGGGCTTGTGTGCCGTTTTTGCCTATTGATATGCAAAAGCAGCACACAGCTACACCCCAAATTATTTTGCCAAGCGGTTTGCTTCTCTTTATAATAACAAGACAATCCAACAAGCAAACACCATAACATAAGAATTGCACCATGACTCAATCAACCTTTACTCTACCGACTTGGTTTGCACCGCATTTGGTTGCAGGGATGCAGCGTGGTATCGAAAAAGAAGGTTTGCGGATGCAGCCTGATGGCTATTCTGCCAAGACTTTTCACCCAGCCAAACTCGGCTCAAAGCTGACCCACCCTTATATCACCACCGATTATTCTGAAAATCTGCTTGAGCTCATCACCGACCCCAAGCCAACTATCAAACAAGCTTTGGATATGCTCAGAGATTTGCATGTACTCGTGCATCGCTCGCTTGAGAATGATGAGCTGATGTGGCCAATGTCGATGCCGTGTATGTCATCGGATACCGACAGTGATATTCCACTGGCGGACTATGGCACATCCAATATCGGTAAGCTTAAGACTCTATACCGCTCGGGGCTTGGCGTGCGTTATGGTCGCAAGATGCAGACGATTGCAGGACTGCATTATAATCTGTCTGTGGGCGATGATTTGTTTAGCGCATGGCACGCCGCCGATAATGATGGCAAGGATTTGGCAAGCTTTAAAAATGCCAAATATCTGGCACTGATTCGCAATTTTAAACGCCTAACGCCACTGGTGCTATACCTACTTGGTGCTAGCCCTGCGGTGTGTGGGACATTTTTGAGTGGGCGTACGCATAGCCTTGTCAGACTTGGCGAGACTTGCAGCTATTATCAGCCTGACGGTACGAGCCTACGCATGGGCAAGCTTGGCTACACCAACAGCGTCCAAGAAGATTTGGACATTCGCTATAATGACCTAGATGAATATATTCAAGGTCTGCGAAAAGCCATCGGCACGCCGTATGCCGACTTTGAAGCCATCGGCGTCGATGATGCGCAGGGCAATCCGATTCAGATTAATAGCCATATTCTACAAATCGAAAACGAATACTACAGCCCAATTCGCCCAAAACAAGCCACCAAATCTGGCGAGACACCAACGGCAGCACTGGCAGCACGGGGCATTGCTTATGTGGAATTTCGAGCCATTGACCTAGACCCGTATGTCGATATCGGCATCAGCGTGCCGACGGCGTGTTTCTTGGAAGTCTTGGCACTGTACTGCCTGCTCAATGAATCGCCTGCGCTACTGCCTGATGAAGAAAAACGCCTGAACAAAAACATCGAAACCGTCGTCAATCACGGTCGCCAAAGCGGTATCACCATCAGCACCGAGACTGGCGAGATTTGCCTGCATGATTGGATTGTCCATCATCTATCGCAGATGCAGCGTATCGCTGATGCCTTTGATGCGCATCATGGGGGCAATGACTACCGCAGTGCACTGGCGATGATGCAAGGCAAAGCCACCAATCCTGATTTTACGCTCTCCGCACAAATCGAAGCTGACTCACGCCGAGCCGGTGGCACATGGGCATTGGGTAAACTGCTTGCCCAAAAACATCAAGGCGAACTACTGCGTCATGCACTAAGTGCCGCCGACGAAGCCAAATTTGACGCCATCGCTGCCGAATCCATCGCCGAGCAAGCACGCCTAGAAGCGTCGGATACCATCGATTTTTATGACTATGTGCAAGCCTACCGCTAACTGGAGCACCCAATGAACCTAAGTTATCGCACCCTAAATGCCCTGCTTGTCGTCATGGCGGTCGTGGTCAGCGTCTTTGTCATCGCTTATCTACAAAATTATTTATTCCTTGACCCGTGTCCACTGTGCATCTTTCAACGGATTGGTCTGTGGATTTTGGGCGTGTTTGCGTTTTTGGCAGCCATATTTAATCCAAAAGGCAAAACCGTCCGCCTGCTATTTTGGCTAGGCGGCATGGCAGGCACGCTGTGGGGGCTTGGCGTTGCTGCTCGTCATACTTGGATTCATTATTTCCCATCGATGGAGATGGTCGAATGTGGCGCAGGGCTCAACTATATGATTGATACCATGCCAATGAGCGATGTCTTTTCAAAAGTCTTATTTGCCAAAGGTGACTGCACCATCATCGACTGGACGGTGCTTGGGCTATCCATCCCTGCACAGGCACTGATTATGTTTATCTTTGCCTTGGTCGTGCAAGGTGTGATTTTGAAAAAAATCTTAAAAAATCAACCGTAATTTTATCCATTTATTATTTTCAAGTTTTACAGTTTTAAAGGTCAATTATGCACATTCATATCCTTGGTATCTGTGGCACATTTATGGGGTCGCTTGCACTACTGGCTCGTGATCTGGGTCATACTGTCACAGGCTCAGATACCAACATCTACCCACCGATGAGCACACAGCTACAAGACGCTGGTGTGGAGATTTGGGAAGGATACAAAGCCGAACATCTAGACCCTGCACCGGATTTGGTGGTGGTGGGCAACGCCTGTAAGCGTGGCATGGAAGCGGTGGAGTATATGCTCGATCAGCACCTGCCTTATACCTCAGGCCCACAGTTTCTTTATGAACAAGTGCTAAAAAATCGCCATGTGCTTGCTGTCGCAGGTACGCATGGCAAGACCACGACCACGACCATGCTGTCATGGATTTTGCAGTATGCAGGGATTGATACGGGCTTTTTGATTGGTGGCGTACCACTCGTTGCCACCGAAGATGAACGCTTACAGCGTGCTTTTGCTCATTCTAGTCACTTGGGTGAGCAGTATTTTGTCATCGAAGCGGATGAGTATGATTCGGCGTTTTTTGATAAGCGTTCTAAGTTCGTGCATTATCGCCCGACGACTGCGATTTTGAACAACTTAGAATACGATCACGCGGATATTTTTGCCAATCTGGACGCCATTCAGACGCAGTTTCACCATATGATTCGCATGATTCCAAGCTCAGGGCAAATCATCATGCCATCAAATACCGACAGTCTAGAAGAGACCCTGGCCAAAGGCGTATGGACACCAGTTCTACGCACCGCCATCGACGGTGATGGTGATTGGCAGGCGACACTACAGTCAGCTGACGGCTCAGCATTTGGCGTACGCTTTGGCGATGAGATGGGTGAAGTACACTGGAGCATGAGTGGTCTGCACAATGTCAATAATGGCCTAGTCGCCATCGCCGCTGCACACCATATCGGCGTCAGCGTCGAGACAGCTTGTGCTGCACTATCAAGCTTCGGCGGCATCAAGCGCCGTATGGAGCTGATCGGTGATGTCAATGATATCTTGGTCTTTGATGACTTTGCCCACCACCCGACCGCCATCACCACGACACTTGATGGCGCTAAAAAACGCCTAGCCGACCGCCGCATTTGGGCGATTATCGAACCACGCTCAAACACCATGAAGCTTGGCAGCCATCGTGACAGCCTAGCGCCATCGGCATCGCTCGCTGATCAGGTGATTTGGTATGAACCAAAGGGCTTGACTTGGGGGCTTATCGATGCCATCGGCGATGCACCAAATCAGCTCGTGCTAGATAGTATCGATGCCATCATCGACCATATCAAGGCAAATGCCACCGCAGGTGATGCCATCATCATCATGTCAAATGGGGGTTTTGAAGGCATTCATGGTAAGATTGTGGCGGCACTCGCTTAATTTTATCCGTCTTATTTAGGCGCATCGACAAACAAACCCCGCCAACTTTCATCGGCAGGGTTTGTTTTTTTGCAATGATTTGGTTTGGCAAATCAAAAAATTAGGTCAGAACCAAATCAAGACTTGCTTAGTCAGGCTTTTTCAAACTTGTGACCTTCAAAAGCCTCAATCAATGCTCGCTCAGCATCCGTCCACGGCGTCTTTGACATGGTGCTGTCAGTGCGAACAATCACCGCCTCGCCCATCGCCACGACCGCCTGTTGGTCATGACTGAACACCGTGTATTCTTGCACAAGGCTCGTATTGCCAAGATGCTTGATACGCACGCCAATCAGCAAAGTATCTGGATAATTGACCGGACGGCGATACTGCATACTTGAGCCGGCCAAAATCGTCAGCAAATCCTCACGCTCATGCATGAGCCCAAGCGCACGCATATAGCTGATACGCGCCGACTCCGCATAACGATAATAGGCGACATTGTTTAGATGTTTAAAACTATCCATATCGCCCCATTGGACGGGTTGGACATGGACAACGGGAAATTCTGCCAAGCTGCTTGGGCGAGCATCGCCCACCAAAATCGGCTCAATAATATTATCAATCTTAAGCATAGCGTATCCTTACCATCAATTCATACAATTTGATTATGCCTTTGGCGGTGTGTAGCCTTGTGGCTTTTGATAATCAGCATTATCAAGAAATTTTTCACGCTGTTCGTTGATAAATGCTTTGGCGTTTGGGTCAATCATGCTGAGATGATTTTCGTTAATCAGCATGGTTTGTAGCTCAATCCACTCATTCCATGCCTTGGCAGACACGGTGTTTTGGATTTCTTGACCTTTGGCATTGGGAAATGGCGGATTTGGCAGTTTTGGCAAATTTTCTTTATATTTACGGCAAAACACCATGTGGTCAGCTGGGTTAAAGGTTTGCATAATCAGTACTCGTTAAAATTTCACTGATTATAACAAAATTTTGTGCCTTTGTGTCCATTCATCTGTCGCCTTGTGCGTACAAAAAATGCTATGATAGCCCTTTTGATGACAGCGAGTATCTTATGGGCAACCGATTATCTAAAATCACCACACGCACAGGCGATGATGGTACAACAGGGCTTGGCGATGGCAGCCGTCTATCCAAGGCGGATTTGCGTTTTGATGCGATGGGCATCATAGATGGGCTAAATGCTCAAATGGGGCTACTGCAAGCCTATTTGGCGGACAAACTACCTGCCGTCTGCGATGAAATCGGCACCATTCAGCATAAATTATTCAATATCGGCGGCGAAATCGCCCTACCAAACCACCAAGACATCGGCTATATCGCCATCACAGCAAGCGATGTGACACAACTTGAAAACTGGGCATCGACGCACAATGATGATTTACCCTATCTCAAGGAATTTATCCTGCCGGCAGGCTCGGTGGCAACCGCCCAAACGCACATCGCACGCAGTGTCTGCCGTGATGCCGAACGGCTTGTTATCCGCTTGCATGAGCGTGATGGCAATATCAGCGTGACGACTTTGCAGTATCTAAACCGCCTATCAGATTATCTGTTTATCCTAGCGCGCGTGGTGGCACGGCTAGATGGTGGGGCGGAAGTGTTGTGGCACAAATGATTGGCAAAAATATCTCCGCTAAGATTATCCATCACCCAAACTCTGGCACACCTGCACTGCGACTAAGTCCATAAGTGCCAAATTTGCCATCGCCCAAGCCATCGGCAGACTGCTTGCCGATGTGTAAAGCAAAATTATGCCCTGTGCTTTGGCTCTTGAGCTGAATATATGGCTCAATGGTCGCTTGGGTCTGATAGCCCTTTAAATGCTCTCGTGCAGTATCTACTGATACATCGTGGCGAGCCGCTTGATGTACAATACGCTCATCTAAAGACATTTTTGGAATGACTCGGTAATATTGTGAGAAACCCGTCACTTTATCCACAGGTACAGGGCGAATACTGGTGATATGCACATAATCAGTAAGCCGTTCCAACCATTTTGCAAGATTTAATACCTGCAATGCCTGTTCCGTTTGTGCAAAAATACGCACTTTAAACCCTAAAAAACCAATTTGTTTTTCTGGTTTTAATCGGTACTGCGGAAATGCAACACCGTAGGCGATTTTGCCATCATCATCTTGCTGTTCAACAAAGGCAAGATGGAGTTGGGTGTAGAGTTTACTCCACACCACATAAGTAGGTATCTCTTCGCAGGGAATAATGGTTAATTCTTGATAAAATTGCATTATTCTTTACTGTCCTTGCTAACCTTACTAAACACGCCACCACGAATTAGGTTACTCACTACATAAGCTTGCTCTTCTGGAGAAATTTCGTCATTTACCCAATTTATCATCAAAGTATATAAATCATTACCACTAGGGCGATATGCCTGTCCACGCTGAGTAACTGCACCATAAGGTTCAGCAGCAATTGGGAATTTAGCATCTTGTTCATACCATGTATCCACAGTACGCAAGGCATTACCAATTTTGACATTGTGCATCGCAGCTTGGTCTTTAATCTTAAATAAGGATTTGCGTTTTTCACCCATATTCATTTCTTGTGATGGGAATACATGCTGACCTGCACCCAATTTTACATAAGCATCAATGTGCATAAAGCAAAAACCTTGCTCATCAGCCAAACCTTGCTTGATGATATTTGTCAAAATGGTTAATTGCTCATCACTATCATTAAAATCATTTAATCCATAATCATAAGCATTAAACTCCAATACACTATCTTGTCCATCAACATTGACAATGATACGAACTTGTTCTGCACCTACTCGGTTACGCCACAAAAAGCGTCCATTAGCAATATTGGTCGCATAACGTTTTGCCAATTCATCCAACATGTCAGTTTGCTTAAATTCATTCACTTTTTCAACAATCGCTTGTTCAAAATCTGGCACATTGCATGCAAACGGCACACCCAAATTACCAATCACACGTAATGAAAAGCTAAGTTTTAGTGTATCATGCTCCAAGGGTAGATTTGCATCATCATTACTGGCAGATACGGGGTTGGGTTTAATTTTATTTTCATCAGAAATACCATGAGCACTTTGGGTAGAACGATTAAAACGTGGAATAATAGAAATCGGCTCCCATGATACATCTTGTTTGATATTATCCCAATTACCAGAAAACATTAAACCATCTGAATTTTCTAATTTACGTTCAAATGATAATAGGCTTGGTAATTCAATAGTACTACTCATATTAAGCTCCTTGTCGCTTATTAAAATTAATTAAAAATCATAATCATCAAATACTAAATTTGGCTCAGCATTTATGCTATCAATTTGACGTTGCTCACACAAATACCAATGTTCTTCATGGTGATAGTACCATAAAGCCCCTGCCAATCCTGCATAATCTTTGATGCGATGAGTGCTTTTGTATTCAGCCAAAGTATGCACGGCTTCTACAAAACATACTTGATCTTCAAGATTTTTACTTCGGCAATTAGCAATCTCTTTGGCATAAAAGACAGGGCTAATTGCTTTATAGCCACACATCATCGGTACAAAGTATCCTTTTTTAGGCTTGGGTAAATATGACCAAGTAGCTGATGTTTTATTGATTGGATTAAGATAATTTTGCCATTCATCAAATAAAGCTTTATTAGCTTTTAATATTTTTTTATTACTGTTGTGTTGCAAATTCTCAAAATAATCAATGACTATTTGTGGTGGCATAGATTGATGATAATCATGTTCTTGTAAGTGTTCTTGCCATGCTTGATAGACATCGGGATAATCTGTTATCACTTTTTCAAGATGTTTATCAATCAATACATGATTTGGACGTGCACAACTTTTAATACTTATAAAATCCATTAAAGCATCAAGCGTATCTTTATTTGGATTATCTTTGATATATTCTGCCAATACATCACTACGTTGATACAAAACAAAACTTGGTAATAAAGGACGCAATAATTGCCTAATGATTTTTTTATCACTATCATTATGATGTAATTGCCATAAATTTACTGAATCAATCTTGAAAACACTACCACCAGCAAAACGCTGACGATAAGCTGTTTGCATAATATGCTTAATAAATTCTTGCTCTATCGTAGGATAAATATCGCCTTCATAACGAATCAATAAAGATAATTCTACATTCATTTTTCCTTCTTCAATCACTGGTACCGTTTTGGATTTGTCACCATTACTCAATCCATATAAAGCAGGGGGATTTCGTGATTGTAAAAATTTAAGTGCATAATGCTCATTATAAAAGGTGCGTAATTGATAATCATGTACTAATACAGCACAGGCATTTAATTTAATATGGCTAAATTGCTCAATATTTTTTAATGAACGCTCTAGTGCATGTACATACCCCATCGCCGAAACAATACTAACACTACCATAGACCTGTCCTGCTACGGCATTCATATCTTGTACAAAAATATGCTGAATACTGATTAATTTCATCATAATCTCCAATTAAATCCATTGCTCAACATATTCTCGTAATCTGTCAGCAAATATTTTTCGCCATATCCGACTATGATCTTCACTTACACTAAAGTGTTTATCAGCATCACGCAATTTATTATTGAGCCAAAATACAAAATCTTGTACCAAATCCTTTTGCCACTCACTTTGTTTAAATGCCAAAAATAATTCATCATTTCTTTGACTATCCAAAAATAGTTGGTGTGCTATAGGTAACCTATTTTCAGTATGATTACTCCAACCACTAGGTAAGTTCCATAAGCTTTGAGCATAATCAAATACATCATCAATAATTGCATTTAACCAATTGATTATTCCTTGTAAGCGATGTGGCTCTTTAAAACTAATATTAGCTTTATCAAAAGTAATCAGCATCTGCTGTAAGCCAATAATATTTTCCTTACACATCCGATTGAGTGTGCGGTCAAAAAATAATGATTGATAGTATATTGGTGCTTTAGGCTGACTCTGCCATATTGGTGGGCTAGCACGAAACAGACGAATATTTCCTCCACGACTTCCATGATTAACAGATACATTTTGTGGCTGGCTAGCCACCGTTGAAAAGGTTAATGTATTCGGGATTTGTTCTAGAATATCTTGATGATATTTATTTTCCTGTTGCTGTTTTTCTATTTTTATACGAGCATCACGCACCTGTTTTTGAAAATAACGCTGATAAATTTCCTGAATTAAACTAGATGAATGTAAAATTACCAATTGATGATAACTATCATCAACAGGAAAATAAACTTGTTTAATCAATGCATCTGCCATCAAAGAGGGATTTAGTTTGTGATAAAAACCATCACCAACTTGTTTTAATTGCACTGCATCAAAAAATTTTGTCAATGGTGTGTAATTTCCTTGTTTTAATAGTACACCAAGTGGTACATCATCTATTGATAATAATAAAAATTTAGCAATTTTAGATAAACTGGCATTAGGATAAGCACCATCATAAATAGGCTTATCAACTTGACTAGTCGTCAAAAAACCTATTTTAGTATCAGAAATCGCATCAATAATTGCTGAACCACAACTGCTTGAATGGGTGAGTTTGGCAATATGTGTGGCGGGTGTGACACCATCAGCAAACAATAAAGCATAACGAATCCATAACTGATACAAATCTTGTTGTTGAATCAGCTCAATAGTAGATAAAGTATCGTCACTACCATCTAGCCACTCCTTGTGTATACACTGTTGGTATAGCGACTGGGCTGATGATAATGAGTTTTCAGTCAATTTAAGCTTTTCTGCTTGTTTTAGAATTTTGTTTAATTCTTTTTGTTGTTTGGTAAATTGTTCATCATTTAAAGAAATTGATATCGGCAACCTTGCCTTTGCAAGGCTATTTTTATATATCTCTACTTGCAGAACAGCTTGAATACTTGTCTGCTTGTTCTGCTCATTCAAACCATCTATATATGCTTTTATTTGTTCATACCATTGAGTTATCTGATTGTTGTACATTGACCACCTCTTTTTGAGCATTTTTTTCATTGTAGAGTAATCTACATTAAAAATCAATACCCATATTACATTTATTTAGTTTTTTAGTATCATCTTAATATTAGCTCAATACTTGGTAAAACTGTGTTATAATATTAAGACATTCATAGAGAGTGCTTAGAAAATATTACATTTATTTTTCAACCGCATAGGTTGCTTACATCTATGAGTCTATGGATTCATAGATACCCAATTGCTCATAAAATTCAAAAGATTTTACCGAATTTTGATAACAACTCACCACAAAACTACCATACTGCTGACTGACTTGGGCAAGACTTAGCGAATTACCTTGCTCTTGTAGCATTTGCTGAAGTTCTTGATAAATAGATACAGGTGATAAATTAAACCAAAAGTCACTACCTACACCTAAAGTAGGTTGTGAAACTTTGACAAAATGCAGCCCTATAGAACTTGCCGATTTAAACTGACTAATATCCTGACTTTGTTTAGGTTCACACCATCTAAACTCAAAATCAACAAATTCATTATCTATCCATAAATAACAAGTTTCATCTACTTTTCCTTTTGATTGACGGAACGGTTGGCGATAAGGCATTTCAGCTGTCCAATGTTGTTCGGTTTTCCACCAAAAATTCGCCCCTTCATTGTCAGAAAATAAACAACGACGTAATGCTACATGTTCATGCTCTGATAAATCATCAAATTGGTTTTGGGTGCTTAATTGCTTAAAATTCTGTGGTAACTGAATTTTAGGTACAGCCGTAATCGTTTGGTAGTGAGCCTGTTGCAAAATTTGATTTAATTCATGTGATGTTAAGGTCAAAGTGGAAGTTTCAAACCCCGGTCGATTAAAACAAATATTCTTTCCTTGTAATGCCTTAATATTTTTATTTAATAAATGAATATTGGCAACTTTTGGTTCAATATTTCGATGTCGTAATACACGTCCCGCCAGTTGTACTATAGAGCGAACTGAACTTGGCTCAACAATCGCCCAGTCATAATCATGGTCACGCCCCACTTCTGCAACAGGTGAAGCAATCACCACAAAAATATGATGTTTAGCAGTGCTATTCTGAATTTTTTGTTTTATATTGGAATGTTGCCAAATTTCATGAGATTCTTTACGTTTTAATAAACTATCCAATTGTTTTTCAATGTGCGAACGCAACAATAAAGGGTATCTACTATGATAAATACAATAATGAATTTGTGTATCATGTGGAGCATCTTTGGCAAGCAATGCCTTTGCTACAGCAATCATTGGATTGATATTTGCCATACGTACCAATCCAAATGAAATAGTCTTATCCATTACAATATTATTATCAGATACATTATTTGTGTGATGTTGACGATCTAACTCAATCATGCTATCAAAAATACAATTTGCTATTGATTGATAGATATTTTCATCATTCACTTTTGCAATATCTACAATTTTACCTAATCGTTTTGGGGCTACTTTTTCTAATTTTATAAGACGTTGATTAACAAATTTTTTATTGTATTTATCAAATTCTTTAATATTACTTATTAATTCTTGTTGTGGTTTGCATGATTCATCAAACCATGCACACTGGATATTGCCATCCCATTCAGACAAATTGGCTTTAGCAAAGGCTTTCCAGCCTGCTTGGTATGCTTCAAAGCAAGCATAAGCAAGCATTGGAGGCATAGTGGCTGTAGATAACAGAACACGACTCCCTAGCATACCCGCCCAATGTACCAATCTACATAATGCAGGTAAGTCATCTAAACCAAAATCATCGGGCTCATCAAGTATCAAATCACCACTTAATAAACGCAACATAGGTACAATTTGTTGTCCACCACGCACACCTTCTGTTGCACCAATCAAATGGTCAATCGTACAAACTAATACAGGAGCTTGTAGGAGTTTATTCGCCATTTTCTCTCCCTTTGTCCACTCATACAAGGCATGATGTTCATCTACACCTGTATAATGCACAAAAACCTCTGGATTGAGCGTTTCATCGGCTGATTCACTACCTAACGAGTGTGTTTGCTCCAATATAAAATTTCCTGCTTGTTTATTAGATTCATTAAGTTCAAATAAGCTCTTAACAGCAATCCCACCCACTGCAACAGATAGTTGATTATCATCAAGTCCTAATACCTGCTGAAACTCTCTACCAGTTTGTAGTGTTAATGTACGAAGTCCTAATGCAACACTAAAACGCACTTTACCTGTAGAACCGCCTAAGGCATACATAATTTTAGCATTTGCTAAAGTTTTACCACAGCCTGTAGATGCCATATTAATACCAAAAAAACCTTGTTTACTGGTATTTTCAGCAATATCTTTAGCTATTTTTTGTGCATCATTTTGCCATAGAAATTTTGTGTATTCTTTAGATACTTTGGCTGTTAAGTTTTCACTATCAAGTCCGAGTAGAGATTGGCGAAACTTTGGCAAAGCATCTATAATTTCTATTGCTGTTTTAGCTACGCCTATTAAATGCTCATCCAACTGCTGTTTATAATCTTTTTGACCATTTGGTTTGTAGTAAGTATTGGCATAAACGGTATAATTAGGGCTACGTCTACCAATTTGCTGTGTTTGTTCAAATGATAATGATGAAAAATAATGGTCAGCAAGCATCAGACTTAAGCGTGATAAATGTGATGTAAAAATATCTTGATGTAAATTACCAAAACTGCTACCTAATAATTGCTTTTTGGCTTGATCAGCATAATCACAAACCATCGCTCGCCAAATTGAGCTATGGCAAGGAAGTGATTTTTCAGCAAACTTCCAATTGTCTGGAATTCTCAATAGCTGTTCTGCATCTTGACAATTTGGAGAATTCCAAAGAGCCTCAAAATAATAATCAGCCCATTTATCTTGTTCTGATAATGATGGCTGTTTAAAATGCTTCCATGCAGGATAAACGGGTAGTTTATGATGTGCCACAATGAGCCAAGCAACAAGCTGCGCAAAAGGTAAGTGTGATAAGGTTTGGAGTGGGCTAGAATTAGAAAGTTCATCAATTCCATCTTTGATAATATTATCAAATTCATCAAATTGACCATCAATCAATTTATCCAACCATTCACCATCTGTTTGACAATCTTTTGCAATCGCCTCAAATAATCGTAGTGACACCCATTCATGACGATAAGGTTCAAATTTTTCAGTCTTGATTTTGGGATTAATTTTATCTTGAAATAAATGATTTGCTTTGCCAATATCATGAAATAATCCTGCTATTGCTGCGGCAACACGCATTATACCTTTATTATTCCATTGATAATTATCATAAAAATTAGACATATCTTGTTCCGTAATATTAACAGGCACCCAGCCCCATTCATTAAACTTATGACGATTGCCCACAATCCACAAAAGCTCGCTATGTTTGCGAGTATGAAAACGATAGCAACTCACCGCCGTACTTTTGCTAGCGGTACGAGAGAGCAATTTTTTGACCATTGCCAAACCGTCTTCGGTGATAACCGTTTGCCAAGTATTATCACCAATCCGATTGGCAAACGCATCTAATACTTGCCGAGTGCGTGGGAGTGCTCTCTTTTCACATTGAGAAATAAAGGTAACGATCATTTTATTTCCCTTGTTTAAAATATTGTGAAGCTAATTTTACTTGTTCGAACATCAAATCAAGTGCTTTATGTTGTGTGAATTTTTGCAAGATTTTTTGGCGAAATTCTTGTTCGCTAAAATCTTCTTTGGCACAAACAAATGCCCACGGCAACACAATCGCATCTTTAACCAAATCCGCCACATCAAACACCAATGCCCCACGCCGAGTTTTACCGTGCATGACTGCAAAACCATGTGGAATACCCAGCACCCAAAGCGTTGTCGCCCCTAATCCATATGCCAAATAGTTACCGTGATTTAAAAAATTATTGGCAAGATCGCCTGCATCAAAATTACGCTCAAAAGAGATCTGGCAGCGTGTGGCGGCTGCTTTGTAGAGCTGTTTGGTCATTTGTGCTTCGGTTAGCAGTAGCTCATTAACCGTGCTGATCGTAGGGATTTTATTTTTAAAGAACGCACAAGCTGCGGCGATGTCAGCGTCATCGCCATGAAAGCCCGCTTCATTTAATTCTTTGTCTTTTGACCAAATTTTTTGAATAAATTCAATGCGTTTATATTGAAATTCTTTGGCGATGGTGAGTCGCTTGACATCATCAAACCAAAAAGATAGCCAACCTTGGACATATTCAGTCGGACGATATTCACTTTGTGGACTCAGCCATTCAATCTCAGCACCCGAAAATAGCGGCGTCGCCCCACCCCCACAAAATCCGACCAAAACGCCCGCACTGGCAAGCATTCGCATCGCAGCTTGAGTAATAGATGTGCCTGTGCCGAGTAGAATACAAGTGGTATTGGCAATCGGGATATTATAATAATGATTTTCGTATTTGGTTTCGGTGAGATAGAGCACACGCCCGTCTTTTTGCATGACACGGCAATGCTCAAGATAAAAGATGTTGGCTCGTTTTGAATGTAAAATCGCTTTTAAATCAGTAGGCTTGAGCGTGTCCATGGCGTCAATTTCCTTTATGATGAGTTTAATTTAATCATACACACTATACGCTGTCAAGCGATAAAATGGCTAAATTATAAGCTTATAGTGTTCGTCCGCCGAATGAGTTATGCTATACTGAATTTGCCGTCGGATGATGATGGGTGTAAAAATACCTTTATTTTTGCAACTATTTAAAAACTTAATAAAATCAATAAGTTATAACTGGTCAATTTTTGATTGGGTAAAAAGGGTCAATCCATCATAAATGACTGTTATTTCTTAATTTTTTCAGTTATAATTACTCTTCACGACCGCATAGGTCGCTTAGAAAAAATAAAAAAATCTTTTTCACGCAAAATCCTTGCTTCACGACCGCATAGGTCGCTTAGAAAGCCTGAAGCTAAATATACACCTAGACAAGTTTCTTCACGACCGCATAGGTCGCTTAGAAAAAACATATGAGCCGACTTGAGCGCAGTATCTATCTTCACGACCGCATAGGTCGCTTAGAAATTGCGTTAATCTATAATGCTAGTAGCTGATTACTTCACGACCGCATAGGTCGCTTAGAAAGCCGAGCTGGTGCAGGCTGAGTTTATCAGCCCCTTCACGACCGCATAGGTCGCTTAGAAAGTCACGGCAAGCTACTTATCCCTGTGTACTATCTTCACGACCGCATAGGTCGCTTAGAAAAAGCTTCTAAAAATACTTTTTCTGCTTTTAGTCTTCACGACCGCATAGGTCGCTTAGAAAATAGACAGCAGACGATGCATCTAAAACTATTTACTTCACGACCGCATAGGTCGCTTAGAAAATAGATACATAATGGGTAACATTGCCAAGCCCCTTCACGACCGCATAGGTCGCTTAGAAAATCCCTGCGTTGGTGGCTTGGCAACATATCTGCTTCACGACCGCATAGGTCGCTTAGAAAACACAGCGGGCACGGCTGATGTTTGTTCGGCTCTTCACGACCGCATAGGTCGCTTAGAAAGTCTATGCGACTGTTTGACAGCTTAAGCTCGCCTTCACGACCGCATAGGTCGCTTAGAAAGTACTCTTATCCGCGGGGATGTATTGATAAACCTTCACGACCGCATAGGTCGCTTAGAAAGCCAAAAGTGGCAAAATCAGCTATGTGGCCACCTTCACGACCGCATAGGTCGCTTAGAAAATAATTATTCATGATTATTAATAAATTCATCACTTCACGACCGCATAGGTCGCTTAGAAAATCTTGTATGTGGACGCACTTAGGATGGCTTGCTTGACGGCCGTATAGGTCGCTTAGAAAAAGCACCAAATACCCATACAGCCAAATGTCAGCTTGACGGCCGTATAGGTCGCTTAGAAAATTTCTGTTTAGCCCTATCGAACATCAGATATACTCAGCGACTGCAAAATCACGCAGTCCGAACGCTCATCACCATGACAGACATCATGCCATGCTTGCAGGGTATCTATCATGGCTTGTAGCTGAGCGATTTTGGCGGTCAACTCATCGATATGCGCCGATGTCAGCGCCTTGACCGCACAGCTGGTGCGATTCGGGTCATCTTGGAGTGCGAGCAGTGCTTGGATTTGAGTCAACGAAAACCCCACCTGCCGAGCCCTAGCGATGAATGTCAATCGCTCAATCGCTGACTGCCCATAAGTGCGATAGCCTGATGCCGTGCGTGTAGCGGCAGGGAGCAGACCCGCTTTTTCATAGTCTCGAATTTGTTTGGCGGATAAGCCTGTTTGGGCGGCAGCTTGACTGATATTCATGATAATGCTTGACTTTGACATAGGGTTAAGGTCTATACTAACAGCACCATATATTTATTGCAACAGCTTAGGAGTTATCATGACCACAGTTTCAAAATCACTTATCGCCATCGCTTTGGCGACTGCCTTGAGCGCTTGTAATCAGCCTGCCACTGACACTACCGAGCAAGCACCACAAGCACAAGCTGACCAAAACAAAACAGGCACTCAAAATAACGCACATAATGCACACGCTCATCACGATACCGCCAAGCCTATGGCAGCGCACACCAATGAGTATATGCAGTCGATGAGCACCATGCACGATGCGATGATGGCAGCTGCAACCAAAGCCAATCCCGATGTTGCCTTCGTCGATGGTATGATTCCACATCACCAAGGGGCGATTGAGATGGCGAAAACCCAGCTTAAATACGGCAAAGATGCCACCATGCGTAAGCTTGCCCAAGACATCATCGATGCGCAACAAACCGAGATTGAGTTTATGCAAAATTGGCTCACCACTGTCAAAGACAAAGATGCCACCAATGCCGACAGCGAGCACGCCAAAGCTTATCTGGCTGATATGAGTATGCACGATGCGATGATGGCAGGGGTGCATCACGAAGATGCTGATATTGCCTTTGCCCAAGGGATGATTCCACATCATCAAGGAGCGATACAGATGGCAAAAACCGAGCTCAAATACGGTCAAGATGACCAAATCCGAAACCTAGCCCAAGGCATCATCGATGCCCAAGACCCAGAGATTGTCTTGATGAAAGAATGGCTTGCCAACAAGGGTATCGTAAGCAAATAAGCCAAAACTTGCTTAACCAATACCAAACAAAATGCCGATGAATTAGTCATCGGCATTTTTTTAGCACCTACGGCTTACCATTGATAACCGATACGCACGCCTGCATGACGCTGACGATCCATCTCTTCGCCATCAATCACGCCGGCATTGATGGATGCTGACCAGTTGTTGGCGGTAGCAGTCACGCCAAGCTCATGCGTGGTATAGCGATCGAAGTTTAGCGCAAGTGCATTGCCATTGACACGCACAGCATCGGCACGCTGATTGTGGCTGGCATCGGTGTAGGTGCTTGATACGCTTGGCACAAGCTGTACTTGACCGATTGTCATCGGATATGCCACCGACAGACCTGCTTGATAAGTCGTCAAACCCAGTGGTGAAGTGGATACAGCGGCATTATCCAGCGTATAATCCACGCCTGCCAAGCGATGATATTTGACACCTGCTGATGGGCGGATTTGCCAGTTATTGGCTTGATAAGTCTTGGCGACACTGAGCCCCACCGTGCTGATATCACGCTCAATCTTGGTGGATTTGTCATTCATCTCAATGGCGTTATCCGCTTGCCCCACACCTGCTTGTAGTGCACCAATCCAGCCTGATGGCGACTGCGCCTTGAGATAAGCGGTGGCAGATTTGAGCTTGCCATCACCTTGTGCACCATCAAAGGCAAGTGTCGAATCCACCGCCGAGAGCACCATGCCGGCACGCAGTGTATCACTCACTGCACCTTCGATGCCGAACTGCGTCATCGTGCTGTCATTGTGATAGCTACGATAATTATCCGAGTTTGATTTGGACGCTTGGGTATCATAGGCCACCCATACAGACAGTGGCTCGGATTTTGGTGTTACAAGCTCTTTATCAATAGCTCGTTCGGCTTGGAGCAGACTATTCACTTGGGCAGACAGCTCAGACAAGGCGGTATTTGAATAGCTACTGATGCCATCTTTTTGGGCGATATTGACCGTCTGTGCATCTAGCGCATTGGTCAAATCAAGCAGCTCTTCGGCTGATGTCAATCGCACCACTGCATTACACACTTCTTGCGATTGTGTTTTTAGGCAAATATCTTCTGCTTGCTTGAGCACATCTTTGACCATCAAATCCACCGCCTCAAGCTTGGATTGAGCATTTGCCTGCTGGTCTTGGGCGTGTGCTAGTGAGCGGTTGAGCGCCTCGATTGTCGTCTGTAGCTGAGTGTTGAGCGTTGTATAACTGCCTAGTTGCTTTTGTAGTGCCAACAGCTGATTGCGTGCTTGGATGCGTGCCGCAAAACGAATCCACGGCAAGCTGTTCAGATATGACTGCTGTGCATTCACACTTCGTTGTGTCTGTGCAATCGATGCCTGCACGCTTTGTTGTTCGGCAAGTGTGTTAATCACTCGGGTAGTCAGCTCATCAACCTCTTGGGCATACGCATCGGCAGATGCCTGTGCATCGGCAAGTAGTGCCTCGATTTGCTCATAATTGCGAGCGACTTGTACATCTCGGAGCGGACTGTATAGACGATAATCGTTGTTTTGGTTTTTTAGGATATAGCGATAAGCGCCCAGATCCACATAGCCATTTTCGAGCGAGACATTGAGCGCACTTGGGTCTTGGGCGTTATTGGTGATATTCAATAGGCTCAGCGGACTGATGGCAGTTGGCTCAGCGCCTGTATTTTGCATAGCTAACGAAAAATTACCCGTCGCCACGCCATTGACCGTCACACGATCGCCCACGCCTGCATCGGCATTGGTCAGATAATAAAACTTACCCTGCCCTGACAGATTACCATTGATGGTCAGGCTCTGATAGCGACTGTGGTTGTTGGCGGCATTGAGATCTACCGTACCGCCATTTAGCGCAAGATGCCCCACCGTGCTATCAGCGGTCATCTGCCATTGACCATCATGCTCAATGGTGGTGGTTGTGCCTTTGTCGGCGGTGATTTTGCCTGTCAGCACTGCCTTACCGATATGCAAGTCGGCATTGTGCCATAGGCGTGTATCCCCCGTCGCTTTGAGCGTTGGGATACTTTGATACACATCCGTACCCACAGTTGGCGTGGTGCAACTGATTGCCCCTGTATGGTCAGATCGCTGACACACAGGTGTCTTACCCTGCACAAAGCCAAGCTGTAATAAGCCATTTTGCGCTGCATAAAAATTACCCGTCGCAAGTGATGCATTACGCCCAAAAATCAGCTTGCCATCATGATTGACCGAGAATGCATTGGCACGATATTCACGATTAATCCAGTCATCATCTTTGATGATTTCTTGTTTGGTTTGATGATTGTAGGCATAGGGCACAGGTCTGCCTGTGAGTAGTACTGTGCCGTTATTGACTTTGAGCTCGCCATTGAGCCGTGCGCCACCTGTCAAGAATAAGCTGTCTTTGGCATCCGTCGGCTTAAAGGTGACATTCATTCTGCCATTAGTGCCTGCGGTCTCACCAAGCACCCCTGCAAAGGTCTGCACGCCACTGTCAAGATGCTGACGAGACAATACCGTTTGGATAGCACGCTGTTTATCACTGCCTAGATATTCCCAGTTGTCACTGCTGGTTTGGTTAGTTGGATAAAATGCGCCTGCATTGCCACCGGCTTTGAGCACAAAATAATCCGTGCGATTGCCTGCATGAGTATTGATATACTCATAGATATCTGCCCCTGCCGTACCCCACTTGCCCCAATCAAGCGACTGATAATCCTTAATCTTGATCACCGCATTGATGGCAGTCAGCTTATCACTGCCCAGATATTGCCAATGCTGATTACTGGTCTGATTGGTTGGGAAATAAGTGCCTGCATTACCGCCCGATTTTAGGATAAAGTAGTCCTTGCGGTTGCCTGCATGGGTGTTGATATATTCATAGATATCCGCACCTGCTATACCCCATTTGCCCCAAGTCAGCTCACCTGCCATCTTTTGGGTAAAGGCGGTATTGATGGCAGTATTCTTATCACTGCCGATATACTCCCAGCTTTGGTTGCTAGTTTGGTTGGTCGGGAAATAAGTCCCTGCATTGCCGCCTGATTTGAGGATAAAGTAATCCTTGCGGTTGCCTGCGTGGGTATTGATATATTCATAAATATCCGCCCCTGATGTACCCCACTGACCCCAAGTCAGTACATCACTACGCTTGGCGATGGCATCTGCTTGGCTTGACTGCACCCATGTCGCCACAGGATCAACTTTACCCAGACCACGAATGATGACATTGGCAGTGGCGGTGGTGTTGTGATTGACAAGCATAGCACCATCATCTTGACTTGAGATGGCTTTGGTATTAAAAGTCGTACCATTAAGATCCAAGCGACCACCACGATAGCCAAAGATGATGTTCTCTGGCACGACTTGATTGGCATCGCCCAATACCACCGTTGGGCGACCACTGACAATCTCAACACGATTGAACGCTTGCTTGTTGCCACGAGCATCAACTGCTGTTGCAAGCACGACCTTACCATCGCCGACACTGATATCGCCTGCATTGACCCCTGCGCCATTAACCATCAGCGTGCCTTTGCCAAGCTTGGATAAGCGGTCGCCTGCTGGGTTTTTAAGTTGCCAATTGACCGTCTTATTATCCGCCACGACCACGCCTGCACCCACCCAAGTAGTGCTCGGCAATCTGCCTTTGACCGTATAATCCGTCTCAAACTCAAGCGCACCTGCACCTTGATGCACTGGATTTACCACCACCAAAGTGCCTGCCTGACCGGTGAATTTGACCGATTTGCCTTGATTAAGCGCTAGCATTTCGGTACTGGTATTTAGGCTATCATCACCTTTAAGATTGACCGTCAAGGCTTGACCATTGCCCGTGATGCGACTGCTCGTGCCTGATGGCGTCCAAGTAAATGATGAACCTGCTCGGGTATTATCCACCGTACCTGCATAAGTCTCGGCAAGTTTTTGCGCCACAAAATGCGGTTTCATCGTCAAATACCAAAACTCATCGCTAGAGTAGCCACGAGTGACACCAATCACGCCCCATTGCTGTCTTGCGATGTCATACGCAAGTAGCGGTGAGCCACTATCACCCTGCTCAATGATGGTCGGCATGATGCCATTGGCGGTGCTCATATTACGCTGAAAGTTGATTGTGCTTACGCCTTGAGTTTGGCTAAAGTTCGGCACATTACCGCCGGTCAGATAGCGATACGCCCAAGCCAAATAAGTTTTTTCGTTATTCTCTGCACCTGTGCCGACATATTGTAGCCCTGAGCCTAGTCGTGCATAAGCTGAGAAACGATTGGGGTCTTGATAAGCGCTTTGGTGCTCGCCTGCATAATGCACAGGCATCGGCGCAACTTCCGTGACGAGCTTATGCAAGCGTGGTGCATGAAAATCGGTGGTGTTGGTAATGGTCGGGGTTAGGTTGTTACGCGCGACGATTTGATAATCAAAATCACGCTTTTGGGCATCTTTATGACCAAAATTCACCGTCGTATAGCCAGCATTGTGCGCCACACTGTTGATAAACTGTGGCTCGATCAGTGTGGCGATACCCACTTTATCGACCGCACCAAAATCAGGCATTGGCGCTGTCGTCATCATCGTGCCAAGCAATTGCCCTGATGTATTATAGATGGCAATATTGCGTGCACCTACGGCAAATTTACCCTTATTCTCGGCAAAATCTCGGGCATCTTGATAATTGATGTCGCTACGCACGACGCTGGCTTGAGCGTGACCAATCAAAATACTTGTAATCATCCATGCGAGTATCGATGGGCGGAATATTGTGGTGTATTTCATGGTATTTACTCCTATCAAATTGGCAAAAGTTATAATATATCATTTCTTTTAATAACTTTATCTTAATAAAGACGCCTTAATTTGATGGCTTTATTATAGCAAAATAACCGTAACACTTACTAGTAATCTTTTTAATTTTATGGACTTATCAGTCATTATTTTTTGATAGATAAGTTTGACTATACAAATATTAAATATTTTATTAGGTTTATCACATCTTAATAATAAGCATGGTTAAGCTTGGCTATTTTGTGTCTTAAATCATTCATTGCCGCCCCCAAACAAAAAAACCCATCAAGCAATCAGACTTGATGGGTTTGGCAAGTAGGATGGGCTTAATTATTTGCCAAGCCCTGCTTGCTGTAGCAGTGCGCCAAGACTGCCCATGGCTTTGGCAGGTTTGGCGACAGATTTAGGCTTATCTTGACGGTCTTGGCGAGGCGTACGCTCGGCTTTTTTGTTGTTCGCCGATTTGTCCGCTTTATCCACCTTGGCTGACTTATCCGCTTTGGCAGATTTGGACTGCTCAGATTTCATACTAAAGCCGATACGCCCACGGGCTTCATCCACCGAGATGACACGCACGGTGACGATGTCTTGGGGCTTGATGACATCAGCAGGGTTCTCGACATAGTCATCAGATAGCTCAGAGATATGCACCAAGCCATCTTGATGCACGCCAACATCGACAAAGCAGCCAAAGGCGGTGACATTGGTCACGACGCCTTCGAGCACCATGCCGACTTGTAGGTCTTTGATTTCATTGACATCATCACGGAATTTCGCCGTGCGAAACTCGCCACGGGGGTCGTGTGCAGGCTTGGCAAGCTCAGCGGTCACAGTGGCAAGCTGACTAAAGCTATCACTGCTGTCATTGAGTGCTTTGGCGGCAGTTTCGTTGCCGAGTACATCGCCAAGCGACTTGCCATGCTTTGCCAAAATCTCATACACCAAGCCATAACTCTCAGGATGCACGCCTGTGGCATCAAGTGGCTCATCACCATCTTTGATACGCAAAAAGCCTGCCGCCTGCTCAAAGGTCTTCACGCCCAGTCGTGGGACATTCTTAAGCTGTTCACGATTGACAAACGCACCATTGGCACGGCGATACTCGACAATCTGCTGAGCGACATTTTTGTTCAGCCCCGAGATATGCGCAAGAATGGCAGGGCTTGCGGTATTGACATCGACACCGACGGCATTGACGCAGTCTTCGGTGACTTTATCTAGGCTGGCTTCAAGCTCGGTCTGATTGACATCATGCTGATATTGACCGACGCCGATGGCTTTTGGCTCGACCTTGACAAGCTCGGATAATGGATCTTGTAATCGACGGGCAATCGACACCGCACCACGCACCGACACATCCAAGTCAGGCAATTCGCTTGATGCAATCTCACTGGCTGAATACACCGACGCACCCGCTTCTGATACCACAAGTGCCGTAGCAGGCAGGCTCTCATCACGAATCACAGATTTGACCAGTGCTTCGGTCTCACGGCTGGCTGTGCCATTGCCGATGGCGACTAGCTCGACATGGTGCGTGCGGATTAACTTTGCAATCTCGCTTTTGGCTTCATCAACTTTATTATAAGGATTAAACGGATACACCGTCTGCGTCGCTAGCACATCACCCGTGCTGTCAATCACTGCCATCTTCACACCATGACGGATACCCGGATCGACGCCAAGAATAACCTTGCGACCGGCAGGGGCGACCATCAACAGATGCTTTAGATTCTCGGCAAATACCGCAATCGCATCGGTCTCAGCCATCAAGCGACGCTCGGTCAATAAGCGATGCTCAATCTGTGCACGCCATTTGGCAGTCCAAAGTTTTTTGGCGGTGTCGTACAAAAACTCGCCATTATCCGCACTTTGATCCACCCCAAAATGCTGTGCAATCTTGGCAATAAACGGCTCATCTTCGCCATCGACATGAAGTACCAGCACATTTTGCTGACGACCACGCAACATCGCAAGCAGGCGGTGATTAGATAGCTTGGCAAATGGCTCGCTATGCTCAAAATAATCTTTGAATTTCTCGCCGACTTCTCGTTTTTCTTCGCCGATGAGCTCCGAGCGGATGGATGCGGTGGCATTAAAGCCGGTACGCACTTCATCAAGTAGCTCAAGCGCTGTCGCCCAGTCATCTAGGATAATCGCCTGCACACCGCCAAGCTGCTTATCATAATCATCAAAGCCCGCCTCAAAGCTCTCGCCCGTCTCATCGGTGAGCATCAAAGGCGCTGCAAAGCCTGCCAATGCCTCGCTTGGCTTTGCCCCTGCCAAAATCGCCTCAGCAATCGGCAATAGCCCTGCCAATTTTGCCTTGGCGGCGATTGAGCGGCGGCGTGGGCGATACGGCTGATAAATCTCTTCAAGCTCAAGCTTACTTGTCGCGGCATTGACACGCTCGGTCAGCTCATCATTGAGCACGTTTTGGGCAGCTAATAAATCCAAAATCTTTAAGCGGCGGCTAGCCAGCTCACGCTCAGCGACGAGTGATTTTTCGAGCATACGCAACAGCTCATCATCCAAACCGCCCGTTTGCTCTTTGCGGTAGCGAGCAATGAACGGCACGCTTGCGCCTTCATCAAACAGCTTGGCAAACGCCTGCACCTGCGATGCCTTGACGGCATGGTCTTTGGCAAGCTTCTCATAGATGGCTTGATGGTTAATTGGGTCAGTTACATCGGTCATAACATCAGTCATAATGGTTTTCTACAATGACGCCACATCAGGGCAAAACTCGCCCATTATAGCAAGTTTTGCCCAAAATTACCCCACAAAACGCACCCATAATGGCGTATTGGTTAAAAATTCATATCACCCTTGTTTAAAATTTGTTAAACCCCCATAAAAGTCGCAAGCATTTGCCCAAAGCCATGCTATGATAAAGCCATAAATTCACCCCCAGACTTTTGGCAAATTGACCAAAATTAACACAAAAATAGTTACATTTTTTTGTGCAATATTGTACACTAAGACAAAGGCAGTTCGCCGCTTGATTGTAAGGATAATGACATGACAGAGACCCTAGATAACATTGCTCATCGCATTTTGGTGGTCGATGACGACGCTCGCTTGCGTGCGCTACTACAACGCTTCTTGGAAGATGATGGCTATGTGGTGCGTGTGGCACATGATGGCAAGCAGATGGATAAGCTGCTTGACCGTGAGATGTTTTCGCTGATTGTACTTGACTTGATGCTCCCTGACGAAGACGGCATCGCCATCTGCAAGCGACTGCGTAACGACAACGCCGGCATCCCTATCATCATGCTCACCGCAAAAGGCTCGGATGCTGACCGTATCGCAGGGCTAGAAGCCGGTGCTGATGACTATCTGCCAAAGCCATTCAACCCAAAAGAGCTACTCGCTCGTATCAAAGCCGTGCTACGCCGTCAAAACCGCGAGCTACCCGGTGCGCCAAGTCAGCAGGTTGAAGTCGTGGAATTTGGCCCTTGGACACTGGATCTATCGACCCGTACGCTCAAGCGTGATGGCAATGTGGTGACACTGACCACGGGTGAATTTAGCGTACTAAAAGCCCTAGTTCAGCACCCACGAGAGCCACTGACCCGTGATAAGCTGATGAATTTGGCGCGCGGCCGTGAATGGGGTGCGATGGAACGCTCTATCGATGTGCAGGTCTCTCGCCTACGCCGCTTGATCGAAGACAATCCATCACAAGCTCGCTACATTCAGACTGTGTGGGGCGTGGGCTATGTCTTTGTCCCAGATGGTGCAGAAAGCTGATTTGACACGATCATCTAAGCAGTTAATTAATTGGGGCATTCGTTGCCCCAATTATTATTTATTCGTAAAATTATGGATAATGAATTAAAAATTTGTGATGAATGTGGTAGTTCATATTTTGCCAATTCATCCATCATGCAATCACTATGCCCAGAATGCGGTTTTATTTTATACAACCATCCTAAATGCAACCATGTATTCCATCATGGCAAATGTATAAAATGTGCTTGGAATGGAAATAAGAGCCAATTTATCAAAAACCTACCACCAAACTCTCAAGATGATTATTCATAATGTTGGGAAAATCCATGAACTTACAGCCAATCAGCGCTACGCCCACCACCATCGTCACAGGTTTTTTGGGCGCAGGCAAAACCACACTCATCAATCGGCTCATCCATCACAAAGCCTGTGATGAACGCTGGGCGCTATTGATTAATGAATTTGGCAAAATTGGTATCGATGGCGGCCTGATTGATAGTGATGACGGCATCGCCATCAAAGAAGTCAGCGGTGGCTGCATTTGCTGTAGTAGTCAGCTGCCGCTACAGATTGCCCTAGTGCGACTGCTTGGCACGCACAAGCCAAACCGTCTGATCATCGAACCGACGGGGCTTGCTCATCCTGATGAATTACTCAGTCAGCTGACCCAGCCCCATTGGCAAACAAGTCTCAACATCCGTGCTGTCATCTGCGTACTGTCAGGCACACAGTGGGCACAGGATAAATACCGTCAGCATGATGGCTATATCGCTCATGTACGCCACGCCGATGTGGTGGTGTGCAATCGCACTGATGATATCGATGTCGATGCGCTCACTGCTTGGATTGGCAAGATCAATCCGCAGGCGATGGTAGTATTTGGCATAGATGATATCGATGTCAAGGCACTGCTAAATACAGCGCACACGCCACGCACCCCAAGCGCCATCATCTCGCTTGGCTCAACTCTAGCACGCCCTGCCAGCACTGATACAGAGCAAGAGAGTGATGCCACGCTACCCTTTCGCTATCATGAGATGATGGGTGCGCATCATGTGGGCGGATGGCGACTGCCGAGTGATTGGCAGTTTGACAGCTATGAGCTCCAAAAATGGCTACTGTCTCGCCCAGACTATCTGCGTATCAAAGGCATCATCCATACCACCGAAGGCTGGCTAATGCTCAACATCGCCCCTGATGGCATCAGTATCAGCGATACCGATGAGAGAGCAGATAGCCGTCTTGAGATGATTTTTGGGCAGATGGTGGATGATGCCATGTGGCAGGCATGGGATGGGGAGTTGATGGGGATGGTGGTGCGCTAAATCGCTCTAGAAAAACAGCCAAATCACCACCAACACAATCACCACAAGCAAAATCAAACCCCCACAGCCGCCCGATGATCGCTTGGTGCTCGTGCGGCGGCGCTTGCTGGTGCTGGTATAAGACAGCCCCGTACCAGGAATGCCGACGGTGGTGCGACGACCCTTTTTACCCAGATTCATCGATGCGCCCTTACCGCCGAGTGATACGCTGTTTAGACCTTTTTTACTGATGTTGATTTTTACACCTGGCATCAACTTGATGCTTTTTTTGAAGCGAAATCCCATATTTATTTACCTTATTTATCAAATGATTATAGCAAAATAGCGTCTGGGCGATGCTACGCTGCGGTCAAATTTGCGCCATTCAATCCGATATTGCCCCATCACAGTAACTTGCTCTTTGACTGCACCAGTTGGCTTGTCAATCGTGCCTGTGAGCAGATATCGCTCACGAAAAAATCGATAAATACCGCTTTTAATCCGCCCAGATGTATAAAACTTTGGATCAGTCGCCACGCATAAACACGCCGTACTCACAAACCCCAATGCCTTTAACTCTTCCATAAAACGAATGTCTTTGACGCAGGCGTACATTTTCTCGGGCGCTTCGCCATTTGGGGTGAATTTTAGTTCAATGGCGTATTTTTCGGATAAATCGGCACTCAAAAGACAGATATCAATTTCTTTTTTGATGGTATCAGCATGACCTACCAAGCTTTTGATATTGCGCTCAAGCTGCACTTTATAAGTAGGCAAACGACTGCGCAAATAAAACCCCAATTCATGCTGTAGCATCGCTTCATTATAAAGCTCAAGATCATCATCTTTTGGTAAATACTGATGAAAAAATTCATCAATCAGCGCTTGCAAATCCAGCATCAACTCACCCAACTACCACGCAATATCATTGCCAAATGCCAAATTTTTTGAGCAAAAACAACATACCAATGACCGACAATCCCATCACCACACTAAATGCCGTCACACCAACTTTGCCACTGTCATACTCTTGTTTAAATCGCTTGTCCGCACGGCCTTTTTTGGTAGTGCGTGTATGATTGGGCGCAATAATCATGGCAATTGACGCTACCGCAAACCAAAACAGCACCGTTCTTGCTCTCCCAAGACCGCCAACCACATCAAACACCGATGATGCCACTTGACCATAAAGATAAGCATAAATCACCATCAAAATCGCAGCAATCAATGGCGATAAAAACATTCTATTCGCACAGATCGCCACCGCAATCATACAAAGCACAAACAGCGACAGCACAAGCCCAATGATAAACATCATCATCTCCCAACCGATTGATAGAAAAATACCCAAGCCACACTCTTGCTGCGACTTGGGCTTTTGCGTACAGGCTAATTATTTCAGTAGCTTTTTAAGCAAGCTTGCGATACCTTTTTGCTCAGTGCTACGAGCTGCACGGGCTTTTGCCATACGCTCAGCGACTGCTTTGCCTTCTTTGGTGCGCAAATCCACTTTGCCATCTGCACGGCGTTTGATGCTTGATGCCGCAGGCTTTTTAGCCGTTGTCTTGGCAGTGGTTTTGGCTGTAGTTTTTGCAGCAGGTTTTGCCGCTGCTTTTTCTGCTGCTTTGGCAGCTTTTGCTTTTGCTAGGCGAGCTTTTTTGGCACGCTCAACTAGCTCTTTATACTCTTTGGTACGCTTATCAACTTTACCACTGGCGGTTCTTTTTAGAGTGCTCATCGCATATTCTCCCTTGATTATTACTCTTCATCTTCGATAACTAGGTCGTCCATCGCATCGACAAAGTCATCAAAAATTTCGCTCGCACGGTCTTCAGAGACTTCTAGCACATCAGCAAATGCAAAATAATTTGCCAATTCATTAACGCTAATCACGCCATCAGCCGCTAGGACATTTAGGCAAATCAGCAATACCGCTTCTTGGTCAGCGACCGCTTCAGCTGCTTCGGCTAGATACTCATCAAACGCATCATCATCCATCGCTGCGATTTTGTCCACTTCGCTTGCTACAGCAGCATCAAGATCAGCAAAGCCCAGCTCATCAGCCAGACCGATAACACAGCCTTGAGCGATTTCGTCATACACGCCTTCACCAGCGATTACTGATGCACCTAGAAATGGTGCGATAACTTTGGTACTTAGTGCCATAATTTTTCCTTATCAATTAATAAAATTAGCCTGCCATCATATTGGTTACAGCATAACCAACCACTGCCAAGATGATGATAATCAGCCAGAACCACATCGGAATGCCGCCTTTTTTCTCTTCGGCGTATTCGTAGCGAGTCTCATAGCCTGCCGGTGCAGATTTGGATACTGTGCCGACACTGCCTGTGATGCCAAATTTCGCCATCTCAGCTTGCAAGCGCTCAAGGCTACCAGATGTCCACACTTTGTTGAACGCTACTTTTTGACCATTGCCCAAAGTCAGCCACTCGCCATCTTTGGTAAAGCATGCATTGCCATTGACGAACCAATCAGAAGTCTGCTGGGCAAGCTCGCTTTCGGTATAAAACAAATGGTCAATCCCCGCATCAGGGCAGATCGGTGATTTTGGGAATTTGGTGCGTAGCTCTGCTGCCGTGACCGATGGGTGCATCGCAACAAAAGCTGCCATCATGCCTAGCGCGGTGCGGTTTTGGCTTTTGCCAGTAACATGGGCTTTGGTGATTTTTTTACTCACAATCTTTCCTTTAATAGATATAAATTTGATTAAAATACAATGGTTTGGGTACTATTGTCGAAATCGATGACATAGCCTACTGTTGCTGATTTATCCACCAAGCCAACTTCGCCTGTGATGCCATGATCCGCCAACGCCGCCTGCAACTTCTCAAGGCTTTTTGCTGTCCAAACTTTGTTGAACGCCACATTTTGACCATTGCCAAGCTCAAGCCACTCGCCATCTTTGGTGAAACAGGCATTATCATTGATGAACCATTCGTTGCCACTAGCGATCATCTCATCGATTTCATCTTCGCTAAAGAACAGCTTTTCGATGCCTGCATCAGGGCAGATTTCTTTCATTGGGAATTGTTCGTTCAACGCATCTACAGTCACCGATGGATTTAGCGCAACAAAAGCTGCCATCATGCCTAGTGCGGTGCGGTTTTGGAATTTGCCAGTCACCTGTACTTCAACAGACTCAAAACAAATCTCAAAGCCAGCTGTCGCCGACTTATCCACCGAGCCAACTTCACCGGTGATGCCATAGTCCGCCAACGCCGCCTGCAACTTCTCAAGGCTTTTTGCTGTCCACACTTTGTTGAACGCAAGCTTGCGACCATTGCCCAAAGTCAGCCATTCGCCATCTTTGGTAAAGCACGCATTGTCATTGATAAACCATTCGTTGCCATCGGCTTGCTCTTGCTCAATTTCGCTTTTGCTATAAAATAGCTGGCTGATGCCCGCATCAGGGCAGACTGCTTTGGTGGTGAACATCTCTTTGAGCGCTGATGTATTTACCGCTGGGTACATGGCGACAAAAGCGGTCATCATACCAAGTGCGGTGCGGTTTTGATGCTTACCTGTAACTTGTGCTTTGATAATTTTCTTAGTCATGATTGATTTCCTGTTGTGAGATTTGCTTAAAATTTAACCAGCCAATTTATGCCAAAGCATCAATCAGCTTTGAACCAAATTGACGAGTGGTCCAGTTATCATCATAATCAAAGCCAATTGCTGCAGCGATGTCACGCAGTGCTGCTTTGGTATTGTCATACAACTGAAAGCTCTCGATACTACCGCTATCAAGCACCTGTACGCCATATTCGCCGATCTGAGCGATGTCATTTTCGCCATATTCTTTGATGAGTTTTGTGCCAAATTGACGAGTAGTCCATGTATCATCGTATTCAAAGCCCACTTCATCAGCGATGGCACGAAGGCTTGCTTTGACATTGTCAAACTTGCGTAGTACTTTGATGCTGCCGCTGACATCTTGAGTGATCAGATATTCTTGATATACGGCCGATTTTTTGGTCATGGCACCCATCCTCATTTGGACAAAAAATTTTTAACCAGAGATTGTTTTACTTGTTATGTCAATAACAAGTAAAAATAGTATACTATTTTTAAAAATTTCAAATTTTTTGGCGATTTTTGTAATGTATTGATTTTATTAATTAAATTTAAAAATTGTTCAAAATTTGTTCAAATTTTACGCACAAAAAAAGCGAACGCATGGTCGCATTCGCTTTTGGTGGGTTTTTGATGAGTTAGTCGTCAGCCTCTTGTTTTGGCGCAAGGCGAGTGACGAGCAGCTGGTCAATCTTATAATGGTCGATATCCACCACCTCAAATTTATAGCCCTCATGCTCAACCCAGTCCGCTAGGCGTGGAATCTTACGCAGGCGATACATGATAAAGCCTGCCAAAGTCTCATAATGATCCCAATCAGGAAATTCATCAATATCCAGTGCGTGCTTGACATCATCGATCGGGGTGATGCCATCGATGAACCACGAGTTTTCATCACGGCGGATAATCTGCTGATCCTCAGGCTCAGCCGATGCCCAGTCGCCCATCACTGTCATCATAATGTCCGACAGCGTAATCACACCGACCACGAGCGCATATTCGTTGATGACCACCGCCATTTTTTCGTTACTGGCGCGGAATTTATCGAGCAGCTCAGAGAGCGTCAGCGTATCAGGGATGATGAGAATATTGCGAATCGTCGATTCATTGAGCTGAAAAAACGACTGATTATTCATAATACGCACCAAGATATCCTTGGTATCGACATAGCCGATGACTTGGTCGATGTGCTCATTACACACCAAGAACTTGGAATACGGATAATCGGCAATCTTTTGGCGGATGCTGTCTTCGCTCTCATCAAGGGTGAAAAACACCACATCTTCACGAGCAGTCATCGACGATGGTACAGTCCGCTCTTCAAGCTCAAACACATTTTCGATAAAGTGCTGTTCTTGTTCCATCAGCACGCCTGCTTCAGCACCGGCATCGACGATGGCTGAGATATCATCAAAGGTGATGTTGTCATCTCGTGCGGTATTGACCTTAAAGATACGAAAGGTCAGATTGGCGATGGCATTGATAAACCATGCCAACGGTTTGACCGCTTTGATGGTCAGATTAATCGGATTAATCACTGCAAGCGCCACCTTTTCAGGATTAATCATGGCGATACGCTTAGGAATCAAATCAGCATAGAGAATGAACAGCAAAGTAATGATGATGAATGACGCAAAAAACGCAATGCTCTCAAGCCATTCGCCTTGATACACCATGCCAATCCAGTCGATGAAATAAGGACGCAGCGCACCCTCACCCACCGAACCGCCCAAAATGGCAACGGCGTTCAGACCAATCTGCGAAGTCGCAAAAAAGTCGGCAGAATTTTCTTGGAGCTTAAGCACCTTTTCGGCACGCTCATCGCCTGATTCGGCAAGTAGCTTAAGTTTGATTTTGCGAGCGCCTGCCAGTGCAATTTCTGAAATCGAGAAAAAGCTGGAAGTCAAAATCAGGGCTGTAATGATTAATAAATTTTGAAATAAACTCACGGGAATACCAATGGGTTTGTTAATGGTTATTTGGGCTGACAATCCACCACTTGCCCTTTGACACCTGATGCACTATCGGTCATCAGATACACATAGACCGACATGATGTCTTCGGGGGTCTTTAGTGTATAAGGGTCTTCACCAGGAAAAGCGTGTGCACGCATATTGGTGCGTGTCGCCCCAGGATTGATGCAGTTAAAGCGTAGGGCGGTCATGTTTTGGGTTTCTTGGGTAAAGATGGTGGTCATACCTTCAACAGACTGCTTGGAGAGTGCATACGCTCCCCAAAATGCACGAGGCTTGGCACCGACACTGCTACTGGTGAACACCACCGAGCCACTTTGGGCGGCTCGCAGTAGCGGAATTAGGCTTTGGGTCAGCATAAACACCGCTGTCGAGTTCACACGCATCACCTGCTCAAAGGTAATCGGGTCATACATTTCAAGCGGTGTCAAAGCGCCCAAAATCGCCGCATTGTGCAAGACACCATCCAAATGACCAAATTCTTTTTCGATCAGATTGGCAAGCTCTTGCATCTGGGCGAAACTTGCTTTTTCCAAATCCAGTGGCAAAATCGCAGGCTCAGCCAGACCTAAGCTTTCGATCTCATCATACACCGCTTCAAGCTTGGATTGGGTCTTGCCAAGCAGTAGCACGGTTGCACCGCATTTGGCATAAGTCAATGCCGCCACCTTGCCAATGCCATCGCCTGCGCCTGTGACTAGGATGATTTTATCTTTTAGGCTGTCTGCTTGATACTCAAAAGCACGCATCTTGTCATGCGTGTAGATTTGTTCTGTCATAATTTTCTACTATAACTGATAAAACGATACTTATAAACTAAAATGATTAATTCACCTAAATTTGCGCCAATACCCACTCACGCAGTACATCAGGCGTCTCAAGAATGGCATCAGCCCCCCAAGTATCAAGACTTGCCAAATCGTCTTTGGATAAATAACCAAACTTAGCAATCACCGTCGTCATCCCTGCTGCCTTGCCCGCTTCGATATCACGGTGATGATCTCCGATATAGATGCACGCAGTCGGATCGACCTTGATGGTATCGCACGCCAGATACATCGGCTCAGGGTCAGGCTTGGTATGCGTCACATCATCAGGGCAGACGAGCACCGCACAACGCTCGCTCAACTCAAGTCGCTCAAGCAAATTGGTCGCCAAATAGCGTGGCTTATTGGTGACAATACCCCAAGGAATTTGGCGGCCCTCAAGAGTGCTCAAGAGCGTCTCAAGCCCTGCAAAGACTTGACTATCGACACAAATATCCGCTTCATAACGATCCAAAAATGCCTGACGATACGCCAACAGCTCGGTATCATCATCGCTGACATCATGGAATTTTTCACCAAAAATCAGCTTCACCATCGCCCGAGCGCCTGCCGACACCTGCTCACGAATGGCAGCATCCGATGGCGCATCTCGTCCATCTTCACGGCATAAGTCTTTGATAATACGAATAAAATCAGGTGCGGTATCAATCAGTGTCCCATCTAGGTCAAACAAGACCGCTTGCAGTTTTTTCATCAGTTACTCGCTTGGCTTGATAAATGCCATCATGTAGTTCACATCGACATTGCGATTAGACAGCCAATAGTGCTTGGTGATGGGGTTATAATGCAGTCCTGTCATGTCAAATCGGCGAAAGCCTGCACGCATCGCCATCTGATCAAGCTCAGCTGGGGTGATGAATTTGTGATAATCATGCGTGCCTTTATCGACGAGATTGAGCACATATTCAGCGCCGACGATGGCAAATAAATAAGACTTAGGATTACGGTTAATCGTGCTCATCACGCACACGCCGCCTGGTTTGGTCAAATCAAAACACGCCTGCACGATCGCTGATGGATCAGGCACATGCTCTAGCATCTCCATGCAGGTCACCACATCATACTGCTCAGCTTCTTGGCTTGCCAAGACTTCAGCGGGCACACAGCGAAACTTAAGCGTATCGCTCATACCCGTCTTATCGGCATGGATGGCGGCGGCTTTTAGGTTCTCATCGCCCAGATCCACACCCAGCACGCTTGCGCCACGCACTGCCATCGAGTGCGCCAAAATCCCACCGCCGCAGCCAATATCCACGACTTTTTTGCCCTGTAGTGGCGAGCCTAGATGCTCATTGGTGCGATCTTCGATCCAGTTTAGACGCAGTGGATTGATGTCATGCAAGGACTTAAACGCCCCCATACGATCCCACCACTCATCGGCAAGTTTGGTGAATTTGCCAATCTCATCAAAGTCAGCATTATTGGCGGTTGTGGCTTGGTTGTGTTGCATGAGACACCTTAATTGTTTTTCAATTTCAAATAGTACCATCTTAGCATTTTTTGTGGTTTTTGACTACTTTATTCGCCTGTATTGCTGTTGCAAAATGGTTATTTTATTGCCATTGATCATCGATAATGACGCAAGCACATACATACGCCAAGCTTACCCATCTTGCCAAAACCTGCACGATTTTTGCCGATTTTGCACCAGCTTGAGCCAAATACATAAAAATTTACACAAACTGCAACGATTTATTAAGAAAACAGTTGCCACATTTGCCCCAAAATACGCTAAACTATACGCTGTTTGAATTTGTCATCGTGCCGAACCGCACACAAGGCAGGTTCACCCAGTTTTGGCGATTTTTGCCTGATTAAGGAAACATTGTATGAAATTTGCACTCAAAACAACATTACTTGCGACTGCTGTTGGTCTTGCGACACTTAGCCATGCCAATTTCGTTGAAGGTAAAGATTATCAAGTTTTATCAAACCCTGAAACCATCGCCGGTGATGTGATTGTCGTGCGTGAGTTCTTTTGGTATGGCTGCCCACACTGCTACAACCTAGAACCGCATATGCAAAAATGGGCAAAAACTCGTGCCAAAGATGTGGCATTTTTCCAAACCCCTGCTGCGCTAAACTCACAATGGGAAGTGGCGGCTCGTGGTTTTTATGCCGCACAGCAGCTTGGCGCACAAGAAAAAACGCATCAAGCACTATTTGACACCGTCCACAAAGATGGCAACCGCCGTGTCATCGGCACGCAAGAAAACCTAGCCAACTGGTATGCCTCTCAAGGCGTGGACAAGGCAAAATTTAACAGCCTATATAATTCATTCGCCGTCACCACCAAAATTGAGCGTGCCAAAGCTGGTGCGATGCGCTATCAGCTGACTGGTGTGCCTGCGGTCGTGGTACATGGCAAATATGTGGTCTCAGGCGAAGACGCCAAAGTGCCACAAGTCGTTGATTTTCTAGTGAATAAAGTGCGTGAAGAGAAGAAGTGATCTGACCGCGCCAAACAAAAAGCTCAAACCACACGGTTTGAGCTTTTTTTGATGGGCATCTAGTGCGTCGCCACAAATTCATCGAGCAGTTCAAATAGACGGTGAATCTCATCCACCGTGCTATAATGCAAAAATCCCACACGCAAAAATCCAGTCTCAACCAAGCCCAACTGTCGCACCACATCCAACGCATAAAAATTACCACACGGCAGTGCAACATTATGCTCGCCAAGCCACTGACTGACTTGTTTTGGGTCGATGAGTTGCCCATCTTTCATCAGATTAAAAGCAAAAGTCGGCGTACGCTGAACGGTATCCGCCTTGCCATACAGCTTGATATAATCTCGCTTACCCACCGCCTGCAAAAACACCTGCCCAAGACCATTCTCATGTGCCATGACACGCTGATACGCCTGTGCTAGGCGAGTCCTGTCATCGCCTGCATCATCACCTGACAAAGTCGCCCAGTACTCAAGCAGTGCCACGATGGATGTTTGCGCTTCGAACGACTGCGTGCCCTGCTCCCATGCATTAGGCAGCGCATCGGTCGCTGGTTCTACCTTATAAAAACGATTTTGACTCATCAATGACGGCTTCATATAGCCGATACCCAGTCGTGCTGCCCCAATCTTGTACGCCGATGCAAACAGCACATCACACTCCATCGCCGTCACATCGATAAGTTCATGCACGATGGCGTGCACCGCATCGACACTGACGAGCGCACCAACTTGATGTGCCTTAGCGATAATAGGTGCAATGTCTGTCTTAGTGCCAAGCACATTGGATGCCAAAGACACCGCCACCAAGCGAGTCCGCTCATCAATCAGCTGATCCAGCGCTGACAAATCAAGCTTACTGCCATCTGCCACGAGCGGTATCTTACGCACCGTCACGCCACGATCTTCGGCGGCTGTCTGCCAAGATGACACGTGCGAAAAATGATCCATACAGCTTAGTACAATATTATCGCCCGCCTGCCAATCTTGCGACAGCGTCCGTGACACATGGAACATCAAGCTCGTGGCATTAAGCCCAAAAAACACCGCATCACTTGGGCAATTGAGCCAAGTTGCCACCTTTTGGCGAGCCTTTTCATTGGTCTGCGCCGTCACTCGCCCTGCGTGCGCAAAGCCGCCCAAGTTACTATTAAAATGATACAGATAATTTGCCATCTGATCGACGACGACCTTAGGCAGTTGACTACCACCGGGGCCATCAAACAGCAGGGGCAATTGTCCTTTTTCATCCGCCATCGCAAGGCCCAAGAACCCTTGACGGATACGAGCAACATCATACATGATACTATCCTTTTTGTGAGTGATTTGGGCTATTTTACAGACTCATCGCACGCCGTCAAGACGAACAAATCCCAATAGCCTTGCCCTGATTGCTTGGGTGTGACATCGCCAGCACTGTGCCACAGCTGCTTGTCATTAATCACACAAAAATCCCCCGCGGACGGGTCAAGCATCGCCATCGGTGCATCATCGGTTTTATTTTGCCAAATAAACAGCTCGCCACCTGTGACATTGTGGCGTGCCATCGTGAATACCCCCACATAATCAAAGCCATCTTGATGGATGCCTTCGGGCGTGGCGACGGCATTATTATCCGCATCTTTGGCAAGAATACGCATCTGATGCACGGCGATTTGGCTAAGCTGTGGCAGATTGGTCACTTTGGCAAAAGTCGCCATCATCCGCCCAAAGTCCGCATCCGTGATGGTCGCATCGGTCAAATCATCATAGTGGCGTGCGACATTACCCTGAAACTCATTTAGGCTGTCATCTTGGACAAAGGCGGTATTGGCTTGCTTGACAAGCTGATGCGCCTGTCTGTCATACTCAAAAACCGAATAACGGCGCAAACGATAGCTACCGTCCTTGTAGTCACTCGGTGTCAGCGTGTCAAACGATGCTAGCATCGCAGCGGCATCGGTCAGTGGCAAGGTGTCGATATGATAAGTCAAAGGCGTGTGAATTGTATGGCTCATGCGTCGTCCTTTTTGCATTTTTTTTACATTGGTGGGTGTTGGTCAAGGCAGGGCTTGCGTTGCTTGATTGGCAGTACAAGTCTGTGCTTTTTTTGGCAATTTGACCAATTCATTCTAAAAATTTTTGTCCAATATAACAAAAAGTAATCAAATACGCAAGTATCAGCTCATTACCACGCCCTGCACGCAATCATCAACAGCCATCAGCATCTTGTACGAAAATGCTTACACACATTGCCGTCATCTGCCACTAGGTTTATACAGGCAAATTTGCGATACTATGCACACAGCAAGGAGATGGCAAATGGATAGGCCAACAAGGATGACCGCTGTATCTAGGATAGACTAGCAAGGATGGGTATCGCCCAAGCAGGACAAGTAATAAAGCCACATGAACCCAAATTTCATGTGGCTTTATTGCTGATATCTATTTTTTCTATTTTCATCGCCCGCCCAACATCTTGGGCAGGTTTGTCACTTAGGCCTTGAACTTATCGCCCACCAGTCCTTTGACAGTATTTAGGATGTCAGCAGGCAGTACGACGGTTTTGGCATTGTCCGACTGTGCTATCTCATTCATCGCCTTGATGTACTGCTCACCGAGCAAATACACGACAGGCATCTCTTTGCCATCCATCGCCTGTGAGATCAGACGGATCGACTCTTCTGAGCCGCGAGCGAGCACGACTTGCGCTTCGGCATCACGGCGAGATGCTTCAAGACGGCCATCCGCTTCCAAGATGGCAGCTTGTTTTTGGCCATCGGCACGAGTGACCATCGCACGGCGTTGGCGTTCGGCGGCAGCTTGTTCTTCCATCGCCAGCTGCATGGTCGCTGATGGCTTGATGTCTTGGATTTCCACTGTCTTTAGGGTGATGCCCCAGTCGGCGATATCATCGCTGATGGCGTGCTTGAGCTGTGCTTTGATCTGATCACGACTGGATAATGCCGCATCCAGATCCATCTCACCGATGATCGAGCGTAGCGATGTCTGCACCAGATTGCGGATGCCGTGTTCATAATTTTCGATGCCGTAGACCGCATATTCTGGCTGTACAATGTTGATGTATGCCACGGCATTGGCGATGATGACGACATTGTCACGAGTGATGACTTCTTGGCTTGGGATGTCAAGTACGATGTCTTTGGTGGTGACTTTGTACGCCACCGCATCGACATAAGGAATGATAAAATTCAGCCCCGGCTCAAGTGTCTGATGATATTTACCCAGTCGCTGTACGATCCATTTTTCGCCCTGTGATACTAAGCGCACCCCTTTGTAGATGGTGAATACCACAAAAATAATCAGCACCAAAACCACACTACTCACGCCAAACATACACTCTCCTTAATTTCCCCAAAAACTTGCCAAGATAGCAAAATTAATCAAGACGCTCAATTGGTTATTTTCTAGCGACCACAAGCTCATTGCCTATAACACCTGTGACGATGACTCGCTCACCCACTACCAACGCCTGACCATCTGCGGTGCGGCACAGCCACTCGTCAGCACCAACTTTTGGCACCGTAAATCGCACTCGCCCCACACAGCCATCATGCACAGCTTGGCTAATCATACCGATCTCACCGATGATGACCGAACCGCCCAAGCCTGCTTTGGTGCGATTTTTGATGCGTGGCTGTACAAACCAAAACCACAGCGCACAGCAAACAATCGACAGCCCAAGCCAAATCATCACCTGCCCAAGCAGTCCCATCGGCACAAGCCAAATGATCAGCGCTGTCATCAATGCCGCCACGCCAAACCACAAGGCTGCAAAGCTTGGCAAAAACAGCTCCAAAGTCATCAATAATAAGCCTGCAACCACCCATTGCCACGGCTGCAATCCCATAAGCTCTCCTTAATAGTAAAGCCAGTCAATCAGTCTAGCGCACCCAAGATTTGTAGTGGCATGGTCACCACATCAAATGCCAAAGCAAATGGC